>JBMTAN010000041.1:0-28547 GCA_049428765.1 Roseiflexaceae bacterium
CTCGTAAGGGCGTCCGAAAGGGCGCCCGTTTTCTTCAGAGCGACCACTTGCTTCTTCTGCCCCAAAATCACTATTCCATGGAAATGATCTGGCATGATTTGATACGCATCCAGTATCACATGCGGATGAATCTCTGAGATACGCAACCACATCTTATTTACCACATCACCTAGCTGACTCCTATACATCATCTGATTTACTATTTCACCCAAAAGCCGGTGTCGCTGTGCGGTCAATATCACCACCGCATAAAATCCCACCCCATATTCATACCCCTTCAACCGCAAACTGTTTCGTCGGCGATAGGCCATGACACACCATCCTTTCATCAGCATTACGCAGAGTGTGCCAGATGGGCATGTCGCCAGCATTACCACCACCAACACAAAAAGGCGCCCGGCGTCATATCGACACCGAGCGCCCACACGTATATGACCCTACGCGGCCACCAGTCCATGCGCCTTGATGTCGGCGATGGCCCGGGCGATGCGTTGTTCGTCGCCGGCACTCTCGAGCGGGTCTTTGCGCAACCGATGGCGCAGGGCCAAATTGGCCACCCGCAGCACATCATCGGCCTTAGCCTCGGTCCGCTTTTCGTAGGCGGCCAGCGCCCCTGCCGTACGCGTCAGCGTCAGCTCGCCACGATGACCGTCAATCGCCAGCAAGGCACACAACTCCGCAGCCGCATACAAGGCTGAGTCGTGAATTGCGACATCGGGGATGAGCTTTTGGGCGGCCTTGATGCGCCGCGCCAATTTCTGTTGCTCTTTGTCCCACTGCGTCACAAACCCGGCCGGATCAAGGTCGTAAGCCCTGCGACGACGCACAATCTCGACGCGCTCGTGGATATCCGTAATCGTGGTGATGCGCGCATGCAAACCAAAGCGGTCGAGCAACTGCGGGCGCAAATCGCCCTCCTCCGGATTGCCACTCCCCACCAGCACAAATCGGGCCGGGTGGCGCACGCTCATGCCCTCGCGCTCGACCAGATTCACGCCCGAGGTGGCCACGTCGAGCAACAGGTCGACCAAGTGATCCTCGAGCAGGTTGACTTCGTCGATATACAAAAAGCCACGATTTGCCCGAGCGAGGAGCCCCGGCGCAAATGCTTGCACGCCGTCAACCAAGGCACGTTCGATGTCGAGCGCCCCCACCACACGGTCCTCAGTAGCGCCGAGGGGCAAATCGACCACCGGCACCGCCTGCGTCACCGCTTTGCCCTTGCTCTGCCCGGCACAATGCGGGCAAATCGGCGAGGGGTGAATCGGGTCGCAGTTGTATGGGCAACCGGCCGCCATTTTGACGTGGGGCAACATGCTGGCCAATGCGCGCACTGCTGTACTTTTGGCCGTACCACGATGGCCCATAATCATCACCCCACCAATCGATGGGTCGATGACGTTGAGAATCAAGGCGAGTTTGAGCTCAGCTTGACCTACGATTGCACTAAACGGAAAAACTGGGTGTTGCTTGGCGCTACTCGTCGTGTCGTGCGACATATCCGCATTCCTTCTTTTTTGCACAAAAAAGCTACACGGCCAACGCCTGCTCGGGCTGCGCCGATGGATGATGAATCTCTGTGATGCCTACCATGAAGCGCCGCTCAAACGGCACTGGAGTCTCGAAGTCAGGCCACTCGCTGCGAGCCCACTCATCGACTCTGGCAAGCGTGGCATTGAGTAACTCGCTGTCAATCGCCCATGTCTCAGAGTCGTTGCGCGCATACATGCCGGCGAGTACCTCAGCTGGCGACGTCACAGCCTGCCAACTCGTCGCAACTTCCTCGGGGTGGCTGATACCACCTAGCTCTGCCAAAAACTGTTGCTTGGCAGCACCGGCCCCCGGTGGACGGATGCCCGGCGAGAGCTGCATAATCACCTCGCGCATTTTGTGGCGCATGCGCATGGCACACGAGGATGGATCGTTCCAATCGCGCCCCTCAATGAACAATCCGCCAGGCTTGAGCACCCGCACCGACTCGCGCAAGGCCACCCGCCAATCAGGCGCATGATGGAGCACGTGCACGGCGAGCGTGGCATCAAAACTGGCATCCACAAACGGCAGTGTCATCATGTCGGCAATCAGCAGATTGTGAATCTGGCGCTTTTGGGCGACGGCCAACATCCCGTGTGATATATCAAAACCGACGACCTCACAGCCGTGATCAAGCACCGGGCGCGCAATGCGCCCAGTGCCGATACCAATTTCGAGGATGCGGCGGCCAGCTCCTACACGACGCACCAAATAGGCGCCGATTGACTGTGAGACCTCGGGTGAATGCACATGAATGTCGTCGTACTGACTTGCCACATGTTGAAAGTCAAACTTGGCCATACCCCACTCCCTCGTCCTTGATTATGCAGTCGAACCGTTCTCCATGGCCAACGTCAAATCGCTGCGCGTCAATGACTTGAACTCCTGAATGTCGACCGAGCGCAACACCGCCACACCTACGATCATCAAGACAACCTCAATCCCGAAGATCATCGTATAGCCGATGGATGGTCCAAACAAGCCAGTCTCAATCAAGACGGTCTTGAGTGTCCCACTCAGGAACGAAGCAGCACCCGTACCAAACGCCTGGGCCATGCCCCACATGCCCATGTAGAGACCCGTTGATCCCTCGACTGTCATGTCCATCATCATCGACAAGGCACCAACGTTATAGAACCCGGTAAAGACGCCCATCGTCAACAAGGCAGGATTGAGCAACTCGCGCATACCCATCATGGCCGACAAGGTCAACAATCCAAGCCCAAAGGCCGTACCTAGCCCGCCAAGTATGCCGATCGTCTTCTTGTGGATGCGCGTCACACTGCTCAACACGCCCATAACAATCATGCCACCTAAGACACCACCACCCCACGTCGCATTGAATGATGAGGTCTCAGCAATAGACATGCCAAAGACCTCGGCCCCGTATACCTCGAGGATGGCATCCTGCAAGAAGATACCCAAGATCGAGAAGAAGACAAAGCCAAAAAATGCGCGCACCTGAGCATTAGTCTTGAGCAGATCATAGGCCACGCCCAATGACTTAAAGGGTGAAACGCCCGCACCAACTGAACTGGCTGCCAGGGCTTGTAGCTCAACAGTTGAACGCTTCTTTTCGAGGCCGAATATGGGCAACGCAGCAATAAAGACTACCAACGGTGTCAACTGATACAGCGCCTGCATCTGGGATATCTGAAACTCGCCACCCATGTTGGCTTTGATGACAATCGCTGCGGCAATGGCACTGATAATCGTGAATGTCCAAACCACAGCCACAATAATGCCACGACGCTCTGGCGTCGTTACCTCGGCAATCAAGGAGTGATGTGAATCACCCGTGGCGGCAATACCGACACCAAACAAGAACAACAAGCCGAAGCCAGCTACAAAAGCCCAGCCCTGCCCTTGGCCCATCGACTGTGCCACACCGGGCAAAAAGACGAACGCCGTACTTGACAACAACCCACCCAACAAAAAGTATGGCGTGCGCCGGTAGCCCATAATCGGATAACGATCGGCCAATCGCCCAATCACTACCTGGAACGGCGACAAAAAGTGGTGCATGCCAATCATCGTCGTGATGACGGCTGCAGCCACACCTAATTCATAAATCGAAATGCGGTTGAAATTACTCGTCAACAACGCAAACATCCAGCCAGCCCCGATTTTGGGAATAGCAAGGCGCAGGGTAAATACGATTCCCCGTAATGCACGCAACACTGCATTCATTGTGGCCTCCGTAGTCTTTACTTTGCACTACCATGCTGAAAGACGTTGGTAAAAGTGGGGTACGTACCCGTAGTGCGGAGTCGTTACGAGCACAGTATAGCACCCGACTTTTTGCATTCCCATGCGCAAAACAACGCATTTACTCTATATTTGATGTACATTTACTGTACAGGCAAATGCCAAGTGATGTATTCATCTGTAGGGCTAGGAAGTAGTCTCCTCCTTGGGTTTCGTGCCCACCGTGCTGGTCAATACGGGCCTACGCTCCCAAGAAGAAGATTGCACGGCCCGCTCGGCCATGCAATGACGGGGTTGTGGATGACGCTGGCGGTAAAAAAGGTATGCAGATGGGGGCACAGTTGTGCCCCCATCTGCATACCTCACCGTAGCAATCAGATCATGCGGACTTCGGTTTGTTCTTTGGAGAGAAAGACAACGCCATCCTCGGTGACAAGTACATCCTCTTCGAGGCCGACATAGCCAGCCGAGGTCTCGACACCCAACTCGAGGGTATAGATGTTACCGACCTCAATCAGCATATCAGGTGTATTACCGTAGCGCTCCCAACGGGGGCCAAGCAGCGGACCACCGTCGTGACATGCTTTGCCGAGGCCATGGCCAAAGGCGTGCATGTACTCGGGGTAGCCAGCATCAACGATGACGTCACGCGCCACTTGGTCGACCTCATAGCCCTTTGCACCAGGGCGCAAGGCTTTGGCACCCTCGCGGATGGCCTGACGTACGGTATCAAATGCGCGTTGAATCTCAGGTGGTAAGCCGGTCTCACCAGGACGGCGCACGTACCACAAGCGTTGAATATCGGAGCAGTAACCTTCTTGTTGCACACCGAGGTCGATATGCACGATGTGGCCTGGCTCAATCTTGATATCGGCGCTTGGTACGCCATGTCCAACAGCTGAATCAGGACCGCTGTTGACGATGGGGCAGCCATCCCATGACCACGCTGATGGCAGACCACGTCGTTTGAACTCGGCATGCACAAAGTCGCCGATGTCCTTCTCGCTCTTGCCCACTTGAATCTGGGCGGTAATCAAATCGACAATCTCTTCGGTGGTGTCGATAGCAGCCTTGATCAAAGCAATCTCGCCACCGGTCTTACGCGCGCGCAGGGCACTCAGGAGTGGGCCAGCGCTGACAAGACGATCAATGTAGGGAGTGCCCTTGAGCAAATTCTGGAGCATCAGGTACATACCGACCGTTAGTCCATCTGAAGTTTTGTCATCTTGGCTGTAGTTAAGACCAATGTTCTTTGGATTAATCTCGGTCAAGATTTTGACGAGTTGCTCGCGGATACCAGCATCGTAGCTAATAATCTCGGTACAGACACCGTAGCTTGCCACACCCGGCACATCATAACGTCCCACAATGGCAATACGACGACCATCACGAGTGAAGATAAAGGCCGAAGGCCAGGTCACGTCGCTACCAATGGCGAGTTCAATGCCAGGGTCAGGCGATACAACGGTTTCTCGCACAAAGGTCAACCAACAATCCAAGTCAAATTCTTGAAGGAGGGCGCTTGCTTGATCAGCTTTTTCACGATACACGGACATCGTTGTTCCTTTCAGTATCACGATCGTTGACGAGCGGCTATTGCCCGTCGATATAGATCCACGTAGCGCAGTGCAGCCACTTGCCACGTAAAATCACTCAACATACCACGCATCATTAGCATCCGCCATTGTGGCGGATCCAAATAGACGGACAACGCACGATGAATCGCATCGTGCAGGGATGCTACGGTCGCATCATCAAACACAAACCCGGTGCCGTAATTGCTTTGGGCATGATAATTGGCCACCGTATCACGCAAACCACCGGTTGCCCGCACAATCGGCACTGTGCCATAACACATAGCAACCATCTGGCCTGTGCCACACGGCTCAACACGTGATGGCATCAAAAAACAATCTGCGCCGGCAATGATGCGATGCGCGAGTGCTTCGTCAAATGTTAGACGAAATGCAATTTGGTTGGGGTAACGCGCACGCAACTCATGCAGACGCGCATGGAATCGTTGTTGACCGGTCCCCATCACCACAATCTGGATCATGTGTTGTTGCAACAATGGCTCAATGAGCTCATCAATCAGGTCATATCCTTTGAGGTTCGTCAAGCGCGATATGACACTCAGTACCGGTATATCAGTCTGTACAGTCAGTCCCAACTCCTGTTGCAGTGCCAACTTACATTGCATTTTGCCATTGAGATTATCAGTTGAATAGGGGGCGGCAATCGTCGTATCCACGGCCGGGTTATATAGCTCACCATCGATGCCGTTCAAAACACCATATAACCGATCATGGCGCGCGCGCAACATGCCGTCTAGCCCGGCACCAGCAGCTGGTTCAAGGATTTCATTGGCATAACTCGGGCTCACGGTATTGATGATATCCGCATAGTAGATACCACGACCGAGGAGCGCTACCGAGTTACGCGCATCTATTGATTCGTTGACTGCAAAATCAAGGGCCGGCACGCCGGCAATCTCGAGTACCCGATGACCAAACACACCTTGGAACGCAAGGTTGTGGATGGTTAAGAGCGACGCCGTCTGTGCAAAAAACAAATCGTCAGCCAGCGTTGTCCGTAGCCAATTAGGAATAATTGCCGTGTGCCAGTCATGGCAGTGAATCACGTCAGGCTGCCATGCAGCATGTCGACAACTCTCGAGTGCCGCCCGACAAAAGAAAATAAACCGATGATCGTCATCGTCATACATGGAGACGCCATCGCGATCAAAAAATGTCGGATAATCAACAAACCATACCGAAATCCCGTGGATAGTCGTGGTGTAAATGGAAGCGACATCAACTTCGTCATTTGTTGGTACAGACACATGGTGAGCAAATGACAAGTCAAATTGTGTCACATCAATCCATCCATACCGCGGGATAACAACGCGTACATCATGTCCAGCAGCCACTAGTGCCTTTGGCAGCGCACCAATAACATCAGCTAATCCACCCGTTTTGACAAAAGGTGTCATCTCGGCAGCCACAATGAGAATGCGCAATGAAGCAGTCATGAGAGTTGCTCCAACACATGCCGAGCAATGACGGGGGCAGGGGCATTACCATCAATCTGCAGTAACATTCCTTGTTGTCGATAGAATGCAATCAACGGCTCAGTCGCTCTGTTATAGACATCGATACGGTGACGTACCACATCGGCCTCATCATCTGGGCGGATCTGTAACGAACCACCATGTGCGGCACATTCAGCCAATGCTGCCGGATCATCAATGTGGACAGGGAATGTACCATGGTCAGATACACACATACGGCGACCACTCAAACGACGAATCAATTCAACATCAGGCACATCAAGTTCAATAACTCGCGTCAACGTACGACCGCATGTAGCCAACAACTCGGGCAAGTAATATGCTTGACTGAGCGTGCGTGGATATCCATCAAGGATAAGTCCCTTGTCGGTTGGGAGGTGCGCCAAGTGCTGGGTAAGAACTTGATTTATCAGTGTATCAGTGACATAGTTGCCGTGGTCGATGGCGGCAGCAATCTCATGTCCAAGTGCGGATCCAGTAGCTATTTCGGCTCGTAGTAAAACGCCGGTAGAGATGATATTAACCGAGATATACTCAGCGAGCGCATGCGCTACGGTACTCTTCCCTGCTCCTGGTGGTCCCATCAAAATCAACTGAACCGTATGCGGTAACACCATGGGCATTCTCACGAGGTAGGCGTGGCGGTTATTTCAGTCACAGGCATGGGTGTATCGGTGGGGAGCACAGTAGGCGTATCTTGTGGACCAAATGTTGGCGCAGGAATCGGGGTACGATCGACGAGCGATGGAATAATAATTGTCTGACCAATTTGGATGGTCTCAGGGTTTGTAATGTTGTTCAACGTCATGATCTCCTCGACAGTTGAACCAAAATCAGCTGCAATAGCACTCAGTGTGTCTCCGGATTTGATGACATACATGCCACTCGGGGTTGGTGATGGGATAATCGCTTGGGCATACGCAGTAACTGTTGCATTGACATCGAGCGTCGGTGCAGGAGTAATGTATAACAATGCCGGTACGGTCTCACGTGGTAATAACGTGATATCACCGATATTGCCACAAGCCATCAACACTGCGGCGGTAAACGTTGCACCGATCCAACGTACCATGGTGTTCCCATCTCCAGCCATGTACATAACCCCGTCACTAAGCCATCATACGTGAAGAATTATACCATAGCCATCGGATAAAAACGGTCATTCATTGATATACGGTATACCGTCAAACTACAGTTGAAATACTGAATAACTCGGATGTTTTTGGAGCACCGACATTGGCCACTCACCATGAAATACCCGTTGCGCAAGTGTGCGACTTTGTTCCGCCAGCACATCCCGTCCCATCAATGCATCACGGCTTGCATGTTGTGCCAACAAATAGGCGACACTCCGCTCACGCGAAAACCGGGTCGCATAATAACTAAACGGCAGACGAATCGGCAACTGGAACGAATCACACATCTGCAAGAGCACTTGATTTCGCTCATTGCGATATGCCTGATTAATGACGGTATCGTTGCCATACAAATCGCGTAGATACGATGGCGGATAGTTGCCCATCCACATCAATGACTCATTAATCCGCTGATAATGTCGTGAATTGACCACCTGCAGATAATCCCAATAAACAAAATCGGCACCAGCAGCGCCAATCATCTCAAGCAGGCGTCTGATTGCATAGTCTGTGTCATTGACATACGGAATCAAGGGTTGCATTGCCACACCCACCGGAATATCGTAACGTTTGAGTTGACGAATCAAGTTCAATCGTTCATCCGTTGATGGCGATTTATGCTCAAAGCGTGATTGTACTTCAGCGTTATGGGAGATAATCGTTACAATGACCATAACAAACCGATCAGCATGTAACTGTTGAATTAACTCGATGTCTTCCATGATCAGCGGACTTTTGGTCATAATAACGACAGGTTGTTGGGCCTCAACGCACGCCCTCAACACATGTCGCGTGCGACGATACGTTGATTCTGCAGGTTGATATGGATCACTATCTGCAATGAGCCCAATCACGTCATCACGGTGCATTAGGGCAAGCTCATCTTTGGCGCGTATCGAAATATTCGGCATCATGCGCACGCTTTCAGTCAGAGAGCGCATTGACAAGCTCCAACCAGTGCAATAATCACAGCCAAACTCACACCCATCATATACCACACTATGATACTGAGATAGTGTCGCATCATCGATGCTGGAGATGGGATTCCCAAAGACACTCTGGCGATTTTGGTCAATCAGATAAACTGGCATTAGTGCCCTCGTTATTCCTTTGTTTTGCGCGATTATTTCTTGCGTTTTTTCGGTGACAAATCACGCATACTCTCTTGTAAGAGCAATTGTTCATCACTCACTTCTGCAGGCAAATTTAATTCTATCCGCCATTGTTCAATTTGCAAAGCAGAGAGCGGAACCTCGGGCTTCTCATCGTGGATATCGGCCTGCGTGCTTTCTTTGCGCAATAATTGCGATACAAACAATTGATTGGGCATATGTCGTACGCCATATTGATGTGCCACATCAATAATTCGTCGATCAGCAGTGACGAGCGCCCATTCTTTGGGTTTAGGCAGGCCTTTGATGCGGCGAATAATCTGGGTATCGGCATCTTCGGGTGATAAGGCAAAGTGACACGTCACGCCGTAGCCGTTGAGACTCTGTTGGTGTCCATAGACGCCGCGATCAAACACAACCAAGATCTGGCGATTTTTTTTGCTGACGGCAATCTTACGCAACAATAACACCAGCTTGAACTCATCGTTGTCGTCACTCAAACTGATATTGGGCATGCTACCAATTAAGTTATGTCCATCAATTAAGTAATTCATAGCGGTGTTCTACTTACATCACAATCAAAAACGGGGCCGTCGCGGACGGCCCCGTTGCATCCTCCAGCTACGTTTTATGGTACCACAACGCTCTTCATTGTGACGGGATCTTGATCCCAGGTTCCCTCTTTGGTCATCCAGTCGCGCGAGCGTACGCGGAACTCAAACGTTCCACTGCTCGGCGGTGAGAAGAGGGCAGCACCCGCCCAAGTCCCCATCTGCCAATCGGTCCAGTCACCACCGTCGACATTACGATACTGAACATCGAATGACATGATGCCGCTGACGTCGTCAATACCACCCCACTCCACATAGTAGGCACCGCCATCCATAGGCTTGATTTCTTTGATCCAAGACACGGGAGCCATTGAGTCATAGCGTGGTACCCACATGACTGAGTCAAAGCGCACACTACCGCCCGTATCGCCAGTGATGTCGGTCAAGCGTACGTTGGCTGGTCCAGGCGTCATGTTATAGACACCCAATGAGGCCCAACGACCACTTTGAATGGCTTGATCCACCCACACTTCGCGCTCCGTACCACTAAATCCGAGGCGGTAGATGGCTGCGCGGGTTGCACTTTTGCCACATGGTGGAATGAAAGCCATAACCTCGTAGTAGCCAAACTGCGTCAAATCGGTACTCCAGCTCGCAGTATTCTCGCTGAACTCAGGATTGTTCGTGCCATAGGTCCACTGATGGGTACCATTCAAGCCACAGAACTCCTCGTACCACTCAACTTTGGCTGCGCTGGTATAGTTACCACTACCGACATTGTCAATAATGACCGTCCCTGGTGGGTATGCTGCATTGGCAGCGGCGGAATCAGCAACACCTTGTGGGCCAGGATCGAGCCCCATCCACAAGTACGTGACACGAACCCAGTCATTTGAACGCATACCGAGACCATCCCAGAAGGCACCGTCGGCAATATCGATACCGTTACCAATGGTAATTTTGCGACCAAACATGTCGAGACCGCCGTTATACCCAAAGTCGACAGCAGCTTGCGCCATCGGCATACCAACTGGCAAGTCACGATAGAACCGGCGCTCAGGCGTCCAGTATTCATCGTTGGTGTTCCACGGACCAACATCCCAAACGGGTAACACAATGCTCTTATCTTGGTAGGTCACACGCACTTGGAACTCGTTACCACCTTGACTTGAAAGCACTTTCCATGAGGGTAATGCTACAAACCACGCACGCTCTGGGATACGATAGCCGTTTGCGGTGCGATAACCAACTAGACCCTCACGGGTAGCACGTACCGTGTAGGTTGGTGCATATCCTTGTTGGAAAGCTGGGGGGGCCTGGGTTGGCACAGGAGCAGATGGATTATCGTTCTGGGCCCCATCCGAGATAGGAGGTGCCTCTTGGGCCTCCACACCGAAGGGCAACAGAACCATTACCATAACCAGTGCCATCATAACCACGACAACTCGAGACCAACTATTCTGCATGAATCTCTCCATTGGCGACACATCAAAACCACGTACTCACTATTACAACGATGTGTCACATACAATATATCTATACACACAGCACTGCTACGCCGTGTCGTATACTTCCAAAATACTCGTAAAACCGCAATGTTGTCAAGCTATAAACATGACAAGCACATGACGTACCTATCATACAATGTCATTCTAATGGCTCAAATGCGCTATAAATCAATCGAGCAAATCCACCAATAGCCTCGGCAGCAATATCGTCAGGCAAATTCCCAATCTCAGCCGTAATTGGTCGATAGACGTAAATGGCCATCAAAAAGTTACGTCCTGCTGGTGTCGTAACAATCCCAACATCGGCCTGCATGTCCTCAATCCAGCCACTTTTTCGTGCCGAAATAGCCCCTTCAGGGAGACCAGACATCATACGGGTGAAATCGCCATTACGACGCATCAAATTGAGCATTTCGATACATCGATCAGCAGTGAGGGTCTCAGGATATAGTGCAAGTAATGCGCCTGTACCCTGACTACAGCGGTAGATCTCCAAGAAGACCTTGGACATCTCGGCGGGAGTGGTACGCAACATGGGGTCGGCATCGGTATGCGGGGGTGGTCCTTCGATTTTTGGACCGCGTGCGATGTCATAATTAAGTAACCCTATCAAATAATCACGCGCCTCATACGGTAAATTTTGATAGGTAAATTGTAAACCGAGCGCCTTAAACATGGCATTCATGCGTTGTGTACCACGATAGGCATCCTCGGTACTGAGACCTCCGACTGATACAGCCAACATCCGATTAGCAGCGATATTATCGCTGACGACAATCATCTGGCGCATCCACTCATTAGCCTCATCATCAAATGCCGTATTGTTGGCATAGGCATTCAACAAAATTGCAACCTTCATGACGCTTGCGCCCGAAAACACACTCATCTCATTGAGTTTGGCAACAACCTGATCGTTATCAATATCGTATACATAGATCCCAACTACGCCCGGCCAATTGGCTGCCATTTCGTTTATGGCAAGCTGAAGTTGATCAGCAGTAGGGGACACCCGATTAGGGTCAGTAATAATTGGCAGGTTGAGTATTTTTTGATTGCTATCAATTGCGTCAATAAATAGCGTCTCAGCTGCGGCAAGATCTATGGTCTGTGCTTGTGACGTCTTAAACTGACGCACGTAGACACTACTCCCTGACTCGATTGTCGCTGGACCACCGGTCATTTCGCGCACTTTTTCGTTAATCAGTACAAGTTGGCCACGGACCTCACTTGCATCGATGCGCATCACCGGCTCGACTTTGGTATTGGGTTCGGCCTCAAGGAGATGTTCTGTGGTTGCTTCTTCGTCAATTTTAAGGCCCTTGAACACTACTCGTTCTTGTAGCTCTCCGGCACGAATTTCAATAACTTGTGAGGGCAATGAATACGTCTGGAGAATTTGGAGCAACTGGTCACGATTAAGACCAGCCATGTTAAATGAATCGAGTGTTACACCCGCAGAAACGCGTTCGTTGACAATAGTCGTGGGGATTGTGGTTGGCGCAACCGGATCGGATTGGTTATTCTGTGGTGCATCTGTGTCAGCTAGGCTACTGCTCCCACAGCCCCACACCACTGACATGGCCAGCATGAGTGTCATTACCCGCCAGAAAAACGAATACTTCATCGTGTGTAAGTCCGTCAACTATAACATCCCTTTGAAAAAGTTATCACAAATTATGAACGCGTGCAAACGGCACACAAACAGGGGGCACCGCATCCGGCACCCCCTGTTTGCTGATACGAATGGGCTAACGTGCATCGCTCTTGAGTTCGAGCCACGCCATCTCGGCTGCGGTCAAGCGCAACTCACTCGCCTGCATATTATCTTTGAACTCGTCGGCAGTCTGACACCCTACCAACGCAAAGATGTTGAGCGGATAGCTCATCACATACGCAGTCGCGATTTGTGGGATAGTCAACCCTTTCTCCTCGGCCAACTGTTGCACGCGATCAAGGCGCTTGAAGTTATCGTCGTTGGCATAGACCTCGACAGCCAACTTATCGAGATAAGACTCAAATGTCTCGATGTTGTCACGGCGCAACCGCCCTGAGAAGAAGCCGCCAGCCAAGCTCGACCAGGTGAAGAGTGGCATATTCAGCTTCTGGTAGTACTCACGCGAGGCCACACCATTGTCGCCACTAATGCTAACACACCCTTCCCACGGCTCTTTTTGCTGAACAGCAAGAGCAAAATTAGGGCTACTCGCTACAAACGGAGCCAAGCCGTGTTTCGCCGCATACTCATTGGCCTCAGCAACACGCTGATGACTCCAATTCGAACCACCGTATGCCAAAATACGACCAGCCTTGAGGTGTTCGTTGAGCGTCTCGATGATGGGTCCCACAGGCAGCGCAGGATCGTCACGATGCAGTAGATAGATATCAATGTGATCGACTTTAAAGCGAGCCAATGAGTCATAAATATCGCTGGTGATATCCCACGGAGTGACGCGCTTACGATCGCCGCTGTGGTGGGCACCCTTACCGATGATGTTGACCTTATTACGATTGCCACGCTCACGCAGCCAACGACCAAACGTACGCTCGTTGTCACCACTACCGTAGACGTGAGCCGTATCGAACGTATTACAGCCCATCTCCAAAATTGCATCAAGCAGGTAGAAGCACTCAGGCACGCTGGCCGAGTTAATCATGATGCTACCCTGTACCAAGCGCGACACTGGCTTCTCAATGCCAGGAATCTTACCATACTGCATGACATTCTCCTTTAGTGAATGTACTTGTGTCGCATGGTCATGCGACAATACACGCATATGTTATCGCAATAATATTGATGCCGCATATGTATAAATACGGCATACACCGACCTATTCCATTGGATATTTCAGGCCCCACACGGCACGAATACGGTCTAAGGCCTCCATGGTGCGCATCGTATCGGTCCACGACATGATATCGCTTTCGATTTTGCCGGCACGAATCAGCCGACCAATCTCGGCAGCCTCGTAGTGATAGCCATTGCCATCAAACGGCACCTCGATTGTCTCGCTCTTACCACCCTTATGCAGAGTAATTGTTTTGGCGACAAACCACGGTGACTCGATACGAATCCAGCCATCGGTGCCAAGAATGGTGGCCTCCATCGGAGTACTCGTACGCACACCTGTTGAGAAGTAGGCAATGCGACCATTATCAAAGCCCATCACGGCCGCAGCTTGCTCATCGATACCCGTTGCACCGATATCAGCCACGCCGGTGGCACTCTTGGCCTCGCCCATCAACATGACGGAGAGTGAGACACAGTAGACACCGACATCGAGCAAACCACCACCAGCAAGGTTCAAATCAAACAAACGCCCACTCGGATTAACCTCGGTACGGAAACCGAAGTCGGATTGAATCATACGTACATCGCCAATCGCGCCTTCATTGATAAGGCTGACGACTTTGCGAATCGATGGTAAAAAGCGTGTCCACATAGCCTCCATCAATGGCACATTGGCTGCTTTGGCAGCTGCAATCATTGTGGCAGCTTGAGTCGCGTTGACGGCAAACGGCTTTTCACACAAGACAGCTTTGCCGGCGGCAATACAGCGCAAGGTCTCTTCCATGTGGCCAGTATGTGGGGTGGCCACATAAATCGCATCGACCTCAGGGTCGTTCGCTAGTGCCTCGTAGCTCCCATGTATACGCGGGATATTGTACTTGCTCGCAAAGCGCTGAGCTGACTCGGCGGTGCGTGAACCAACAGCCACCAAGGTGGCATCGGCTTGCGCAGGCAGGCCATCAGCGAACAACCCTGCAATACGGCCTGTTCCCAAAATTCCCCAGCGAATCGGCGGTGTCGTCGTCATTGACCGCTCCTTGGATAAAAGTATGTGAGATTTGTCGAGTGACGATGCTATTGTACAACGATTTCCAAGAAATCATACAACGCGTCAAGATTTTAGGCAGATCTAGATTTCGTTAATTTTTGGCGCAAGGCGGCAACACGCACCGCATTAACACCCAGATGGCACAGGTAGCCCTCAGCACCACCATAGGCATCTTGGACGTAGCGCAATAGGTGTATCATTGTCTCCGCACGGGCCTCAAACAGTCCTTCGTAGAGCGTTTTTCGTATAAAAAACGGGCGCTCATGGGCATACTGTGCAATCAGTGGCACAATATTGGCTGTTGTCTGTAGATAATCATCAATAATTACATCGATTGATACATCGGCCAATTGCAACAACAAGGCCGTCACAATCCCTGTGCGGTCTTTGCCGATACGACAATGGAAATAGGTAGCTGCTGGTGCATCAGCAAGTGTCTCAAACACGGTACGCAACTGTGTTCGTCCTGTACGGATCAGATATTGATAGTACAGATGCAAGTGTGTAAGCTGACGTACATCGAGCATGCGCAACCCAGTCGTGTGGAGTGGGACAGACACATATTGCACTCGATTGTCCTGACCAAATGGGTTAGGGAGCTGCATTAACTCACGCGTGGAGCGCAAATCAATCACCGTTTGTACCTGATACTGTTGCACTAGTGTGTCCTGTGCAGATGATGTCAAATGATGTGGTGAATCTCCGCGCAAAAAGACACCACGACGCGTGGTATTGCCATCACTCGTTGGCAATCCACCCAAGTCGCGCACATTATATACGCCTCGCAATGACACATCGCGTAATTCAGCCAACACATACCCTCACATATACTAATGCGGGAGAGGATGCCATGCATCGTCTCCCGCATTCTACTCAATGATCAGAATTAGCTGATAACCTGATCAACGACCTCGATGTTCCCCTTACCACCGTAGAAATCCCACCATGGCTTGGCACCCTTGGCTAAGACCTCGTTGAGAGCCTTGACGTTGGCAACGCCACGGTCGAGCAACCACTCATCGAGCGCATCGGCACCCTTGGTGGCATAGACTGGAATACCATCCTGCCAGGTCGCACGACCACACAACACACCAGAGAACTGTGTGCCAGCCTCGGCGGCAATCTCAAGCGTCTCGCGGAATATCTCGTCGGTCACGCCGGCACTCAAGTAAATGAACGGCTTGCTGGCAGCCTCACCGGCCTCGCGGAAGAAGTTCATCGTCTCACTGATTGAGTAGGCCTTCTGGCCGTTGAATGCACGGGTACCCTCAACATGGGAAATGTTGACGGGCACCTCAACCTTGAGGATATCGACGCCGTAGCGGGGCTTGGAGAACTCCTGCATGTAGGCGGTCACGTACTTGGGCTTGACCTTCGCAAATTCAAAGCCCTTCTCGTCGCCAATTTCGTCGTCATAGGCCAATGGCTCAAGGAAGAATGGAATGTCGTTGGCGGCACACTCGGCGCCGATGCGCTCGATGAACGCATGCTTGATGGTGTTTATCTTGGCGTCGTCGAATGGATTGTAATAGAGCAAAATCTTGACGCCGTTACCGCCGAGTTCAACGATACGCTTGACGCTCCACTCTGGCAACAAATCAGGTAATCGACCTTTGACGTTCGCATCGTAGCCGGTCTTCTCGTATGAGACCAACACGCCTGATCCTGCTTGGCGAGCCTTGATGGCGTCCATGCCGTACTCGGGGTCCATCAAAATAGCACTTGAGTGCTGAGTCAAGATGCGGGTCACGCTGGTCTTGAAGTTGCTCAAATCTTGTGCGGTGGCTTTGCCGTCGGCACCACGTGACTTGGCGATTGCCTTTTGCAATGAGCCACGCTGATCTGCAGCAGCGGCCGCAATCACGCCATGATCATCCGAACATGCCAATAGATGATTGTACTTACCCTTGGTAATTTTGACTTTGGTCACAACAAACTCTCCTTATGCTACGGAAGCGAGACAACGATATAGCGAAAGACCCCATAGACCACCGTCGTGGCAAGAATGGTCCCAGCAATCACTTGGCCTAATGTATGGTTGCGCGTATGCAACCGGGCCCAGAGGACTGCCACGACTAACACCCACATAACGGCTCCGAGGCTGCGCGATTGCATCGTTGCAAGGGTCGCCACTGCAGCTATCGCCGAAGCGTGCATACTGATTTTCCACCACATATTGACCACGCCACTCGCCACCGCAATTGCGGTATAGCTGATGGCAAGAGCAAGTACAGGTGCGGGGGCATTGGCCAGGTACAATACTACCACAGATGTGACCAATGAAATCCCACCAACAACATACATTTCGTTGCGGTCGGAACGGCGTGACATGTCAGGGTCGCTATAGCGCCCTTGACGCATGCGAATGCGATACAACGTCATTGCAGGTAAGAGCTGAATCACCAGCGACAACACCGACCAGCCCCAGCCGACGCGGGCATTGCCAACGGCAATTGCCGCTAAGATATGGCCCGTCAACATTGCAGCGAACGGGGATGCGTACTTCGATAATCCGAGCGCCAGTCGATCGCGCTCATCTTGAGCCTCGAGCATGACTCCCGTTGGAAGATTATTACCGTGTGGTGCCATGGATACGTGATCCTTACTGCGTGTGCTCTTGCATTGAAGCAAGGCGAGCGTATTGGCGGAGCACCTGTTGGGCTGCCGCCTCCCAAGTAAATGTCTTGGCCTGCACTGGCCCTGCCTGGCGCAACACTGCACGCAGATGATTGTCATTGGTCAAACGAACCAGACCAGCTGCCATCCCCGATATATCATCAGGAGCAACCTGAATGGCTGCATCACCGACCACCTCGGGCAAGCTTGACACGTTTGACACTAATGTCGGCGTGCCACATGCAATTGCCTCAAGCGGCGGGAGGCCAAACCCCTCATAAATCGATGGATAAACAAAGGCCCAAGCAAGATTATACAACGCAGGTAGGTCGTTGTCATCTATGAAGTCAACAAAGCGAATATGTGCGCTAATTCCAAGACGTGCTGGCGCACGAATAATCTCCTCGTACATCCAGCCACGCCGGCCAAATACCACCAGTGGGGGGAGCGGATAATCGCGCAACGCATGGGCATACGCCTCAAATAAACGCACATAGTTTTTGCGTGGTTCAAGCGTCCCACCAGCCAGCAAAAAGCGTTCAGGCAGGTCGTACTTTTGCCGAATCGGGGCAATTAGTGTCTCATCCATGGGATGAAAGCGTGGGGCGACAGCAGCGTAGACAACCTCGACATCTGTATCGGCGACGCCGAGCAAGCGCACAACGTCGTTTTTGGTGGCGATTGAATCTGCGAAGACCGCATCGGCACGAGCAATCGACGGCGGTACAGCCTCACGCAGATAGCGGGCCACACCAGGAACCGCACATTCGGGGTGCACCAAATACGATAAGTCGTGAATCGTCACTAGCCCTGGTTTGGCCGTCGGTGGCAACACAAAATCTGGTGCATGCACAAGATCAACGTGACCAGTCAGCCACTCAATCCGCAACGGCACCTTGAGACGATGCCACAGTTGTGTAAGTCGTCGCGATGGCAAAGGGATAGCTACCGTGCGCGTCGTCGGGCGCACCTGGCACAAACCATCAATTTCATGCTGATACGGTACAGCTGTACCTGGCCACCCGGCGGCGTAAACCAAGATAAACGCATACTCTGCTGGTGCCTGTTGCATCACATGCCGCACCAACTCACGTGTATAACGACCAATTCCGGCGCCTTGCCATGCCCCAGCGGTATATTCAATTGCCACACGAATTGTCATCGGCGCTTACTCACAAGGTACAACATCAAGCCAAAGACAATGATGCTCCAAAAGTTAATCAATCGATCGAGCAGTGTCACCGCTAATGCCACATGGCTGTCCATCATCACCACGGTGACAAGTACCGCCGTAACAGCTCCCTCGACCAAGCCAAGCCCTGCAGGAGTGAACGGCACTACCGTCAGCAATGACGACGCCAGCGAGACAAATACTACCAGCGCCAACGGTAAATCGACACCGAGGCGGTGCATCGACTCAATGACAAAGTAAAGTCGGCATCCCTCGAGCAACCAGACCAACATTGTCAAACCTATCAAATTGGGTAATATGCGTGGTTGGAACGATTGTAACGCCGATTCAGAAAAGCGTTGATAGCGCGCCTTGAGGCGTTCGGGTACAAAGCGTACCAACAATGGACCAAGCCAGCGCAGACTTGCAAGACCGGCAATAATCATCACGACTAGCGCTGCACCCACGACAAACAACCACTGCATCTCGTCGGGCAAATGGGTGCCAAACAAGGTTAAACCCGAGATAGTCAAAAAAGTGAACAACCCCAGCATATCAAGCAGTCGCTCGGCAAAGATTGTGCCAATGGTCGATGAGAATGATACTTTGCCGTTGTGCTTGAGCAAATAACCACGATAGACATCGCCCAACTTGGCAGGCACAATCACATTCACAAACCACGACAGATAGATATACTCCATCAATGCAGGGAGCGACGCCCAACTTGATCTGGCAGTGCGGGGTGCAATATCTGAATGTTCAAGTAACATTCGCCAGCGTATGGCACGCAACGGGAAAGTCAAATAGAAGATGCCCAGTGCTAATAGCAAATACGGCACATCCGTCTGACGCATCACGGCAACCGTCTCAGCCACACTCACATCAAGACTACGAAAAATGAAGAAGATCAGCATGACCGCCAAGCCAAACGACACCCACGTCCGTGGTCGACGCAACGCATCAACCAATGAAAACCCATGTTCCTCTGTCCCTACCGGTTTGTTAACATCCATATTCGCCACGGTACCATTCCCAAAAATGTGCCAACCCGACCTCGAGTGGCGTTTGCGGTTTGAATCCTAGGTGTTCCTGTGCTTTGGTGATATTTGCAAAGGTGCGCGGTGGATCGGCTGCCGGTAACGGCTGATGATCAATATGTGCTGTCAAGCCGGTGATACGCTCGAGGAGCCGCACAAATGCAATCAACTCGACAGGCGATGAATTGCCCAGATTATACACATCAAAAGGCACATCACAGTGTAGCGCGGCAATCACACCAGCAACAATATCGGCGACATACGTCCAATCGCGATAGACGCCCTGGCCACCATTAAACAACGTTATCGGTAGACCTTGACGCATCTTATCAACAAACAGGCTTGGTGTCATATCAGGGCGACCACGCGGACCATACACAGTAAAAAAGCGCAACACGCGCGTTGGCACGCCCGATTGATAATGGTATGTATAAGCCAATATTTCGGCAGCACGCTTGGTCGCAGCATAGGGTGAAAGCGGTCGATCAGCACTTTGAGACTCGTCCCACGGTGTAGGTAACGCACCATAGACCGACGAGGTCGAGGCAAGTGCCAAGCCTTTCACAGAATATTGACGGGCCAAATCCAGCACGTGCATGGTAGCGCGCACGTTGACCTCTTCGTATAACAACGGATATTGTACCGAGTAACGGGGGCCTGCCATCGCTGCCAAATGTGCGATATACGTCGGCCGATATTCATCAAATACACGCGTCAGGGCATTAACATCACGAATATCCCCCTCGACCAAATGGAACCGAGGGTGTTGCATAGCGGTATGCAAATGGCGCCGTTTGCGGCTCGGCGCATAGTAATCATTAAAGTTATCAAACGCCACGACCTGCTGACCCTGTGCTAACAAGGCGTCAACGACGTGACTCCCAATAAACCCTGCGCCACCGGTGACCATGTAGGTCATATCCGCTCCTCCCCTGATGAGGCAACATGCGGCGCCACACCAGCCAATGCAATCACTGCTGCAACGTGCACCGGCAGATAATGCACCTGAAGATATTCAAAACACTCGTGAGCGGCCACGGCCACCAAACTCCCACATGCGCCAATCGATAACCAGCGCACAAATCCCGAGTTAGAAACGCCTCGTACCGTCCGGCGCCATTGTACCAACCACAATCCGAGATAGGCAATCAGGCCTATCACACCCTGCTCAGCAGCGATTTGCATATAGGCATTATGGGCATGCCCTCGTGATATCCACCATGTATTATACGCAACGTCAAGATAGGCGTTGGAGTAATTGCCCACGCCGATACCAGTCAACGGTGCCATTTGCCACATTAACCAACCAGCCTTGAACTGCGCAGCCCGTTCCACCGCTGCATATACATCTGGGCGCTGTTGCGCCTCATCCCGTGGGATATCAGGCGCCGTAAAAATCTGACTCGCACTGCCCAAGCGCGGTCCAATCGGCGCCGGAATGAGTTGCCAACCACCAGCTAATACCAACGTCGCCACAACGATGACCAGCGCCACCCCACGACGCCACCAGCCACCAATCAGCCACGCCATCACCAATAAGCCAGCGGTCGCTCCGAGCCATCCCCCACGCGAGAACGACAACAATAACGCGAACCAGGTAATACCCAACCCAATCGTGACCAACCAACGCCAACGCCAACGCGACTGCCACGCCCAGATTGTCATCGCCAACAAGAACGGCCATGCACCATTCAGATACCCGGCAAATGAATTAGGTTGGCCAATTGTACCAAACGAGCGCGTAAACGATGTACCAGCAATCCCAAATGCAGCAGGACCAATCCCCATCACACTCTGGTACAAGGCAAACACAGCAGCACCCACTGGGGCAATCAACAGCACACCCCACAAGAGGCGCACATCGCGCCAGCGTTGTGGCGCCGCATAAACCAGATATCCAACCAAAAGCGCCACGCCCCACCGCCGGATTTCAGCCACCGATTCACGCCATTCATACGGCGTAAAAGCTGCCGACAAGGTCAAGGCAGTGAGTACGGCTAGACGCATCCATACAGTCTCGTCAGAGCGCCAAGCGCGCCATGGATGCAGTCGCCAGTGAATGATGAGCCCAACCACAAGCCCGAGTGTTGCCAATTGTGAATGACTGACTCCGCCTAGCATCAGATAGTCTTGCATGGGCACTGCCGCCACTGCATAGGCAATCGCAAACATCAGTACCGGCGTAACTGGCCAGGCAGAGGCACGCATTAGGCCAACTCCCCACGCTTTTGTAACTCTTGACGGAACCACGGAATCGTCCGGGTAAGTCCTTCATATACATCAATCTGCGGCTCCCAGCCAAGCACTGTACGCGCACGAGTGATATCGGGTTGGCGCACTTGTGGGTCATCCTGGGTGCGCATGTCGCGGCGGACAATCCCCGCTGTGTTGCCAGTCAGCTCGTTAATTACCTCGGCGAACTGCAAAATCGTCCGCTCTTGCGGGTTACCGATATTGACCGGCTCAACTTGATCACTCAACAACAAGCGGTAGACACCCTCGACCAAATCATCGACATACTGGAATGACCGCGTCTGACTACCATCGCCGTAGACAGTTAACGGCTCACCCCGCAATGCTTGCTGAATAAAGTTGGGCACCACGCGCCCATCACGCAAGCGCATACGTGGTCCGTAGGTGTTAAAGATACGCACAATCCGCGTCTCGACACCGTGCGAACGATGATAGGCCATGGTCATCGCCTCGGCAAAGCGTTTGGCCTCATCATACACACCACGTGGTCCGATAGGGTTGACATGGCCATAGTAACTCTCCGACTGCGGATGAATCTGCGGATCGCCGTAGACCTCAGAGGTTGAGGCCAACAAAAACCGAGCCTTCTTCTCCTTGGCAAGTCCGAGCGCTTTGTGCGTGCCAAGCGCACCGACTTTGAGCGTCTGGATTGGCAACTCGAGGTAATCGACTGGCGAAGCAGGCGAGGCAAAATGGAGCACGGCATCAAGTGGCCCATCGACGTAGATGTAGTCGGTTACATCGTGCTTCATAAAGCGAAAACGCTCATGGCCAAATAAGTGGGCGATGTTCTCGGCATTGCCGGTAATCAGATTATCCATGGCGATGACAGTGTGACCCTCAGCCAAAAAGCGATCGCTGAGGTGCGAACCTAAAAATCCGGCGCCACCGGTGATGAGTACACGCATAAACTAATCCTTATGTCAATACTTTAGTAGGCGCCACGCCCCGACAACACCGTGGGGATGGTCTGAGCCACAATGCGCAAATCCATCAATAGCGACCAATGTTCCACATAATAAATATCAAGTCTGACCATTTCTTCAAAGGTCGTATCACTCCGCCCCGATACCTGCCATAAGCCGGTTAGCCCCGGTTTCACGGTCAAACGCCGCAAGTGCCAGGTCTGATACTTCGCAACTTCGTCGGGAGTAGCCGGTCGTGGTCCAACCCAACTCATCTGACCCAGAAAAATATTCAACAGTTGAGGCACTTCGTCGAGACTTGTGCGTCGTAAAAACCGCCCGACACGAGTTAAGCGTGGGTCATTGCGCATCTTGAAAATCGGTCCGTCCGCTTCGTTTTGTTGGGAGAGCTCGGCTTTCTTTTGCTCGGCATCAACCACCATCGTCCGGAACTTGTAGACCTTAAAGTGCTTGCCGTTGGTGCCTACCCGCGTCTGCGCAAATAATACTGGTCCTGGTGAATCAAGCTTGATGGCAATTGTCACAATCAACCAAATTACTAACGCAAACGGTGCTACCAATAGCGTCACGAAGATATCCATTAAACGTTTAATGATGAAGTTAAGCCCTTGAATCGACACCTCGCGCAGGCCAATCAATGGCAACCCATCAAACTCAGTGATATCAACCCTATCAAAACTCAATTCAAGGAGATCAGGCACCATACGGAAGTCGACACCATAAGTACGACAACTCTCGACAATCGCCGGTAAACGATGATGTTCACCAACCGGTAATGCAATAATCACATGGTCAATCATGTAATCAAGCAAGACGTTTCTGAGTTGGCTTATATTCCCTAAATAACGAAAGTGTAAAGGCTGTGCGCCGTTTTTTTCACAGTCTGTAGGTTCACGATCGGCTAGGTAGCCGATCAGCGCATAGCCAAGATGTGGACGAGCCACAATACCAGTCATAACCGCACGACTGACATCGCCACCTCCTATCACGAGATAGCGCTCACGGCCAATCCCACGCGACCAGCGCACGCGGCGCCGTAGTACGAGAACCAAACGCACCAAGCTCAGCAATAACACCACAAGTACCACCGCAAACGCAATCACTAGTCGTGAGAAGTAAAACGGTCGATACAAAAAGACAACGACCACTAGCAATGCTGCAGCCGTCGTCGTGCTATTAAAGATAATACGCAAATGCGCAGTCAATCCAGCATTCGCCGGCAAGCGATACATGCCTCGAATGCCGAATTGTACTTGGATGAGCAACAACAGCAAAATGCCAATCGGAATAAAGGCACTCCACGTGACGTAAAACTCATTCGGCACCTCGCGTACGAGTGCCCCTATAAAACCTGGCCATACAACTAAGTAGCGTAATGCATAGGCGAACGCCACACTCATCAAAATGACCAGACTATCGAGTGCAAACAAGCCGTACCACGATGCATCAGTGTACCAACGGCGTTGCGATGTACGTATCGGAGAGGGTGCAGTCACCGCGAAGCTCCTGGGCGTTCAATCAATCGTATAGGAGGTATGTGCCCACATTATGGCACATAATCCTCTGTCCACGTGAGTGCTGCCTTTTCAATGTAGACCGTCTGACCTATCTCGATGCCACGTTTGAGCAACTCAGCCGAAATTCCCGTAGCCTCGAGCACACGCTGGAGACGCGCCAGCGACTCTGATTGAGCGAAGTTGGTCATAGATACCAAGCGTTCAATACGCCGCCCACGCACCCTAAATCCATTACCCTCAGGCGTCACCGTAAATCGATGCTCATCGGCATCCGGCAACGGCCATTCAAGCACCTCGTTGCGTGGCGTACGGTCAATCATCGATGGTTGTGTAACAAGGAATGCCACTACCTGTCGAATCAACGGCTCAAGACCAGTACGAGCTGCCGCCGATATTACAAATACTGGACGTCCCTCTGCTTGAAACCGTGCCAGATATTCATCAAGATACACTTGCGCATCGGGAATGTCGATTTTGTTGAGTGCAATCACCTGTGGACGTTCGGCCAACTCTGGTCGATAGTGGATTAGCTCGTCATTAATGCGCTGATAATCCGACCATGGATCACGATCATCAACGGCGGCCAAGTCAACCACGTGAATCAACACGCGCGTGCGTTCGATATGCCGCAAGAAGCTATGCCCAAGGCCCACACCACGATGCGCACCCTCGACAAGTCCTGGGATGTCCGCAACCACAAATGTATCATCACCATACGCCACCACGCCCAAATTGGGTTGCAAGGTGGTAAATGGATAATTGGCGATTTTGGGGCGAGCCGCACTCATCGCCGAAATTAACGACGATTTGCCTGCATTAGGAAAGCCAACAAGGCCGACATCGGCCAACAACTTCAATTCTAGATGGAGTTCAAGCTTCTGGCCAGGCTCACCAAGCTCAGCGATACGTGGCGCTTGATTAGTCGATGTGGTGAAGTGCAGGTTACCCAACCCACCCTTACCACCACGAGCGGCCAATAATTTTTGGCCAGCAGCGACGAGATCAACGGTGTACGTCTTGCCTTCAATGGTTGCTTTGGCCTGTGTTCCAAGGGGCACTTTGATAACCACATCATGGCCATCACGACCGTGGCGCCGCGCGGTACCACCATTGCTACCCGGCTCTGCCTGAAAGCGGTCCTTCTGACGGAACTGCAACAGCGTATTCAGACTGGGGTCTGCGAGCAGATAGATATGCCCACCACGACCACCATCGCCACCGTCCGGACCACCGCGAGGCACAAACTTCTCGCGGCGCATGGTCGCCATACCATCGCCACCCGTCCCCGCCTGCAAAAAAATAGTCGCCTGATCAAAATAATCTTCGGTCATACCACCCAACATCTGATAAAAATGCCAGCGCATGCGGCGCTGGCATTAAGGCACCGAGCCGAGCAAACCAACATGGCTCGGCACATCGTTACACCTATGCGGACTTGTTCTCGTCTTTGTCTTTGCCATCCTCATCCTTGACGGCCTTGCGGAATGCGCTGATGCTACCGCCCAAAGCTGAAGCAATGCCAGTAATACGGCTAGCGCCGAACAACAAAATGATGATGACCAAAATAATGATTAGCTCGGGTACACCAAGGCTCATGACGTAGTTCTCCTTCGCCGCTACTCAATACATGCGTACATCGGTATTATACCCGACCATCCCTGACTGTCAACGACGTGCCATTTGTTGATAAACCGCTTGGGTGCGCCGTGCGGTCTCAAACCATGAAAAGCGGGCTGCTTGGGCCAGACCACGCTGGCGTAAATCAGCGCGTAAATCTGCATCATCGAGCACGCGCCGCATCGCATCGGCTAGCGCATCGACGTCATGTGGATCAATCTGCACCGCCGCATCACCGACAATCTCGGGCAAACAACTTGCATTACTCGTAATCACCGGAGTGCCACAGGCCATGGCCTCGAGCGGCGGCATACCAAAGCCCTCGTAGAGCGATGGGAACACGAACGCGCTCGCCGCCCCATACCACAGATGTTGCTCTTCTTGTGGGATATACCCGACAAACTTGAGCTTGTCACCCAGTTGTAAGCGCTCAGCTTGCGCCAAAATCGGCTCGTAGAGCCAGCCTTTGCCCCCACCAATTAATAGCGGTACATCGTGTGTCTTGGCCACTTGGGCATAGGCATCCAATAAGCGCGGGATGTTTTTGCGCGGCTCGAGCGTACCTAAATAGAACAAAAAGCGGGGTGGTAAGCCGTGCCGCTGACGAAAAGCCGCTAACTCGCTTTCACTCACTGGCACAAACCGTGCATCGCAGGCATTGTAGGTCACTGTCACACGACTCGCATCAACGCCCAAATGAGTGACAATCTCACGCTTGGCATGCTCTGATACCGTAAAAATATGGGCTGCGCGCTTGGCCGACACGCGAATCGCCCACGTGGTATACATGCGATTGATGCGCCGAAAGGTCTGAGGGAATAACAGTGGACTCAAATCGTGAATCGTCACTACCGATGGCACTGGCGACAATAACGGCATCACGTTCAGCACACCATGGTACAAACCCACCCCATCCTTGGCGAGCAATGCCGGCGCAATCAGCTGTTCCCATGGGATACGAATACGCGGATTAATCGTGTCGAGGCGACTCGGTCGCACCCGATAATTAGCCGGTAAGCCAAGCGCCGCTGCATCGACGCCCTTGGTGGTGTATATCGTATAGCGATTGCTCGTATCAATCTCACCGAGATGCTGGAGCAATGATTCGACGTAGTGCGACACACCTGCCCGCCTAAAATTGGCCGTATGGGCTAGAAGATGCGCATTAATGGCAACATGCATAGGACACTCACTCACTCGCCACGTACTAGCGCGTATGCGCAAATGGCATCGAATCAAAGTGGGGAATCAGGCTAATCTCGTCACTCGGCCAGTAAATCACCCAGGCCTGACCAATCATACGATCAATAGGCAACATGCCCCATTCACGCGAGTCACTGCTGTTCTCACGGTTGTCACCCATGACAAAAAACGCATCTTGTGCAACAAATACCGACTCATTGGCGCACAAATCATAACTCTGGCAATAGGTCGGAGCGCCTTGTAAATATGGCTCGGCAAGTTGCTGACCATTAACAAACACCACGCCGTCACGTATCGAGACCTCGTCACCAGGCAAGCCAATAATACGCTTGATATAATCCTTCGTAATATCGTTAGGGTACTCAAAAACAACAATGTCGCCGTATTTGGGCATACCAAACGGATAAATGACGTTGGCAGGCGCTGACGGATCAACGAGGCGCACCGGCGCATTGAGATCAAAGTGAGTGTAGGCCAGTTTGTTGACCAAGATGAATTGGTTTTGGTGTAATGTGGGCAACATACTGATACCCTCGATGACGAAGTTTTGTAATACCCCGCGCACCAAAAAGAAGAGCAGTACCACAAACACCACAAGTTCGATTAACTCACGCACATAGCGGGTCGGTTGCGCAGGAGCAGCGGGTACGGGTGCCACTTGCATGACACTCAGCTCAAGAAATTGACGATCTGCGTCGTGTTGATCACTTGGTTGCATATGCAATCCCCAGCACTCTTTTGGAATGCGTTTACTTAAAATTATCGCTTGTATGATAGCATACTACGGCGCCAAATCAGGCGCATGGTCTATCTCCACAGGGCGGATCGCGATGCGCCATTACATTACATTACCCCACCCCCATCCCACATCCGCACCATCCCACATCTGGGCGCATCGCGATGCGCCCCTACCAAACCCTGCCGGGCGGATTGCGATGCACACCAACCAAACCCCGTCCCGACCGGCCGTTCCCATTCCGGGCGGATCACGATCCGCCCATACCATCACCCCACCATTTCCATTCCGGGCGGATCGCGATGCGCCCCTACCAAACCCCGCCGGGCGTATTACACGCCATGGATATTAGACGCAGCGGTGCTGCGTCTCTACCGGGATTATCGGGCGCCCGGCCATCCCGACCCGGCCACCACCATCGGGCGCATCACGATCTGCCCATACCAAACCCGGACATCTCGACCCGGCCGTGCCACACGGCACCGATATAAACCTTCATCACCCAATTACACCCAAA
>JBMTAN010000042.1:0-28179 GCA_049428765.1 Roseiflexaceae bacterium
GACGGTGGTCAGCAGGCGGCATTCGGGCTGGGGCGTAGCAGCCTTGAGCCAGCCGAGCAAGCGGTCGCGCTCTGGGGCGTTCATACTGCCGTCGATGTGCTCGGCGTCGATGGCAATCATCTTGGCCTGTTGCTCGGCCGGCAGGCCGGCGATGTACTCGTGCGACACTTGATCAAACATGGCGGTAATGGCGCGTGAGGCCTTGATGCTACTACAAAAGGCCACGGCCCGGCGCATCGGCTCGGGATCGCTGGCGGCAATCATGCCGTTGTCGCCGACGACCTGTTTGGAGAGGGCGTTGACGCAGCCCATCAATTTGAGGGCGTCGTCGCTGGGGATTTCGTTTTGGGCGTTGCCAATCAAGGATTGCATGTGCGCCGGGATGCTCGATTCGCTGAGCGTCAGGATGAGCACTTTGTAGTCGGTCAACAAATCACGCTCGACGGCTTCGCCGAAGCCGATGCGGTACATCTCGGGGCCGTAGAGCGCCTCGTCGTCCATCGAGCAGAGGATGGCGTCGGCTTCTTTGGCTTTGCTCTTGGCCTCGTCGGTAAACAAGCGCGGCGTGGCGGTCATGTAGACGCGCTTGGCGCCTGCAATGAATGTGTCGTCGTGGATGCGAATGAAGTGCGACTCGTCGTAGCCCGATTTGTCGCTGTTCTCGAGGGCTACGCCGGTGGTGCGATGCGCCTCGTCACAGATAATCAGGTCAAAGCGGCCGAACTGGGGCAGCGTCTGTTGCAAGCGCTTTTGGGCGTTGGCGAGCACGTCGATTGACTGGTAGGTCGAGAACACGACCGTCAGGCCGGGCTGCTTGCCTTGTGCGCGCTTGCGGAACTGGGCCACAATCGTGTCGACGTTGGTCGAGGCTGGATAGGCCAAATCGACGATACTGAAGGTATCCGGGTCGTCCTCGTTGCGCTGTTTGACTTGGCTGATGGCCGGATCCGAACAAATACAAATCGGGTGGATGGGGGTGGTGGCGTCGGCCGACCACTCACGCAGCGATTGACCGAGCAGGGCTATTGATGGCACCAAAAAGAGGATGAGCCCGGAGTGGTTGGTTTGGGCCTCGGCGAGGCGCAATGAGGTGAACGTCTTGCCGGTGCCACAGGCCATAATCAACTTGCCGCGGTCGGCCTGACCAAAGTGGGCCACGGCATTGCTGACCGCTTCGTGTTGATGCGGGCGGAGCTGCTTTTTGGGGCGTTGGGCTGCAGTGCCGTGGATGTGGCTATCGAGCTTGCCCCAGTCGACCGGCGCCTCGGCCAAATCGGTCAAATTGATGCGGGTGACGGGTGGGTGTTGATTTTTGATGGCCTCGGTGGCGTTGCTACTCCAGCTATTGGTGGTCGAGATCCACAGGCGCTGGGCAAAGCGGTGTTCGGTGCCGTCAGGTAGGCTGAATCCGCGACTCGAGGTAGCCAAAAACGAGTCAACCATGCCCTTCTCGATGCGCATGTCGGCATCAAAGCACTTGCACTGAATGGCCCAAAAGTCGCCGGCGTGGGTCTGGGCCACCAGGTCGATGCCGGTGTCGGTGTGCCCCAGCGATGCCCGCCCGGGGAATTCGTTCCACAGCCAGACGGTGGCAAACTCGGCGGCGTATTTGGGGTCGGTGCGCAGGTAGCCCTGCATCAGCCGTTCGAAGCGGTCGCCTTTGTTGCGCTCAGAGAACGAAATGGTGCGGTATTTGGCCAAAATATCGTTGAAGTGCATGGTGGTGTGCCCTTGTTTTACGTAATTTTGATGGAATTATAGTATCAAGATTATAACAGGGTTGATGTGCGTTATAAAGTGTGATAGTATCGGCATAATTTCACTTTGACGTAACAATTAATGTATTTGTATGATGGATGGCTAACAGTTTACATATTAGCTAGAGGGGTTTGTGATTGATTTAGGTAGGGCATGTATTGAGTGGATAAAGGAGTTGCAACCATGGAATCTTTTTTGATTGATGTATCTCATGGAAGGATTCGATTGCGATGTGATGGAGATTGTTGGCATAATTTAACGCATTCGCCATATTGGGCAAACATGCCTTCTTGGCAGAAATTTGGAATTATATATGCTGTAATTTTTATTAATTATTATTACATACGGGGTTTATATGAAGATAAAGAGAAGGAATTTCCTAAAATATATAATTGGTTGCTATGGATTTTGTTAATAGGCACAACCGTGGCGTTTTTGAGAACATATTAAGAAAAACATCGCCGCGGGGCCGATGTCGATCAGCCACGCAATTTGGCCAAATCGGTGACGGTGGAATAGGTTGGGTGGATGCCCCGCGCGGTTACCGCCGGATTGGTCGTTCCCCCGGTAGAGACCGCAGCATGCTGCGTCTCTACCGGGGGGATTTGATTTACCGAGATTTGGCGATTTCATCAAACATCATGGTTGCGAGTAATTTGGCGCCGGCGTCGGAGAGGTGATGTTCGTCGCGGTAGAACGCCACGTCGGTCGTGTGGGTGATACACCGGCCCGAGTTGTTGAGATTACAGAAGAGTTGCTCGGGATAGATGCGGATGATGTTGTCGCCGCGGATGGCGTCAAGCAGGGCATACGACGACTGTGTGCGCGTTTTGAAGACGGCGTAACTGGTCGTAACCGGATTTGTTTGGATCTTCTCTTGGGCGTTCACAGCACTTCGGCCAATAACTTTTTGTAGTTGATTGGGCAGATTCCAGCCGACCTCGGGGATCGGATAGAGCAGCACGACGGTGTGGCCGTGCGCCAGAATCTGGTCGACCGTGATTTGATATTGTTGAGCAATAAAGGCACTTCGCTCGGTTTTGGTAGCTAGCGAGCGGTCAGCGTTTTGAATAAAATCGGTCATCGGGCCTTCGTTGGCGCCTTCTTGATTATCAAAGCGTGACTCCTCAAGAATCAACGGCAAGCGCCCGCCGAGCACAACATACGATGGTGGCGCCGCGTGGATAAACGCCATGCGCTCGTTTTGCAGTGCCATCGTGCATTTTTGCTTGGCCTCGAGCGTTTTCTGATTGAGACGATCCGTGCCAACAAGTAATTGACACCCCGGCATATTGGTGCTGGCATAATCAAAGCCCGCAGCAAGCGCCATCGTGCGCACGGTGGGCGCAATAATCTGCAGGTGGCTGTCACCGGCCAGAATAATTGATCCGGTGCGGGGTGTGGTCGTCTTGAACCAGGTGGTATTCGGGATGTACTCGAGCTCTGTGGCCGCATTGAGGAGTGCTGGGACGCGGTGCTTGTAGCCGTTCTCCACGCCGTTATACAAAAAAACGGTCAGCGGGATGAGTACAATTGCGCCAATGAGCGTGGCGGTTTTGGTGGTGATAACCGAACGATTGCGGAATGGCTTTTCGATGAACTGATAACTCAACGCCGATATGCCAATCACGGCAGCAATCAGCCCAAGTTTGACGGGGGCGTACATGTGTTCGATGAACATGAGGTTGCTAAAAGCAAATAACGGGAAGTGCCACATGTAGATCCCATACGAAATCAGGCCGATGCTGACAAACACTGGTGTACTCAGTATGCGCGTGGTGAGATCGGCCGGGTTGGCAAACCAAATGATGAGCATCGTGCCAGTGATTGGTATGAGCGTGAGCAGTGACGGGTGGTGAGTGTCTTTATTGAACAAAAAAAACGACGCCACAATCATCAGTAAGCCGAGGCTTGGTGCATAGGTGAGGCGGCGAGTCGGTGTCGTGCGGCCACGCTGATGCTCCAGTACGGCGAGCGTGGTGCCGGCGATGAGCTCCCACATGCGACTCGGCAACAAAAAGAACGAGAGTTCAGGATAGGCTGTGCTTGACCAATGCGCAAATGCAAGCGAGGTAAGTCCGATTGAAACCACAAAGGTCAGCATATGTTTGGTGTATTTGTGGAGCACAATCAGGATGATGGGCGTAATCAGATAAAACTGCTCTTCGACGGCGAGCGACCAGGTATGCAAAAACGGCTTCAGATTACTATCGGTGGCCCAATATGAATCTTGTAACCAAAAGTGGATGTTTGACGAGAAAAAGATGCTATACAGAACTTGTGTGCAATACTCGATCATCGCCTGTGGCAATAATGCTACCCAGGCTAGGGGTAATGATGCGAGAATCACCGTAAACAATATTGGCAGAATTCGCCGTGCTCGCCGCTCATAAAAATCGCTGAAGCGAAAGGTATTTTGGTGTAACCCTTTGAGGATGATTAATGAAATCAGATATCCAGAGATAACGAAGAATACATCAACACCGATAAATCCGCCGGGGAGCAGATTTGCGCCCGCGATATTGAAATTGGCGTGATACATCACGACGCTCAAAACGGCCACCGTGCGTAGACCGTCGATTTCTTTGCGGTATGCGATGGCACTCATGGATGACACTTATTCTATCTAGTTAAGACGCAGGAATGATATGACGGTGGAATTATACCGTATTCCCCGTAGAGACGCAGCATGCTGCGTCTCTACGGGGGGAATGTTCATTTCAACCATGATTTCAACGCCGGAATCACCTGTTGGCCAATCAAATCGATGCCGGTGCCGGCGCGGTGCAAGCCGTGAGGGGTGCCGAGCTCGATGCGATCGGCGCCGGCAGCATACAATGCCTCGCACTGTCGGATGAGGTCCGTGGCGTCGCCACTAAACGCAAATTTGTCGAGCAGGTCGTCAGAGATGAGTCGGGCGCCGCCGGCGAAGTCGTTGGCCTCGGCGTGCTGTTGCAGACGGGCAATCAGCTCGGGTTCGACCTGCACGCTCGGGTCGAGTGGCGCCACCACTGGCAAGTAGAGTACGGCCGATTGGCGCGCTGCCTGGCGCGCTGCAGCGCGGTCTGAGTCAATTACGGTGACAGCGCCGATGGCCACATGTACGGTACCACGTGGACGACCGGCCACATCCTCGCCGGCGCCGATGTAGTCGCGGATGAACGAGATGACGTCGGGGTTGGCCGATCCGCCGATTTTGACCTCGTCGGCTAGTTCACCGGCCACGGCACACAGCTTAGCACCCCACGAGCCGACCATGATGGGGATGGACCGATTGGGCAGTGGGTAGCCGGCTTTGACGTGGTCGGCGATTTGATAGACCTTGCCGTTGTACGCGGCGGATTGACCACTCCAGAGCAACTTGATGATTTCGATGCTTTCACGGATAGCCTGAATCGGTTGGCGTGGTTCATTGACACCGTGATCGGCTAGCCAGGCCCCGCGTGAGATGCCGAGGTATGACCCGGATGGCGCCACGTCGTCAAGTAGTGCGGCGTCGGCAGCCATGTCAATCGGTGCCATGCGCGCTGGTGAGACGGCCGCACTGCCCAGCCGTGCCCGGGTGATGTGTGGTGCCATCAGGATGAGCGGTCCATAGCTGGGGTGGTATGGCGCATCGCAGTAGACGCTGACGCGATCGAAGTCGTATTTGTTGACGTGTTTGGCCAGTGCAATGTAGTCGCTGGCGCGTTTGTTGGTTTGAAAGGCAATGCTAATCTCTGGCACAGGCACTCCTACCTACGTCAAATCGGTGCTGTCCATGGTGTGCTGGCGGATACGCTCAATCTGCATAATCAGGCGCTCCTCGGGGTCGGGGCAGGCAATCAAGGTGTCGCGCTCGAGCCAGTCGTTGGCTGCCAGCAGGCGCTGTTTGGCTGGGATGAGTGGCATAATTGCGGCCATGGCATACAAACAAAAGTGCTTGCCTGGCGGGATTTGGACTTGACTACTGTTGACCACCTCAAAGTAGTCGCCGATCTGGAGCCCACATACCGAACGCCCCTCGATGGCTACGACCGTCACGCGGATGTCGTGAATGCTAAATGGTAATGACATGCTACATCCTTGAATCGGTGTAATAGACAACCTTGCACCGATAACTTGCCTGACGGATTACCACGAAGGTCCCATCTCACCTTTACGCGTTTTGCGACCGTATGAAAGCTCAGCGCCCCCTGAGAGGTAATGATCAACACCAGTGGTGAAGGTGGCCTCGGCGGCGATGAACAAGCAGAGCTTGCCGGCCTCCTCGATGGTGCCCATGCGACCCATCAACTGGGCATTGTCACCGTGTTGGCGCGTGGTCACGGGATCATCTGATGCATCGATACCGGCCTGCCAGAGTGGTGTGTAGATGTTGCCCGGTGAGACACAGTTGACGCGGACATCGTAGCTAGCCTCGTCAATGGCCAACGCCTTTGTGAATGCCGTAATGGCTCCTTTGGTCGCTACATAGGTTGTAGCATAGGGCTGGGCAATGGTGCCCACCAAGCTTGACATATTGATGATGTTACCTTGTACTTTGCGGATGTGGGGTAAGGCGAATTTGCAGGCAGCAAAGATGCTGACCAGGTTGAGTTCGAGTAGATCACGAAAGTCTTGAATCGAGAATTGATCGATAGTGCGTGTCGGTGGGTGCCAGCCGGCGTTGTTAATGAGACAATCGATGCGCCCATATTTGGCGACGACAGCGTTAATCATCGACTCGATCTCGTCCATCTTTGAGACGTCACATTTGATAAACCATGCACTGTCGGGCCGCTTGGCATTGAGCTCGGCCTCGAGTGCTTTGCCCTCGGCCTCGTTGCGTGCACAAAATACCACCGTTGATCCAGCATCGGCAAATACGCGCACACATCCCTCGCCAATACCTTTACTTCCACCGGTGACAATCGTAATTTTGTCCGTGTACTGCATGCCATCCCTCTCCTTTGAGTGCTTCTTCATTCGGATTGAATGCGGTGCTTATAGTATACCGCTTTCGCTCATGTACTTGTAATCTCACAGAATGCCTACTTTTCTTTCAATTTTATATGTATATTGCGTAGTACTATTTAATGTAGTATGATTTAATCATCCAAGATTTGATTGAGGTATGAATAATTTAGGTAATATTCGTGGTGGTAATCTTAAAAAATATTAATATTCCCACCAAAATGCGGTATGATGTGAATATCAAATTGTAAGGATACGAGGGACTCATGCGGTACATTTTTGTGCATATTCCGAAAACGGCTGGAACATCGTTATTTGATGCAATGATGCAGCAGTTTGGTGCGCACAATATATTGCCGCAATATGGACATCGTCCGCCCCCTGACAGTTGGTGGGAGGGCGCCAAAGAAAAGGCGCTGACAGGCATTCGAAAGCAAGTATGGCCACACCGGTATGTGGTGGGTCATGTACCAGTTGTTCAGTACATGGATATCCAAGAAGATGGGCGATATACCAAACGACCTGGATATCGATACATGACTTTTTTGCGCAATCCGTTGGATCGTGCAGTTTCACATTATTTTTACTGGCAACAGATCAATGAGCCACAGAATCCGCAATGGGTGCGTTTTCATACAGAGCAATGGTCGCTCGAGCAGTTTTTGCTTCATCCAAAATTTACGAACTTTCATATGCGATTTATCCGTGGTCTTGACATTGACGAATTTGATTTTGTTGGTGTAGTTGAAGAGTTTGAACAAAGTATGAAACTGCTTGGGCGTATGTTCCCTGAGTTTAACAAGATGGAAGTATTGCAATCGCGCAAAACTAAATTCAAGAATACTGACTCAATCGCCAATTTGCCACAGCGTGTGATGGATGAGTTTCATCAGTTACACAGAAATGATTATGTGGCGTATGAGCGGGCTCGTCAGCGTGTGCTGCGTCAATCCGAAGAATATATGTTCAAGATATCCTAATTAATCAATAAATAAATTGCGTTGATGTGCCTCACTAGTCAGTTGCGCGAGTGAGGCCTTTTGTTGACGCAAAAGCCTGCTCCGTGCTACGATAACCCTACACAAACGGCGTGGCAATGGAGTGCGCAATGATAGAAGCGATTCGACAGATTTATTGGAATGTCGGTGAGGTACTTGGAAGCCTTACCGTGTATGTATCGGCACTAGCCGCGATGCTGGTGCTTTTTTATGGGATTATCCGCGATGTGGCCACTTGGCGTAAAGGCCGTCCAGATGCCCGTCTTGATGCGCTTGGCGATAGAACTACTGAATTTGTGGTACAGACGCTCGGTCAAAAGAAAACACTCCAAGATCGCAAGCCAGGCATGATGCATGCGCTGATCTTCTTTGGGTTTCTGGGATTGTTTATCGGTACCGATGTAATTGCTGTCGAAGAGGACTTTACGATTCCGCTCCTCGGCGCTGATGCCGGTAAAATCCTCGTCGGCGATTATTATCGTGCCTACGAGACCATTCTTGATGCTATCGGTTTGGCATTTGTGGGCGGCTTGATTTGGGCCTATTGGCGTCGTTACCACAAGCGCGAGGAACGCTTGCATGAGCGTCAATACGATCGCGAAGCGCTACTTTCACTAATCTTCGTAGGTATTAGTGGCTATTTCATCGAGGGCTTGCGTCTCGCCAATCAAGAGATTGCCGGCGTCGCTGTGTTTGAGCAGTCATGGGCCATTCAGTCGTTTGTGGGCTACGGCTTGGCCGTGGTGATGCGTACGATTGGCTTGGGAAGTGGCAGCGAGATTGGGCTTGGTCTGCACTTATTCTTGTGGATTACGCACACGGTGGTGTCGATGGCCTTTTTGGCTGCAATCCCTTATACCGGGCTCCGTCACTTGGTCTATACGCCGCTCAATTCGTTCTTTAAGCGCACGCGTCCTCGTGGTGCCCTAGCGCCGATTGCAGACTTCGATGCCGAAATCGAAAAAGACGAACCTCAGCTTGGTGTCACCACCATCAACGACCTGACGTGGAAGCAACGACTTGACCTCGATGCCTGCATGAGCTGTGGTCGCTGTCAGTCGGTCTGTCCTGCCCATGCCTCCGGCTCAAATTTGTCGCCCAAGTTCTTGATTACCAAGATGGCTGACTTGCAACGTGGCCATGCCGTGACCATGAAAGACGGCAGCGTCAAGAGTGCCGAAGCCGAGACGAGTGGTCGTGGTGCGTTTGATGCCATCAGCCTGCTCGAGCAAGGCTTTTATGATGAGAACGAGCTGTGGAGTTGTACCACGTGTGGCGCTTGTGTCGAGGAATGCCCGGCCATGATTGACCACGTTGATCTGATTGTCGACTTCCGCCGTAATTTGACCATGATTCAAAGCGAAGTGCCGAGTGGGGTCAAGCGTGTCCTCGACGGCATCGAGCGTGCCAACAACCCATGGCGCTTACCACAGCGTGAGCGCGCCAACTGGGCTGCAGGCCTTGATATCCCCACGCTGTCCGATAAGGGTGAGGCCGATGTGTTGTTTTGGGTGGGATGTGCACCGAGCTACGACGATCGCTCCAAAAAGACTGCACGTGCCATGGCGCAGTTGCTCAAGCAAGCTGACGTTGACTTTGCGATTTTGGGCGGCGAAGAATGCTGCACCGGCGATCCAGCCCGCCGTATGGGTGAGGAGTTGCTTTTCAAACAACAAGCCGAGACCAACGTGCAGACCCTAGGGCAGTACAAGTTTAAGACGCTGGTGACGACCTGTGCCCACTGCTATAATTCACACCAGAACGAGTATGTGCAGTTTGGTGGCCGGGCTGGTATTGATTATCAAGTGGTGCACCACACCGATTATTTAGCGCAATTGGTGCGTGAGCAGAAGTTGCAGCCGGTCAATGAAGTCAATCAAAAAGTCGCTTACCATGATCCGTGCTATATCGGACGTTATAACGATATCGTCGATTCACCACGTGAGTTGCTCCAGTCAATCCCTGGCATTGAATTGGTTGAAGCGCCTGAGTACAATCGCCAGCGCGCCATGTGTTGTGGCGGTGGTGGCGGTAATGCATGGCTCGAGGGTTGGGGTGACAAGAAGACCAACGTTATTCGCCTTGAGCAGTTACGCACCGAGAACCCAGATACGATTGCGGTAGCCTGTCCGTACTGTATGGTGATGTTCGAGGATGCTGCTAAGAACACCGGTGTTGACGAAAAAGTCGCCCGTCAAGACGTGGCCGAGCTCTTACTCCAATCTGTCAAAACTGAGTAATCGGTATATGCAACCGCCCCATGCGGCATCCCGTATGGGGCGGATTTTGTCTTATGTGACTTAATAGATGCCGAGTGTCTGAATGGCTGGGAGTGCGCTCGACTGGGTGATTTGTATCCGCACTGCGGTGGCAGTTATGCCACTACAGCGAATCAATCGTCGGTGACCGATAGATTGTGCGCTGGCAATCGTTTGCCACCCACTTGCGGTCTCAGCGTCGACCACAAAGGCATCAACACGTTGCCCGAGTGGTAGGTACTCGCGAATGTCAATCACGTTGATTTGAGTTGGTTGGGCAACGCGTACCGTGATATGTGGGCTACTGTCAATGGCAGCGGGCACCCAGTAGGTCTCGGGATTGTTGTCAGTCAGGGCATGTCCGCCGCGGTCGGCGTGATATCGTGATGACACATGGATAATGGCGTGGTGGGCGAGATTGGTGGCAAATAGTTGCTGGCGCTGTGCGTGAAAGGCAATCAACGCATCTCGGTCGAGCTCATGCACTTGTCCCCGCGGATCAACAGGCAGATTGACGAGTAGATTTGCGCCGCGTCCAACTGAAGCAAAGTAGAGCTCCATCAGATTCTCAGGCGTGCGCACCTTGTCATCCTCGTGTTGGTGATAGAACCAGCCTGGGCGAATCGAGACGTCGCACTCAGCCGGGATCCATTGAGGCCCGTGACGTTCACCGCTGTTGAGGTAGTCGGGATCGGCCAAGCCGGGATAGAGGTTGGTCGTATCGATAGTTGACCAACACGGGTCGCCAGCGATGCCCTTTTCATTGCCGACCCAGCGGATATCTGGGCCACCGTCACTAAAGATTACGGCGTTGGGTTGGAGCTCACGCACAATGGCAAACGTCTGTTCCCACTCGTAGTAGGTTTTGGCGTCGATTTTGCGCACCTCGTTGGCACCGCCGTAGTAGCCATCGCCACCATTGGCGCCGTCGAACCACACCTCAAAGAGTGGGCCATACTCACTGAGTAATTCGCGAAGTTGGTTACGGTAGTAGGTGATATATGCGGGACGACCGTACTCGGGGTGATTGCGGTCCCATGGTGACAAGTAGATGCCGAATTTGAGGCCGGCAGTCGCACAGGCATCTGCTATCTCGCGGACAACGTCACCGTGACCGTTGCGCCATGGGCTGGATGCGACTGAATGCGTGGTGTAGCGTGATGGCCACAAGCAAAAGCCGTCGTGGTGTTTGGCGGTGAGAATGAGCCCGCGCATCCCGCCCAGTTTAGCGCTTTCGACAATTTGGTGGGCGTCAAACGCGCTCGGGTTGAACGTTTCGGGTGATTCATCGCCATATCCCCATTCGCGGTCGGTGAATGTGTTGACGGTAAAGTGCAGGAACCCATAAAACTCTAGGGTGTGCCACTCACGTTGGCGCAATGAAGGAACTGCACCAAACGGGTGTAATGGCATAATCTTCATATAGTTACCTTATGCTTGTGCTACGGCTCGCGCGAGGTTTGCATAGCCGACATCGAGCGCCCATTGGTTCTCCTCGTGGCCTTCGAACTCGAGTGACACAGTGTCAGCGTAGCCGGAATTTTTCATGATGGTCAAGCATTGGACGATGGGTACGACGCCGAATCCAACCACGGTACCGGCCAAATAGTGTCCCGCACGTGAGGTAAACCAACCTTTGCCCGGATTGGGCAACGCGCCGTCACGCACATAAAAGTCTTTGGCGTGGACGTGGAACGCATACGGGGCAAGTTTGCCAAATGCGACGGCAGGCGATTCGTCTGCGCACAAAAAATTACCCATGTCGAGGAGAAGACCAAAGTTGTCGTGCGCTACGCCACAGACGAGTTGCTCAAGCCGATCGGCATCCTGTACCAGAAAGCCGTGATTCTCAACCATCGTTTTGATCCCGTGACCGGCCGCATACTCACTGACCTCGCGGCATGCGCGAATCAGCGTGGGTAATGCATCGGCGAAGCTTTTGCGTCGCTGGTGTGGCGGGAAGCCGAAGGTGGCATCGTGGCGCATACCAGGCGATCCGAGCGCCACAGCCACGGCGATTTCGGCTTTGACGCGGGCAATCTCGTGGTCAGTATCACCACCACTGCCCGTCAGAAAATCAGCATCGATGGTGTAGTTGCCCATGGTAATGCCGATTGACTGGCAGTGCGCACGGAGTTGGTGGGCGTAGGCGATGCGATCAGTACCGTCGGGTAGTCGGAGTGCTTGTACCTCAAAAACGTCATAACCTATTGATTTGGCGTGTGTCGCCGCCTCGATATAGGTCATGCCGTGTTTCATGAGACGTGCAAAACTGTAGCTACTTATACCGATTTGCATAGACACTCCTTATGTGGTTATAGGTACTACCTGAATTGTACTCGAATGTATTCAATAACAACGAGGAGTAGACTGTTGAGCCTACTCCTCGTACATGATTAATGTTATTGGTTACGTAGCTTCATTTGCCGATCAATATCGCGTTTGACATCGCGCTCGGCGATAGCATGGCGTTTATCGTGTTGCTTCTTACCTTTGGCGACACCGACCTCGACTTTGACATATTGGTTATCAAAGAAGATACGCAGGGGCACAAAGGTATAGCCTTGGCGACTAATCATGCCCCAAATCTCGTTGAGTTGGCGGCGTTTAAGCAGTAACTTGCGTTTGCGCGTGGGTTCATGATTAAAGTGCGTGCCGGACTGGCTGTATGGGCTGATGTGGGCATCATACAACCAGGCCTCGCCGCCCTCAATGCGCACGTAACTGCCCCTGAGTTGACAGCGTCCTGCCCTGATTGATTTGACCTCGCTACCCGTCAAGGCAATGCCTGCGGTGTAGCGTTGCTCGATAAAGTATTCATGAAAGGCATTACGATTATCAGCAATCGTTTTGCCTGAAAGTGCTTTGCGTTCTGTCCCCATTTTTACTCCACACCCAATCTCTTTAGGAAGTCAATGATACCACAACGAGAGGTGTTTGTAACCTCTCGTTGTAATCGACCGTATACAAAGACGTTATTAGGCCAGATGTTGTTGCAGGCGTTGTTCAATTGTCATGCGGTCGGGGATTGCCGATATGCCGAGTCCCTCGACGCTGGCTGCGGCTACCACGGCGGCAAAGTATGCTGCATCAACAGGGTCTCGCGTCTCATAGTAGCGCACAAATAATGCTGCCGCAAAGACATCACCAGCACCGGTGGGGTCACGTTCGATAGCTGGATACGCCGGAATATGTTGAACTTTGCCATCCAAAAAGAGGTCAGCACCATTGGCGCCGTGGGTGAGGACGACGATACGACAGTGGTCGGCATAAGATTCAGCCACGGTGCGATCACCTTTGACATCCTCAATACTCATCACCAAGATATTGATGCGTTGCAAGAAACTAGCTGGCGGGTTAAACGGCAGGTATTCGATCTGACTAGGAAACGTGTTTTGCCAGCTACGCATCATGCCTTGAGGCGTCATACCAATGAGGGCGTTAGGGAATGAGTCGACAATAGTGAGCGGTGTCTCGGCTAAGATTGGCCCGAGATGAACGATAGGGGCGCTGCGCCACTGAGGTGGTACATCATTGATTGTTAACGGATTTGCATCACCATGGAGGAGCTGAATACGGCCATGGGGTGTGTAGCGGTTCTCAAATATTGGCGCAAAACTATGGCTGACACTGGCCACTGGCACCTCGTTTGGCCAGTCGTGTGGCAAGGTGGCTTGTGCCGAGACGATGGCTGGGTAGTGTCCGAGGCATTGTGCTGTGCGTGCGGCATAAAGCGATGTACCGCCAGGGATATAACTGCCGTCGGGCAGGAGATCGCTCGTGATGTGACCAAGAATAAGATAATTCGGGTTCATGGGGTACCACCTAATCCAAATAAAATTGCGGTCAGTAGCTTGTTGCCACTGACCGCACGGGAACACATTCAGCGTTGGGCATCAAGCTTTGGGGGCAGGGAAGATGACAATCTTGCGATGTTCGCCTTCGCCTTCACTCTCAGTGTAGACAGTCGGATCATCGCGGAGCGCCAAGTGAATGGAGCGACGATCTGCACCAGACATCGGTTCGAACGGATGTGGTCGTCCAGTCTGACGGACGCGCTCTGCCATACGTTTGGCCATACTCTCGAGCATTTCCTGACGGCGTTGGCGATAATTACCCACGTCGACGATGATTTGTGGCCAACGGCGGCTGCTACGGCCAGCGATAAGATTGACCATGAACTGCAATGAGCGGAGCGTATCACCGCGACGTCCAATAAGGAGTCCCATGGCTTCTTCGTCGGCACCTTCAACATGGAGAGTAATAGTTTCTTCGACGCCACCGTCTTGTGCAGGTGACGAGGTACGGACTGCCGTAACAAATCCCTCAATATCCATACGCTCAAGGATCTCTTCTAGGATGTTTCGCGCATGTTTGACGATGTCATCTTCACTCATTTGCTCGGTTGGTTCGTCTTCAACGACCGTCACGCGAACGAGAGCCTCTTCCTCGGTGTTACCAGCAATTAATATTTCAATTGAAACCTCATCGCGGTCGCGGCCCAACTGAGCGAGTGCCAAATCCACGGCCTCGGCTACAGTTTGGGCACTGATTTCAATTGACTGTTTCTGCTTTTTCATGAGTATCTCCTCGCGCAAGTGGCGATGAAACTACGACGACCGCTTCTCTTCGTCTTTCGCAGTCAGCGGGCGCAACACATCCCAGAAATCGACATGCTTGGCTGGCTCAGCATGTGCCAATGCAGCCTCGTGCTCGCTTACCCCAACTACCACAGGTGGTGGGAAGAATCCGGCATTGGTGGGCAGGAACGTCAAGTGATTGGCGAGTGATCCCCACCCTGAGATAACATATTGTTGAATCATCGACAAAATGCTACCGACAACCCAGTAGAGCACAGCACCTGATGGGAATGTGAAGCCAATATAACCGAACAACAATGGCATAAACAACAGTGTGCGCATCATAGCCTTTTGTTGTGGATCCTGCACACGCGGGGTTGACATCAACTGCACGATGAATTGGAAGATAATCGACAGAATCGGCAAGATGTAGAGTGGATCAGTCTGACCAAGGTCAGGTAACCACAAAAACCCCCCCGACAAACGTGGTTGGTCAAGGGCGATTGCTGAGAGATTCGTGGCCAAATTTGCTTGTTGCAGGACAGTAATCATACCAGACGCGGCATGCTCGGCTGGCGACACGCTTGTTAGGTGGAATACTGCCTGATAAATGCCCAAGAAGAGCGGCAACTGGATGAAAATAGGCAGACACCCTGACACGGGATTGGCGTTATTCTCACGGTAGAGTCGCATGGTCTCTGCTTGTAGCTTCTGTGGGTCTTTGCCGTGCTTGCGCTGGAGCTCTTGAAGCGCCGGTTGCAGTGCTTGCATTTTGCGACTTGATTGAAGTTGACGAATGGTCAACGGCAAGAGGAAGATGCGGGCAATCATCGTAAATATAATAATTGCCAGACCTGCACTCCCAGTCCATGAATAGAATGTCAACAGCACACTCTCAAGAAACGTGACAAGTGATGTCCATAGCGCCATAATATATTGCCTTTAGATGTGTGATTGCGGACTCGTATCTGATTGCCATGCGTTCGCACGTTGCAACAGGGAGGTGATGACCTCGACGATGCGTCCAAACGGTAGTGTTGCCAACGATCGAGACTTTGCGATTACGACGACGTCACAGTGTGGCTTAATTGCACCATAGTGCATGCGTAATACTTCGCGGATGCGCCGTTTAATCCGGTTGCGAGTTACCGCGCCGCCAAGGCGTCGCCCTACAACAATTCCACAGCGACTAATACGCTGACGAGCGGGCGCGACGCTGATAGACAGCACCGCACCGTCGTGGTGGTTCCCATTTCGACGCACTCGTACAAAGTGTGTCGGTCGACGCAGACGATACTGCCGTTTCAACGGTCGGCCCGCTCTCGTTACAAACTAGCGTTGTGTGCGCTGAACGGCACGACGCTCATTGCTGACGGTCAACCGCCAGCGGCCAGTCAAACGACGGCGCTTCAACACGTTGCGCCCGTCCTTGGTCTTCATACGCTCCAAGAAGCCGTGTTTGCGTCGGCGTGGAATGCGCTTTGGTTGCCACGTTCGTTTGGGCATGGTCTAACCTCTCCATCAGCCAGAATCTGGCGATTATATTCATCGTGTATTGTCGATGACACGACACAGACATTTAGGCATTATACCGTTGTGCCGGCATGCATGTCAAATAGGTTCACGTGTGTGTATTGATAGCACAATACACACACGTGGAACATGTCTGACTATTCGTCGTCGCCAATATTTAATGTGCGGCGAATGACATCGCGGGGCAACGCGCCTTTGCGACCATCTTCGTATTGCGCATCGGTATTGCGGGCGCGCTTTTCGCGGTGTGCACCACCAAAGCGTGACAACAAGTCATCAATGGTAGCATTGCCCTCGACGACCTCCTCACCAAACGATGATGAGGTATAGCTCTCAGGCTTGCGGTTGCCACCCTCGCGGCGTTCGCGGCGGGCTGGACGCTCTTCACCATCGGCGCGTGGCGCACGGGCTGGGCGCTCGGTGCGGGCTGGGCGCTCTTCGCCTTCGGGGCGTGGTTCGAGGTAGGCACTCAAGCTGATGCGGTTATTGTCGGTGTCGACATTAATGATGCGAACTTGAATCTCACTACCCTCGGCAGGCTTTTGACCACCGGGGATCTCTGAGACATGGACCAAACCATCTCGACCGACGCCAATGTTTACGAACACGCCAAATGGGGCGTGGCCGCTAACTTTGCCGCTCATAATTTGACCAACGCTGATATCGGCATTGATGCTCTTGCTTTGGGCTTTGCGTAGGCTCAAGCTAATGCGACCATTGGCGACGTCAACCTCGAGAACTTTGAACGAGTAGCCTTCGCCGATTTTGACGGCATCTTCGACCTTCTCGACGCGGGTCTCTGATAGTTCAGAGATGTGCACGAGGCCATCCTTGCCAACGCCAATGTCAATGAATGCACCAATAGGTTGAATGCTTTTGACTACACCCTCGACAATATCACCTGCTTTGAGGGCTGCGATGGCGGTGGTATTGACCTCGGGGCGGCGACGCTCGGCGCGGGCCGGGCGTGGTTCAGTGCGCATGGTCAAGCTGATGCGTCCTTTAGCATGGTCTACCTCAAGGACCCGAACGGTAACCTCTTGGCCAACCTGCACGACATCTTCGACCTTCTCAACGCGGGCGTTAGCCAGCTCTGAGATATGGACAAGGCCGTCGCGGCCAACGTTGATATTAATAAACGCACCATAAGGCGTCAACGACTTCACCTTACCGGTCAGCTCCTGGCCTGGCTGAAGCTCAAGAAAGGCCTGGTTTTGTTGGGCCTCACGCTTGGCCTTGGCAGGGGCCTCAGATGTTGCAGGTGCTTCGGCACTTGTCTCTGCGGCTGAGGCGCTGGCACTCTCGCTGGCGGCTGTTTGCGCCGTGAGCTGAGTATCTTGCTCGGTCATCTTCTCACATCCTCCTAAAACCGTAACTGTTCTCTGACGAACTCAACTATTTGCGATTGAGTTCGGACCGCACGAGATCTACAAGGCCACCCTCGCGCAGATCATCGAGTCGATAATAATTGCCCTTGAGGTGATGCGCAAGTTGGCGAGCCAAGCCGCGCTCAAACACTGGATGCTCAGTATCAATGACGACGGAGCGAATCTGATCTGCTGCAATGAAGTCAGCAATCGAGTAGCTCTCGACCTGGGGTGGCAGGTCTGTCATTGAGACATTCGCTTGGCCGTCGGTAAGGAGTACCATCAAAGGCACGACCTCGGGATCCTGGCGCCAAGCGCGTTTGAGTACCTCATATCCCATCATCAAGCCGCGGGAGAGCGGAGTACGCCCGCCTGTCGGCATGGTCTGGAGCATCTTTTGCGCCATTTCGACGCTGTTGGTCAACGGCAACAACAGTGTGGCGTAGTCACGTTGGAACGAGACAAGCCCCACCCGGTCACGGCGTTGGTAGGCATCGCGCAAGAGCGATAATACCGCATCTTTGGTGGCGCGCATGCGTTCGTCAGCCGCCATCGACCAACTCGCATCCACCACAAAACAGACTGCATTGCGCGTTTTGCGGACACGCACTTTTTGACGCAAGTCGCTCCGCTTGAGCATTACATTGCGCACCGGTTTGCCCTCGGCTAGTGCATCAGCACGGCGTTTGGGCTGCAAGTGTGCAGCGTAGCGCAAGGTGGCATCGAGCGCCAAATCGTTGACCTTGTGAGCTGGCCGACTTGTCACATACCGACCTTGCTTGCGCGTGGTGCGGGTACGACTGCGGCGACCTGGTGAGCGACGTTCTTGGCGATCCCGTTGTCCCTCGAGACGCTTTGGTTTGAACATCTCGGACGCTTTGAAGGCCTTGTCACCACCACCTTGCTCACTATTTGCTTGCGACCCCTGATCAGAGGCTCCTGCACTTGCAGTTGCCCCAGCACCACCTTCGCTCTCTTCTTGGCCTTCGCTGGTGGTGCTGTCGTCGTCACTGTTCAGGGGTTCTTTTTTTTTACTCCGTCAGCCGTTGCCTGTGCTGACTCATCACCCTCTGCTGATTGAACTCGGTCGAGAATCTCGCCGACGCGCGCCTCATCGAGTTTGACTTCAGTAAAGGGTTGGCGCCGCATACGGTGTGGGAGCGCTAACTCGGCAGCCACCCGAATGTCCTCGGCTGCAAGCTTGGTGCGACCGGCCCAAGCTGCATGGGTGCGTGCTGTCTCGAGAATGGCAAGGTCGGCACGGTGTCCGTCCACACCTAATTCGAGTGATAAGGTGGCGACTGCGGCCATATCGCGTCGTGAAATTTCGACGAGTGGCAACAGGGCCCGCGCACGGACAATCTTTTCGGCTAAATCTTGCTCGGTTGGACGCCATTCGCCGACAAATACATCGGGGTCGACATCATAGCGCATACGGCGTGATACTACCTCAACACGACCGTCGACATCGTGAATTCCACCGATTTCAACCACAAGACCAAAACGGTCAAGTAACTGCGGGCGCAACTCGCCCTCTTCGGGATTCATGGTGCCGACCAAGATAAATCGTGCTGGATGCGAGACGCTGATGCCCTCGCGTTCGACGGTGTTGACTCCCATGGCGGCTGCGTCGAGCAAAATATCGACCAAATGGTCGTCAAGTAGGTTGATTTCGTCAACATAAAGAAGCCCGCGGTTGGCTTGGGCCAACAAACCGGGCTCATAGCGCCGATGACCCTCGGTCAGTGCATGCTCTAGGTCGAGCGACCCAACCACACGATCCTCTGATGCTGCCACTGGCAAATCAACAAGGCGCGTTGCGCGCTCGGCCACTGGCAAATCTGGATTGGTCTCGTAACGGGCGCGACATGATGGACACATCGCTGATGGCTGGTCGGGTGGACAGCCGTATGGGCAATCTGCTACCACGCGAATGAATGGTAGAATACGCGCCAAACCGCGAACTGCGGTTGATTTGGCTGTGCCCTTTTCGCCGCGAATCAACACGCCACCGATGCGTGGGTTGATTGCATTCAGGATAAGCGCACGTTTGAGTCGGTCTTGGCCGACAATCGCACTAAATGGGTAGACTGGTCGCACTGTGGTCATGGACTTCTCTTTTCACACCGACAAATTGTGCCGTCGTGTGACGCACACAGAAAGGCGCCAAGCAGGGCAATATCGTGTACACATTCCATATCAGTGAGCATAAACAACGCTCGCAGTGCGCACAAAAATGACCTGTGACAATGAAGTTATTGTGTCATACATATGCAGGGCTGTCAAATAGTCAGGTGTCGTCTAAGGCGTTCATACGCATATCCTGATAACTTCTGCTGAATTGGGCATACATGCGCATCAGTATCAGTTGTACAATACTAATAAATGCATACAACCACTGTTCGTTTGTACTGAATGCGTGAAGGGTTGTGTATGACGCGTCACACTACTCAACTAACTCAACATTGGCGCATGACTCCGACCACGACCTTTCGGAACGGGATATATACCACAGTCTCCGATGACCGTTGGTTCCCATGCACCATCCCGAGTCATTGGCAGTCACATCATCTGCTCCGCAACTATGTTGGGAGGATGATCTACCAAACGGTATTTACAGCTTTGGTCAACCCTGCTAAGCGCTACTGGCTTCGTATGAATGGCGTCTTCTATTACAATCGCCCTTGGCTTAATGGTCAGGATCTTGGTCGCTACGAAGGCTACTTTACGCCGCATACATGTGACATTACGAATACTATTCAGGCCAATAACACACTAACGCTTGAGGTCTCCTGTCCCGAAGAACACGACAAAATCAATAAACGCTTAGTTACTGGTGTGTTCTCGCATTGGGATAGCCTTGATGGTACGACTAATCCTGGTGGTGTCTGGCTCCCTGTGGAGCTGATTGAGACTGGCCAAGCCCATATTCGCAATTTGTTGTTGACGACCCAACATGTAACTAATGACCATGCCGAGCTTCGCTTTCGTCTGCACACCGATACACTTGAGGCCTGTCGAGCCGAGATTCATTGGCGCTTTGCTCCGCGCAACTTTGCCGGCAAAGTCCACACCATGACGACCACGGTAGCTCTTGCTGCCGGCCAACACGAGGCTAGCGGCCTGCTGACAATCCCTGATCCCGCACTGTGGTGGAGTCACGATCTCGGCCATCCGTCGCTCTATCACATCACGGCGACATTGATGATACAAGGCGAAGTAAGCGACGAATTATCGTTCGATTTCGGCATTCGTACTTTTGAAATGAAAAACTGGATACCCTATCTCAATGGTCAACGCTTTTTGATGAAAGGGAACAACTACCCGCCTACTGACACGCGCATTGCCACAACGACTCGGGCACGATGCGCTGAGGATATCCGCCTTGCACGTGAGTGCCACATGAATGTATTGCGCGTACATGCGCATGTTGGTCATCCTGATTTGTATGCAGAGGCGGATGCACAAGGCATGCTGATTTGGCAGGACTTTCCATTGCAGTGGATTTATCGTCAGGATGTGCTTGAGCCAGCCAAACGCCAAGTGCGCGAGATGGTCTATCTGCTCCATAATCATCCGTCTGTGGTGATTTGGTGTATGCACAACGAGGCAGTGCATGTGACGAGTACCAGTGATGAGCGACTACTGACCAAACTACGTACGTACTGGTCGGTGTTTGTATGGAACTGGAACCGTGATGTGCTCGATACTACGCTCCAACACGAGGTGTCGACTATTGATGTATCGCGCCCGAGTGTACGCTCTTCGGGCGAGTATGCCGTCCCATTCTGGCACAAAGGTACTGATACGCACTTTTACTATGGCTGGTACATGATTTATGGCAAACTGGCGACCTGGCAACAGCTGATTAAACGATTTCCTGCCAATACGCGGTTTGTGACAGAGTTCGGCGCTCAGAGTTTCCCTCATTATGAAAGTGCCGTACGCTTTATGGACGCTGATATCCACAAAATTGATTGGGCCAAACTCCAGCGTCAACATAGTTTTCAGCCCGATATCTTGGCGTATTGGATGGATTGGCGTCATGCAACTGATTTGCATCAGCTAATTGCAATGACACAGCAGTACCAAAGTGATATTAATCGGCACTATATTGATCGCTTGCGGTTGCGCAAATATCGGCCTACGGGCGGAATTGTGCCGTTTATGTTCCACGACGCCAATCCGGCGGTCTCGTGGTCGATTATTGATTATTGGCGCGTGCCCAAGCAGTCGTATTATGCGATGCAACTGGCGTTTCGGCCACAATATTTGTTTTGTGTCCTCGAAAGCGACACGCTGGTGCAAGGTGCGTCGATTGACATCCCCGTGATGGTAGTTAACGACGCCCACTACGAGGTGACCGTTACGATGGATGTACGCGTGATTCACCCACATGGCCATGAATTGATGCATGTGCGTCATACGCGGACATTGCCGTCCGATATGATGACGATGCGTGTCGATGAGTTACGACTACAACCTGATGCGCCTGGGCGGTATCGGGTGCAGTTGCAGATGCACAGTGTGCATGATGAGATGGCGCAAGAATATTTCATCACTGTTAATGAATGAATCTAGGTATTCGGTACGAAAGGAATCACTGATGTCGATGATAGAACGTGCCCAAGGGTTGGCAGAAGAGATGTCGCGACTCCGTCGCGAGATACACAAACATCCCGAACTCGCATTTGAAGAGGTGCGTACCGCCGCTCTCGTCGCCGAGACACTGCGTGAAATTGGTGGGATTGAGATCCGCACCCAAGTCGGCAAAACCGGTGTGGTTGGTGATTTGGGCTTCGGCGACGGCCCGACAATTGCCATTCGTGCCGACATGGACGCTTTGCCACTCCACGAGGCAACTGGTCTTGATCATGCTTCAACGACTGCCGGCACCATGCATGCCTGTGGCCATGACGCACATACGGCGATTTTGTTGGGGGTGGCGCACTTGCTCAAGCAGGAATTTGCGAGTGGGCAGCTCAAAGGTCGCGTGCGCTTTCTCTTTCAGCCGGCTGAGGAGCTGGGTGGCGATGGCGTGAGTGGAGCCCCATTGATGATGAAAGACGGCGCGCTTGAGGGTGTTGACCACGCCATTGCCTTGCACGTCGTCTCGGAGATGCCACTTGGGCAGGTCGGGATGGTGCGTGGGCCGGTCACGGCAGCCGGAGATGGATTCCGTGGCGTCATCAAAGCCACTGGTGGCCATGGTGCTTATCCTCATTTGGGGGGCGACCCAATTGCCATTGCCGCCTCGGTGATACAAGCATTGAATGCGATTGTATCGCGCAAAATCGATCCCATGTACCCTGCGGTGTGTAGTTTGGGTGTGGTACGTGGTGGTGCGGCGTTTAACGTGATTCCGGCTGAGGTTGAGTTGGCGGGTACGTTGCGGAGCTTTGATTCGGCTATCCGTGAGCAGTTGTTTAGCGAAGTCGAAAAGGCCTTTGGCCTAGTCCAAGCCATGGGTGGCGATTATACGCTTGAGCTCCAACGCGGCTATCCACCAGGTATCAATGATGCTACAGTCGCCCAGTGGATGGACGATGTCGCGAGTGACTTGTTGGGGGCTGATGCGATTGATCGCCACACGGTCGGCATGGCTGGTGAAGATTTTGCCTATATGCAGCAGCAAGTCCCTGGTGCCATGTTGATGTTGGGTGCGGCGGTTGGTGACATGAATCGCCCACATCATACGCCGGTATTTGATATTGACGAGCGCTGTATGCCGATTGGCGCAGCGATTTTGGCTGAGACCGTACGTCGTTATTTGCGTCAACACTAAGGAGGTCTTCGTATGTCGATGATGGACAAAGCCCAAGGGCTAGCCACCGAGATGTCGCGCTTGCGCCGTGAGATTCACAAACATCCGGAACTCGCGTTCCAAGAGGTGCGCACGGCGGCACTCGTCGCTGACACCTTGCGTGAAATCGGTGGGATTGAGGTGCGCACCCAGGTTGGTAAGACTGGCGTGGTCGGCGACTTGGGGCTCGGCGACGGCCCGACGATTGGCATTCGCGCCGACATGGATGCTTTGCCACTGATGGAGTCGACCGGGCTCGAGTTTGCCTCGCAGACGGCGGGTAACATGCACGCCTGTGGCCACGATGCACATACGGCGATTTTGTTGGGAGTGGCGCATCTGCTCAAGCACGAGTTCGCCTCGGGTGAGCTCAAAGGCCGCGTACGCTTTCTCTTTCAGCCAGCCGAGGAACTTGGTGGTGATGGGGTCAGCGGTGCACCATTGATGATGAAAGACGGCGCGCTAGATGGTGTTGATCATGTGATTGCGCTCCATGTCTCGTCACGCACGCCGGTTGGCCAGATTGGCATGGTGCGCGGGCCGAACTCAGCGGCAGCAGATGGATTCTTTGGGGTGGTAACTGCTACCGGTGGTCATGGTGCCTACCCACACCTCGGTGGTGACCCGATTGCCATAGCCGCGTCAGTTGTGCAGGCGCTCAATGCGATTGTGTCGCGCAAGTTAGATCCCATGTACCCTGCGGTGTGTAGTTTGGGGATGATTCGCGGCGGTGCGGCGTTCAATGTTATCCCTGCCGAGGTTGAGTTGGCGGGTACGTTGCGGAGCTTTAATGCTGAGATTCGTGAGCAGTTGTTTGTTGAAGTCGAGAAAGCCTTTGGATTAGCCAAGGCCATGGGTGGAGACTATCGACTCGAACTGCAACGTGGTTACCCGGCAGGGTATAATGACCCAACTGTGGCACAATGGTTAGATGATGTGGCCAGCGACTTTGTGGGGAGCCAAAACGTGGATCGGCAGACGGTGGGCATGGCCGGCGAGGACTTCGCCTACATGCAACATACCGTGCCGGGTGCGATGTTTAATTTGGGCGCTGCGGTCGGTGATATGAATCGCCCGCACCATACGCCGGTGTTCGATATTGATGAGCGTGCGATGCCCATCGGAGCAGCGATTTTGGCTGAGACGGTGCGACGGTATCTGCGCAACGTCTAACCCTGGTCTCAGTGGTGCCGTGATTCACAGTGGTGTGACACGGGTACAAGGAGGATAGTGATGTCAATGATGGAACGTGCCCAAGGATTGGCCGAGGAGATGTCACGGTTGCGCCGTGAGATTCACCAGCATCCCGAGTTGGGCTTTCAAGAGGTAAAGACCGCCGCATTGGTGGCTGATTCCTTGCGCGAGATTGGTGGAATTAGCATTCGTACCCAGGTCGGTAAAACCGGCGTGCTCGGCGATTTAGGTACGGGTGATGGCCCCACAATTGGCATTCGTGCCGACATGGACGCCTTGCCGATTCTTGAGGCGACTGGCCTTTCCTACGGCTCACAGACGGCTGGCACCATGCATGCCTGTGGGCACGATGCCCATACGGCGATTTTGCTGGGTGTAGCGCATCTGCTCAAGCAAGAGTTCGCTACGGGCAAGCTCAAGGGCAACGTGCGCTTCTTGTTCCAACCGGCCGAGGAGGTTGGTGGTGATGGTGTCAGCGGTGCCCCCGAGATGATCAAAGACGGTGCCATGGAGGGCATCGATCATGTGATTGCCTTGCACGTCGCCTCAGATTTGCCGTTGGGGCAGATTATGCTGCCGCGTGGTCCAATCACGGCTGCCTCGGATGGCTTTAAGGGCTGGGTGCGTGCAGCTGGTGGCCACGGTGCCTATCCGCACGTCGGTGGTGACCCAGTGGCGATGACAGCGTCAGTGATTCAAGCACTCAATGCGATTGTCTCGCGTAAGATTAATCCGATGAAGCCAGCCGTGTGTAGCATTGGCATGCTCCAAGGCGGCGCGGCATTCAACGTGATTCCGCACGAGATTTTGATTGGTGGCACGTTGCGCAGTTTTGATGCCGATGTGCGCGACCAGTTGTTCGAAGAGGTTGAGCGTGCCTTTGCTTTGGCGACCGCCATGGGTGGCAGCTACGAACTTGAGCTCAAGCGTGGCTATCCAGCTGGTATCAACGATGCGACGGTGACACAGTGGATGGACGATGTCGCTAGCGAATTTGTCGGCGCTGATGCGATTGATCGTCACACAGTTGGTATGGGTGGCGAGGACTTTGCCTATATGCAACAAAAAGCGCCTGGCACCATGATGATGCTTGGTGCTGCCATTGGTGATATGAGTCGCCCACACCATACGCCAGTCTTTGATATTGATGAGCGTTCAATGCCGATTGGGGCGGCGATTCTAGCCGAGACAGTCCGCCGCTATTTGACGAAGTAGCCATACGAAAGGAACTAGTGCAATGTCAATGTTAGAACGTGCCAAACAGCTGAGTGGCGAGATGTCACGCTTGCGTCGTGAGATTCACCAGCATCCCGAGATTGCCTTCGAAGAGGTGCGTACATCGGCTCTTGTCGCCGAGACGCTTCGCGAAATCGGCGGCATCGAGGTGCGTACCAATGTGGGTATTACGGGTGTGGTCGGGTCGATCGGTACCGGTGATGGCCCCACGATTGGCATTCGTGCCGACATGGATGCCTTGCCCATCATTGAGGACAGTGGCGTCGATTACAGCTCAACTGTAGCCGGCAAGATGCACGCCTGTGGTCACGACTCACACACAGCGATTTTGTTGGGTGTGGCGCATTTGCTGAAGCAAGAGTTTGCCAAGGGCAATTTGCGCGGTAATGTGCGCTTCATCTTCCAACCAGCTGAGGAGGCCACCAACGGCCGTCATCAGAGCGGTGCTCCAATGATGATGGACGACGGCGCGCTCGACGGCGTTGACCACATGATTGCCTTGCACGTCGACTCGTTGACCCCAGTCGGTCAGGTTGGCCTCAAGAAAGGACACATCACCGCGGCTGTCGACAGCTTCAAAGCATGGGTCCGCGGGACGGGTGGTCATGGTGCAGCCCCACATCAGGGTACGGACCCATTGTGGATGCTCATTCCAATCATGTCGTCATTACACTCAATTGTGTCACGCAAGGTCAACCCAATGCACCCAGCAGTGGTCAGTTTGGGCGTGGTCCGTGGTGGTACGGTCTCGAACGTCATCCCAGCTGAGGTGTACCTTGAGGGTACGTTGCGGAGCTATGACCCTGATGTGCGTGAGCAGTTGATTCGCGAGGTCGAGGCCTCTGTGGCATTGAGCCGACACTTTGGTGGCGATTACACGATCGAGTTCGAGCGCGGTTATCCACCCGGATACAACGATCCAACCGTGACGGGCTGGATGGAGCAGGTCGTGACCGAGTATATCGGTGGCGATAACATCGATCGTAACAAGGCCGGCATGGGCGCTGAGGATTTTGCCTATATGCAACAAAAAGCACCTGGCACCATGTTGATGCTCGGGGCGGCGGTCGGCGACATCAAGCGCGCCCACCATACGCCAGTCTTTGCCATTGACGAGACGGCAATGCCACTCGGTGCGGCGATTTTAGCCGAGACCGCCCGCCGCTTCTTGGCAGGTGAGTTCAAGGGCGAGTAGTCGCTTGTCGGCTTGAGTACACTTGTGGTGTGAGGCAATAACTGCCTCACACCATTTTTTTGGGGTATAGTAGGGGGGTATTCGACTGGAGTGAGGGTACTATGACGATGCGACGGGTAGTGGTGGTAGGCGCAGCCCGCTCTGCCATCGGGAAGTTCGGTGGCAGTCTAAAGGATATAGCGACAGTTGATTTGGGTGCCACAGTCGTCAAAGCTGCAGTCCAGCGTGCAACCATTGATCAAAGTATGGTTGAGCATGTTTTTTTAGGCAACGTGATTCATACCGATATGCGCGACATGTATTTGGCGCGGGCTGTGACGATTCATTCGGGTCTATCGATCGAGACGCCGGCATTGTCACTTAATCGTGTGTGTGGTAGTGGCCTGCAGGCGATAATTAGCGCTGCTCAAGCCATTTTACTTGGTGATATTGATGTTGCTGTGGCTGGTGGTGTGGAGTCGATGAGTCGAGCGCCGTATTGGTTACCAACGATGCGTTGGGGCCAGCGCATGCAAGATGGCATCGTGCTCGATGCCATGATGGGCGCTGTCACGGATCCCTTTGATGGGTGTGCGATGGGCATGACGGCCGAGCGTGTGGCTACGCGTTATGGAATTACGCGTGAGATGCAAGACCAGTTGGCAGTGAACAGTCAGCTCCGAGCGGCAGCTGCGATTGAGGCGGGTTATTTTGCCAGTCAAATCGTACCGGTCAATATCCCAGTCAAAGGGGGAATGACGCCGTTTACTGTTGACGAAGGAGTGCGCGGTGATAGTACGCTGGCTGGACTGGCTAAATTACGGCCGATTTTTGATGCACAGGGGAGTGTTACTGCCGGGAATTCGTCGTCGATTAATGATGGCGCAGCGGCGTTGGTTTTGATGGATGAGCAGGTTGCTCGGGCACAAGGATTGCCGATTTTGGCATATCTGGTCGGATATAGTCATGCGGGTGTCGATCCAGCATATATGGGGATCGGCCCGATTCCCGCTATTCAAAAGGTGCTTTCCAAGACGGGCATCCGTCGTGATGATGTGGCCATCTACGAGATTAACGAGGCATTTGCGGCGCAAGCGGCGGCAGTCATACAGGAGTTGGGGCTAGATCCAGCCAAAGTGAATCCGAATGGGAGTGGTATCTCCCTCGGACATCCGCTGGGAGCCTCAGGGGCAATTGTATCTGTCAAGGCAATCTACGAATTGCAGCGCACCCAACAACAGTATGCAGTGACGTCGTTGTGTATTGGCGGCGGTCAGGGGATTGCTGCTGTGTGGGAGCGGGCGTAGCTGTATAGCTAAAACACACAGACGCGGGGGGGGGGG
>JBMTAN010000043.1:0-27888 GCA_049428765.1 Roseiflexaceae bacterium
AACAGTACTTTTACGATTAATCATAGGGCATATGCAAGCTATAAAAGTGATGTTCTTGTAACTATTTCGTAACAAGGTTCTACATGACAATAATCTATACTTAGTTGTCTTCAATATTTAATTACCAGATGAGAGTTAATTAATATGTCAGCGATAAACAATCACACAATTAAAATCCTATCACAAGAATATGCTCTACACGCTAAACGTGGTGGTACAACGCTTGTTGTGATGGATGAAGAGACGTACGCACTCTACCACGAAGTAGCAACTCGATCTGGATGTATAGCAAGCACAGAATCTGAAGCATTACGAAAATATGAGGAACTTCAACCGCAGCGTATACTCGTTACTTCATTCCACAATAATGGTCTCAATACATATGCAAACCTAAAGTGGGCAAAAGATCGTGGTGCAACTGTAATTTTTTGTTTGCCAGGAAGACTAATTCGCCGTGCAGCACCAAATTGGGAGAATAGTGGCATCTCATTCGATGGCATGTACTATCTGGTTAATAACTATGTAGCTACATTACGCGCAGCGAACCAAGGAACATCCGGTAGCTACTGCGAATTTGGGGTATTTGACGGCAGGACATTTTCTATTGCATATCATGCCTTAAACAAAACCTGTCAGCGGTTCTATGCATTTGATTCATTTGCTGGTATTGGCGAAACACTCGAAGAGGAGACTACACATTTTACTGATAGTGGTTTTTATGCCAATCAGGAGTCTTTTTGGTATAACATGCGGCATGCTGGCGCGGATACTTCTCGTATTACGGCAATACCAGATTTTTTCAATGTATCACTCCTAAACAAAACACCGGCTGATTTCGGTATTGAGAATATATTTTGCGCACACATCGATGTTGATGTCTACACTCCTGCATTACAAGCACTGCGCTTCATCACCCCTGCACTTGTCGATGGTGCATTAATTATGTTTGATGATTATGACCAAATGGTAGCAGACGACAACCGCGGAGAACGACGAGCACTCCGCGAATGGCTTGCAGAAACGGGATTTCGTGCGGAACTATATCGCTCATACGCCACATTTGGACGCACGTTTATCATTCATAAGGCGAATGTTACACAGCCAAAGAAATCGTTCTTTGATATTTTTCGCAAAAACTAACTAAATACATTACGCTAGGGCACTCATCACTGTTCCATAATCAAATGCATGCCCTAACAACGCTTTTTCAAACACATCTGCATCGGGGGCAATAAACTGCACCTGCAACTGCGGTACCTGCTCGATCAAACGCCACATCAACGCCAATTTACTGGCCATCCCACCCGTTACGTCAACACCGTACGATCCACCAGCACCACCCAACACCTGCTGCACATTGCCACTATGAATGAATGGGATGCGCGTTGCATTAGGATCCTTGTGTGGATCCGCCGTATACACGGCTGACTCGCCAATCAAAATTATCTTGCGAGGTTGGAGCGATGGCTTGCGGCATAACCATTGCAGCAACATCTCGGTTGAGGCAATTGCACTCCCTTGGTGGCGATCAAAGCTGACATCACCGTGCACGACTGGAACCATACCATACTCCAACGCTTTGGTGATATGGTCTGTCTGCCATGCGACGACTTGGCCGTCAGCTGTCTCCACGGTTGTCGATGGTTGAAACGATATTGCAGGCACCTGTGCATCGATTAATGCATCAACAACTAACCGGTTAAGTCGTAAAGCAGCAGCCGATGTTGCCGCAAAACCAAACCAGTTCGCATCTGGTTCTAGACCTTTGTGAATGCCATATTGTGCAGCAACTACGTGCCCAAATGATCCACTTCCATGACTCAACACTAGGCGCAAATCTGGGCGTTGATGGCGGGCCGCTGCAACTGCCCTTGCCAGCCGTTGAATGGCGTCATGATCAGCGGATTCGGCAATGCGCTTATCGGTGATGACCGACCCACCGAATTTCACAAAGATGGTCATCGTAGCCACACTTTCTGCATACCTACGGCCGGAACATAATCAACAAACCAAGTACCGTCGCCCCCCACAACACAATCGAAAATGCAAATGGCATATCTTTGAGCACAAGCTCCTCAGGACTCCCACCAGCACCATGCTGATGTATCAGATAGATATACCGAAAAATTGCATAAATCACCATGGGCACCGTAAGCAACATCACCGGGTATGGCTCAGTTGGCATGTTGCGCGATGTAAATGTAAACAACGTATAGGCCATAATTGTTGCCGCTGTCACAATCGACAACATCTGGTCAATCATGGGAATTGAGTACTCTTGCAAAATCTTGCGGTGACTGACAGCACCATCTTCAAGTAATGATAGCTCTGCCCGACGTTTACCAAGCCCTAAGAAAATCGCCAGTAACCCCATACAGAGCAATAACCACGGCGTAATTGCAATGTCGAGCACTAATGCGCCAGCGATGGCACGCAAGACAAACCCAGCCGCAATCGTAAAGATGTCCACGATAACAATATTTTTCAATACATATGAATACAACACCCCTTGAATCAACAAGTACGTGATGATAATGAGCATGAAATCACTATCGCCATCAACAAACCATGCTCCTACAATCGCAACAACCAACATCACTACCGCCATTACCAGCGCCAGTGGTATAGGAACTATTCCGGCTGCAACTGGCCGATTGCGTTTGCGTGGATGTGCACGGTCCTTCTCGACATCGACAACATCATTGAGCAGGTAGATGCTACTTGCCGCCGCACAAAAAATAAAGAAACCAGCAACCACAGTGCCAATCGCTGAGACATCGCGCCATAAATGCTCTTCGGAAAAGACCATAGCGCCGAAAATAAAGACGTTCTTAATCCATTGATGCGGTCGCATCGTGCGAATCACGCCGCGGATGATTTTCATCAACGATGGTGGTGTGCTCATACCCACTCAATCCTCTCTTTGTCTACCACTTCATTGTAATAGACAAATGTCTACAGTGATGCAAATATCACCAAAACACAGTAGTATTTAGTCAGCATTTAATATTAACAAGGAATTATTATGTCACGTTTACTTGTTGCAACCAGCAACCACCATAAACTCGGTGAATACGCGCAACTCCTCGATTTGCCTCAACTGACACTCGTATCTCTGCGCGATATCAATATCGCCGCAGACGCACCTGAAGATGGCAATACATTTCACGCCAATTCACGCCAAAAAGCCATCTATTACGCGCAAAAAAGTGGGCTCCCCACACTCGCTGATGACTCAGGCATTGCGGTTGATGCGCTTGGTGGTGCACCCGGTGTCTACTCAGCGCGCTACGGCACTGACAATCTCGATGATGCGGGTCGGCGACGGCTTTTACTTGCCAATGTCACCGCATGCGGTGACGTGCCGCGCACCGCACACTTTATGTGTGTAATTACGGTAGTGTTCCCTGATGGCCGTGAAATCGTCAGTGTGGGGCGTTGTGATGGTCTGATTGCCCTGGCAGAAGCAGGCGATGGTGGCTTCGGCTACGATCCCATATTCTTTTTGCCAGAACGTGGATGTACGATTGCGCAACTCAGTGCAGCTGAAAAGAACGCCATCAGTCATCGTGGCCAAGCCGTTCGCGGGATTAGGCAGGCACTTGCAGAGGCTTTGCGTTAAACATCAACCTCAAGATAAAACCGCAACGGATACTTATTGACCCGGGCTAACTCATGCGCCCGGGTTACTTTATCATTGGCTTCATGGTACGGCAACACCGTGACGAGTGCCTCACCATGATGATGTGCGACGAGCATAACATCGATGGCCTCTTGCATACCTAACGCAAAAATGCCCGTCAGCACCATCACCACAAAATCCATCGGTGTCACATCGTCGTTCTCAATAATCACGCGATACGGCCGATCAAGTTCTGTCTGATCGGCCACCACAAATGTTGTTTGGGGTATGACTACCGTATCAGGCGTAGTACTCATGCCGGATGTACAATCTCTACACCGTGCGGGCCTGCAACAAATGCCGCAGTCGCCATGTGCAAAAACAAGCCAGTCTCAACTACACCGGGAATCGCCAAAATTGCCTGATTGAGTGCATCTGGATCTTGAATTCCATCAAAAAACGCATCAAGAATCACATGCCCCTCGTCAGTAATCACGGGCGCACCATCACGCTGACGCAACACCGGCTTTGCGCCAAGCGCCTGCAGATGGCGCATGCACAGTGGGCGCGCAAAGTCGACGATCTCGACAGGCACAGGAGTGACGACACCGAGTGTGTTGACCATTTTGGAGCTATCACCAAACACATAAAACTTAGCAGCCGAGCTGGCGACAATCTTCTCACGCAGTAATGCCCCACCGAGACCTTTTATAAGACCAAGATGCGAATCAATCTCGTCAGCGCCATCGAAAGCAGCAGCAAGTTGTGGATGCGTATGCAAATCGGTCAGCGGAATCCCCTCGCTACGCGCTTGAGAGGCAGTCCGTTCCGAGGTCGGCACGCCCATAATGTTACGGAGTGACCCGTTGCGCAATCGTTCTCCGAGGGCAGCCACAAAATACGTGGCAGTTGAGCCAGTCCCAAGACCAATCACTGTATCAGACTCAACCATGTTCGCAGCATACGCACCGACTTGTTGCTTATAACGCTCGCGCTCGTCCATACAATCTACCTTTACCAAGCAAACAACTGCAATCATTATACTGACAACTGTGCAAGTAATGAAACCACATCCTCAGCAACAATGTCAGGTTGATGACCTTGCCAGGTAGTGAGCAGTTGCGGAGTGGTAGCTCCTGTCATGACCAAACCCGTTTGCATGCCCGTATGCCCCATGCCAATATCAGTTTCCAGACGATCACCAATCATCATTATATGTTCGATAGCAATACCAAGTCGTTGGGCAGCAGCCTGTGCTGCAAGCTGAGAAGGCTTACCAGCCGTAAACGCCAAGCGGGTATCAGTAGATGCCTCAATTGCAGCAATAATCGCTGCAGCATCTGGTTGCCCCCCCCCAGGAACAGGACAGTATTTATCCGGATTTGTGGCGATTAATTTCGCCCCAGATCGCATCGCATCAAATGCTATTTGTAATTTGGCATAGGTAAATGTACGATCAAAGGATGCAAGGACATAGTCAATTTCTGCCGGAATGGCTGTCATTGCAATGCCTGCAGCTTTCAACAAGGTAATGAGGGCAGGTTCTGCAATCGGGTACACGCGTGGAGCAGACTGTTGTTGTAACCAATCAACCATCACAATGGCTGACGTGAGGACATCATGTGTCGTTACTGGAATCCCCATCGAGGTCAATTTTTTGACATATTCAACTGGTGTTTTGGTTGGGTTGTTCGACAGAAAGAGCACTGGCACGCCATGCATACGCAACTGCTGAATAGCCTCAGGCACACCAGGAATCGGGGTATCACTCAAGTAGACAGTGCCGTCAAGATCAAACACAAAGGCTTGGGGATGGCGCATGTGTCCTCCTTTGCATGGGCGTGTGTTACACGCATAACACCAGATGAAATAAAACACCAAGGGATCGACACAGGTCGATACCCTTGGATGCGTTACTCGCTAATATGACTAGTCTTGTTCGACTGTGACATTCTCAGCTTGCGGGCCCTTCTCGCCTTCGGTCACCTCGAACGACACCTTCTGCCCTTCGTACAACGTACGACGACCAGTGCCATTGATTGAACGAAAGTGCACAAACAAATCAGGTCCTTGTTCTTGCGCAATGAATCCATATCCCTTGCTATCATTGAACCACTTCACCACACCGAATACGCGATCGGTCATTTGTAAACTCCTCACACCTCTACCAAATAAAAACTCCCAGTCACTATTCTACCCTATTACTCCCCATAATAGGGAGAAACACCCAATCGACTCAGTATTTCACCAATAGCTACGGTTTTATCTTCGTCGGTCAATGGCTCCATGTACCGCACTGTAGCGCCGGTATTTTCCTCTCTTGTTGCCCCGTAATACAATCCCTCAGTCACGACACGTACCGAGATTGAGCGATATCGTCTACTACCAGTAATCGCCCAAATCGTCAAAGGGTCGTTCAATTCAAACTCACGCTGGTGTGCTAATCCATAACGCTCAAGAAATGCGCGCATTAATGTAATCACAAACGCACTGACGTCATTTGTGGAACCAAAAGTCAGTACATCAGCATATGGGATAGTCACATTCGACGTGACATCCCAACTGACTAATGTAATCGGTAATCCGCTCGCCAATACCTCAGCAAACGCCACAGCATCGCAGTAACAATTAAACTCTGCGTGCTGGAAACCATCATCACCGACAGGACCTGAATTGCCAGGTACCGTAATTGCTGCACCCATAATCACGACATCTTCGATAAGATCGGGCGCACGCATACCAAGTTGGCGCAATATGATGGCGAGATTTGTACATGGCCCTGTCACAATATAGCGAATCCGCTGAGTTGGAGACAAACTAACCGCACATACGGTTTCTGCAAGTTTGTCAAGAGGTGGTGTGTAAATATGAATGTCTGTGGGTTCAGGGATTATAACATCACACAAGCCATTGCGACCCACAAAATCACCAGCACCGAGCAGCGCATCCGCATGTGGATGCGGTTCAATTGCAGCAGCACATCCTTGAATTACAGGGACATCTACCGCACCAGCCAATTGTAGTACAGCAGCAGTATTTACAGTTGCCTGATCAAGCGAAGTATTGCCATAACTTGTCAACACAGCACGAAGCGGCAGCTTGTACGCAACAGCTAATAGGATTGCGAGTGCGTCATCTTCACCAGTATCAACATCAAGTACATACGCAAACGATTGCATCGAGTCCCTCGTACCGACGAATAATAATAACCGCAATACCAATTTATCTTTGGTAGTCTTTATTGAGGAAACGTACAATATGTGCTGTGAAAGAGCTCATATCAAACTGGTGCATGGAAAACACCGAGTGCTCAATACGTACATCCGACATTGAGATTCTACTCAACATCGTGATATGTGACCCGTACTTAATTCCGTAGTAAATTCATGATATCAATCAACAACTTGAAACTCGTTTTCATCTGACTGGTATCACCTAAATTAATCACTACATGAAGATCTTGTTGTGGCATACTAAACATGTGCGTTGCCACAATGCCAATGTGTCCATGCATACGTGGTAATCCGCGCAACAAAAAGAACAATCCCTCAAACTGTACTTCCATCATCCCCATACCGTATCGTAACCCGCTACGGAACTTGTTGGTACAATTTGTCATCTGATGCCATGTTGGCAAAGAAATCAATGCACCACTTTGTAATGCCCGCTGGAACTTCACCAAATCAATCGGCGTTGATACAATACCACCACCAGCCCAATCACAACTCAGGCTCTGAAAACGACTCACATCGACATCATTCACATACATCGGCAAAATCGATGGAGTCGGCTGAGCTGTAGGCTGACTATAAAAAGCTAAATAACTCTGCTCCATACCCAACGGCTCAAATATCTCATCGTGCAATTGACTATGAAACGAATGGTCAGATACCTGTTGCACGATTAATCCTAATAGGATGTATCCAGTATCAGAATAGTGGAATCGCTCGCCAGGCTTTGCAACTGCCTGCTGGAACTGTCGCGAAATATCAACTAACGTGCTGGGCGTCCATAACTTTTCGGAATGATGTACAACATGATCCAAAAACGTGAACCCCGGCTGAATATTCGCACCAAAGTAATCAGCAACACCTGACGTGTGATTCAACAGTTGGCCAATAGTCACTTGATTCGTATAATCAACGCCACGATATACGAATAACCCTTTGAGCAGTTCAGCATCCAGTAGCTCGTGAATAGGCTGGCTCAACTTGAGCTGACCTCGCTCAACCATACGCAAAATCAATATAGCCGTAAATACCTTGCCAATGCTAGCCACATGGAACGGTTGGTCAGGCTTACTGTATGGAGAATGATAATTAATCCCATACCGAGGAGCTGCAACATGTACCTGTATTGGCGATTGATTACGACGTTTCCGGGCTATTTTATTGATGATTTCATTGAGTCGCTCATCAAAGTGATTGGCGTCTTGTGTATTTTTAGCGGTCATGCACAACCTTCCACATACAAAGTCTATCGAATCCATTGCCCACTACCGTAGTGTGGATTACTCACTCAGTATTAAGGCCACCACAGACTACGTACTACGGCTCCGAACAACAGCACAGCGATACCTATTGGCATCCAAATAACTATTGACGTATCATGATGACGGAATTTGGCTACAACAGCTATGATACCACTAATTATCGCAAGCGTAAGCGTAAAATACGCGTATGCAATCATAACTGACAATTTTGTTGTGAATGTCGATACTGGCATACGCGCCCAAGCCTCTAGTGCAAAGTTGCCCACCCATAACACCCCACACAGCACAAACAACCGCCATGCCCAGTGCCCCAATCGCGTTGTCGGCATCATATCACTGCCTCCAGTATTCAACACAAGACGCATCACACGCATACCGATGGATAGTGAGTTACTCCGGAATAATAACGACACGACCAAGCACATCATACCGATCTCGATGAGCGTCAATGACGACACGCGGCGCCGTATCAATCCACAGGTACGATGCATCACTATCGCGTAACACCTTTGGCCACGATGCTACCATACCCCCACTCGGGTTACCATTTTTGACAAAATTGAGATAGATCTGTTGCATGAATGCTGAAACCCGATAATCCGAATCGTGCCAGTCATACACCGTGTTAGTATCAAGATTCCCCATAAAGTATTCAATATCTGCTGAATGGACTGCACCATGCACCGTCAGTCGTGGTTGAGTCTTGGCCTCTTCGCCACGGATCACCCCCCCAGCCAAGCCGCCGACAGCATCCCCCAACTCGGAGCGCATTGCAGGTCGTGGATGGGCATACACATAGCGATACACTGGATAATCACTGGTATGTGCATGCAGATCAGCCCACTTCCATGTGCTATACCCGATAAATAAATCACTTGCGAGATCTGTAGCCACCGCCGGCACATCTGCATCCGTAGATGCATGATATACACGCAAAATATCATCGGCCATTGCCCCAAATCCATCTTGCACTACCATATGATAATTGGCTAGTGTGGGCGCATGTTGTTGCATTACAAACATGTATGGCACTTCGGTCGAGTTCCAGCCCACGAGCAATGGTACTTGTGCCTGCTGACCCGTAGCAAAGATATGTGCTGGTGATTGGGGCAAAAATACACCATCAATCACTCCCGTAAACTGTTGTGGTGGACGTCCCTCAGTCAGTGCTAACACCTGCTCTGCTGGGAGCGCACGCAATTCGACCAGCGATGTCACACCGGCTGCGGCAGCAATCTCACTCCCCAACTGTTCTGCCTCAGCCAAGGGAATCGCCGACAATGCCCCGAGCAATGACCCACTTGAGCCAATTGCTCCAGCAATTAAGTCTTTGGCTAGTGGTGACGCCATTTGCGCACTGACTGAGATCGAACCTGCCGATTCGCCCGCAATCGTCACGCGCTGTGGATCGCCACCAAATGCGGCGATGTTATCACGCACCCACTGTAATGCGGCTAATTGATCGAGGTAGCCATAATTACCAGATGAACCGTGTGCCTCTTTTGAGAGCTCAGGATGTGCAAAAAAACCAAATACATTCAGCCGATAATTCACTGTAATCGCAATAATCCCCTGCTGTGCCAACACAGCCCCATCATATCGAGGTTCAGAACCATCACCGGCTACGTTACCGCCACCATAAAAGTAAACCAACACCGGTAATTGAGTTGAACCGGCGTCAACCGGTGCCCACACATTCAGATATAAACAGTCCTCGCTCATTGTTGGAGAGCGAAAATCCATGTCGCCAAAAATTGGTAGCTGCATTGCCCGTGCCCCAAACTGATGCGCAGCACGTACCCCTGACCATGACACCACCGGTTGTGGTGCTCGCCAGCGCAAATCACCAACCGGCGGCGCCGCAAATGGAATCCCCTTATAACTCCGCACGCCAGTCCGCGCATCAATGATTCCCTCAATGACACCACCAGTCACACCAATCTGCATGTTCATCGTTGTACCCCATCCCATTACCGGCACCATGTGCCACTTATCGGTCAACTCGCACGCGGCGAGCTGGTGCGCCCATGCGTGCGCGCTTTTTGATCGGACAAAAGAATATACAAACCACTCACAATTGTCAGCGCAGCACCTGCCCACGTTGCGAGCGCCGGGAGCTCATGCCACAATGCAAAGCCCCACATCACACTAATTGGCAATGACATGTACTCAAATGGCGCAATCACCGATGCAGCTGTCTCACTGTAGGCACGCGCTGCAGCATACATACCAGCCGCCCAAATAATGCCCAATCCGGACATCACGAGCCCATCTGTAAGCGTAGGTATGACCCACGGTCGTAACAAAAACGCAACACTTGGGTGCGCAGTAGGAAGATCACCAACCAACCATACAATCGGCAGTAGTACAACAGTTGCAACTACGTATACAAGCGAGCTGAAGTACGACATCGTAGCACTACTATCCGTAGTCTGTAATTTGCGCGTAAACATGACTGCTAGTGCATAAAAGATAACCGATGCAACCGTGAATATCGATCCCCAATTAAATGCGTCAACACCCGGTCGGACGACCAACAAGATTCCGCTAAAACCGACCAATAAGGCGAACCAACGCGGTAAACCGACTTTTTCACTGAGTAACCACACCGATAATATGGTAATAATCAATGGTCCCGAAAAGCGGATGACGGCGATATCAGCTAAAGGCAACGCTGCTAACCCCATAAAATGTGTAGTGTACGAAAGAAAGTAGAACAATCCGCGTAGATACTCACCACGATGCTGATGTGTCTTGGGCAAGCCCTGGCCACCTTCCATGCGAAACATGACAAGCGTTAATGGGATTGCCACCAAGCTACGGAATACAACAATCTCGAGTACTGGATACTGACCGCCGATAAATTTGACCGCAATATCCTGCAACGAAAAAATAAACAACCCAAGAACCAAAAAGACCACTCCGCGCACCCCAGCCCCTAACCCATGCCAATACTGTGCCATGTTCTGCGGTTCCTATACGATTCATTTCATCGTTGTGCACACCTGTGGTTCCCCTAATCATACTGCAGAATATGGGCATCCGATAGCTGTTTTCAGCGATATTTCATATATTCATTGCAACTACACACCAACAAAACGACACACCGTCAGTCATGCATATAATAAATGAACCGCTATCAACGACGAGACGACCATGCATACACCGACACGCTTGTGGATGCCAATCATCCTCTCCCTTGGATTTACCACGCTATACATGCTGACTGCAGCTCCCGATGTCCAAGCCGGTGATTCAGCCGAGTTTCAACTCGCCGCAGTCACCGCTGGTGTACCACACCCTACCACATACCCGTTGTATGTGGTGTTGACACATTTGATGACGTGGATTCCATTCGGTAATCCTGCCTGGCGCGTTACCGCATTCTCGGCAATTACTGGAGGTATCAGCATCGGTCTGATGTGGTACTGGTTGGTTACACTCGGACAACGACCACTCTTGGCAAGCATCGGCGCCATTGCGTTTGGTGTCACTCCTGGCATCTGGAACGCAGCCACGATTGCCGAGGTATACACACTGCTCGTGCTCCTGATGATCTGCCTGGCAATTGCCCTACAGCGCATGATCGTAGCACCACGTACAGACACGTTGGCGTGGGTAGTGTGTATAACTACACTAGGAGGATTCCATCACGGGTTATTTGTGTTGACGGCAGCCCCGATTACATTCATCGTCAGTATCTGGGTCTGGCATACAAAGCTACGAAGCGCCAAGTGGCATTGGGTCATGCTTGCCGTATTGGTCGGGCTTACCCCACTCACCTACCCGTTCGTGCAATTCGCCCGGTTTGGGCCATTTGATGGCAACGATTACGGGCTCCCCACGCACTACTTCTGGGGCGCACCACAACACTGGCGCGATGTGGTTGATTTGATGACGGGTGGTGCGGTGCGCCGCGAGCTATTTGCGGTTCCTGATGGAGCAACCCTTATCCAGATGAGTGTGGCCCTCATACGGCGGATGGGCTATGAATTTGGTCCAATTGGGCTCATTCTAATCGGCATCGGTGGGACTGTCATTGCAACAATCCACCGACGCATGTTCGCGCTCACGTTAGGTGTTGTTATTCCAACCATTACATATGTCATCGCCATCGGCCCAGGCATCATCGATTGGCCCGCATTTACGATCCCGCTCCTCGTACCACTCACACTCTACCTGACGTGGGGGTGTAGCTGGATTGTGGCGCGTGCCAATACACTCAATCGCCTTCCTCCTTGGCGTACCTCATTCGTGGCACTCACGCTCTTGCTTGCCACGCTGGTGTGGGGGTACGTACGCTACCCTGTCTCGGCAAAACAACACTTAACCCTCTACCGCGAGTTTGCCAGTGCCGTGCATCAGACACTGCCACCCAATGCAGTGGTCATCACACATTGGGAACAAGGCATGACACTCCAGTATCTGCGCTACGCCGAGGGACTGCGGCCAGATGTCTGGATTGACGTCGTTGAACCTGGTGACGATCCGTGGTTAGCCCGCGCACAACGTAAATACTCAGGGCGTGAAGTGTTCTTGGTTGGAGGGTCTGCGAGCGTTGAGAGCTTGCCAGTCACCATGCTTATCGACCAGCCGTACGCCGATTTGTATCGACTGGATTTGCCATAGTCGCAAGATACACCTGTGCACATAGCCGTGTGCCTACGCCCACATCATCAATCCACATGCCCTCGTCGGGCTGCCCAGGCGAGCCCCGCATATGCGCCAAATCCGTGCACTGGGAATCCGTTGCGCCGAGCCATCTCATCACCCAGTAACACGGCCACCTGTGTCGGATAATCAATAGCATCGAGATATGGCCCAATCACAGCCTCGGTATAGGCATATTCATCATCATCGCACCCAAACGGTGCTGGCACATATTGATACACACGTGCCTCTTGGGTCAGCATCTGCCTGATGGTCCGCGCTAATCCATACTCTACCATGATTGCTGTGCGCACTACCGTCGCCTTGACCCGAGCGGTGACGTCGGCAAGCACCACCGGCTCACTTGCATAGAGATTGGTCGTCAGCCAGCTCGCAGTTGCAGTGGCTATGACCTGTGGAAACCGTTCGTTCATTTCGTAGGCACTTCGCTCAGTCCATCCTCCTGCAACATCATCAACCACGGCGATTCCTAAGCGATAATCGTTGAGTCGATTAGTCAATGCAGATGGCACCGTATCAATCCATGACTGAGCTAACGCATCCACATCGAAATCCAGCAATGCATCGATATATGTCGCAATATGTGCTTTTCCCATTGGATTGTAGGCTACGAGTGGTGGACAACCAATTGTCTCACCGCCACGAACCTGCGCAATATAAAACGGAAAGCGTAGCGTTGGATCACGAGGCAAATCATAGAGCGGTCGGATGCGCTGAATCAACGGTACATACTTCACAGTCACAAAGAAATATCTCCAGCCAATGCACATTGAAGCGACGGTACATCCAGATTCCGCCCAGAGAGCACCAAAACCACGACGCGTTCATGAAATCGTGGGGCGTGGTGCAATAATGCAGCTACTGGCGCAGCTCCTGCTCCTTCGACCACAAACCCATGATGACGCACGAGCTGTCCAATAGCCGTGTACAACGACGATTCAGGCACAATGAGCATATCGTCAACATGCCGCTGCATGATTGCAAACGCCTGTGGCACCGGTGCGGTCGTAGCAATACCGCCAGCAAATGATGTCGTCGGCCGATGAACAATTTGGCCTAATCGCATCGATTCAGCAACTGCTGGTGCGGCATCGGACTGTACACCGTACAGCCGCATATGAGGAACAGTTGCTGCTTTTGTTGCAATTGCACAACCAGCAATAAAGTTCCCCCCACCGACAGGCACCAGCATATCAGTAACCTGTGGCAACTGTTGTATCACCTCAAGTGCCACCGTACCAGCCCCGGCCATGATTGCGGGATCTTCGCCATCTTCTAGATAGAGCAAGTTTTGATCGTGTGCAAGACGCCGGGCAATCATACAGCTCTCACCCCAATCACCACCATCAATCATCACGGTTGCACCGGCGTTATGCATGTTGCGGAGTTTAATCTCGGGCGTATCATGCGGTACTACTACAACACACGTCGCGCCTACACTAGTTGCAGCCCACGCCATCGCCGCTCCATGATTACCGGTGCTCGCACAAATAATTCCTTGTGCGCGCTGTGCAGGCGGAAGTTGAAGAATGCAGTTGAGCGCACCGCGCGCCTTAAATGATCCAACCTCAGCAAAACATTCACATTTGAGCCATACCTCAGCACCAGTTTGTTGGCTCAATGGCGCAGAGTAGATAAGCGGTGTACGCACCAAATATGGCGTAAGGAGCTGTTGAGCGGCACTCACATGGTGTGGTGTAATCATCGTGTATATACCACCTCTCCGGCTTTCATGACCAACGACACTTGCCCCAACACAGTCATGTCATCTGCAGGATTACCAGGCACACAAATCAAGTCAGCCTGTTTACCTACTTGCACGCTCCCCACCTGATGTGCCACGCCAAGGAGTTCAGCTGCGCGGATTGTTGCCGCTTTGATGGCATTCATACGAGACAACCCTCGATCATGGAGCAAACAAATATCGCGCCACAACAGACTTGGATAGATACACGGCTCACCACAATCAGTACTTGCAACCACATTGACACCCTGGCGAATTGCCTCTTCACACGACCACCAATGCTGCTCACGGATGCGCTCCATGCGTTCACGAAACGCAGGCGTCAAATCATCGCGCTCCAGTGTTACCTGCACAACAGCCAACGTTGGCGTAAGGGTGATATTGTGCTCACGTAAGGCCGTGATAGCCTCTTTATTGGCCAAAAAAGCATGCTCAACACTGTCAACACCAGCACGCGCTGATCGAATGACGGAGGTCGAGTTCTGGGCATGACTGAAAATGCGCAACCCGCGTCGGTGCGCCTCCGCCACCAACATGTTGATTTCGTCTTGACTCAACTCCTCGACGCCTGCCTCGGGTCCGGTCAACATCGCCGCTTCGCTCGCCACAATTTTGATGACATCAGCACCATCACGCATCTGCGTGCGAACTGCACGTTGTAGTTCAACAATGCCATCAGCTTCTACACCAAAGGTCATACCATGCCCACCAGTAATCGTAATCGCACAGCCCGGTGCCAATAAACGTGGACCAGGAATAAGGCCGACATTAATGGCGTCACGTAACAAAAAGTTCAGTTGACGAGGAGCCCCTGCGTCACGCACGGTGGTCACCCCTGCATATAATCCATCACGGGCAGCCCGAGCTGCTCGTAACATGCTCATCCCTACCGGCTCCTGGCCGATTTGACTGAATGGATCAGCAGCCCATGGATCAAGCGTATAGTGTGCATGACAATCTATCAAGCCAGGCATGACAGTGTACGCGCTAGCGTCAAACACTCGTCCCTCGTGTGGCAATCGTGGACGCGTCGCTTCAATCCTCTGTATGCAACCATCAGCAACCAATACATCCTGGCCCTCAAGAGGATGGTCGCTGAGTGCATCAATCACTCGACAATTATGAAAGATGAATGTCATACCACCTCCTCATACATAGCAAGCACATGCGTCATATCGAATTATTTAGTATCACGAGTATCACGATTGTACCATCGAACAACAACGTAGTACCATAGGCGTACAGCTACTAGCCAAGGAGTACACCATGCCACACCTCAGCTATCGTGATGTTCTTACACGTCTTACTGATATTCAACGTTTAGCCACACCGCCATCGAAAGGTGAGCGTGGTGGCACATTTAGTAGCTTTGATCGGCGATCACGGTATGATGAGACAACTCATCAATATCATGATTGGGACGCCAACAATGATGGTACTGGTATCATTCGTGAAGAAGATGGGGCATTCGTCGTTTTTGAAAGCGATGGCCCTGGCGTTATTTGGCGATTTTGGTCAGCCTTTGCCGATATGGGACATATTCAAATATTCATCGACCATGCACCTGAGCCCGTCGTAGATATGCCGTTTCGTGATTTTTTTGAGCGCCATCCAGCAAACCTCAACCCACTTGGGATTCTCAATTTGCCCCAACTTACTCCGACTCTTTCACGTGGACGGAATCGCTTTATTCCAATACCGTTTAATACACACTGCAAGGTACGCTTTCAGCCAGGCTGGGGGCTCTATTACCATATTACTTACACACTTTTTGCCGACGATACAACAGTGGATAGCTATACCGGTCAGCTCCACAGTCATGATTGGATTGCACTCGCCGAAGCCGATCGGACGCTTGCGCTCCGTGGCGGCTCCCTACCCCGATATGACAACTCAATCGTCACACAACGACACCTAACCATCCCCGCACAACACACCATCGATGCAGTCAGCCTCGATGGGATGCAAGCCATTGATGCGATCCACATCGCATTTGATCCGTTTGTGGATTCATTCGAAGCATCCTTACAGCATATTCAGTTGCATATCTACTGGGATAACGACACACAACCAAGCGTGAACGCTCCGATTACCCACTTCTTTGGTAGTCATGGTATACATCACCACCGCACGCTCCCATTTGGTATGACTACGGGATTTGGCTATTGCCATTGGTACATGCCGTTTAGTGATGGTGCGCGCATCACCCTCACTAATCATGCATCGACAGATCTATCAGTGCGGATCGCTATCAGCCACCGACCAATTGATAATGGAGATGACCTGTTACGCTTTCATGCGTTGTGGCATACCGATGCCTGGCAAACACATCTAACCGGCACCGGGCGTGAAATTGACTGGCCGATATTATTAACCAATGGAGTTGGCCGTTACTGTGGACTGCATTTACATGTGACAAACCAGTGGCATGCCCCTGCTGAACCGCCAAAAAGTTGGTGGAATGGTGTCTGGGATCAGAAAAACATCGATTGGTGGTGGGGAGAGGGTGACGAAAAGTTCTTCGTGGACGGCGAAACATTTCCATCCACATTTGGGACTGGCTCTGAAGACTACATCGGGTATGCTTGGGCTGCTGAACCACCTTTCCCTATGTTCGACAGTGCCTATGCAAGTCAACCATACCTACCAATTGACGCAAATGGGCAAACAAGCGTCAATCGTGTGCATATTTGTGACGATGTGCCGTTTCATCAGTCGTTTGCCGGTTATATCGAAAAATACAAGCCGAATACGTGGGGAACGGATAATCAGTGTATCTACCATGTTGTGGTGTTTTGGTACGGTACTCACCACTAACCAATACACGCCCGCAATAGGAGCAACAATATAATCACCGTAATAACATTACCCAAACAACACCCTTGTGACTGTGTGCGACTACGATATTTATGCCCTTCGGCGGCATACCACATGTCGGCTTCATGTTTCCGTTGATCCATTTGCCTACCTCTCTATACAATAAACCATTTGTTCATATTATAACATTACTACGTTATCAAGTCATATCACCACTAAAAGACATCACGAAATGAGGTAATTCTGTCGATCATTCATTGACATATAGTTACTACCCACGTACAATTTTATAGCCATACACATGGAATTACACATAAGGATAAACGCATGACAGAGCGCAACAATAACCAGCCGTCTAATTTCGTTAATACTATCAACACTCGGCGCCAAAATCAGGTTGCAGTCCACGCACGTCTTAACGAAATCACGAAACATTGTCGCGATTTAAGTGATACCGACTTACCACCGTTACCTGCCATGCAGAAGATTGGTAGTGACTCAGCACAGCACTTTAAAAATGTTATGACAAGCACTTTTGCCGAACTCTACAATCGCTTCAAACTCCACCCACAAAGTGCTGTCTTTGACCTAGGGTGTGGTAGTGGTCGGATGGCATACCCTTTTGCCCAACTACTCGCCGAAGGGGGTGCCTATTATGGAGCTGACGTCTGGCAAGAAGGTATTGCACTTTGTCAGCAACAATTCAACAATCCGCAGATGTCGTTTCATCATATTCCTGCCGCAAACAACTACTATTTCGATGAATTCAAAGCAGATGTACAGAATAACTTTACCTTATCGTTTTTGCCCGATGCGAGTATTGACCTTGTCTTTGCCATATCAGTCTTTACCCATCTAATCGAAGAGGATGCACTTGCGTACCTTCGTGAATTTAAACGGAGCTTACGCCTAAATGGTTGTGCCTATATCACCTGTTTCATCATTGACCAGTTCTTTATGGACTTCGTCGAGGCGCAGGATATTCGTGCTTCATTCAAAGAGACAGGGCCAGGGCATTATCAGGCATACAAGGGGCAAGATTTCTTTGCGGGGTTCACCCTGCGCAAATGGCAACAACTGCTAGACAGTGCCGGACTCGAGATTATCTCATTCGAACGGGGAAGCTGGGCCCAAAAGCCTGGCGCACGCACCTATCAAGATTTGTTGATTGTGACGCATCATCGCGGCATCGACGACATGTAAGCGTTGCAAGACAGAGCGCCTGTTTACCCAACAAACAGGCGCTCTGTCCATTCAATTATTCGATGACATGCCATTTAACACGATCATTAGCAATTTCTACAAACTGTACTTTTTTGCGCGTCTCGTTGTCAATTAACTCACATCGCTCATTTAGGTATGCAACCACCGACCCCACCGTCAAACGAATCATGGGAGACATACGCACCATAAACCGATGATTATCAAAGGTAAACTGCACCGACATCGGTGATGGGAGTCCCTGCTTGCGCTCCTCCGAGTGATGATACTCATGATCTGCAACCACGCGTGCAGTGTTGACTGCAGACAAGAGTCGATGAAGGGATAAATCGGTTGATGGTTGTTGGTTTTCTGACATTTGATACTTCCTTTTTCGTATAACGCAGTTCACTACATGTGGACTTCGGCACGTTATAACAGTTATACGTTATAGTGTTTTATTTTGTTGCAGCGAAAATAAATATGCATGTTTCATCAAGATTTGATACTTTATTTGGTGCAAGCGACATATTATAATATGCGCATCATGAGTAGCAAAGGTGCGGTTGGGTTCGACCATTTTTATGCAGCGATGTACGGCACACGCTGGGCCTCACTCAAGGCCGCTTTGCTTGCCGACAAACAGCACGTAGCCATCACAAACCCACACAGTGGGTATGTGACAGAATCATCTGTGCAAATCAGCGACATACACTTTGGGCATGTAGTCGCATCACGACATGCTACTCCCCAACCGACCGATACAGGGTTGTTTAATTATTACTTGCTTGACGCAGCCAGCGTATTAGCTGTTGAAGCGCTCGACATTCAGCCAGGGCAGCGCGTGGTTGATTTGTGTGCAGCGCCTGGTGGTAAAAGTCTTCTCTGCGCCCTCAAACTCGATGGATACGGACAACTGACAGCAAATGATCGCTCAAACAATCGGCGGCAGCGGATTATACGCATTATGGACGACTATTTGCCTGCCACTCAGCGCTCAATCATCACTGTGACGGGGCATAATGCGGCGTTATGGAGTCAATACCAAACCGACTATTTTGATCGAGTTCTTCTCGATGCACCGTGTTCATCGGAGCGCCATGTGCTTGAGGATGCGCATGCGCTCGCCCAATGGGCGCCTGGGCGGAGCAAAGCGCTGGCCGTGACGCAGTTTGCCATGCTGGCATCAGCGCTAGAGATTGTCAAGGTGGGCGGACGGATTGTCTACTCGACATGTGCGCTTTCACAGCTCGAGAACGATGAGGTCATTCGCAAACTCCACAAAAAACGTGCTGGGCGATTTGCAATGCATCGCCCCACATTTAGCTTTGGTGAGCCGAGCGAATACGGTTGGCAGGTACTACCCGATACTACTGGGTGGGGGCCGTTTTATTTGGCGGTTATTGAGCGAACTACCTGACTCTGCTACCGAGCCATGACATAGACACCAGCAATAATCAAGGCACTGCCGATAGCCATCGACCAGGTCAGTGTTTCACCGAGGAACACGACGGCCAAGATGATGGCAACGACTACACTCCCTTTGTCAATCAGCGCAACTTTGCTGACATCACCGATTTTGATGGCTTTGTAATAAAAAATCCACGAGAGTGCCGTCGCAGCGCCAGATGCCGCTAACCACCCAATATTATGCCATCGCACCGTACGAAATTGATCGATTGGCACCATAAATGCCGCAAACAAAAAGATGAATAGCGAAACAAAGACGGTGCGTACCGTCAAACCGAGCTCACCAGTGATATGACTAAGGCCAGTTTTGGCAATGACCGCAGTAATACCGGCAAATCCCATCGAGAGTAACGCATACAGTATCCAACGCTCCATGCCATACCTCCAACAGCATTGATTACATGGCAAACATGGCAAGCACAAGGAGTGATATCAGGGCAGCTACAATCGCTGCTAACACTGTCAGTACCGCTCGATCGTGTTGCCTGAGGATAGCAAACCATGCGATGACTCCAGCCACCCAACCAACGGCAAACACGAGTGGGTTCGGCCATAGCACGAGCAACCACCATGTAAAGTCCGGTGAGAGCTGAATAACCCCTGGCAAAAATGTGCGCATCAGTCGCATTACCACAAATACTACCAATAACCACATCGACCATCGACCCAACGGTGATGTAGGTAACATTCTGAAAGACACGGCACACCTCCAACAATGTTTTGTAAACCTATTATTACGGAGCAATATACATCATTTGAGGCATAATAACCTGTACAATCCTCTCTATGGTCGTGGAATTACCGCTTTATGCAATGTAGCATAGCCTCATTGATTCCACTGCGCATGATAGGTACAATTATTGACTACAAACGTCAATTCAAGCGGGTCACAGGTCGAGAAAACACCCGTACTTGGATACCATTCACGCGATGGTTCAACGATAATCACCCGACCTTCGGCATCACCTACCGGATGGAATGTATGATTATAACTATAAAAACTCTCAAGCGCATAGGTGTCTTTAAGTACATTAGCTATGGTCGTAACATGCGGTGTAACAAGTCCAATCTCGCTTACCGAGTGAATCATTGACAAATCAAATTCATTGCATGCGGGGAGAGTAGCATCGTATGCGCCAATAAACTCAGCCACATTCCCTGCACCATCTAGAAAGTAAATTGCCTGCATACCCCACTCTTCAAACTGGTAGATGAGTGGGTGGTTTACACCAGCAATCAACGGAATCTGCTGTTGTTGACACCACCGTGCAGCAGCTGACACACTATTCGCCGGCACTGCCATGGCATAGTGATATGCATGGGTATGTGATGAAGGCGTCATGCGTAATGTTGTATAGCCAACTGTGATACTATCGGCTGTCGTCGACCACCCATGGCGGGAAAACCACTCGATTTGGCACGGAACATCTGCACATGCCAATGTAACTTGTACTAATTGCATTGCACCTACCCTTGTATGACATATCGATACTCGCCATGATAGCGCACAACGCCTTGTTCATCACATCGCGATACACAAAACCACATATCGAAGGGCGATGCGAGGTACGTTGGCCGGCATCCATCCCTACGTCATTGCATGGCTCGTCGCCCACTTGCATCTCGGCTGCTCTTACATCTTCTACGAGCCGTGCAATCTTCTCCCACGGTTTGTGAATATTCCTGGATAGAGATTGCACGCCGGAATCGTACAAATCGTCACCTGCATCCATGCCGGCATGCAATGACGGGGGTAGAGTGCAATAATGGTATGATGTGCGCACGCTCAAAAGACACCAGGAGATGGCCACATGTACGACCTGACCGCCGTGCGCGCGCTCTTCCCCATCACCGAGACGCACGCCTACCTGAATAACGCCGGCATCGGCCCGCTCAGCACACGCGCCCACGCCGCCGGGGTAGCCTTCTTGGATGAACGCATGCGCGACCCATGGCCCGAACCGGCGCCTACCGCACTCATCCGCCTGGCCCAGCGCAAAAACCACGTGCGCCGGCTCTTTGCCGACCTAATCGGCGCCCCGCACCGCACCGTGGGGCTGACCGAGTCGACCAGCGCCGGCGAGAATATCGTCGTCAAGGCCCTCACATGGAGCCCGGGCGACAACGTTGTCCTCGATGACCTACACTACGAGTCGAGTCTGCTGATCTACCGCGAGCTGGCCAAACGCTACGGCGTCGAAATCCGCATGGTGCACCACGTCGACGGCCACATCACCCCCGACCAGATTGCCGCCGTATGCGACAATCGCACGCGCATGATCTCGATTGCCTGGGTCTCGAACCGCAACGGTTTCCGCCATGACGTAGCCCAAATTACCACCATCGCCCACCAGCACGGCGCCTACCTGTTTGTCGATGCCATTCAGGCAGTAGGCACGTTTGCCATGGATGTGGTACGCGACGGCGTCGACTTTTTGTCGTGTGGTAGCTACAAGTGGCTCTACGCCAACTTCGGCGTGTCGTTTTTGTATGTCAATGAGGCACTCCTGCCGCACATCCCCAGCGACCGCTTCGGCCATACGCACATTACCAGCAATACACCCGACTTTAGTGACTACACACTGCAACCAGACGGACGTAAGTTTGAATATGCCGCCATCGCTCATACCTCGCTGGCGCAAATCGAGGCCGGCCTGCTCCTACTTCACGAGCTTGGTATCGACCAGATCGAACAACACAGCCTGGCGCTGGCCCAATCCACCTGGCAACGTATCCATGACCTTGGCTATCAAATGTTCACCCCGCCCGACACGCGCTCGGCCATCGTGGCCTTTGTGCCGCGTGGCGACGCACCATTACTCGAGCAACGCCTCGCCGCTGCCCAGGTGTCGTGTATGCTCCGTGAGGGCAATAGCTCGGTGCGCCTCGGAATCGGACTCTTTAATACGACCGACGACATCGATCGCCTGATTGATGTGCTCAAACAGTTTTGATTCTAATTTGATATTGATCATCCAACGGGTGTAGTATCTACAGACGACGATTTTATATGGGAGAGCTGCGCAGATGAGCGCAATTATCACGGTTGATGGGTTATCCAAGTACTACGAGGTACCGGTACGCGAATCGGGCTTGGGCAATGCGATAAAGAGTATTTTTCAACGCCAGTTTCGCACCGTCAAAGCAGTCGACGGCGTCAGTTTCAGCATAGAGCCGGGCGAGGTAGTCGGCTTTTTGGGGCCGAATGGTGCCGGCAAAACCACCACACTCAAAATGCTCTCTGGTCTGCTCCATCCCACCAGTGGGCGCGTCGAGGTGTTGGGCTACACGCCGCACCAACGACATTACGACTACCTGCGCCAGATGACACTGGTGATGGGACAACGTAACAACTTGGTCTGGGATCTGCCCGGGGCTGATTCGTTCGAGTTGGCCAAGACGATTTATGGGGTGGATGAGGCGCAATTTGTCCAGACGCGCGACGCCTTGGTCGAAATTTTGCAACTACAAGAATTACTGACCAAGCCGGTACGCAATTTGTCGCTCGGCGAGCGGATGAAGATGGAGTTCGCCCACGCCTTGATGCACCAACCCAAAGTGCTGTTCCTCGATGAGCCAACCATCGGTCTCGACGTAACCATGCAGAAGCGCATTCGCACTTTTGTGGCCGAGTACAACCAGCGCTTCGGTGCCACCGTCATGCTGACCAGTCACTATATGGCCGATGTAGAGGCGTTATGTAAACGCGTCATCGTTATCCATCACGGCACGGTGCTCCACGACGGCGACCTGGCCGATTTGGTGACGCGCTTTGCCCCGACGCGCACCATCACCTTGCAAACCAACGCCGAGGTGACAACTGTGGCACAGTATGGCGAGGTAGTTGCGCATCACGAGGGCAGCATCACGCTCATCGTGGCCAAACACGACGTTCCGCGCGTCACAGCGCAGTTGCTCTCGCACATCGAGGTCAGCGATATTGCCATCAGCGAGCCACCGATCGAGGATGTGATTGAGCAGGTGTATGGTTCGTAGTTATATAATATTCTGCCAAAACGCTTCGCGACCCGTGCGCATATACCCGCACGACCATCGGGGCGCGTAGGCAGCTTACGCACGACTCCACACTGGTTAGAGTGGCAGGGACGCCCGCAACGTGGTGACTCCCAAGGTGACATCGGCAACCAGATCGGCACCGTAGCGCGCTTCGATGGCCATTGCGCCGCGGTAGTTCATCGCCTTGAGCGCGCCGAAGTAGGTCCCAAAGTCGTCGCCGGCTCGTCCAGGTACGGTGCGCTCAACTCGTTCGGCGATGTGGGCGTGGGTAATCAAATGGGCGTAGGCGGTAATCTGATCTGCCAGCTCATCCTCGCGCAACATGTGGTAAATGTCGGTCAGTAAGCGGATGTTGGGGTGATTAACAGCGCTGACGACGTCGGCGCCCTCGGCCAGCGAGTTAATCAGGTTGCACTCACCGCGATTGAGCGCCTCGACGACAACCGTCACGCCACTGCGCTCGGCGTGTGGGGCAATCAGCTCGAGCAGGGCCACAAATTGGTCGCGGGCGCGGGCAGAATCCCAGCCGGCCGGGATTTGGCGCGCGCCGCCGCTCCCGAGTACGAGAGTGGTGATGCCGGCTTCGGCGGCGCGGGCGCAGGCCACCTCAATGTAACGAGTCAGCGCCGCCAGATCAACATCGGGGCCAACACATTTGAGTGTGGCAGGGAGGAACGAATTGGCGGAGGGCACAGGCAATGGGGATGCACGCAACGCAGCCAAGAGCGGGCTGAATGCGCTCGTGGGCTCATGGGGAACCAACACACGTTGAATGTTTTCTTCAAGAAAGTCGACACCGCTCGCCACAAGGGCAGGCGCATGCTCGATTGAGGTACAAACACCAATAGGAATCATACGCCACCCCTGACATCATATACGGCTCTGGTATCAGTATACTCGACACTCCATGAAAGATGGTGATTGGCATGCGCCGACTCTGGCTCATCTATCTCAAACTGGTTGACATAGGCACACAGGTGACATTCCAATATCGCCTGATACATCTCTTTTGGCTGATTGGCATGCTATTTGAGCCCATCATCTATCTGGTGATGTGGACCACACTTGCCGACGAGCAAGGCGGCAGTCTGGCCGGCTATACCACCGGCAGTCTGGCTGGCTACTACATCGCTTGGACATTGGTGCGCCAGTGGAACATCGCGCTCACGCCGTTCGGCTTTGAGCAACGCGTGCGCAACGGCGAGCTCAATCCGCACCTACTCCGGCCGATTCATCCCTTTCACTATGATCTGGCCGACTTTATTACCATGCGCATCATCGGCACGCTCTACTGGATCCCGGTGGGCGGCGTGTTGATTTGGCTCTTTCAGCCGACCTTTGCCGTCGACGGCGCCATAATTGGACTGTTTGCGGTGAGTCTGGTGTTAAGCTTTGTGATGCGCTTTGTATTGGTGTATGCACTGGGGATGGCCGTCTTTTGGACAACGCGGGTCAGCGCGCTATTTAATTTGTACTTTGCGATTGAGACAATTCTGTCAGGACGGTTGGTGCCACAAGCACTGTTGCCCAGTTGGGCGCAGGAGTTGGGCTGGTGGTTGCCGTTCCGCTGGAGCTTTGGATTCCCGATTGAATTGATTATCGGCAAGTTGTCGTACGCCGAGATCTGGCAGGGATTCGCCTTCCAAATCGGCTGGTTGATTGTGGCAACCATCGTATTCAGAGTGTTGTGGAACGCCGGTATTAAGCGCTACGGTGCGGTAGGAGCCTAAGATGAAACGAGCATTCACACTAGCGTGGCAGTACCTCCGTCTCGCGTTTATGAATGAGATGCAATATCGCATCAACTTTTTTATCCAGTTGTTTGAGTCGGCCCTAGCACTAGGTACAGCCTTGATTGTACTCGCACTGGTCTATGCCCAGACTGACATACTCAACGGCTGGAGTCGCTACGAATTGCAGGCATTACAAGGGATATACGTGATTCTGATGGGCGTGGTACAGATTAGTGTACAGCCCAACGTCGAGCGACTCCTGACCGACATTCAGCAGGGCACGTTTGATTTTGTGCTGGTCAAGCCGATTGACAGTCAGCTTCTGAGTAGCATCCGCGAGGTGCGTATCTGGCAGAGTGTCGACATTTGGGCTGGGAGTGCGGTACTAGGGCATGCCTTATGGCAGTTGGGGAATCAGCTTGGTGTGGTGCAGGTAGGTCTGTTCGTGGTGGCGGTGCTGAGTGGTGTACTGATTATCTATGCATTGGTCTTTTTGTTGAGTACACTGGCGTTTTGGGTGATTCGGATTGAGTCGATTTTCGAGGTATTCATCGGCATTATGGCGGCCGGACGCTTACCTACCGACATCTACCCACGCTGGTTGCAAATCATCTTAGTCTACCTCGTGCCGATGGCGTTTGCCGTGACTGTACCGGCGCAGATTATCACGAATCGTGGCGACGGAACGACGCTCTTAATCCAACTAGGCGTTGCAGCCTTGTTCATGCTGATTACCCGATTGGTCTGGCGCAAAGCAGTGACGCGTTATAGTGGGGCATCGGCCTAATTACGAGGTAATCAGAGCCAAGCCACCACCTTGCCAGAGCCAGAGTACGGCACCGGTCAAGATGAGGATGACGACAACCAGTAAGGCGACCACCCAAGTAGGTGCAGTACGAGCTAGGGTGGTTGCAGGTGGTTGCGGTGTCAGTGGTCGTGCCGGAGGCGACACTGGCACGTGGACAGCAGTTGTTTGTGATGGTTGCACCGCAGGTAAAACATTGGCGATGGTGGCAGCGGTATCGATGACATCAGTGCGACCGGTGTCAGGCTTTTTGGTGGTAGAAATCAGTTGCGCCACGCTATCTTGTAGGCTCATAATTTGCACTTGGAGCGAGGTGATGACCTCTTGTTGAGCCTGAATATGGCGTTGGTTGAGTCCAACCATGTCAAGGCTGCTTTGCTGCAGGTCGGTGGTTTTACCCAAATCACTGACTTGCGTGCGGAGCTCGTCGAGTCGACTCTCGATGTGGTGTTTGATATTCACTACGGTATATAACGTACCATTGAATAAGGCCTGTTGATCGGCACGAATCACGGCTAGCTGGGCGTTCATCTCAGCCAAATCGTGCTCTTGCATGCGCTTGATTTGCAATTGCATATCATTAAGCATGGCCGACTGGATGGCGAGTTCAGCACGTGATTGCTCGTACTTGGTGCCTTCTTCAGCTGCAATCGCGTAGTTCAACTCGGATTGTGCGGTCGCAAGTTTGAGCTGTGCCAAGCAGACGTCGAGTTCGTGCAGGGCAACCGCATTGAGGAACGGGACAGGCAGCAAACGTGAGGCCTCAATCATTGATTCAATTGCCCGCATCATCAACTTGGTGTCGAGGTATTTGTTGTTGACCCAGCTATTGCGCACACGACGAATCTCGTGGAGTCGGTCAGGGTCATAAATGACAAACACGACGCCAATGGCTACCGTATAGCGCACAGTATCTTGGGGATGGGCAAAAATACGCGGTGGAATGGCCTCGCCATTGGCACGCAGGCCACCATCGCTGGTCAGCATAAAGGTAATCGCGTTGATGTCGAACTGAATGCGCGAGCCACTGCGATCAAGTTTGAATGGGTTTTGACCACGATCGAGTGTCGTGAGATGGGTGAGCAAGTCCACACCAAAGTAGTGCTGGAGTCGTTGTAATACGAACGGCTCATACAGCTCACGGAAAAGCGTCAATGCCCGCCGAAAGTAAATATCTTTGTGTTGCTCGACGTTAAGCTCAGTCATACTGTTCCCATACACATATTTCAACTATTAGTCTACATTGTTTTGATGGCGTTTTGACAAAATATCAGATAACACGATTATTACAGAATTGGTATCAGGTTGGTTCATCTG
>JBMTAN010000044.1:0-26822 GCA_049428765.1 Roseiflexaceae bacterium
GAAAGTGGCGTCATCGAAGCGCTCAAAGCGAGTGGTGCAAACTGGTGGCAAATCGTTTTTCAGGCAGTATTGCCTTCGTCGATCACGGCCATTTTATCCTGGACGTTTTTGCGCTTCGAAATCAATTTCTCAACCGCAATCGCCATGGGCGCAGCAGCCGGCGCAGGTGGTATCGGCTTCGATATGTTTATGGCAAGCGGCTTTTATCTTGATCTACGCGAACTCGGTGCATTTACCTATACCATCTTGATTTTTGCCATCGTGCTCGAGCTATCAGCGACACGGTTCAAGGATTACCTCAACGCACGTCAATCAAAGTAGCGTGAATCTCCAACCTCACCTGACAAAGAAAGTGTTGATTAACAATAATTGACACTTTTTTTGTCATTACTTAATCATATGGGAGCTATTGATTAACACCAACATGTCACTATATCCAAATGGAGAAACACATGCACACACCTTCATACATTTTGAGCCAGTCCCCCACCAAAGATGTGGTTGCACTGGCAGAACAAATCCTCGGAGCATACCCCGAGTCTGCAGTGACAATGATTAGTGGGCCCAAAGTTGCCATGGTGCAGCTACGTATGCGTGAAAGCGTTAATAACTCGGTATTTAATGCAGGCGAAGTGCTTGTAACCGAGACCAGACTCGAACTCAACGGCACCTTTGGCTTTGGCATGATTATCGGCAATAACCCCGAACACGCAACAGCTCTAGCAATCATTGATGCAGCACTGCGGATGTCAGAGCCCGCACATTCGCCAATTACCGATACTATTACGCAACTCGGTGTTGAGCTACAGGTGCGTCAGCAACGCCAGTTTGCCGCAAGTGCCAGCACAAAAGTCGAATTCGATACGTTTTAGGGAGAATTATGACGACTTCATATCGCGCACCTAGCGCATTTGAACAATACAGCACAATTACCTACCGTATCTTGCTTGATTGTCTCGCACGACCGGGTACAATCAATCGGATATCGCCAGCAACAATGTTTGCATCATGGCCCGAACAAACGAACTCATACGCCCTTGCGGCATGCATGACGCTACTCGACCAAGAGACATCGTTCATCAGCGCACGCAACGGACAGTGGCTCTCCAGCAGTCATAGTGAGCTGTCATGGGTGCAAATACGCACTAATTGTCGCATCAGCGATGCACCATCTGCACAGTTTGCACTATTGCACGATTCCCAAAGCGCGCACTTGCTACAACACTTGAATCAAGGATCATTAACGTTCCCCGAGCGGAGTTGCACCGCATTTATTGTGGTTGACGCATTATCCGTCGGGCAACCGAATTGGCAACTCCAAGGCCCTGGCATCAAAACGCATGCCAAGATTGCGGTACAAGCACCGACAGGACTTGCACCACACATCATAGCTACACGTCATAATTATCCGCATGGAATTGACGTGTTTTTGGTTGACAGTCACGGGAATTGTGTTGGGTTGCCGCGTACAACGCGTATCAGCCCTCTCGCATAGTAGGAGAGATTTATCGTGGGATATATTGCTGCGCGTGGCGGTACGACTGCTATTCTCAATGCAGAACAACTCGTCGAATATATGCGACTTCAAGGTGGATCAACACCACTCTCTTTGACACAAATCCGTGATCAACTGCGGCATGCTGTCGGTCGAGCAATGAATGAAGGCGCGCTCTATGCACCACTGCTTGCTGCACTTGCGGTCAAACAAGCCGAGGGTGATAGCATCGAAGCCAGCTTTTTGTTGCGTGCCTATCGCTCAACGCTCACACGCATTATGCCGACGCTCCCGGCATCTGGAAACGAGATTCGATGCTTGCGTCGCATCTCAGCATCATTCAAGGATATTCCAGGTGGGCAGATGCTGGGTCCATCACAAGACTACCAAATTCGCTTGCTCAACACGCTTTTAATCAACGAATCGGCAGCTGACATTGAGCGTGTACTCACACAGTACGATCAACTCGTTGCCAGTGGTACCACAGACGAGGCTACGATTGGCCACTTTCCTAAAGTCGTCGATTATATGCGCGATCAAGAGATGATCAAACCGCCTGTGGAGCACATCGAAGCAGAACCATTTGACATCACCCGCACTGCCTTGACATTCCCATGTAGTCGGAGCGCCCGCTTACAGTCACTCGCCCAGAGCGACACTGGTTGTTTGCTGACCTACGCATACAGCAGTGTGCGCGGATATGGTGATGCCCACCCAACGTTGGCAGAGCTGCGCTACGGCGTCATGCCTGTGGCAGTGGCGCATCCACTCACTGGCGAAGCCATCACGATTGGCGAAATCGATGTGACCGAGTGCGAGACCGTATCAAAAGCACATAGTGTGGCTGGCAATGACGATAAACCGCGTTTCAATCTTGGGTATGGGTTCACTTTTGGTCATGGCGAAGTCAAAGCAATTAGCATGGCAATTCTTGATAGCGTGTTGACTCAAGCCAAAGCGCATGGTCTCAGTGGTGAATCAGGTCCAGCAGCCAATGAGGAGTTTGTATTGCTCCATAGTGACGGCATAGAGGCAAGTGGCTTTACAGCACATTACAAACTTCCACATTATGTCACATTCGAGGCAGACCTGAAGGTCCTTGACCGCTCAAAATTGCACAAATCTGAGCAAGCACAATCGCGTATTGCGCAGATTAATGCCCGCACTAAGGAGGTACTGTCGTGAGTGACACTCCAGAGCAACTCTATAACTTTGCCTTTATTGACGAAGACTCAAAGCGCGAGGTGCGCCGACAACTTCTCAAAGCTATTGCATTACCCGGGCACCAAATCCCATTTGCAAGTCGTGATTTGCCTATCGCTCGTGGCTGGGGTACCGGTGGCCTCCAGATTACCATGGCAATCATTACCGGCGACGACATTCTGAAGGTGATTGACCAAGGTGATGATGAAAGCGTGAATGCGGTCAACTTGCGCCGGCTACTCCAACGAACCACAGGCATTCAAACGACGGTCAATACCAAAGCTGCAAGCATTATCCAAACTCGCCACCGTATCCCCGAAGAGGTCATGACGCGCGACCAAATCTTGGTATTACAAGTTCCAATGGTTGATCCATTGCGCTGGGTTGAGCCAAATTTAGAGCGTGCTACCATCATGCACGGGGAATCAGACTATGGGCGGATGTGGGTCTACATGTACGAGAGTGTCGTCAAAGCTGGCGATCTACGCATTGCGACGCAGTACCCTGTTATCGTCGATGGTCGCTATATGATGGATACTACTCCTATACCGCGCTGGGATGTTCCTAAGTTGCATATGGCTGAAACGCTGTTTTTGTTTGGTGCCGGCCGCGAAAAACGCATCTATGCGGTGCCACCGTATACCACCGTAGAGCCACTACAATTTGAAGACTATCGATTCAAAACAGAGTTTATCCCCGGACAAAAGTGTCAGCGTTGTGGCGCATTAGACACCTTTCTCACCTCTCATTACGTGGTTGATCCTCAACATGCCGAGGGTGGCCATTGGGTCAGTAGTTGCTCTGACTCAAGTTACTGCGACCAACGAATCGATGCCAACCTCACTATGCAAGAGGTAAATTCATGACTACACATGCCCCCAAATGGGTTATTCACGTTGAAAATCTCAGCAAACAATACGGTGCAGGATGCACGCATTGTCACAAATACACCGGACCACTCCATGGCAACAGCCAGTGTCCGTTTTGTAACACTGTGTATGCGTGTGTCAACGCAAACTTTACCCTTCACGAAGGCGAAGTGCTCGGAATTGTCGGTGAGAGTGGCAGTGGCAAAAGTACACTCCTGCAAATGGTCAACCTTGCTACACGCCCTGATTCAGGACATATTTGGTACCGCGAACCTCAGGAAGACAATCCTGAGATTGTAGACTTGCCGGCAATGAACGCCTATGCAGCCCGCGTATTCCGCAATGATCGACTAGGAATCGTATACCAGCGCCCAGAGCTTGGGCTTAACATGCGATTTACCGTTGGTGGCAACGTGGCTGAAAAGTTGCTCCTGGCTAATTGGCGCCATGTTGGCAATATACGCGAGCGCATAAAAGAACTGATGATTCAGACAGAACTTCCACCTGAGCGCATTGACGATGAACCACACACATTTAGTGGGGGAATGCTTCAGCGCGTTCAAATCGCCAAAGCACTCTCGAGTAACCCAAGTTTACTTTTACTCGACGAGGTGACTAGTGGACTTGATCTGTCAGTTCAGGCACGCGTGCTCGATTTAATTCGACGCATCCAATGGGAACAACAGATGACTATGTTGCTGGTGTCACACGATTTAGGCGTCATCAAGCAATTAGCCCGACGTACTATCGTAATGAAGAACGGTCATATCGTTGAGAGTGGTCTTACCGACCAAATACTCGAAGACCCTCAACACCCGTACACACAATTGCTCGTTTCATCAGCATTGTAGTTTGGAGCACATGATGATCACACCACTTTTGCAGGTGCGCGACCTAAATAAATCGTTCTTTTTACACATGATTGATGGACGTAAAATCGATCCAATCAAACACGTGAGCTTTGATGTTGCCCCGAAGCAACATTTTTTGATTTGGGGTCGTAGTGGTGTCGGCAAAACCAGCATCCTCAAATGCATCTATCGCGCATATCTTGCAAGTTCAGGTGAGATATGGTTTGACTCACACCAATTTGGCATGGTTGATTTAGTCAAAAGTGACGAGAGCACGATTTTGCGACTACGCCAACACGAAATTGGCTATTGCTCCCAATTCCTCAAAGTGTTACCTCGCGTTGCTGCTCTTGATGTCATCACTGAACCGTTGCTCCGCAACGGCATGGAGCGCAATGCAGCCTATGACACTGGCCGCGATTGGCTCGAACGGCTTGGTATCAAAGAAGGATTATGGCACGCTAGCCCAGTCACATTTAGTGGTGGTGAGCAACAACGAATCAATCTTGGCCGGGCCTTTATTGCCGCACCACGACTGTTATTACTCGATGAACCAACCGCAAGCCTCGACGCCAATTCAAAACAAATTGTCGTGGACATGATTGACTACGCTCGAGCACACGGCACTGCAGTGCTCACGGTGTCGCACGACCTCGACACTTTGGCAAAGCTCGCCGACGATCAATTAGCACTGTAGAGGGTAATATGCGTTTTGTATTTGTCAATGCGACGCTGATTCTCCCCGATATCACACTTTCTGATGGATGGTTACTCATCGAGGATGGGATTATCTCAGCGTATGGCATGCACCCGAATCCCCATTCCAGTGCTCCGAGCATCGATTGCCGTGGTTCATACATTATGCCCGGCATCATTGATTTGCACTGCGATGCCATCGAAAAAATGGTTCAACCACGTCCTGGTGTACACATTGACTCGCATGTGGCGTTGCACGTGACGGATCGTCTGCTCATTAGTAGCGGTATAACGACAGAGTATCATTCTTTGTCGCTCGATGATGCAGAGTTTGGTGTGCGCAACGAATACTTCATTCGCGAGTTTCTCGAGTTGATTGCCACACATAATCACACCACAAGTGCGCGACATATCGTCCATGCACGTGTCGAGGTCAGCAGTGAACGCGGAGTAGAATCACTGCGCAACATCATTGATCACCCACTTGTTAAGTTGGTCTCAATTATGGACCACAGCCCGGGACAAGGACAATACCCGACAGATGAACTCTTCCGTGCATATGTGGCCAAAACAACAGGACGTGACGACGCAGAGATTGATGCGATTATCGCAAAAAAACACGAGCTGCGTGAGCGCATTCCCCAAAACATTGAGCGCATTATCGAATTGAGTCGGAATGCACACATCCCACTTGCAACCCACGACGATGACACAGAGGCCAAAGTCGTCGATTGGGTTGAACGAGGTATCAATATCAGCGAGTTTCCCACCACCATGGATGCGGCCGCCGCAGCACATCACCACGGAATGCTCGTTGGCATGGGTGCACCAAACGTACTGCGTGGCAAATCGAGCGGTGGCAATATCAGTGCTATTGATGCCATCAAAAAAGGGTATGTTGACTGGCTTTGCTCAGACTACTACCCTGCGGCCATGCTTCCCTCGGTATTTAAATTGGCAAATGCAGGCATTATCTCATTGAGTGATGCCGTTAATATGATTACATACAATCCAGCGCGTGCAGTCGGTATCGAGAACGATTATGGTTCACTCCGAGTCGGCGCCCACGCAGACCTACTTGTCGTCAATCATCAGCAGCAGACACCACTCGTCGAACGCGTGTTTATCGGCGGTAAGCAGGTATATCATATTCAACCCAAGTAGCAATCAAAAAAACCGACGCCGCAGGAGTGCATGATATCTCCTGCGGCCGTGTGCATCTTACGCATCAGTCATAATCGTAGCCAACACCTGTGGCTCAATATTGCCCCCACATAGAATCACTCCCAACCGTTTGATACCCGAAGGAATCTTGCCCGACAGCACCGCACCCGGCCCCGTACCCGCACTCGGCTCGATCACCTGTTTGAGACGCTCGACCACATACCGTGTACCAATGACAATCTCTGGCTCACTCACCGTGATGATGTCATGGACAGTCTGCTGCACAATCGGGAATGTGATGCGACCCGGTGTCGTAATCCGCAAGCCATCAGCGAGTGTATCAGGAGGATCAATCTTAACTCGCACACCTTGACGCAACGATTGATATGTATCTGCCGCATTCGTTGGCTCAACGCCATACACACGAATGCCTGGTTGCGTACCACGTGCAGCGAGGGCAGACCCGGCAATCAAGCCACCACCACCAACTGGCACAAAGATGGCATCCAAATCGGGCACTTCTTGACACAATTCAAGCGCAGCAGTACCTTGCCCAGCAATGATATGTGGGTGGTCATATGGCGGAATCAAAGTCAACCCACGCACTTGAGCAATTTCATTGGCCACTTGCTCACGGTCTTGCGTAAATCGGTCGTAGCGCACAATCTCGGCACCATATCCAGCTGTTGCATCGAGCTTGACTTGTGGCGCATCACTCGGCATACAAATCACTGCGGGGATACCAAGCAATTTAGCTGCATAAGCTAATCCTTGAGCGTGATTCCCTGATGAAAATGCAACAACACCACGACGTTTCGCAGATTCGTCAAGTTGCGTCAACGCGTTATACGCCCCTCGGAACTTAAATGACCCAGTGCGTTGCAAATGCTCTCCCTTAAAAAAAACCTCAACTCCTACTCGGGCATTGAGTGTGCGTGAAGTAAAAACTGGCGTATGATTAGCGATGCCATCAAGCCGCTCGGCAGCAGCAACTACATCAAGATAGGTAATTGTCATATGTTCACCTCATATCGAAGATTACCGATATTGTACCAAGCACATAAGAGGTGTTCGCAGCGATTCATTAGGCTCATATACACACATCGGCAGATATCTCACACTTCAGCAGTTGATGCCCGCACATGTACTTACAGAAATTGCCAACCATATATAACACCAACTCATACTTCGTAGTCACTGCACAAATCTTTTATACTCGATACTTCCATATTTAGATGCATTCATGGCGAATCACTGCTTCATGCAATCAACAATGTAGGTACTAGGATTTAATCTACAATTTGTGTTGAGATTACCTCAATAACTACATCGTTGCACAATTTCATGCTATAATACGCACAACAATTGCACACCTTCAGGGCGGGGCGAAATTCCCCACCGGCGGTAAGTCGTACGACAAGCCCGCGAGCGACACGGCAACGTGTTGCAGACACTGGTGAGACTCCAGGGCCGACGGTATAGTCCGGATGAAAGAAGGTTGTGTACGCACTGCCGTAACCACATGACTGAACGGTCACGTGGTGTTATGTCATCGTATACACCACCCTGATGTATAGGGTGGTATTTTTATGCACGAATTTGACCGAACAGCATGTGATCTTGCACTGACGATGGCAGAGTCAGTCCGCGGCACGACTAGCCCAAACCCTGCAGTTGGGGCTGTAATCGTGCGTGATGGACACATCATCGCTACCGGTGCAACTCAACCGCCTGGTCACGCGCATGCCGAACGGGCAGCACTCATAAAGGCTGGTGAAGCAGCCCGAGGTGCAGATTTGTATGTAACACTCGAGCCGTGTACCTTTCAAGGACGCACCCCTGCCTGCACCGATGCAATCATCGAGTCGGGCATTCGTCATGTCTACTATATGGTCAATGATCGCGACCCGCGCATGGGCATTGGCGCTGCCACAACGCTGGCAGCACATGGTATTGGGTGCAGTCAAATCCAGTTCGACGATGCTCGTGTTGCAACAACACTTGCCCCGTTTTTTATGCGACTGCAACATAAACGTCCATGGATGACGCTCAAATATGCCATGAGTCTTGATGGCAAAATTGCCACCCACACTGGTGCTAGTCAGTGGATTAGCAATAGTCAGAGTCGCATGCAAGTACATCAAATCCGGGCTCAGGTTGACGCGGTCGTCACCGCAAGTGGTACCGCAATCATGGATAATCCACAACTTACGGTGCGCATACCACATCGGTACTCTAGTCACCAACCAACCCGCGTCTTGTTTGACAGCCGAGGGCGGACACCGATAACGCACCACTTGTTTGATACGCAGACCGCCAAGACCATGGTTATAAGTACTAAACAAGCCAGTCAGAAGTGGATAGACAGCCTCAATACAAAAGGTGTCATGGTCATCCAACAGCCACATGCAGGTCAGATTCACCTCCATGATGCAGTGACTCAGTTAGCCACCCATGGTATCAATCACTGTCTGATCGAGGCAGGAGCTGTCTTTGCCGGCGCATTGCTCGATGCTCATTTGATCGACGAGATTCATGCATTTATCGCACCTGGCATCATTGGCAATCATCATGCACCGGGGCCTGTGGCCGGACAAGGGATCAGTAATCTAACTAACTGGCAACAATTCCGTATACGACATGCAGCAATGTGTGACGGAGATGTTCATATTCATGCGATTCATCATCATGCACTTCAACTCCAACAGCTGCTTTTAGAAGGGAAAGAGACATGTTCACTGGTATCGTAGAAGAACAAGGCACGATTCTCGTCGCACATACTGACATGGACCGCGATAATACCATCACCATACAATGTCGTACTGCTCTCGAAGGCACGCGCATTGGTGACAGTATCAGCGTCGCAGGGGTTTGCTTGACTGTCACACATATGACCGAAGGTACATTTAGTGTGGGACTATCACCTGAGACATTGCGGCGCACGAATCTCGGTGTGCGCAAAGTAGGCGACCAAGTAAATCTCGAACGCGCATTGACCTATGGTGGTCGCATGGGTGGTCATTATGTACAGGGTCATGTAGATGGTGTCGGATACATCAGTGCGATTCGATTCGAAGGTGAATCAAAGTTCATCACAATTACTCCTCCTGCTGAGATGCTCAAATACATCGTAATGAAGGGTTATATTGCGGTAGATGGAGTAAGTTTGACCGTGGCCGCCCTCGACGACACAAGCTTTGGAATCGCAATGATTGCCCATACCCAAGACGTGGTAACTATGGGGAGTCAAACAGTCGGCGAACCAGTCAATCTCGAGGTTGATATTATTGCAAAATATGTCGAGCGCATTAGTAGCGCATGGGGGGATCAACATGCTCGCACCAATTGATATAGCATTGCAGGCTCTCGCTCGTGGCGAAATGATCGTAGTCGTAGACGACGAAGATCGCGAGAACGAAGGCGACTTACTGATGCTTGCCGAGTACGCAGACGCCAAATCAATTGCCTTCATGGCAGTGCATGGTCGAGGTCTCGTTTGCTTAGCACTCGATAGTGGAATTTGTGAACACCTAGACTTGCCTCTAATGACCCAGTGCAATCGATCGCGTACCGGCACTGCGTTCACCGTATCTATCGAGGCTGCAACTGGAGTTACTACAGGCATATCGGCTGCTGATCGCGCACGGACCATCGCTGTCGCCATAGACCCAGCCAGTCGACCTCACGATTTGGCACGACCAGGACATGTGTTCCCACTACGTGCCCGAACAGGCGGCGTTCTAGAGCGTCCCGGGCACACTGAGGCCGCCGTTGAGTTTGCTACACTCCTCAACAAACGACCGGCAGGTGTCATTTGCGAAATCATGAACGATGATGGTACGATGGCTCGCCGTCCCGATCTCGAAATCTACTGCCAACGTCATGGGTTGATTATGACAAGCGTGGCACAACTCGTTGAATACCGAAGACACTTAATATCGAAGGTCGATGCACACCTTTCTGCAATGGTTCATTAGGAGGATTACATGACGCAATTTCAAGGACACTTTGTTGGTAGCGGGTTACGTATTGCTATCGTGGTCAGTCGCTGGAACGACATCATCACACAACGTCTCCTAGACGGCGCTCTCGACGGTTTGGCCCGCCATGGTGTCGATACCGAGACGGTTGATATCGCCTGGGTACCTGGATCTTTCGAATTACCAGTGGTAGCTAAAAAATTCGCTGCCAGTAAGCGCTATGACGCAGTCATTGCCCTCGGATGCGTCATCCGCGGCTCAACGAGCCACTATGATCATGTCACAGCAGGCGTCACATCCGGAATTGCCCAAATCGGCATGCAAACGGGTATCCCCTGCATCTTTGGTTTGGTCACAACCGAGACAATTGAACAAGCAATCGAGCGCGCCGGCAGCAAAATGGGCAACAAGGGGTTTGAGGCCGCTACTGCAGCTATTGAAATGGCCACATTAATGCAACAAATCCCCAATTAAATACTCTGTTATCATGACCATACAGATGGTGCACAGCTGTGCACCATCTGTATGGTCTTCCTATAGCTGTAGTTACTCATTGGCCACTATTAGAAACACCTCACACTGCATATCTTTCGACACCCATCAAATATTACTATCAAGAGCGTGTAATCATCGTTATACTACTTGGGTACACTTCTATCCTGAGCACTCATGCACACACGCAAACTGTATTTATATGGGCACCACGACTGGGCCTTGATACTAACATTCTTACTTTATGTCCAAACCGCAATCGTATTTAGCGCTATTGGTGTTGCCTGGATCGACCTCCTAAAGGTGCTAAATATTTCATATACCTTACTAGGTATCATCTCTGTAATTGGTGCTGGGCTAAGCATGGTATCGATGATGATTGGTGGTAGTTTAGTAAGCCACTTCGGGGCTAGACGCACCATGATTGCGTTCGCACCGATTCTTTTTCTATCGCATATGGCATTGGCATTAGTACCGAGCACCTTGACGCTCGTATTTGTCAATATCGGATGGGGATTCGGGTTCGGAGCATTAATTGTTGCCTGTACTACCGTTGTCATTGATTGGGAAAGAGAACGGCGCAAACGCGTCATTGATCCATTTCAAGCCTCATGGAACATTGCATCAATTGGTGGTGCACTTCTCGGCGGTTGGCTCCTGAGTAACGGCTGGGATTTCAAACAAATCATGTGGCTCGCCGTAGCGACGAGTGTACCTCTTTGGATTATATTGTTATTTTCACAAATCCCCAGCTCAGGTATCGTCGAAGAGAGTGGTAATCCACTAGAATCATTACGTGTCCTAAGGCTCAATCGTAGTTTGACTATTCTGGCAGGCATCATCATCGTCATCACGTTCGCTCAAAATATCGGGGTAACCTGGTCACCAATCTATTTGGACACACTAGGTGCAGACCCATTTATCAGTGGCGTAGGATTAGCTGCGTTTCAAGGGGCAACTGCGCTATTCAGACTCATCAACGGCATTTTAGTACGGTTTTTTGGCGACAAAATTGTCTTATGGAGTGGATCAATTGGTGTTATTATTGCCGGACTGATGCTTTTTATGAGCCGCGATCAATATATCGTCCTTGGTGCATTTGTATTACTAGGAGCGGCAGTGGCAGGCGCACAACCTACCGCAATTGCACTTGGCGTGCGCCTGATGCCAACTCGTACTGCATTAGTAAGTGCAGGCATATTAGCGGTCGGCGAGGTAGGGTTTGTAATTAGTACGCCCATTCTTGGTTGGGTGGGAGATCTAGCTAGTTTACAATATTCACTTTCACTCGCACTCCCGTGTGGCATAATTGCACTGCTGCTGGTATTCGGCATACGCAGTACACCTAAACCCACCTCATGAAATTCTTAGTTTTACCATCTAAATGCCCTCTGCAAAGATTCGTGAAATAGAGTACAATATGCCCGTAGGCTTAGTCAGGTGCGTAATGACGATGACCCGTGGGTATCAACAATTTGTGCAGTGGATGACAGTGCTCCTCGTCGCAGGTATGTTGCCGCTGAGTTGTATTGTGCATTGTCATGTCACAACATCCACACCGCAGACGACATCCAACTTCTTCGTATGTCATCCATTTACCACAATTGACGACGATAGCCCACAGCATCTCCATGCGAATACTGTTGCGTTGCGCGCTACACACGAAGTTGCAATCCCCTTATCGTTGATACTTTTAGTTATAACGCTTGGAAGCACTCTTTCGTCATTACAGCGAACACACGCGCATTGGTATCCGCTCCCTCTCACCCCACCCCCGCGGTAAGCACCAGTTATTATTGCCGTAGCATCCGCATAAGGAAGAGGGTTAATTAATGAAGCGTTTCGTTTCTTTATACATCAGGCTAACGTTACTCGCTATGTTACTTATGCTGACGAGTTGTACGGCATACGAGTTCAAAGGGGCAGTTGTCGAACCACCCGACATGGCTGCAGATTTTACATTAATCGATCAAAACGGCAATCCATTCCGGCTAGCAGATCAACGCGGCAACGTGGTAGTCATCTTTTTTGGCTATACCAATTGTCCCGATATTTGTCCTGCAACCATGTCAGATATGCAGGTCGTCATGAATCGTCTTGGAGATCAACGTGACCAACTTAAGGTTGTGTTTATTACGGTTGACCCCGACCGAGACACCAGTGAGCGACTGCAGCGATTTATCGGAATGTTTGATCAGGAAATTGTCGGATTAACTGGCGACTCCACAACATTGAGTGGCGTATACAAAGCCTATGGTGCAGGCGCAACCAGGCGGGACTTGCCGGATTCAGCGCTTGTTTACGCTATGGACCATACTGCCACTTCGACGATCATCGACAAACAAGGACAACGCCGACTTTTATTCGGATTTGGCACTCCCGTTGATGACATGCTTAGTGATTTATCTGCATTAATTAATGAATAACTCATGGAGTAACAACAATGTTACGTTATATTTGGATGATAGTAGTACTTTTGACCTTGGTTGCGTGTGGCAACCAAGAGAGCACGATGAACCACAACATGGGTGCCGACGAAAAGGCTAGTCATGGTGACATGGCAGATCATGGTGCAATGGGTGATATGCCAATGACGATGCCGACCACGAACACAATGGCCACCCCAATTGCCAGTAAAGATGGCATTGCGTTGAGTGATCCATGGGCCCGAGTTGGCATGAGTGGCGACAACAGCGCTGCATACATGTACATCACTAACGCAAGTAGCGATGACACATTAGTCAGTGCACAGAGTGCTGTGGCGAAAAGTGTTGAGTTGCATACGGTCATCAAGGGCGACGACGGCATGATGCAAATGCGCCCTGTCGACGGCGGCATTCCAGTACCAGCTCAAGGCAATCAAGCACTCAAGCCAGGCGGCTTTCACGTTATGCTCATCGGGCTCAACAATGACCTCAAGAAAGGTGACACGTTCGAGGTCGAGCTGACATTCGCCAACGCTGGCATAGTTCCAGTTACGGTAGAGGTACGCTAATGTCAAAATGGATTATCATCATCCTTAGTGTTGCCCTTGTGGGAATCATCGGCGCAGCTGGATGGTGGTGGTTCGATGCGCAACGCACCGTGGTGGTCGTCATTCGTGACGATGCACCACGGGCCTTGCCCGAGACCGTTGAACTTGTCCGCGGTGTGCGCGACACGTTGATTATCCGGAACGAGAGTGCCATCACCGCACTTGTTGCCGGTCGCAATATCGCACCCAATCAACAAATACGCCAGCGCTTTTTGAGCGCCGGCGAATACTCATTCGAGTGCACCAGTCACGGTGCTGCAACCATGTCAGTCATTGTTCGTGACCCGTAATTACCTCTCAGTTCCCCATGAGCCTCGTCGCCACTCTGATACAACCCGCCCATAAATTGCAGCCGTTGCTGCCGCTATTGTCTGCCAACCAAAAATCATCCGCACTTCTTCGAATGCCGCAGTGACCCGATCTTGGGTTAATTGTGAATGTGTCAGCGTGTGATGCAATCCCCACGTCAATGATGCAACATCATCCGGATACACCAACAATCCGGTTCGATGCGACTCAACCACTTCACGCAATCCTCCAGTATCACTCACAACCACAGGGCAACGTAGTGCCATAGCCTCGAGTGCGACAATCCCAAAGGGCTCGTAGAGCGATGGAAACACTGCTACATCTGATGCTGCATATAATGCATTGCGTTCTTTATCGCTGATAAAACCAACAAATATCACATGGTCATGTAAGTTGTGCTCGGTCACCAGATGTTGCAATGCCTGCTGATATCCACCTACCCCAGCTAATACCAAACGAATCTCGGGATATTCATCGATAAGTTCACGCACAGCATGCATCAGCACATGCCAGCCTTTTTCGTGAACTAAGCGACCGACCGCGAAAATTAATGGCGCATTGTGGGGTTGATATTTTGCACGAAATGCATTACGCGATATGCTATCGCAAAATGGATATGTCGGCATAATAACGCCGTTCGGGACCATATCAATCTTATCAGCTGGAAGCTGGAATTCATCCTGCAACTGACCGACCATGTAGTGAGAGCAGACAATCACACGCCAAGCTTCATATCCCAATCGCCATTCGCAAGCATCAATATACTGTGATTCAGCTGAATGAATATGTCCACGCCGTCGCCCACGCTCAATTGCATGAATCGTCGCAATCAAAGGTCGCTTAAAATGGTGTTTGAGTGTAATTGCCACATCCGCCAACAACCAATCATGTACGTGAATCATTTCAAACCCATCATGTGCACGCCAGAGTTGCTGAGCAACCCGCAAAAAAAGAGCACTCGCTGAGGTAATTTGAGTCACAATATCATATGAAGAAGGCGGGAGCGGAATCCGATGAATGTGCAAATTTGGCGAGATTAACTCGTATGGTGGCGCATCATACGTCCCTGGAGTCAATACATGGAGCTCAACACCTTGAGCTGTAAGTTGTGGTGCAAGATCGGCCACATGCCGGCCCATTCCTCCTACCATATGTGGAGGATATTCCCACGAAATCATTAATACACGCATATGGGTTCCTTTTACAACATTTCAATTATATCCACAAACGACATATTTGCACGAGAATTGTAGTAAATACAAAAGACACCAACTCACTATTCGTAATTTTTCACTTATTCTTCGTAGACCTAAATCACCCAAAATGACTACTCATCCAACGAACCGTGCTTTACAATAAATATATCAAGTTCACATGACATATATATTGTGTACTGTGTTTTACTTGATATAAATTTGTCCATGCAATGAATACATACGCATCCCACTGGCGAATCCCCCCCCACGCCATAACTCTGTTGGCATATGCAAACGAGTGGGTGATACGAATGTAAACATATGGGACACGTCAGCCACTGGTGTATACACACCAGTGGCTTTAGTTCGCAGTATAATAGTGGTGGTATTCAGCAACTGAGATATGAGTCAATGCCTACTTATTCGCAACGATTTACTGCTAGCATCGCACTTGCTGTGGGCATTCTTGTTATTGCCGCAGCATCTATTTTGATTCGCATAGCCCAAGCTGGTGATGTCCCTTCAATAGTGATTGCCGCAGTACGATTAGGTATTTCAGCAAGCATTTTAAGCATAGTTGTTGGATTCAAACATCACACATTCCCACATGGTGTCACAACAAAACAAGCGAGTCTCGCGGTAATCTCAGGAGTGTGTCTGGCGCTCCACTTTGCGACGTGGATTCAGTCGCTCGAATACACCTCTGTAGCCTCATCCGCTGCACTTGTCGCAACGAATCCGCTTTGGGTCGGTATTGCTGCGTGGTTTATTTTTGGCGAGAAGCTTAATCGTTGGCGACTATTGGGCATGTTCATGACAATTGTTGGATCGCTGGCTATCGCACTCAGTGATTCTCAAACACAACAAGGGAGCAATCCTCTGCTCGGAAATACGTTAGCAATCATTGGGGCAATGAGTGGCTCAGCCTACTTCTTAGTGGGGCGAGGCTTGCGGAATCAGCTCCCACTCCTCCATTATGTCTGGATGACATATGGAAGTGCTGCAATTGTCCTACTTATCGCTGCACTTGCCACTGGTTATACATCTGTTAGTTACACACCCATGATTTGGCTTGTACTCTTTGGGCTTGCTATTGGCCCTCAATTAATTGGTCATACAACCATCAACTTTGCAATGCGTCATTTCTCGGCACTCCTTGTTACGATTGCGATTCTAGGTGAGCCTGTAGGCTCTGCCATATTGGCATTTATCTTGTTTGACGAAGCCGTAGCATCACTCCAGCTCGCAGGATTTGTCGGGCTACTCATTGGTATTGCGATTACCGCTATAGGGGAGACCAAACAACACAATGAACCACAATCAACGTAGTTATCTCGATTCAATTGCCAACCTAGATTTATTACGCCAACAACGTACGGGTATGCCCGAAGTAATATATGCAGAGAGCAAGACAAGTACACAAACTGTCGCCATTGCAGAACGTATTTTGCAACAAAATCATCGAGTATTGGTTAGTCGCCCCAACAACGAAACCGTTGAGGCACTTATTAGAAGCTTTCATGAGCACATCATCATTCGCGGCACAGCAGATCGGATTGTAACGATAGCTTCATCCCAAAGCCAAATTCCCGACCCAGGTGGTCACGTTGGAATAATCGCAGCCGGGACGAGTGATTTACCCGCTGCCGATGAAGCTGCCGCCATTTGCAATGAACTCGGCTGTTTGGTCCACCGCGTCACTGATGTTGGCGTAGCAGGATTACATCGTTTATTTGAACCATTACGTCAACTTCTTGATGTACCAGTTGATGTTATTATTGTGGCAGCAGGCATGGATGGAGCACTTCCATCTGTTGTCACTGGATTAGTTGATGTGCCTGTAATTGGCCTACCAACAGCTGTTGGCTATGGACATGGAGGACAAGGCGTAGCTGCAATGGGCACAATGTTACAGAGTTGCGCACCAGGCATCAGTGTTGTGAATATTGATAATGGCATAGGAGCAGGTGCAGTTGCGGCGCGTATCGCCCGCAAAATGCATGATGCGCGTATACGAGGAACCAAATGAACACACCATCGTTGAATGATAAAGTTGCCCATCTCGAATCAATCCTACGTGACATGCAATCTGTACTTGTGGCGTTTTCAGGTGGAGTCGATAGCACTGTTTTGCTCAAAATAGCCTATGATGTACTCGGCGATCGCTGTATTGCTGGTACTGCTGACTCTGAAACCTATCCGCGTGAGGAGCTTGGGCTCGCACAAGAGTTAGCCATACAAATCGGCTGTAAGCATGTTATCGTTACAACCCGTGAGCTAGACCTTGAAGGGTATGCTCGCAATGATACTGATCGCTGCTATTTCTGTAAAAAAACACTCTTCACCGAGCTCGAACCGGTCGCTAAGGCGCATGGCATCACCAATATCATCTATGGTGCTATGGCCGATGATGTGGGCACCCATCGACCAGGACATCAAGCCGCCAAAGAGTTCAATGTGCGCAGTCCACTGATTGAAGCAGGGATTGGCAAATCTGAAATTCGGGTTCTCGCAAAAAACTTCGGTTTATCAAATTGGAACAAACCTTCATACGCATGTCTCTCATCGCGTATTCAATATGGCGAACGCGTAACGGCAGACAAATTACGCGTACTCGATGAAGCAGAGCGCTTCATGCGTACACTCGGGTTTCTCCAGTTTCGTGTGCGACACCACGACAGTATGGCACGTATTGAAGTGACAAACGATCAATTTGCACTCGCTATCGCCCAACGTGAATCAATCACGCTCAAACTCAAAGAGCTAGGCTATAAATATGTCACACTTGACCTGACTGGATATCGCTCAGGGAGTATGAATGAACAAAAACAACCAAAGCCTCAAGAAATCCTGTTAATTTAACTGCTTCATTTTGCTGAGTTGTCTATTTGGACAACTCAGCTTTTTTCTCTGCGAGTGCATTCTTAAATTTTGAGTGATTACAGCTCAGTGCATTACAAGTATGCAAATCATTACTGATGTTTTTCTAACTCGGTAATGGCATTCTGGTATGCGCTAAATCTTCGCTTGATATATATGATTCAATCATATTCGTAGCTGATTTAGCACAAAGTATTGATGTTCTAGCCATTGATTATAAACAAGCCATGGACAACCTACGTTACTGTAAGCGTACATGGCTCACCAGATGACAAATACTACCTCTAAATACGTTTGTAATAGAAAGCTGATCCTGCTAATGTGCCATCAGGGCTATATGCGTAATCAGGTGCAACCCCAAACTGGGACCAACCCATTGACACGTATAATCGCTCACCGATATCATCAACACGGGTATCAAGAAAGAGCATGCTCCGATTGAGTGCTTTGGCATAATCCTCCACTTGACGCATCATATATTTTCCAATGCCTCGATTGCGCGCATGCAGTGCGACTATAACTTTTTGGACCTCAGCACGATGCCGACCGTTCTCTTTCGGGGATGGCTCTAATTGTGCGGTTCCTACGATGTTATCTGCTTCATCAACCACTACAAACAGATATTTTTTTCGTAGAACGACTGCAGCTGCGACATCATGCCAATACGCAGCAATTTCCTCATTATTAACCGGCCACATAAAGCCTATGCTGGCACCATCCGCTACAGCTTCCGCAAGAAGTGCATGCAATGACGGAATATACGTGTCAACATTTGACGAATCAAGCCATATTCCTTGCATGTTATTCCTCTAATCGATAATGCACTTCAGAAAGTTCACGGAGACGCTTCGCAGCTTGTTCTGGTGTGATATCACGCTGAGGTTCAGCCAGTAACTCATACCCAACCATAAATTTGCGCACTGTAGCAGAGCGCAATAGTGGTGGCACAATGTGAATATGCCAGTGCCAATGATTACTTTGTTCTTGCTTCACCGGCGCTTGATGAATCCCTAACGAATACGGGAACAATGTACGAAATAGATTGTCATATCGGGTTACTGTACGTTTAAGGATGTCTGCCAAATCGTCAACCTCGCGGACAGTCATCTCCGTAATCATTGCCTGTGGTCGGCGTGGCACAATCATTGTCTCAAACGGCCATACTGCCCAAAACGGCACCAAAGTAACAAACGAATCATTCTCACAGACAATGCGCTCCCCACTCTCAAGCTCCTGACGCATATATGCAGACAACAGCGTTTGGTGATGAGTCGCAAAATAAGTCTGTTGCTGTGCATCTTCGCGTTGCACAAGATTGGGGATATGCTGTGTCGACCAAATTTGGCCATGAGGATGCGGGTTACTCGACCCCATCATCGCACCACGATTTTCAAAGATTTGTACATAGCCGATATCAGGATGAGAACCAAGTTCATAGAACTCCGACTGCCAGACGCGTACCACACGAGCGATATCAGCTTGTGACATCTCACCTAATGTCAAATCATGACGAGGGCTAAAACAGATTACCTTACAGATACCACGTTCGCTTTCGGCACGGAGCAAACCGTCATGAGTACCACCTGATGGTGCGTCGTTTTGTAGAGCCGCAAAATCATTCACAAACACAAACGTATCTTGATAAGTAGGATTCGTTATGCCACCAACACGAGCATTACCTGGGCAAAGATAGCAAGTTTCATCGTATATTAACCGTTGCTCATCAAGCACTGATTCAACTTGCCCCTGCCATGGCCGCTTTGTGCGGTGCGGTGACACCAATACCCACTCATCGAGCAGGGGGTTATAACGACGATGTGAATGATCTTCTGGCACAAACACGGTTTTCCCTTTCAATTTGATATATCTACATGTATCTTAACGCAAATTATTTCATTCTTTATGAAAAAGGGCGACAAGTGGTTGCACACTTGTCGCCACACACAGCAAAGATGTATAAAAGTTAGCGAATTTCGTATACTAAGGTCACTGATACTGAAACCTCTTGTTGCCCGGTCTCAACAGGAACAGCCATAGCAGCATCTGCAACCATCCCACGAATATACGGCATATCAGGCTGATAGTTAACTGATTCATTAATGCTGATGATATTACCCAAATTGACACCTGCTGCTTTTGCCATTGACTCTGCTTTGGCACGTGCCGCATCTATGGCACGAGTGCGTGCATCGGACTGATATGTACTCACATCTGAAATACCAAAGTTTAAGCCATTAATATTATTCGCTCCTGCAGTGACAACTTGATCAAGTAAATTCCCTGAAGCAGCGATATCACGAATCACCACTGATACAGCATTGTTAACTTGATATCCATTAATGCGCATTCCCGATGAATCATATGTTGGATACACATTAAAGTTGCTCGTACTAATATCCTTAGCGGCTACGCCTAATTTCTTGATAACCTCAATGACCGCAGTTGTGTCGGCACTATTTTGTTTGAGTGCTTCAGCGGCAGTACTCGCTTGAGAGGTTACACCGAATTGTATTGTTGCTTGATCAGGCGTCACATAAACTGACCCTGATGCATTGACGGTCAGCTGGCGCACTGCAGATGAACCAGCGACTGTTGCGACAGAAGTCACCGGGCGCACCAGTAAATTAGGCAACAAGGCACCCACAATTGCTGCTATCATCGTCACAAAAAACAACACCACTATAGTTGATTTACTCATTGGATCGCTCCTCATACTTCAATATACACATGACGTTGTCCAATCACTTGATGTTCCAACACCCCAAATGCCGGTGTAGGTGAAGACCACATACACCGGCCTAGTCGTTTGGTGAATAGACAATACTTCCGTACTAAAGCGAATACAGTTCAGTGTATTTGCTTGTCAGATAACGGAAATACGGTTCGACTGATAACTCCTGACCCGTCACCCGTTTTAGCGTTGTCGGCGCATCATAACGGCGACCGGTAGCGTAGAGATTTGTTTGTAACCACTGCAACAGTGGTTGGTAATTGCCTTGACTGATGGCTGGTGCAATAGACATGTCTTTGGCCAACGCAGCTTCGTAGATTTGCGCACTCATAATGTTACCAATGGTATAGCCTTGGAATGAACCACCTACTGTTCCTGCATACCAATGGATATCTTGTAATACACCATCTTTGTTATCCGCTGGCGTAATTCCTAGCACCTTGTGATAACGCTCATGCCATACCTCTGCCAAATCTTTGACGGAGAGTGTGCCTTCGAGCAACTCTAGCTCAAGCTCAAAACGAACAATAATATGCAAATTATAGGTAACCTCGTCAGCGTCGGTACGGATCAGTGAACGAGAAACCTTGTTAATTGCTCGATAGAACTCGTCAAGTGAGAATTTGCTGAGCTGCGCAGGGAACGCAGCTTGCAGGCCAGGGTAATTGTGTTGCCAGAACGCCTTTGAGCGACCAACGATGTTCTCCCACAGGCGTGATTGACTTTCGTGGACACCACTTGATGTACCAGAAGCCAACGGTGTGCCTTCGAGCTCCTCTGCAACCCCTTGTTCATACATAGCATGGCCCACCTCGTGAATCACGCTAAAAATAGCGTCACCAAGGTCATCCTCTCGCGCTCGTGTGGTAATACGGACATCTCCGTGGTGCAATCGCGCACAAAACGGGTGCGGCGCCGTATCTAGGCGACCACGATTCATATCATATCCAATATGTGCAGCTATCTTTGCAGCATAGTCAAGCTGTGCTTGAATTGGGAACGGTCCACGCAAACATGTATCATCAGCAGCATCCTGAGCGACGATTTTTTCAACTAGTGGCACCAGTCGCTCTCGTAATGTGGCAAACAATGGGCGCAAAGTCGCAACAGTCATACCACTATCTGATAAATCAATTAGTGCATCGGCTACGTGCTCACCATCTCCATAGTAACGTGAGAGCTGCCGGCTCATCTCGACTGTCTTCTCAAGTACAGGAACAACGCTATGAAAATCATTTGCAGGACGAGCAGAAGCCCACGTCATATAGCTCTGATTTGTGTGTTCAGTGAATGCACTCACAAACTCAGTAGGAATGCGTGTTGCTTGTGCGTAATCCTTGGCTGTCACTCGTACCAAAGCAGAATCAATACTGTTAGGATCCCATGACTCAGATTGCTTTTGGAGTACATCTAGCAAACGCCCTATCTCTGGAGCAGTAAACTTTTCGTGGCTCAAGCGCGACATGTACGCCATCTGTCGCCCACGTCCTTCCCCACCACCTGACGGCATAATACTAGATTGATCCCACCCCAACAATGCGACAACTGCATTGATATCTGAAAGTTCCGCAAGATGCGTTTTCAGTTGTTGTAATTCAGTGGACATGTATGCGCCTCCTACTGCCGTACCTATTAAGATTGGAGTAACAACTAAACTACGTTACCGTTATTTAATGGTACCACTGACATTCAATTGGCATATCAATAACGTCTGAACGATTTCATAAAGACACAAAAACCACTTACAGCAAGTCTGTAATTCTTGAAACGAGCACGAATAAGCTCAGTACCAGTCTTTACACACATATGATCAACACAAAGATGATTTGTGTCCTTACACCAACCAAAGCTAGAGGTATTTCATATGGTAGATAAATGCGAAGTTTAATATTATGTTAATCAAAAAAACCAATTCATTTACAATCAACTAATATTCATATCTTTTTCTTGACAAAAACACATAATTCATTGTAATCTCGACGATATAATCAACAATAGCAATCTAAGTTACTTTCATCAAGAAGGAGAGATTGTGCGTATCTCAAAACTAGCCAATATAGTGATTACTGCTGTCCTCATTGCAACCGCAGTATATTCGATTTACCCAGCACAAGCTGCAGCCCCGAATAGTTCCGCCATGTTAACTATCAATGGAGGAGGGGGGACGAGCACATCGAATGGCATCAAACTCACATTCAATGTCGCGGATTCAGGTGAACAGATAGTCTACAACAACAAGCGGTTCTTTTTTTCGAACGGCGATTTTGGCTTTCACTTAAATATTGGCGGTACACTCTACACGTCATTCAATGGATCAAATGCGTCACTTGAATTAAGTGAAGCGAATAAATTTGATAACCTGACGTATTCAGGTCTAACTGGCACTGCTAGTACCTCAGGTGCTACAACCACCGGTGACGGCAGTGCAATCATGACCTATACCGTAACGGTAGGTGGTCGTCTTTACACGGTAAAACGCACAATCACATACAACCACCCAAACACCTATTACGAGGACGACTACGAGATTATCGTGCCTTCAGGTAACACGGCCAACGTTGTATTTTATAAAGGTGGCGACGCCGCCCCATTCGAGGCAGACACTGGTGTTGCCGCATACTTTGATGCGCCAGTTCGTAATGTACAAAACATTGACACGGCATCCGGCAATGTCATCGGTATCAGAGAGGTATTCACTGACACCGATATGGTCATCTTCGATGGCGCAGTTGCAGAACGCTACTATTACAGTTATGACGAAGTAAATGCAGGAAGCAACATCGGCTATCGCGCAGAAGAAGAACCATCAAATGGAGATCCGCTTGATGTTGGGTTGATGATTCAACAAAATATCGGTACTGCAGCTGGCACATACAACCTCAATAACATCACGTACATCGGAGGCCAAGATGTCACACTTGAAGCAGTGTGGGCCAATCGAACCGTATCATCACTAGGTAGATTGAACTTGGCCATTATCAACAATCTGACCTCCAACGAAACAGGAATTGGGTTTACAGTAAATTTACCCACAGGCCTCACCGCTGGCGCTGTCTACTCAAACTGTAGTGGCACCGCAACGGCTACGGGTGCCACTATTACAGTAAGTGGCGTTAACATGAATGCACTCACAAATTGTCTTCTCGAAGTAGATATTGGTAGTAGCACCGCCACTGACTACACAATTAACAATTCAGACATTTCGAGTGCAACTGGTATCACATCAAACATCACTACGAACACAATTACATTTACGTACTCTTCACCAACATTTACACTGACACCGACGAATACACTGACACCGACGAATACACTGACTCCATCAAATACACTGACTCCGTCAAATACGCGCACACCGAGCCTTACACCAAGTGATACACTCACACCTTCGAACACGCTGACACCAAGTAATACACTCACACCTTCGAGTACTCGTACACCGTCACCTACGTCCACTGCAAACCCACTCGCAATCATTGACATTGCCGTTGGTCAACTGTTCGTTCTAGGATTAACAACAGACGGCAATTTGGTCACTTGGGGCCTCAATAATCAACGTCAGAGCACCATCCCAAGCTATCTGTTTGGCACAACGATTCGCGAAGTTGAGGTAGGCGCAAACTGGTCGATGGTGTTGCGCGGTAATAATACGCTTGTGGGTTGGGGTAATAATGACTTTGGTCAATTAAGTATTCCAAGAGCTGCAAACCGTCAAATTAAGACGTTTTCTGCTTCATTCGGCCATGTTCTCGCACTCAAAACAAACGGAACCGTTGTTTCTTGGGGTCGCAATAATGCAGGACAAACTCGTGTTCCTCGCACACTAAGAAATGTCGTTGCGGTTAGCGCTGGTCATCAACATTCGATTGCACTTCGACAGAATGGCAGAGTTGTGTCATGGGGTAAATCATCAATTGCGCAACCTCGATTTACCGCAATGCTCCGCAATGTGACTGCAATTAGTGCTGGCTTTGATCACTCACTGGCACTGAAGAGCGATGGCACCGTAGTATGTTGGCAAGACAACTCAAATAAGAAGCAGAACGTTGGTCAATGTAACAATGTTGGTAGACTCAAGAACATCGTCGAGATTAGTGCAGGACGGCAATTCTCATTGGCTCGTGATAACACCGGTAAAGTATTTGTGTGGGGCAGTGACGCATTCGGTCAGCTAAATATTGCCCAGCAACAAACAGACGCCATTACAGTCAAAGCTGGGTATGTGAATGCGGTCGTTGCATATGCTAACGGTGCAATACTAACCACTGGTTCAGAACTCTTTGGCGCACGTGTATCACGGACAGCGACAAGCACTGGAGTCATCACACCATCACCAGCGCCAGCAACGTGGACACCTGCTCCACCAACATTCACTCCACGTGCTACGCCTCGACCTTCACGTTAATACACATTGAGGATTTACTATGCACCGCATGTATTCACATAAATGGCATAACTTGATGGCGATATTGCTGTGTATCTGTATTGTCGCGGCTTTGTTTATCCCAAGTCCATCCTCTGCATATGCAGAGGATGGAGCGACACAGGATGTGCAGTCTGTTGATAGTCAAGCAATCTATCCTGTAAGTCAAGCAGATCGCGCACGCAGTATTGACGGCAGCAGATCTATTCCAACCACAAGCAATCCTGTAGGGAATGGCGTACAAGGTCTGCGAACATATGCAAATACGTCGTTCGAAGATTCTGATTTTGCGTGTTACTCGTTACCGAATGGATGGGCATATATCAATCAAACAAAGATGCGCGGCTGGTCAACAGCGCATCCCGGCATCTCAGAGACAAACTGTACACCAGCTGACACCAATGCACGCGTAATCGAAATCCAAAAAAGCAATCACAATCCAGGCAATCCAGCGTTCCACGGAACCAAATTTGCCGAACTTAATGCAAACGTCAAGACGTTCATTTATCAGAAGATTTGTGTGTCGAACAGCGATGTCATCTCATTCACGTTTCGTCACAAAGCGCTTGATGCAAGCCGTTTCGACATTATGCAATTTACCTTTGGCATCCCAGCAGGGTTACCATCAGACGGCGGAAATCCTTCAGAGTCAGGCGATTCTTATTATCGACCAATCATGTACGCCAAAACCACAAGTGACAGTGGTCGAGCTACCATTGCAGTAGCACATACAGGTTTTTCGTATAACTCAGTGAACTACAATACGCCAACAGGCACCACCGGTGCAACGTCAACTGATGTTGGCTCGTGGGGTGAATATAGCGGTACGCACACACTCCCCGCATCAGGATGGAGCGGTGTTAAAAACCTTGGGTTTGCCGCCATTTTGGGAACCAGTGACACTGGCGGCAATCTGCTTGATGGCATCGAGGTAGGTCTTAGCCCAATCATCGACTTCGGCACATCGCGCGATACCGGTGGTGGCGAGACCTCAACACCTACCGCAATCAACATTCGCATCAATGGTCGCGTTGTCGCTGGCACCAAAATCATGCTCCAAATGGCCGAGGGTGATGCCACTCCCGATACCGACTTTTCTCTAGGTACCGTTAGCGCTGGTGCGTATGGCACTGCAACTGTCGTGCACACAGCTGGTTCAAACAATTGGCTCATTACCGTCCCTGCCGGTGACTACGACGGCGGTGTTGTCCCTGCAAACGACATTGGCGGACTGACAATCCCGGTCACTTACACCAGTGATGCTGACCTCGAGCCCACCGAGTACATCTACTTCAAACTGCTCTTCCCCGGCAAGCTCGACTCATCCACCAACTGGGTGCTCGGCGATCCCACCTGCGACGGCTCACGCAAAATCGATGGTGTTGTCTACTCGATTGTCGATGTTGGTCCTACCTCAACTCCGGTACCCACTGCCACGTTGACGCCGTCACGCACTCCCAGCCCAACCTATACCTTGACACCGACCAATACCAATACGC
>JBMTAN010000045.1:0-26690 GCA_049428765.1 Roseiflexaceae bacterium
CGACGCACGAGACGGCCTTTTTCGGGGCCGCTGGTCCAACGCCACACCCCCCGTTTGGCCAAATCATTACCACCCAGCCAGGCACCAGTTGCATCGACCCACGGGACTCGATTGAGCAGCATTGTACGGACGCACCAATCTTCGGAGCCGTTGGTGATGGTGGCAAGATACCCCTTAACTCCTTTGTAGCGCCGTTGTGATGCAAGCTGATCAGCCTGAAACCATGTCAAGTTCTGCCAATGCACAACTATCTCATAGCGATGTGTCACTCCATTGCCATCGCGCCAGATACATCCACGATTTGGGTTAAACGCACGGGTTGTAGCATATGTGGTCACAGGCACAACAACAACATCGACCACAATCAACAGGGCCAACACGCGCATGACAATGCGAGATGTATGCATGGCCGGCCTCCTTTTCTATGACGTAAACCCCTCTACAAGTATGATGCACTTGCGAGCCATTTTGTTCCATCTCTAGGCCTGATGCCTCTGCATCACATCGACGAGCGCATCGGTATACGCCAACGGTATGGTACGAAATCGGCGAAACCACGTCGCCTGTCGCCGTGCGAATGCATGTGTATTAAACTTGATACGCTGACGTACCTCATCAAGGGATTGCTCGTTAGCAAACCACGGGCCAAACTCACGGTACCCAATGCCTGACATAGCTGGTAACGTCCAATCATATCCCGCAGCCACTAACTGCGACACTTCGTCTACTAGCCCTGTCTGTATCATGGTATCAACGCGTTGATCGATGCGGGCGTATAGCGTGGGAGCATCAGCTTGAATCCAATAAACCTGTGGACGAAAAGTGAGTGTGGTTGTTTGGCGCAACGCTGAGAACGGCTGGCCCGTACTGATACACACCTCGAGCGCACGAATCACCCGACGCACATTCGTTGCATGAATGGTTGCGGCAGCCGTTGGATCAAGCACCTGTAAGCGGGCATGCAACGCAGCCCCACCATCTCGAGCAGCCTCAGCCTCAAGTGCAATTCTGAGCGTATCATTCGGAGGCAACTCAGGGATTGTCCAACCCTCAAGCAACGCAGCCAAATACTGGCCGGTGCCACCTACCACCAGCACATGCTTACCTCGAGCGTGAATTTCATTGATAAGCGTCAGCGCTGCATCACGATATTGTGCAAGAGTGAATGTCTGATCTGGATCAACAACATCAATCAAATGATGGCGCACAGTAGCCTGCTCAGTTGCAGTTGCTTTGGCCGTACCGATATTCATTTGGCGATAAATCTGACGTGAATCAGCCGAAATAATCTCTGCATCAATAACTGTTGCAAGTTGGATCGACTGTGCAGTTTTGCCGACTGCAGTCTGACCAATCACAAAATATACAACTGGCAAGTCAGTCATGTAGGGGACTCTCAATCATCTGCGCTCGACGTTCGAATTGCGAGCGTGGCATCATCAAGATGCGTTGGCACTGCAGGCAACGCACACCAATATCGGCGCCAACACGAGTTACTTGCCAGTCATTGCCGCCACAGGCATGTGGTTTAGGAAGGCGTACGCGCAGATTAATCTGCACGTGATGGGGTTGGATGGGCATCGCGCCACAACTCCTCGGTTTGCCCACTTAGGTGGCCATCAGCCGCAAATAGTTCATCAACACGCTGGCGATAACGCACATTTATCTCGCGCAGAGCTGCCTCAGCATCGAGATTATGTTGGGTGGCTGTTACTGCAATCGCAAATAGTTGTTCACCGAGTTCCGCCAATGTAGGAGCATCTGTTTGGGCACCGACAACTTGCATACCATAGCGCTTGGATTTATTAATCAGCGCGCCGGTTGCCGTCAATGCCGGCAGTGCTAATGGTACGCCCGCAAGTGGACTATGTGGTTTATCAGATTGTGACGACTCTGTTCGTTTGATTTTGTACCAGTTATTCAGCACCGTCTCAGTATCTTGGGCCACCATATCGCCAAAGACATGGGGGTGACGACGGATAAACTTAGCAGAGACTTGAGCATAGACATCGGCCATACTAAAGCGCCCTGCCTGACGTGCCATCTCGGCTTGCATCAACAAGTTCAACAGCACATCACCAAGCTCCTCGACTAAACTCATATCGTCGCCCTGATCAAGTGCATCGATAGTCTCGTATGTCTCTTCGAGCAAGGTGCGTCTCAGCGATTGAGGCGTTTGTTCGTGATCCCACGGGCATCCCCCCGGCCCAAGCAGCCGTGCAATGATATAGCTGATACCATCTGAAGTCCTGTGGTTATCAAGCGCGTCAAGTGCAGGGAGATAAATGGTTACTGGCCATTGATGCCAATCAGCGATCGCATCAAGACGCATCCATGATGCTTGATTATCGCTGGTTATCAATGCCACCTGATGTGCATCGACATATCCCTCGCTGAGTTGGGTGGCGATATGTTGAGCCATATCCGCATCATGCACATGACACACCCATGCGCTTTGATGCGGACGCACAGGCAACGGGATGATTTGAGGTGTATATGGTTGCTGAAGTTGCATCGTTGACCAACATACACGGTCATCAGCAACCGGCAAAAACTGCAGTGCATCACACACCTGAGTAGCACCACCAACATCGCCAACTGCTGGTGCCCATGTATCAAGTGTAGATGGAGCGGCATGCACCACACAACGATCGGGCACCTGTCGCAGGAGTGCCTGAACTGTAATATCGCCCCAGCGTGGATGTCCAGGCACCGCATACACCACATCACTATCAACTGCTATAAGTGTATCGATAACCTGCTGCACGCCATTGGGCTGGCGGATTACATCATCAAACGCCTGATACGCATGTGTCAATTGTGCTATTGCTGGGTGATTTGCTGTACGTAAGAACACCAGTGGCGTCTGCTGCATCAATGCAGCGACGCCACTATCAAGGTGTGCAGATGTACCAAGCCCCACAATGTGAATCATGGTCTATCCTTTGGACTATGCCCCATCCTTATGGAGCAGGAGTTGGCTCGAGTTCGATACCTGACGTTGGAATCGCCACAACGGCAGTCGGTTGAACAACGATACGCTCCTCGGTGACACCCTTGGCACGCTCATCATCAACCATCACTTGTAAAGCCTCATAGCGACGCTGGTCAAGCAACGATGGCAATCGTACTTCGATTTCATTGGGAATTGTGGCTGGGTCAAGCAATGAGCGCTCCTCACGGCCAAGCAACTTAATCACATGGAAGCCGAAATCAGTCTTGACTGGTGTTTGGGTGTACTCGCCCACCTTAAGATCATCAAACACTGCATTGTCGAACTCGGTCACGTAGTAGCCGCGACCAGTCCACTCATAAATTCCCTCGTTGTCCTTACTCCCCGGATCAGTCGAGAACTCGGCAGCCAGAGTCCCGAACTCTTGACCTTCTTTGAGCAGCTCAATAACACGTACAGCAGTTGCTTCGTCGTCAACCAAGATGTGTTGAACACGTGCCTGTAACTCTGTGCTTTGTGACTGTTCCTCGAGTTGCGCTTGAATTTCCGCACGAACAACTGATTCGTCAACCAATGTTTCGGCCAACTTAGATTGAATCACGAAGTATTCAACAAAACCCAAAAAGTCGGGGTCCGTAGCGTTTTCGTAGCCGAGCTGATCGCTAATCACAACATCGAATTCATCGGAGCCGCTCTGTGCAACCGCAGTACGAAAGTCCTCGAGTTGCTTGTCAACAGCTGCTTTGTCGGTTGACACGCCTTTATCTTTAGCGATACTCAAAATCACATGTTGCACCACAAACTGCTCAATCACATAATCCTCGAGCTCCGCCTTGTCCGGCATTTCGGTAACATTTGGATTCTTGCGTAGGCCAATCTCAATGCGACTGACACGATCATCGAGTTCAGCGCGTGAAAGCACGTAATCATTGACTTTGGCTGGTGGGGTAGCAAACAATGATTCCAGTGGATTGGTACATGCAACCAACACCACTGCCAACAATAACAACGTCAACGAGCGAAGTAACAAACGCATGCAAACTCTCTTTCATCGTGCACAATACACTGATTGTACCTGTAGACTCTTTATCTCCGCGGTTTCGAGCAATATCGATGAAGAAGAGCAAAACCGCAACCAAAACCAATCACTGTCTAATCGTCATCGCCATCAGTATCAAGTGACAAGACGGCCATAAACGCCTCTTGGGGGATTTCGACATTTCCCACCATCTTCATGCGCTTCTTGCCCTCTTTTTGCTTTTCGAGCAACTTACGCTTACGCGAGATGTCACCGCCATAACACTTAGCCAATACGTCTTTGCGCATCGCGCGAATCGACTCACGAGCAATAACTTTGCTTCCAACAGCCGCCTGCAACGGCACCTCAAACATCTGTCGCGGAATCAGCTTGCGCAAGCGTTCGACCAACTGGCGACCTTGGCTGTATGCGCTATCTTTGTGCACAATCAACGACAATGCGTCAACAGGCTGATGATTCACCAATATATCAAGTTTGACGAGATCTGACTCTTGATAGCCAGATAATGTGTAGTCGAGCGAAGCATAGCCCTGCGTGCGCGACTTCAGTTGATCATAAAAATCCACCACAATTTCGTTGAGTGGGATGAGGTACTTGAGTGAGACGCGCTGTGGATCAAGATGATCCATCGCCTGGAACGTACCACGTTTGCCTGTTACCAACTCCATCACGGTACCGATGTACTTGGTCGGCACAATCACAGTAATTGCCATGACTGGCTCGTCGATAGCCGATATATGCGCTTGTTCAGGCATCTCCGATGGATTCGACACACTTACAATATCACCAGTTTGGAGCATCACGTTATACTCAACCGATGGTGCAGTAATCAGCAATGTCAAGTCGTATTCACGCTCAAGACGCTCACGGACAATCTCCATGTGGAGCAGGCCCAAAAAGCCACAGCGGAAGCCGAACCCGAGTGCGGCGGACTTCTCAGGGCTAAATGTCAATGCCGCATCATTGAGGGCTAACTTTTCGAGGGCCTCACGCAACTCGGTATATTGATTAGACTCAACCGGATATAACCCAGCAAACACTACCGGTTTGGCATGACGATACCCTGGCAAGGCCTCGGTAGCCGGATTATTGGTGAGTGTCACGGTATCGCCGACCTGTACATCACCAATCTGCTTAAGGCCAGTCGCAATATAACCGACCTCACCTGGCCCGAGTGAATCAACGGCCACCATGGTTGGGTGGAAGTAGCCAATCTCAAGGACATCCGCATCGACCGCCGATGTCATAAAGCGCACCTTGGAGTTACCTCGGAGCTCACCCTCAACCACACGCACATAGGCAATTACACCCTTATAGACATCGTAGTGTGAGTCAAAAATAAGGGCCCTCACTGGTTTTGCGGGGTCACCCTGTGGGTGTGGCACACGCTCAACCACGGCATCGAGGATTTCTTTGATGCCAATACCGTTCTTGGCCGATGCACGCAACACGTCTTCGGCGGGCACGCCCAAAATTCGCTCAACCTCGGCGGCCACAAAGTCGGGATGCGCACCGGGCAAGTCAATCTTATTGAGTACAGGGATAATCTCGAGATCGTGTTCCATCGCCAAATAGACATTGGCCAAGGTTTGCGCCTCTACTCCTTGGGCGGCATCCACCACCAAAATAGCGCCTTCACAGGCTGCCAGCGCCCGCGATACTTCGTAGGTAAAATCGACATGCCCCGGGCAGTCGATAAGATTCAACTCATAGAGTTGTCCATCCGGCGCAGTGTAATCCATGCGTACGGCTTTGGCTTTAATCGTGATGCCCTTTTCGCGCTCAAGATCCATACCATCGAGGAGCTGATCGCGGCGCTCACGGTCTGTCACAGTACCAGTTACCTCAAGAAAGCGATCTGAAAGAGTGGTTTTGCCGTGGTCGATATGAGCAATAATGCTAAAATTCCGAATTAACTTCCGATCGCGCATGCTCGCAAACCTCTCGCCGTATAATTCAACATCGAGACAACCATTTGTTAACAAATGCTTATTGAAATCACGGTATAATAACGCAACTTGATAGACAACAATGCGTCAAACGCAACTGTTTGTTTCAGTATATCATATTGGTATTCGTACGGTGTGCCAAACATGTAAGGGGGAGCCATGCGCCAACGATATTCGCGCCAATTACAAAACGTCCATGACGACTTACTGCGGATCGGTAGTCGCGTCGAACACGGCCTTGCAGACGCCCTCACTGCACTCAAAAATGCTGATGCAGATTTGGCAGCCCAAGTCGTTGCTGGCGATCGCGAGATCGACCGCACCCATCAGGCAATCGACGAACAAATCCTCGAGTTGATTGCTACACAACAGCCAGTCGCCCGTGAATTACGCACATTGCTTGCATCAAGCGCTATTGCAAGCGAGCTCGAGCGCGCCGGCGACTATGCCAAAGGCATCGCCAAGCGCGTCACAAGACTATTGCGACAGACTCCCATCGTCAGTGCGCCTGCTGGTATTATCACGATGGGCAATTTGGCACACGAGATGCTCCTCCATAGTATCGACGCCTACGTCAATCGCGACATGGATATCGCCCGCAAACTAGCTGAGAGTGACGCCAAAGTCGATGCTCTTGAGGACGAGCTCAACGCAACCGTCATCACCATGATGCGCAACAATCCAGCTACCATCGAAAGCGGGTTGATTCTCATTGAGATTACCCACATGCTCGAGCGATTAGCCGACCGCACTACCAACATCGGCGAACGTGTCATCTTTATGGTGAGCAACACAGCCGAAGAGCTCAACGACTAATCTGCGGATTGCACCAGCTTAGGTATAATGAGAGGGAGACGCACAGCGTCCCCCTCTTTTTGTGTAAAGCGTACGAGCACGACTATGAATATTACTCAACAACTCTCTCTCGAGTTTCCTTCGTTCACTCTGCACAAGTGGTATACCCAGTTCCGTGCGCTCAAGGCAGAGCAGCCTGACGCAGTGCTCTTTTATCGTCTTGGTGATTTTTATGAGGCGTTTGATGACGACGCCAAACTTATCGCCGACTTGCTTGATGTCACCTTGACCTACAAAGACTTTGCTACCGACAAAAATGGCCAAAAACAACGCTGTCCGATGGCCGGTATGCCGTATCACGCCATCGAATCATACGTTGCCAAACTGGTAACTGCCGGCTATCGCATTGCGATTGCTGAGCAAATCAGCGAGACTGCCTCAAGCAAGAGCGATACGCGGCCACGCTCCGTATTTGCAGGCGGCATCGCACCCAACAGCGCTGCCAAAGGCATGGTCGAGCGTCAAATTGTGCGGATTGTGACACCCGGTACCGTCATCGATGGCACCCTGCTGAATGCTAGCACCAACAATTACATTGTAGCCGTTATCACTGATGGTGACGCTGTCGGTCTGGCCTATGCCGATTTGAGTACCGGTGAATTCGCCTGTTGCGAGATGCACGGCGCCATGGCACATCAACAATCTCACAGCGAACTAGCGCGGCTCAACGCCGCCGAGGTCCTTGTCAGTAGCGAGCTTAAACAACGTCTACCCGGGCTTGATCCCAAAGCGACCGGACTCAGTAGTGACCTCGAGTTCATGACCAAAGAAGAGCGTGAGATGCTCTTGCCGCACGAGCGCGTCGCCCGCCGCGTTGAGCGCGAAAGCGCCGCACGATGGGCGCATGGCCATATCACCAATGTGCCCGCTTGGCGCTGGGATCTCAAGACTGCCGCAGAGGCAATTTTGCGCCACTTTGCGGTTAGCACCTTATCAGGATTCGGGTTGACCGATCGCCACCTAGCAGTTCGAGCGGCTGGAGCACTCCTTCAATATGCTCAGGAGACCCAACAAACCACGCCAGCACAACTCAATAAATTGCATGCCTATACACCAGGTGCGGTCATGTTCCTTGACCCACAAACTCGACGAAATCTCGAGTTACTCGACGGGGTGAGTGGCACCAAAGGTTCATTGGTTGGGGTTCTCGATATCACTCGTACGCCCATGGGTGCCCGCTTGTTACGCCGCTGGATAGCTCAACCTCTACTCGATAAATCAGCCATTGAGCAACGTCTGACCGACGTTGAGCACTTCGTCAAATTGACCATGACACGCAACGCTATCCGTGAGGCACTGCGCGGCATCGGCGACATGGAGCGGACAGTCAACCGCATGCTTCAAGGGGTATCCGTTACCACTCCACGCGATATGGTACGCTTGCGCGACGCGTTACGTCAACTCCCAACCATCAATACCGCGCTTACCAAAACGCACACCGGTAGCATGCCGATTATCACTGACGACGACTTGTTTGCTGATATGCCATCAGCGCCAACGCCGACCGTCATCGATATGTGTGGCGACATCTTGGCCTATATCGAACAAGCGATTGACAACGAACCACCAGCGTTGCTCGGCGCCTCAAATTACTTACGCGACGACGACGTGCCACGCCGCGTCATCCGCCCGGGATTTGTCGCTGAGATGGACAAGATTGTTGATGCGAGTCGCGATGCCCAACGTTGGATTACAGCGCTCGAGGCAAGCGAGCAACAACGCACTGGTATTAAGTCGCTCAAAGTCGATTACAACAAGGTGTTCGGCTATTACATCGAGGTCTCCAAAGCACAAGTCGCCTTGGTTCCATCGCATTACATCCGCAAACAAACCCTATCAACGGGCGAGCGCTATTACACCGACGAGCTCAAGACCTACGAAGATATCGTAATTAATGCCCAAGAGCGACTCAACGACCTCGAGCGCCAAGCGTTCTTTGGAATCGTGGCGCATGTGGCAAACCTCGCCAGTCGACTCGTGGATGTGGCGCGCACCTTGGCACATCTTGATGTGGTCACAACATTAGCCGAGGTGGCCGTCAATCAGCGCTATGTGCGGCCACACGTCGTCAACGAGCCACGCTTGACGATTGTCGCTGGGCGCCACCCGGTGGTCGAACAACACCGCAGTGGACAGTTTATCCCCAATTCACTGACACTCGATGCCAATCGTCAAATCGCCATCATTACGGGCGCAAACATGACCGGTAAAAGCACGGTGATGCGCCAAATGGCCTTGATTGTGCTGATGACCCAAATCGGCTCATTTGTGCCGGCAGAACACGCCGAAATAGGTTTGGTTGATCGCATCTTCACCCGCATTGGTGCCCAAGACGACATCGCCACCGGTCAAAGCACATTCATGGTCGAAATGACCGAGACAGCGGCGATTTTGGCGCAATGCACCCCGCAGAGCCTGATTATTTTGGATGAGGTAGGCCGGGGTACGAGCACCTACGACGGTATGGCCATCGCCCAAGCGCTAGTCGAGTACCTACATAACGACCCGCGCATGCACTGTCGTACCTTGTTTGCTACCCATTATCATGAACTGACGCAACTAGACCAGAGTCTGCCACGCCTGATTAACCTGCACATGGCGGCCATGGAGCACAAGGGCGAGGTGGTGTTTTTGCATGAGCTCCGACCAGGTGGCGCCGATCGCTCCTATGGTATTCATGTAGCCCAAATTGCCGGCATCCCGCGCAGTGTAACCAAACGCGCCGGCGAGCTGCTCCGCCAGTTCGAGCAGGGGCATGTGGCCACCAAACTCCCTGTACAACAATCGTCATTGTTTGATGCGTCACCAGTTGCGCCAGATCCACACCCAGTGGTTGAGGCATTGCGCCAGATCAACCCCAACGAGTTAACACCCATCGATGCATTGACGCGTTTGTATGCACTCGTCAAACAGGCCCACGACGAATGAACCATGTCACACAAGGGAGCGCCAGCATCAGCGAGATTGCTCCTGGACACTGGCAATTGCAGGTGACTGGTACAGCAGACCACTACAGCAACGCCCAACTCGATGATTATCACCACCTGTCGCGGCATGCGTTTCCAACATACCCACCGGCACGGCTTTCGGTATGGGCCAAAACGCCTGTGGCGCATCTAGGCACGTGGGGATTCGGCTGGTGGAATGCGCCGTACTCGCCACTCACCTCGGCTATGCCTGCACGACCTGCCAGTGCCTGGTTTTTTGGCAATGGCAAAGGGAATATGGCGTGGACTCCACAAAGCGCAGCTACCGGGTTCAAAGCAGCCACGCTGGAGACGCGCACATGGAAATCGCTGCTCATTGCACCGCTTACGCCACTCATCCTGCTGGCGAATCGCGTACCTCGCCTATATCAGTGGCTCTGGTCATGCCTGATGCCCCATCTGCGCCTCGCTGAAACAATGATAGTGATGCCAGATAATGCCTGGCACCACTATGTCATCGATTGGCAAGTTGATTCGGTCACCTGGTACATCGACGACATCTCCGTCGCACGCACGCCGTTTGCACCACATGGCCCGCTCGGGCTATGCATCTGGATTGACAATCAGTGGCTCAGCGCGACACCTGACGGTCAATTTGGCTGGGGACTTGTCGATGCCATAGACACACTTGAGATCCGCGATATAACAATTACCGACCTGCATCCCGATTCACCCAGCCCCGATGGGCAAGGCCAAGCATCACACATGCCACCACAATAACTACCGCTGGATATGCGGTAATCGTCTTATCAACCATATACAATGGCATGTGAGCGAGCGGTAAGAACTGCACGATTACATCATCTAGACGCCACAAATCGTTGAGAAATGCCACCGCACCATTCAGCGCTAGCCACAACCACATAACGCCAACCCACTGCGGTACATATGCCCAGATAAACACCGCAAGTATGGCAGTCAAGGCGACCGCCGGAAGATACATAACTGCCGTCATCAGCACATCGCTCACCGCATACAGTGATGATGGAGCCAATAATGCGGCGATCAACGCATAGACGATAAGAACGCTTGCACCTTGAATCACCGCTGCACCAACAATCAATCCGAACAGTCGGGTACGCGACCACTGACTAGCGAACCACTGCTCAAGTAACTGTAGTTGCTCAAGTTGACGCACCTGTTGAATCAATATGATTGCGGCTGCACTCGCCAGCATTGCTACCATTACCAGCATGAATCCCATATACGCCAGCATTAACTGATCGCTCCCACCAATCATGGCGATCAGTGCTACCAACTGTGGGCTGGTGGCAAACTGTGTCTCAATGCTGCTTGCAAGTCCAGTAATCAGCAGCGCTAATACCACACTCGCTACAACCCATACCAGATATTGTCCACCGAGCAGACGCCACCAAAACGCCGTAGGTCTAATCAACGATGCGGTACTACCTGATCTATCAGTGGTGGGCTGAAGGTATCCAGCACCATACGCGCGCCCACGCAACAACAATTCCGCGCTCAATAAGAGAGCGACGACGATTGCACACCCCACCCCGAGTACCCACCAATGATTATTTGCCAGTGGCTGGGTGCGTTGTACCCATGCAATTGGAGACAGCCAAACCAACCATGAATCATTGATGCGTCCGATGGCATTGAGAAAGAATCCGCCAGTCATGATAGCACCCGTCACCAAATTGGCTGTGCGTGCCTGCGCCCAGACTTGCGATATGACCGCTGCTAACCCAGTCATTACCAAGCCATCCATACTAAATGACCAGCCTAGCAGGAGACTATCGGCAATCGGCACACCCTGACCAATCATCACTAAGCCAAACAACGTCCCGAGTACTACCACAAGCATCATGCTCCAGAGCACGGCGAGACGTATCGGCCACAATCGCCCAACTTGACGGCTAACCACCAACTCCATCTGCCCGTGCTGTTCAAGCGCACGACCATGACGCGTCACGCTAAACAAGGCAAACATACCAACAAACAGACTAAATGCCGAGACGCGCCAGGCGGTCAATCCTGCCACACTAGTGTCATACACTGGACCAAGTAAGGCAAGTTGTGTCGGAATAAGTGCCACCTGGGCGGCAAATGCATCGCGTGCCGCTTGATCAGGAAAGAGTTCAGCCATTGCTTGATAGGTGCTCGATACGAGACCGGTCAACGCCAACATCCAGATGCTACTACGCACACGGTCACGGCGCGCCATCAGTGCAATTAGCGTCCATACAGCCTGCGCATTCATGACACACACTCCTGTGTCGGTTGATAGTGCTCCATAAAAATCTGCTCGAGCGTCGGTGGCTGTACGGTTAACTGTTGTACCCCATGTGCTGCTACACGTGCCATCAACTCTGCCATGGCCTGATTTGTTACCTGACAACGCAATGTACGTCCTTGCCACTGCACATCAGTAACCCCTGGTATATTTACATCAACTGGATCCAGTGTGGCAATCACCTGCGAGGTGGCCACTGCACGCAAATCAGCCAGCGACCCATGCAAAATACGTTGCCCAGCTCGTACAATCGTCACCTGATTGCACAGCTGCTCAACCTCACTCAAAATATGGCTCGACAGCAACACGGTTGTACCACGTTGGACAGCCTCTTGCACCGCCTCGCGGAATACAATCTCCATCAGCGGATCGAGTCCCGACGTTGGTTCGTCGAGGATTAACAAGTCAACATCAGCGGAGAGTGCAGCTATTAATGCAACTTTCTGTCGATTACCTTTTGAGTATGTATGACATGGCTTACGCACATCTAAATCAAATCGCTCGATCAGTTGCGTCTGCCGCGCCTGATTCATACTCCCCTGCATCGATGCTAGCACCGCTAATGCCTCACTACCACGCAACTGTGGCCATAACGCAACATCGCCGGGCACATACGCCAATCGTCGATGTAATCGCGTTGCATGATGCCATGGGTCCTCACCAAACAGCGAAACGTGGCCTTTGGTCTGCTGATACATCCCCAGTAACACGCGGATAGCAGTTGTCTTACCTGCCCCATTTGGACCCAAAAACCCATGCACATCGCCTTGGGCTACCTCCATTGAAAATCCATTTAATGCCTGCGTGCGACCAAATTCCTTGTCAACTCCCACAAACTCTACGACGTTCGTCGCCATATCACAACCTCACCACACTATGCGGCAGATATCATCAATGTGCTATGATGTCTGCATCCGATTTACTTAACCTGTCATACAGGCTTATATGACCAATCAGTCACATGACTAATCGGTCACAAGCATACTCCAAGGAGGGTGCAATGTCAACCCCTATTCGAATTACCGACCTCAGATGTGCCGTAATCGGGGATTATCCTGTTGTCCGCATCACGACGAATGTGGGCGTAGATGGATATGGTCAAGTTGAATCATGGAAGCCGTTCATCAAGCCACATGTCCTCTTTTACAAAGACTACCTCATCGGCGCCGATCCAACCGATGTCGAACGCGTCATGATGCGCATCAAACGCATGGGATCATACAAACCATGGGGGAGTGCGGTCAGCGCCATTGAGATAGCGTTGTGGGACATCGCTGGCAAAGTAGCCGGTGTGCCCGTCTACAAGTTACTCGGAGGCAAAGTTCGTGACAAGGTGCGGGTCTACAACGGCGCAATCCGTTTCCCCTTGCGCGATCAATCGCCTGAGGCCTATGCCGAGGACGTACTCAAGATGGCAGAATCGCCTGAGGGCTTTAGCATTATCAAGCAGGCAATCTCATTCCACAGTCGGATGATGGTTGACGTACCCGATTACTTTTATGGCGAAATCCACACCGTCGGACGCCACCCCAACCGTGGTCTGATGACGCCAGCTGGGTTCAAACACACGCTCAAATGCATCGAGGCAATGAAGTTAGCCCTCGGCGATCGCATCGGTCTAGCGCTCGATTGTGGCCCCGGGCTTGTCAAAAGCGACGCTCTACGTCTCGCCAAAGCCACCGAGGATTATCACCTGATGTGGCTCGAGGATATGATTACCGGCGATTACACACCATATACGTTGGCACACATTTATCGCGACATCACCAGCCAAACCACAACGCCGATTCATACCGGCGAGCAGATGTACTTGCGCCAGAACTTCGTCGAGTTAATTGAGAGCCAAGCGGTCAACGTAATCGGCCCCGATCCACTCGACGTCGGTGGGCTAGTCGAGCTCAAATGGATTGCCGAGTACGCCGACCTTCATGGCATCATGATGGCGCCACACGGCACCGGTGATGGCTTGATTGGACTGGCGGCACTGGTGCATGTGTCGGCCACGTTGCCGGGTAATTTCATCGCTTTTGAGTATCCCAAGGCGACACAACCGTGGTGGTACGAGATTCTGGACGGCTTGCCCAATCCCATCGTCAAAAACAGCTACATCGATGTCTGGGATGCACCAGGACTCGGCGTCACCTTCAACGTGCCAGCCGCCAAGAAGTACTTGAGCGACGAGGATACGGGATTTTTTGCATAACAAGAGAGGCATACGATGAAAATCACCGACGTGCGTTGTGCTATCATGGGCGGGTCGCCGATTGTGCGCATCACGACTGATGCAGGCATCGATGGTTACGGCCAAGCCGAGTTCTACAAACCCTATCTCAAACCCCATGTGCTTTTTTATAAGGACTACTTGATCGGCGCCGATCCGACCGATGTCGAGCGCACCATGATGCGCATCCGGCGCATGGGTGCATTCAAACCGTGGGGAGCCGCCGTGAGTGCCATCGAGGTGGCGTTATGGGATATCGCCGGCAAAGCGGCCGGGCTGCCGGTCTACAAACTGCTGGGAGGCAAAGTGCGCGACAAAGTGCGCACATATATCACCACCAACCGCTATCCGATGCCGACGCAGTCGCCTGAGGAGTATGTCGAGAATGTGCTCAAAATCAAGGAGTGGCCCGAACAGTTCTCGATTTTCAAGCAACCCATCTCGTTCCATAGCCCGATGGCGACCACGATTCCTGATTACTTTTATGGCGAAATCCAGCCCGTCGGCGTGCACGCCAATCGCGGTCTGATGACGCCAGCCGGGTTCAAACACACCCTCAAATGTGTCGAGGCGATGAAGCTGGCCTTAGGCGACGAGATTGGCCTGGCACTCGACTGTGGTCCCGGATTTATGGCGACAGACGCCCTGCGCTTTGCCAAGGCCACCGAGGAGTATCACCTGATGTGGCTCGAGGACATGGTCACCGGCGATTACACACCCTACACCCTAGCCCACATCTACCGCGACATCACCAGTCAAACCACCACACCGATTCATACAGGTGAGCAGATGTATCTGCGCCAGAACTTCGTCGAGCTCATCAAAACTCAAGCCGTCAACGTGCTCGGCCCCGATCCGCTCGATGTCGGTGGCCTCGCCGAGCTCAAGTGGATTGCCGAGTACGCCGACCTGCACGGCATCATGATGGCGCCCCACGGCACCGGCGATGGCCTGATTGGACTTGCAGCGTTGGTGCATGTGTCAGCCACCTTGCCGGGTAATTTCATCGCCTTTGAGTACGCCAAGGCCAACCACGAGTGGTGGTATGACATCATCGACGGCTTGCCCAACCCGATTGTCAAAAACAGTTATGTCGATGTGTGGGATGCCCCTGGCCTCGGCGTGACGTTCAATGTGCCGGCAGCCAAGAAGTATTTGAACGACGAAGATACGGGATTTTTTGATTGATGCTGTCGCCCTATGGAGCGCCGCAGCCTATTGTGGTGCTACACAGGATTGGGTATCGAGGAAATCAGCATGACACAGTCGCAGAATATCACAGCCATCAGCGTCAATCACAATACATCAGCCTACATGGAGTTGATGTTGCGCTCATTCGACGCAATGCACAACGTATCACCGATTACCACGTGGGTGCTGTACGACAATGCATCGAGCGATGACACGACCGCACTAACCAGCTATATCGCGCAGCGCGGTACGCAATTACAACCGAGTGGCTATACCACGCAGACAACCCACAACTCACACGGACATCTACTTCAGCGTGGTTTTTTGCTCAACTCGAGTGCTGATTATGTCGTGTTACTCGATGCAGATGTCGTGTTTACTCAGCCAGACACAATTCAGCGACTCATTGCCGAACTCGAGATGCGCCCGATGTGCTGGGCAGCAGCTACTGCCCCCTCGTGGGATGGAGTGCAGCACATTCCCACTGATGCACGCTCAGGCAATCCCGACATTTGTGATGCGCGGTTGCACCCAAGCTGCGCGGTAATCCGTAACACGCCAGTTGTGCGCCATGCTATCGAGATTTTTGGGTTCAATACGGTCGATTATCACTGGCCCGAGCGTGCGGAATACCTCGACACGACCAAACTATTGACGCGGGTACTACTGACTCACGGACTCACGCACCATGTCAGTAGTGAGGTAATCGTCAAACACTACTTTTGTACGTCGTACGAATGGGATGATCCCGAAACAAAAGCACACAAACAGGCTGACCGCGATCGACGCCTTGCTATATTGCGAAATACATCATCAGGTATCACAGAGACGCATGGCCGTGCGTCTCTGTGATACCATCCATGATTTATTTATCCAACGTGCGCAAATATGCCAACAAATCGGCTACATCCTGTTCATCCAAGCGCCGACCCGGCATCATACCAATCTGGCCACGTCCGCCTCTAACAATCCAAGCGGCGATATTCTCCTCAGTACGTGGGCTGCCGTTCGGTAGCGCATACCCATATTCGATGCCTTCAGGATATGTAGGGCCACCTGCAGTCATCACACCAGCGAGCCCTGGGCCGACGAGCTTTTGGGTGGTAGTGGCATGACACATCACACACCCTTCGCTTGAATAGAGCCGTTCTCCTATATTCACATCGCCAATCACCGATATCGAAGCCGGAATCAATGCATCGGGATCCTCGGGTGGTGGCGGCGCACCACACGTGGCAAGAGCCAAACTCGCCAGCATCAGAATCCAAATGGTTCGCTGGAATATTTTCATCGTGTGCTCCTATTACCACAACAATGGTATAAAAATTAACTGCTCTCTATCATACGGCAAGCATAGACACACGTAAACGCTGTCTAAGTATGGTGGCCTACTAGTTGATTTTTGCAAATGCTAACACCACAACTATATGTCGGTAGTCCTAGCGCAATTGTATCCGTCGTTGCGCATCTGCCAATACCGTGTACTATGGAGGGGCGAATCAGCTGTGTGCTGACGCAGACGAGCACCTATCGTGCTCAATACGATCTTGGAGGAACTTCATGCCAGATGATGGATCAACACAGGGCTCAACAGAATACACCTCAAAGTTCAGATTTGAGGTCAAGTGGGATGCAACGGTGATGACCGCCCTGGAAGTCTCGGGGCTTGAGGTTGAAACGCAGCCCATCGAGTATCGACAGGGCAATAGCCCAGTGTTCTCAACAATCAAGGTACCGGGCCTCCAAAAGTATGGGAATGTGACCATGAAGAAGTGCATCTGTCCAAACGAAACTTTCTGGGAATGGTTCAACCAAGTCACGATGAATACGATAGCACGCAAGACGGTAACTATTACATTGATAGATGAATCTGGTGCACCATCGATGGTCTGGACACTAAGCAATGCATGGATTGTCAAGGTCTCAAGCACTAATCCCATATCCGACGGCAATGCGGTGGCCATCGAGAGCATCGAGATTGCTCACGAGGGTATCACAACCACCAACGGGTAATTACCCCTACACAACATACGGTTGGTAGAGACGCAAAGGCCTTGCATCTCTACCAACCGTACTGCACTGATATCAAGCCCCTTCTTGTATCACAAAAACGGTCGCAACTCGACCTTGCGATTGCAGGCATTCGATCCAGCCAACGCCAACTGCAACGCGACCTCGGGCGAAGGCACATTGACAATCCAAAAGCCACTATAGTGCTCGGGCGTCATAAACAATGATGTGGCGTTGCTGATGCTCCCGTGATTGCGCCGATTATCAACCAGGGTGGCACTCGCTGGTTGGCCAATCCCAGCTGCCATCACCCAATAGCCGTCGGCACGCAGTTGGTCATTGAATGCATCGATGGCGGCCATCTCGTTGCCACTCGCCGAGGCCGATTGATCATCAATCACAAACATGATGTAATGCATGGTTGTTCCTTTTGGTATTTCATGCCCTCAGTAGCGTCGCAGCATGCTGCGACGCTACTGAGGATTACGCTGGATTAGTCTGTGCTGCCCCCTCCATCCCAGTGTCAGGCAACGGTGGAAACAACGGCCCTGACGGCGTATACGCATTAACATCATTGGCCTGCGCCCCATCCGGCAGCGGTACCGCACCAGCCAATAACGGATCGTTGGTACGCACCATCCACGCCTGCAAGCGCCCACGCATATCAGCGAGTACGTCGGCGTAGCGCAGATTATACACCAGATTATTGGCCTCGTTCGGGTCAAACATCAAGTCGTAGAGCATCTCCTCTTCAATCGGGCGCTCGCCCCAACCATGGTCGTGCCATACAGTTTTGCTAGGGCTATCATCGACATTCGGGCGCACTGGCGTTGTCCGGCCATCAAAGCGCTTAATATACTTGTAGCGTGGCGTATGCACCGCCCGCATCGGCTCGTACGCCGCATGATACGTCACCTCAGCAAACAACTGATCATGCAGTACCTCGACCTCGCCACGCACCAACGGCATCAGCGATTTGCCCTGCAACCAGGTTGGTGCTGGGATACCGGCTAACTCACACACCGTGGGGAACAAATCCATATGCGTCACCGGCGCCTCAATCATCTTGGGACCCACAAAACCACCCGGCCCACGCACAATCAGCGGCACACCGATGCCATGATTCGTCAGCGTCGTTTTCATTCCAGGGAACGCTGGGCCGTGGTCGGTCGTATAAAAGATCAGCGTGTTCTCCACCAATCCCGCCTCGACCAAGGCCTGCATCACAACCCCTACCGCACCATCGAGAATCTTGGCCGACTCAATAAAGGCCGCCATATCACGCCGAATCTCGGGCGTATCTGGCAACGGCGCCGGCGGACGACAATACGTCAAATCATCATCATCATCGTGATCGGGGAACTCGCGGTGTGTCTCGAAAAAGCCGATCTCCATATAAAACGGCTGTGGCACATTTTGTAAAAACGCTCGAGCTGCCTGCACCACATTTGCTGCACGCCCGCTCTCAACCCACACATGGTCGTAGCCAATCTGTTGTGGTTGCTTGGCGACATGCTGCACACCAAACAAACTGCTGTGGTAGCCGTGTGGCCGTAACGTGTGTAATATGTGATGCGTTATGTCGATGAGCGAAAAGCCGCGATGGGCCAAGCCATTCATACCATTACAGTGCGGCGCATGCCCAGTCACCAAGGCTGAACGACTCGGTGAGCAGTTGGGTGCCACACTAAACGCATTGCGGAACACCACACCCTGCTCCGCAAAACGCTGCAAATTCGGCGTCGGCACCGCATGCCCATACGGCTGTATATAGCGCCCCGTATCGTGTGAGTGCAGATAAATGACATTCGGTTGCATCAGCATCCTCCTTTATTGTAGAAAGCTAAAGGGCCCGTGCGCCGTCATGGCTGAATCGTCACACGCTCACAGGCAAAACGCCCCTCGGTACATACCAAACCCACCCCGCCATGCCGCCACGTCGTATCAAACGCATGGAGTATCTGTCCAGCCACCTGCGCCGTGATTTGGCCAGCGACAATCGATACCTGCAACTCGTATGACGTCGCTTGCTGCCACTCAAAGGGGATTTGGGCGAGTATTGTTGTGTCATCATCGTGTTGCTTAATCAGCTGAAGCAAGCCACCAGCGACACACTGCAACGCATAGTAGCGCCGCAGGCCTTGCACATGTACTGCCAATCCACCAGATGCAAACATGTGCGGAATAATAGTCGCCGTGGCCGTATAATCACTCCAATCAGCCGTACCAATCGAGATCATGCCGGTCCCCCGATTATGCGCCAACCGGAGCATCTCGGGCCATTGTGGATCCAATATATCAACTGCATCCACCCACGCCCGTCGCCACAATCGCCCAGCATGTTCCGGACGAGTTAAGTCAAGCGTCGGCGTACCCGACCAGTCTAACCGGTCAAGATAGACGGTCCCATCGGCACGCACAGCGCTATCAATACGCACGCCAATCGCCATAATCGGCGCCCCCTGCGTATCGGGCACGCGCCACTCGAGCTGATGGGTTGCGCCAGCACCCAGCGATACCGGCGGCGCTTCAATGCTTTCAATGACGTCATCAACACCATACACACGCACAAACAACGTCACATCGACTGCCTGCTGATTGGCCTGATCAGCGACGAGCGTTGTAGTAACGGTTTGACCACTATACAGCGTCGGTGACGCTAAAATCTGGTATGAGCTCTTGGTCTCGATGCCGTCAGGCGGGATAAACGTCATCGTGGTGGCCACCGCACTCCGCCCCAATGCTAATCGTTGATACTTGATTGCTAAGGCTGGGCTCGCGCCACCGTTGTAGCCCATCACCTGCGTCAGCATTGCCACACCGCGGCTCTGAGGCGTATCATCACAGACAAAGCCCTGCACGGCCCCAGGCAAACTAAAGTGATAGCGTGCACCATCTTTGGGGGTGACAGCGGGCAAATTGTTGAGCGCACGAGCAATATTCACCACGTGATACGTCTCGGTCATGGCATCGGTGATGGTGCGCCCGCCGTCAGCCGTCGGCAAATAGAGACGATCAGCTACGGGGCCACGCAAATCGGGGCCTGTATCAAATGTGGCGAGGCCGTTTTTGATACCAAGCAGACAGCCAACATTGGCTGCATTACAATCGGTATCCCAGCCGGCCGTGTTGGTAATCATCATTGCTTTCTGGAAGTCATCGCCCCCGTAGAGCAACCCCATATGAATCAACGCATGATTGGGCACCATATGACAATTACCGCCGTAACGGTCATATCCATACAAATGCACAATCTCGCTGCGCGTGTCGTGCCAATCGGAGTAGCGTGCATGCCAATTGCGCACATCGTGTATCAAACGGGCAATCGTACTATCCGCTGGAATAAAGCGTAATGCCACATCAATGAGTGCATTCAAATCCCGCTCAACAAAAGCCTGTGCCTCCATCGCGGCAATCACCTGCGCACCATAAATCGCCTCGCCATCATGACTGACACTGGCTGCACGCCGTGCCAAATCGACCGCCAACTCAGGATCGCCAGGTGCAACCATGGCCCAACCATCAATGAAAATTTGCGAGCCGATTTGTTCGGCGACAACTTTGGTGTTGCGCGCCATCGAGCCACTTTCAGGAGCTTTGATGCCGTTTTTGAGGTGCAAATAGGCAGTGTGTTCGGTCGAATTACCAATACCACCCCACCACAAAATCGCCCGCTCTTCAACGATATAGTTGAGCCAGTTATCGCCGATTTGGGCCGGGGTAAGTGCCCGTGAATTGCCGTTGTCTGGCAATGCCCGCAAAAACGTAAATGTGCCGGTAATGTCGTCGTCGGCCACAATTAATGGCATGCCGCGTTGCTCATGGACGTAGTAGTTAATCTCGCCGAGCTCGGCCATAATCCGCTCGTAGGTCCAACTTTCAAACGGTCGCCCAAGATAGACACCGATGATTTTGCCGAGGACGCCAGCGTAGACACGTTCGATGTAGTCGGGTGGGAGCATCATTGCACCTTTCATTTGCGTCAGGTCATCTACCACGAGATTACCATACTTTGTGTCTCTGGCATATCACACACAGCCACGTAAGTCGTCGATTTTACATATTTTTGTTCACATCAGCGAACTTCGTACACATTTTTGATTAAATCGGCTTTTTTTGCAACTGCCTCATCAATAGCGTGCTATAATCGGCGTATTCAAGCACATGAGTTGCCCCCGATTCAAGACACAATTGCACCGTTGTAACGATGGGAATTTGGCATGGAGGAAGTTCGATGAAGAGCGAAGTATCAGGAGCGCAGATGGAAGCGCTGGTATGGTTGGGAGCAAGTCAAATGGAGCTTCGTCACGAACCAATCCCCACACTCAGCGACAACGAAGTACTCATTCATGTAGGAGCAGTCGGCATCTGTGGTTCAGAGTTAAGCGGCTATTTGGGGCATAACAGCCTACGATTCCCTCCACTAATCATGGGGCACGAAGCTGCGGGCACGATTGTCGCCGGTTCAGGTCAACTCGCCGATGGAAGCGACGTTCATGTCGGTCAGCGCGTCACATTCAACCCACTAATTACTTGTGGCACCTGTGACCGTTGTCAAGCTGGTTTAATCAATTTGTGCCGTAATCGACAGTTGTTGAGTGCTCACCGAGCTGGTGCATTTGCGCAGTATGTCAGCGTACCCGCCGATTTGTGTTGGCACCTCCCCGTAAATATCTCGTTTGTCGCTGGATCACTCACTGAACCACTCGCGTGCGCAGTTCATGCGGTTGGCCTCACCAATGTCAATAATAATAGCTCTATCTTAATATTGGGGGCTGGGCCAATCGGCTTGTGCTGTATTGCTGCAGCTAAAGCGCGTGGAGTCCAGACAATTGTGATTAGCGACATCTCTGAGCAACGGCTCGAGATCGCACGCACATGGGGTGCCACACACACAATTCATGCTAAACATGTCGATACGGTAGCAACCACACTAGAGGCGGTGCCTGCTGGGGTTAGCGTAGTAGTAGATGCCGTCGGCACAGGTCATGTGCGCAATCAAGCAATCAAGGCGGTAGTACCTGGTGGCACAGTCGTGTTAATGGGGCTCCACGAGGACGAGACATCGATCCCGACCAATTACATTATCCGGCAAGAGATTACCTTGGTCGGTAGCTTCTGCTATAGCCGCGAGGACTTCACCACTGCCGTTGACATGATTAGCCGCGGACTGGTTGCACCCAGCCCCGATTGGCTGATTGAGCGCCCGCTCAGTCAAGGTCAGGCATCGTTTGAAGAGTTGATTGCGGGCAAAGCTGAATACACCAAGATTGTACTGATTCCGTAACAACGGTCTGGGTGTGCGCCGTAGCAATCACGTGCTACGGCGTTTTCTTTTGCAAAATATGGGTAGGAATAACTGGTAGATAACCAATCTGACGATACAAATCAACAGCCATCGGGGCAGCCATAAGAATACTCGTCGTAACACCTGCACGAGCATCTTCAGCTACGATATGATGCATCAACGCACGCCCATAACCACGCCGGCGATAATCAGGATGCGTATAAATACGCCCCACGTAACTAGTGCCATCGGGCATACGCAGGGAACGACCTCTAGCGACGATAATGTCATCTTGCCAGATGGCGTAATGGGGCATCTCATCTCCCATCAGATTGACGCACGCAATCCAGGCAATACGCTCAGGATCACGCTGATTCCAAATTTCAACATCGGCCGGTGTAGCCCGCACCACAGTGTGCGTTAACGACGCATGGTGTTGTATGCGCAAATCAAGAGCCATGAGCAATTCGCTGTAGCTCACATGGTACCCGTACATTGCATACTGTGAAACAATGAGGTGATCATCGCCACGAATCGTCAGGTAGTGGTTCGCTAATGCAGGAACGCTAGCAAGTGCCGCAACCACCACAGCTGGTGATGCGTCCAACACATAGTAGTCATCACACGGCGTATCCGGTGCATCCTCAAACCCAGTTACTCTCATTCCGATAACAGGATCGCAAGTAAGCCATTGCCCGTGTGCACGCATCCATGGCGATGTACTACAGCCATTTACTAGGATGTGCCAATAATCGATTATCTGATTATGCATCTTTATTGTCGCTTTTATTAGCCTGATTGACGACACACTTGGTCGGCAATGGTGCATGTTCGGCAGCCTGCCCATCATGATATTCACACCAGCCTTCGCCTGTTTGACAGCGCTCTGCATCATGAAGTCGGACCGGCAAATCATCAAATTGATTATCATCGGTGGCAGCAACTACATCGGCACGATCGAGCAAATCAGCATAGAGTTGTTGTAACGCTTGCTGTTCGTGTGCTTGGTCTTGGGCATAGGTACTCCATCCTAGCCCCATATGACACTGCTCAAGACGATGATATGCAGTCGGCAGTCCATCAAGTTGTGGGATATGTTCGGTGGGTGGGCGAGGTTCATTCATGAGTGTTCTCCGTACTGCACACATCCTATCACAATGTCACATAACGACATCCTCATTTGCACTTATCACCAATCACACATACAATATCATTATTGCGTAATTAAAATATTCACATAAAGAGGAGTTCAATGCGACGAATCATTGTAACAATTGTGCTTTGCATCGTCTCAATACTTGGCACATTTATGGCAACAAATATTCCAGCGTATGCTGCTGAGCAATGCTTTGCCGAGACTGGCTATTGTATTGACGGGCGCATTGCCGAATTTTGGAATAAGCAAGGTGGCCTATCCGTTTTTGGGTTCCCAATCGGTCCCGCCGAGACCATCACGGTTGATGGCAAACAAATCACACAACAGAACTTCGAGCGACAGCGCATTGAATACCACCCAAGCAATGCCAAGCCGTACGATATTTTGCTCGGCCGACTCGGTGCCGACGTATTAGCAGGACAAGGGCGCGATTGGTTTGCCTTTGATAAAAGCGGTAGTCAACCCGGTTGTATGTACTTTGCGCAGACTAATCAGAGTGTGTGTGGGCTAATTCTCGAACGTTGGAAAGCGACAGGCGTCGAGCTCGATGGCCGTCGAGGCCTAACCGATGCTGAGCGTTTGGCGCTCCACGGCTTGCCCTTGTCAGGGCTTGTCACCGAAACACTCAGTGATGGTCGCCAGTACCAAGTGCAATGGTTTGAGCGCACACGTATCGAGTTACATCCCCAAAATCAACCTCCATACAACGTACAACAAGGGTTACTTGGGCGTGAGTTAGGTTCAACTGAGCCAGTAGTAACTCAGGCTCAGCCAGCAACAGCAGCCATCACATCGGCCACCAACATTCCAGCAGGGAGTGCCAAGGCGACCGTCACACGAGTTGTTGACGGCGACACAATTCGGGTCAACCTTGATGGCAACGAAATAACCATTCGTATGATTGGCTTAGACACACCCGAAACAAAAGATCCGCGCAAGCCAGTTCAGTGTTTTGGGCAAGAGGCATCAAACCGTGCCATCCAACTGCTTAATGGTGCAACTGTCTATCTCGAAGTAGATCCTACACAAGGTACCTATGACGCATATCAACGACTTCTCAGTTATGTCTGGTTGAGCGATGGACGGCTATTCAACCAACTGATGATTGACGAGGGTTACGCCTTTGAGTATACGTATAACAAGCCATATAAATACCAACTAACTTTCAAAAATTCACAGCGCACAGCCCGTGAACAACAACGCGGCTTGTGGTCACCAGCTACATGTAATGGCATTGCAAGTCCTGTAGCATCAGGGCAAATTGGGTCTGACGACTCAGATTTCACATATACCGAAAGCGACACGCCGAATACAGATGGAGAATCTGCAAGCAGTATTGAATCTTACCCGTGTGCAAGCAATCAAATTAAGGGCAATGTGAACTCTGGCATCTATCACGTGCCTGGTGGTGCTTCATACGCCAAAACCACAGCAAATGTGCAGTGTTTCGATACTGAGGCTGAAGCAGTTTCTGCTGGATTTAGGCGTGCAAGTCGCTAGTCGATTTTTAGCCCTGCTATCGTAATGACAGCAGGGCTACTGTTTTTGTGCGAGCCACGATGAAATCGGCCTGTATACAATAGTTATTCATTAAAATACTACCAACACACACGACATTTTTATCGTATACCACACACAAACCATACTGCAAAAGATAGCGCAATAACTGTTTCATTGAGGCAATGCGCGAAAACCTTTACCAAAGACCTCAGCTGCCTCGCCGATCACGACAAACGCCTGTGAATCAGTATGCGACACTACATGAGTTAGGTTGGGAACCTCACTCTTGGTCATCACACACATCAACATGGCACGATCAGATCCTGTATATGCACCTTTGGCCGAGACCACGGTTACCCCACGATTCAGGTCTTTGAGGATTGCGGCACTTACCTCCGCAGGTAGAGATGTGACAATAAATACTTGATTCATGCCTCCACCAAACGATAACACTACATCGAGTGCCCGACTTGCCACATAACTCACCAGAATAGCGTATAAAATTTTTTCGGGTCCGTAAATCACCATCGCAATCGCAAATACCATGCCATTTAAAATCAAAGAGCTACGTCCAGGAGCGTACCCAAACCGTTGTTCCAGTAGGCGTGCCACAATATCAAACCCACCTCCAGTACTACGAGCTCGAAAGATAAGCCCACCACCAACACCTGATATCAGGCCACCATATAGACTATACAACAAGGGATCATCGGTTACCGAATCAAGGATACCCGTCGAATATTCAATGGCAAATGACATTAACACTGTCGTATAGAGGGTACGCAATGCAAATCGCCATCCACCGAGATAACGCATACTAATCAATACTAATGGAATATTCACTGCTAGAACAATCGCACCGATTGGCACAGGCCAAAATGTGTTTGTAATTATGGCAATACCAGTGACTCCACCGGTAACTACCTGGTTCGGAATCAAGAACACTCGTGTAGCAAATGCCACAAGAATTGCACCAATCGTCATCAACACAATATCCCTAAGTATAGGCACAATTATTCGTCGCCATTTCCGCAATCGATCGCGCATCGTTACCTCACTATCCTATCCTGACAACAGACTCTTTTATCCGCATACACATCATTGTTTTCACGCTGATGTTTCACATGCGTTCACACATTAGATTTGCCTACATTCGCATAAGGTGTGCTTTTCGCTTAATGATGCCCAATAGTAGCACATATCGTAAGATAGGTTCATATGGAAACAGCACAGAAAAACACCATTGCCCATGCAAGTGCATGGGCAATGGTGTTTAATGGATGGCGCA
>JBMTAN010000046.1:0-25610 GCA_049428765.1 Roseiflexaceae bacterium
CAACTCCTGCCGGTAATTCGTACGACCATAACCACAAATCCCCAGATTAAACAGATGCTGGATACACAATCACTCCTCAGACAGACAGACAGATGATACACAATGTACATATATTGAACCATTCGTGGGTGCTGGGGCCGTATTATTTGATTTAATCCCAGCTCACGCAATTATTTGTGATCGCAACGAACTACTGATTACGACATATCGGGTTATCCGCGAGAACGTCGACGCACTCATTGAACAGCTTGCGGTGCATCAACACAACCATAGTGAGGCATACTTTTATCGCGTGCGGGCCATGGATCAACAATCCGACTATGCAGCGCTCGACGATGTCATCAAAGCAGCTCGATTACTCTATCTCAATCGCACGTGTTTTAATGGGCTCTATCGTGTGAATCGTAGCGGCTTTTTTAATACGCCGTTTGGGCATTACGCCAATCCTACCATTTGCGATGTTGATGTTCTGCGGGCGGTGCACACCTACCTCACGCATGCAACCGTGAACATCATGCATGGTTCATATCAGACGGCCATTGCCCAGGCATCCCGCGGAAGCGTGGTCTACTTTGATCCACCATATCACAGCCCTACCAAACGCAACTTTACAAGTTATGCAGCCGAAGGATTCGATGAACAGGATCAAATCGAGCTAGCACGCCACTTTACCGAGCTAAGTCAACGCGGTGTGTATTGTCTCCTCAGTAATGCGGATACACCACTAATGCATACGTTATATGCCGACTATCACATCGACATCATCCCCGCCAAGCGGGCAATTAACTCAAATGCAGCCGCCCGTGGCGCAGTCAACGAAGTTCTTATCAGGAATTGGTGATTGTAGTGCGCACAAAACTAAGCATCAACCAGAGTTGGCAAGTATTATTTGAGCGCCATCGGATTCCTGAACATGTCACCCAGCACGGGCTTTTTCGCATTCATGCGCACGAAATCAATACGGTGCACGAAGCGCGTCTGATGGCCAAATTTGATGAACGTCAACAACTCCCCGAAATTTTCAGACAACATCATCTTGCAATTTTACCTATTAATCGCGGTGAATACGTCATTGGCGCATTTGAGACATTCCAATCATTGAACTATCAACGCATTGAATATCCGCCACGCCCCTTACAGATACCACAACTTGACAGTTTGACGGCTGATACGATACACAGTGAACCGCAAGTGCTTTCGATTTTGTACAATGCTGGCGTATGGCATGACATCAGTGGGCAAGAGGATATTTATCCAACTATTTCTGGTCGACGCACTTCGGGAATGTTCTCGTTTACCATCAAATCAACCAACAATCGCGATGACTTCGTCATTGACGTAGCAAATGCCCAAATCGAGATGGATGCCACCTACGAAACACGCGATGCGATTTATGTATGTGAGGCCAAAAACCGTCATGTCAGTGAGTTGAATATTCGCCAACTCTACTACCCATATCGTTTTTTGCAGCAACACACACACAAACCCGTCATCCCGATTTCGGTTATCTACAGCAATGCGACATTTTATGTATCGCAATATCAGTTTCAACAGAATGGACATTTCAATTCATTAGCACTTGTTCGGCATTATGTATACACACTTGATCATCGCAAAATCACATATACCACGATTCACCAATTATTGGTCGAAGCGACACATCAACGCACGCCGATCCCTGATGTACCGTTCCCGCAGGCCGATAATTTTGCCTTGATTTGTCGCATCATTGAGCGTCTCAGGCAATCAGACATGACGACTGCCGAGGTAACCGATTTTACGGGATATGTCGCACGTCAAAGCGACTATTTCACCAATGCAGGGAGATTTTTGGGATTTATCGAAAAGATCAAAACTGCGGACGCTGTGCGCTATACATTGACTGCAGCAGGGCGACAACTGTTGACGCTACCACCATATCTACAGCGTATCATGCTGATACGGGCGATAATCCAACACGAGCCATTTACCACACTTGTCAGTGATATGGTGCAACACGCAGAGGTACCCAACCATGAACGTATCTGCATGGTGCTCTATCAATATCACGCGTACGGTAAACGTGCTATCGCCAGCTCAACAGTCGGACGTCGCGCACAGACGGTTGCCGCATGGTTACAGTGGATATACGGACAAATTGCACACTAACTCCTAATTGGTGGCGAGAGGCACGACCCAACTCGCATCACCAAAGGGGATATCGGTGAGTGTCACTCGCAGTGTCAGTGCGTTTGGATGCAACGAGCGGTCAATAACCACCACTCCCTCTTGGCTATCACCAGGCATAATCTGCATCACTGCAGGCTGAGATTTGGCAATCGCCAACTGATACTCTGTACCAACCGAATCACTAATAAGCACATGAGACTCGTCCAGTGGGATGCGGACATCAAGGTCAGTTGTATTGTTTTTGACGGTGAACGCAATACGAATTTCGCCATCACACGTGCGCACCTGGGTTAACGTCAATAAGGCATCGGCAGACTCACCAGCGTTGACACTTTGCCATGTACCATCCGAATTCCGGGTACGCGCAATCGTCTGCACATCGCGCCAATCACATAAGGCATTAGCGGTCGCCGGTAGTACACCGATACCAGACAGCGGTGTTACTGTGGCCGGCATAGCCGGGAGCGTGACAAGTTGGGTCCCTCGTGTATTCAGGGCAAAAATGAGCGCAACCACGACAAGCAGGATGCTCATAGCAATCAATGCTTGACCAGTCCAGGTCGAGAGCAGTTGCGTTACCATTGGCCGGGGGCGGGGCACCGGAGTTGCTGATGTAGGAGCTATTTCACTTAACACCAAGTTTTCAATCTCATCCCAACGTGTGCAGTTTAATAGCTGTGGGATACGTTGCAACTCGTCATCGCTCCAACTCATATCAGCCGATCGTTCGGTAAACACATGCACTGGTAGCACATCAAGCCCCATGACTTGAACCTTCCAGTCGGTATCTATCTGAGATTCAGGATGGAGGTAGGGGGCAATTGCGACAACACGGCGCACCGATCGCATTTCAACCGTACGATTGTTCCCAACAATGGCTGCGCGTTGCTCATTCAAAAAGTTGGTCAGCGCATAATAGTAGGTAATGACTTGATTGTAGGGGTTTTTGCGACCTGGATTGATCCGTTTACGCTCTTTGTTCGCGTTCTCCACAAACCATGGCCCATTGACATCGCCGATGACTCGACCATCACAGTGTTTGAGTTCAACAACGAAGATGCCTTCTTGCTTCATTACCACAACATCAATTGTTCGGCCGCCCACACTAAAATTCGCCATGATGATGTACAAGCCATCGAGGCGCGCCAAGCTACTCGCCAGTTGCGTAATCGCACGACGTTCATTCGGATGCTCAGGTTTTTCGCCTATCCAAATTTGTACGGCCATGACTCACATTCTACGTTAGCGACGACGTGCGCCGGCTTTGGGTCGATCTTTGGGACGTTGTGGCGTCGGTGACGGTGCCAACTCTTCTTCGAGGGCCATGGTACGGCGCAAATCAAGGATTTGGTCACGTAGTGCGGCGGCTTTCTCAAACTCAAGATCACGTGATGCATTCTTCATCTGCTTCTCCAGATCCTTGATGAGTTTGATTATCGCCTCGCGACTAGCTGGTAATTCGACGGTTTGGTGAGTGGCTGTTGTTGCATACACACCTTGATCTTCGGCAGCTTTGCGCAGTCGGTCGCTCAAGTCACGCACACTTTTGTTAATGCCAATCGGCACAATATTATGCTCGCGGTTATAGGTTTCTTGAATGCTACGACGGCGATCGGTCTCTCTGATGGCAGCCTCCATCGAGGCGGTCATCCTGTCGGCATACATCAGTACCGTGCCCTCAACGTGACGGGCCGCACGACCGATAATCTGAATGAGTGACGAAGCCGAGCGCAGATAGCCCTCTTTGTCGGCATCTAAAATCGCCACCAAAGACACCTCGGGCAAATCTAACCCCTCACGGAGCAGGTTGATACCGACTACTACATCATAGACACCGAGGCGCAAATCGCGCAGAATCTCAACACGTTCAATCACATCAATGTCAGAATGAAGGTAGTGTGTTCGCACACCCGATTCACGCAAATAATCGGCAAGATCCTCGGCCATACGTTTGGTCAAAGTCGTCACCAAACAACGATGCCCTTTTTCGACACGCTTGCGTACCTCACCAATCAAGTCATCGACTTGACCTCGCGTTGGGCGCACATGAATCACCGGATCAATCAACCCGGTAGGGCGAATAATTTGTTCAACCACCTGACTCGATACTTGCATCTCGTACGGGCCAGGTGTCGCTGACACAAACACCGCCGTACGGATATGTTGCTCAAACTCATCAATGCGCAACGGACGATTATCAAGTGCAGACGGTAAACGAAAGCCATAATCAACCAATGTTGTTTTGCGTGAACGATCGCCGCTATACATGCCACGCACCTGCGGCAACGAAATATGCGACTCATCGACAAAAATAACAAAATCATCGGGGAAGTAGTCAAGCAATGTCCATGGTGTCTGTCCAGGTGCACGCCGATCCATGTGCCGCGAATAGTTCTCAATCCCCGAGCAGTACCCCATCTCACTCAGCATCTCGATGTCGTACATGGTACGTTGCTTGAGTCGCGCAGCCTCGAGCACTTTGCCCGACTCTTCGAGCGCCTTGAGTTGATCAGCTAATTCATCTTGGATATCAGTAATCGCCATCTGCAACTTTTCGGTCGTTGCCACGAAGTGCTTGGCCGGAAAAATCTCAATCTGTGGCAGTTGTTTGAATACCTCGCCAGTCAACGGATCAAACTCCGAAATACGCTCGACCTCGTCGCCCCATAACTCCACACGCCAGGCGGTCTCGGCATTCGCAGGAAAAATATCGAGTGTATCTCCCCGTACACGGAATGTGCCACGATGAAAGTCAATGTCGTTACGGGCAAATTGCAAATCTAACAGTTGGCGCAACAACTTCTCGCGGTTGCGTACCTCACCGACAGCAATCGGCACCATGACTTGGCCGTAGTCAAGTGGGCTACCCAAACCATAAATACATGACACCGATGCGACAATAAGCACATCTCGACGCGTCAGGAGTGCTTGGGTGGCAGCATGGCGCAAGCGGTCGATTTCTTCGTTAATCGATGCTTCTTTTTCAATATACAAATCCTTGCTGGGCACATAAGCCTCAGGCTGGTATGAGTCATAGTATGAAATAAACATCTCGACAGCACTATCAGGTAACAGCTCGCGGAACTCGGCATAGAGCTGAGAGACAAGCGTTTTGTTGTGGGCGAGCACAAGCGCTGGGCGTTGAAGTTGTTCAAAAACCCAACTCATCACAGCGGTCTTGCCAGTACCCGTGGCACCGAGCAACGTCTGATAGCGCAACCCTTGATTGACACCCTCAACGAGCTGGGCGATGGCGCGCGGTTGATCACCAGTTGGTTTGTAGGGAGCATTGGTGGTGAATCCCATGGCACATCTTTCTATCACAATAAATCAACAATGCATTGATCTGCACCAGATGCAACACAGTGTATTGTTTATTATACCCGGTAGGAGATGATGAGGGAGTAAGAATTCGCTGACGAATTGTCACAATCTTGTAATTTTTCGATTTAAAAACCAAGGTCAAGTTGTTCAACGACTGGACGGGCTGCAACGTTACGCGCATTCCGCCACTGCACCCCTGTTCCATAAAATCGCCCATCGAATGTCACAAAATCAACCACGCGCTGTGCGGCAGCTCCTAACACTGCAAGATGTGCAGGCTCACGTAAGCGCCCTACGGTACGCAGGCGCAAAACACGTTTGATGCTCAATGGCCCCAAGCCAGGAATACGCAATAGCTGTTCTGGAGCAGCGCTATTAATCTCAATTGGAAAGAATTCTGGGTGTTGTAAGGCCCACGCCAACTTAGGGTCGTGCGAAAGTGGTAATTGGTCATCGCCATCGAACGGCAATTCATCGGCACCAAATCCGTAATGACGTAACAACCAATCCGCTTGGAGCAGTCGTAGCCCTCGAGCCTGCGGCGTGCGTGGCAAATGGGCAAGTGGTGTGCCAGCAACTGGCTGGAATGCACCATAATACACCCGTGTCACCGATAACTCTTGATGGAGCCATTGAGTGGCTCTGAGCAACTCCGCGTCACTCTCCCCTGCAGCCCCTACCACAAACTGAGTGGCAACACCCGCCTTGAGGAATCCAGCGCGAGTCAAATCACGCATCCAAGCCAAGCGTGCGACCACATCGCGACGCCAATCACGACTTGCATCAAGTCGTTGTTGGTGCGCTGCACTCGGCACCTCAATATTCAGACTCAACCGGTCTGCCACCCGTGCCGCCGCCTCGACAACGGCATGCGATACACCAGGCGGCAGTTTGAGATGAATATAGCCACGATAATCGTGTACACGTCGGAGCAAATTCGCACTATCAACCAGTGATCCGGCTGAGTAATCGGGCGATTCGTTAACTGCCGACGACAGTAGCAACCCGGCACCATGTGCGTTAAGTTGAGGGGCTACCGCCTGCGCAACCTCGTCGGGAGAGAGTGTCGCCCGAGGCACATCATTATCGCTTCGCAATGGGCAATATGGGCAATTAAACACACAAGCAGCACTGGTCAATAAGCGCAACACGGGACGACGCGTACCACGCGCATCGTATTCACTGCCGAGTGGTGCATCTGACCAGCGCGCACGTTTGGATTGATACCGGCGACCAGCCACTGCATGTGTGTCACATGCTTCGTAGCTCGCCGCCGGTGCCAAAATGTTGAGTTTATGTTCGAGATCCATGGTCTTATTTGGTTGAATCGCGCGCCGATTGGTCGTCTTCAGGAAGTGTCAACTCACTGGTCTGATTGGCACGATACAAATCAGTTGCCGAAATAGGAATGGTAGGAGGCGCAGGCTCATCGTCGTACAACGTCTTAACCTCGGCAGAAGGTGGTAAATCATCGATGGTTAAAGGCCGTTGATGATTCCACCACAAACCAACCGCACCAATCAATATCAACACAATACTAGCCAACTGAGCCACGCGTAATGAGTCATCACACCCACCACCAATCAGATCGGTACACAAACTATCCGTGCGTAATCCCTCAATCCACAAGCGACCTAACCCGTAGATAATGGCATATGACAAGAGCATATCACCACGACGCAAACGCTCTTTAAAACGGCGTTCGACGGCAATCAATACGCCAACACCAGCTAAGTTCCACAATGATTCATACAGAAAGGTAGGATGAAACAACGTACTCGGTGGGTATCCGTCGAGGTCATTATAGGGAGGTAGTCGATATGGCGCATCAATCACTACCCCAAAACCCAAGTCAGTTGGCCGGCCATATGCCTCTTGATTAAAAAAATTGCCCCAACGACCAATTGCCTGTGCCAACATGAATGTCGGCATGGTAATGTCAAGATATTCAAACACATTCAAGTTGTGCCGGCGCGTATAGATGAGTGCAGCCAACACAGCACCGATGATGGCACCATGAATGGCTAGACCACCGGTAGCAGGATTAAGAATCGTCAGAATATCTTTGTCGGCAAAGCGTGGCCACTCGAAGGCGACATAGTAAAGTCGAGCTCCCATAATGCCCATCACCATGCCTAGCATCACCAGATTCCACACATGTTCGGGGTCATGACCTCGTTGTGCTGCGCGATTGGCCGCCCACTGTGCGGCAATCATGGCGCCGCCCACAATCAATGCCCCATACCAACGTAGAGCAAAAGGAAACGAACCAATCATGATTTGAAACAAAAACGGATCATCTGGTGGATATAGCTCCATAACGCCTCTTTTTCCAATAACACACCTGCAATCCATAATACCACGGGCACACATGGTACAATATGAACGTTTTATTGGGCTAGTCAAAGGGCGATACCATGCTCCTTGCCATTGACATCGGCAACACCAACATCAAAATCGGCGTCTTTCGTGGCGATACTATCGTTGCACACTGGCGCGTCCTTACCGAACGACACAAGTTGTCGGACGAATATGCCGTCCTCATCCGTAATTTATTCGATTTAGCCCATATCAACGTCAAAGATATTCATGGGTGCATCATGTCGTGCGTGGTACCGCCACTGACTACACAATTCACCCAATTATGTGAAAAATATCTAGGCATTCAGCCAGTCATGGTCAATCCACGTATCTCATGTGGGCTGAGCTTTGATGTGGAGAACCCAGACGAGATGGGGTCGGACCGAATCTGTAATTCCCTCGCAGCAACCGTAAAATATGGCAGTCCGGTGATTGCCATTGCCTTCGGCACCGCCACCGCATTTGATGTCGTGGTTGACAATGTATACGTGGGCGGATGTATTGCACCAGGCCTTGGCATTTCATCTGACGCACTCTTCTCATTGGCAGCCCGGCTCTACCAAGTTGAGCTAGTACGTCCCCCAAAAGTGATTGCACGCAATACAATGCATCACATGCAAGCCGGAGTCATCATCGGCTATACAGGCTTGGTTGAGGGCATCGTGAAGCGCATGCAAGAGGAGCTCGGTACGGTGTGCCCCGTGGTCGTCACTGGGGGGCTCGCCGATGTCATCGCCAAAGAGACCTCCGTAATTACTGCAGTTGAGCCAAATCTGACGCTCGACGGGCTCCGCATGATTTTTGAGCGTAATCGCGCTGCGCACTAAGGATTTATACTGTGTCTGTTCTGCCACCTCCATCCGAAAAAGCCAGCTATGTGGCACACATGTTTGGGCGGATTGCTAACGGCTACGACCGCATGAATCGACTCATGACATTCGGGTTGGATGACTGGTGGCGACAGATTGCCGTGCGCGACATCAATCCTGCACCCAATGCAACCATGCTTGACATTGGCAGTGGCACTGGGCCATTCTTGCCCATCCTGCGTCACCATGCCCCACACGGCATTGCCATTGGGGCCGACTTTGTGATGCCCATGATGCAATCCGGCCTACATCGCCTCGACGAGCACTCGGCGTTTGTGTGTGCCAATGCTCAAACACTGCCGTTTGATGACAATACTTTTGATACGATCACGGCCGGGTTTGTCATCCGCAATGTCAGCGACATCGATGCCTGCTTCCGCGAGGTATTGCGCATTACCAAACCAGGTGGGCGCTTTGCGATTCTCGAGGTTGCCCGACCACAATCGGCACTCGTGCGTTGGGGGCATCGCACGTACTTTGAGGATGTCATGCCACGCATCGCACAGGTGCTTGGTGCAGATCCAGTAGCTTATCGTTACCTCCCCGAATCATCACGCCATTTCCCTGATCCACCGGTTCTTGCTGACATGTTGCGGGTATCCGGCTGGACCCAAGTCACTTATCGGCATTTACCGCCGAACGTTGTAGCCTTGCATATCGCGACGAAGCCATCACAGAGTGAGTCAATTCATGACTGAGCCCGAGCAACCACGAGGTAATACCAAACGTGGCGAATTACCGCCACCACCACTCATCAGTCGTAATCGACTCGACGAAGATGGCGACACACCGCCGTTACTCCCGCGTGACCGCGATTATCCAATTGCACCTACTCCCAATGGATGTACGGTATGGCTGATGATTCTTGTGGGCTTAGCAGCGGTTGGTGCTATCGTAATGATGAACTTGAGCACAATTCTGCCGTTTTTTGGGCAACTTCAAGCCCAAATCACACCCGAATTACCAGTTGCTACTGCTCCAGCTGGCAGCAATACCGCATCAACACCACAAATTATCACAGTTATTGTGACGCCAACACCGGTTGTTATCGACCGTGGCATGATTTTGCGCCGCACCCAAAACCTAAGTCGACTGACCACCGTCAAAAACACTTATGATGACCGCATTGAACGTGCCGTGACATCAAGTGGTGATACCACCCAAAGCATGGTCAATATGGTTGATCAAATCATCAAAGGATTCGGTCTTGATGCCCAAGAGCTCACCCGTGACTCAATCACGATGGTAATCTATGCGAATGTCGAGGCAGGCGTTGATTTAGCCAAACTCGACGAATCCGACCTTATTATTGATGCAGATGGCAAAGGAATTCGAATTAACCTACCGCCAACCGAGGTATTCTCGATTGGTATCGATAATAAGTTGAGTTATGTCGAACAACGCACAACGCGCTTTTTGGCTAGACCTCAGAAGGAGTTGGAGTCCGAGACGCGCCAACTTGCTGAGAATTTGGCGTTGCAGAAAGCTTGTGAGCTCGGCATCATGTTTGTGGCAGCAGATAATGCCGAGGAGAGCATGCGCCGCCTGTTTGAATTCGCCGGATTCGAACGTGTAGATGTAAATGTAACTGCCGGCGATTGTATTGCACCTACCAAATAACGAAGGATATACAGGAATGCAGATTAGTTATGACCGCGACGCAGGAACACTCTATTGGTACTTCGTTGAACTCACCGAAGGAGATGTTGCCGACGAATACGAGTGTCCTGTGGCCCTGCTCCTAGATGCCACACAGCATGTAGTCGGCATTCAACTTGATGTCAGCGAATATGACGACTTGACTCAACTCGTCTCGCTAGCCACCACACACCCAGAGGTCCAGTGGGATGCCCGCCAAAAGCATCTGCGCATTGCCCATGCCGAATATGCATCGACAAGCGAACTCGCCGAGCCTGCCTTGCTTGACATCAATCAGACTGGTCAACTACTCGGCTGTGATATTGCCGACGCCGATCACGAGATAGACGGACGCTATACCATTCTTGAGCCACTATTCGTGGATCTTGAGGTGCCCGAACTCAATTTCGATGCAACCTTGCCCGAGGTTGACCCAACCGTTGTACTCCCCGAGGTTGAGCGTGCCGGCATTGTGGCAATCCTCGGCCGACCAAACGTCGGCAAATCAACATTGCTCAACGCCATCATTGGCCAAAAGGTAGCAATTACTTCACCCAAACCACAAACTACACGGAGTGCCATTCGTGGCATCGTAACCCGCCCAGATGCCCAAATCATCTTCGTTGATACCCCAGGTGTTCATCGCCCGCGCAATCGCTTGGGTAATTACATGGTGCAACAAGCACGCCAAGCTGTGCCTGATGCCGATGTATTGTGCATGGTGGTGGACATCACGCATATGCCTAATGAACTTGACGAGCGCATTGCCGCCATGATTCGTCGGAGCAAAGCACCCAAAATCCTTGTGCTCAACAAAGTCGACCGCCCCAACCCACACGCTGAGGCATGCTTGATGGCGTTCCGCGATCTGGCACCCTGGCAAATGGAGATTGCCATCTCGGCCATCAAAAATCAAGGGGTCACAGCACTCGTCGACGAAATCATCGCTCGCCTACCCAAGGGGCCAGCGTTTTATGCGGCTGACATGATTACCGACCAAAACGAGCGTACCTTGGCGGCTGAACTGGTGCGTGAACGTATCATGCACCTGATTGGTGATGAAATTCCCTACGGCGTTGCCGTAGAGACCGAGGAGTGGGAGCAACGCCCTAATAATCTGTATATTCGCATGACCATTCATGTTGAAAAAGAATCGCAAAAAGCGATTATTATCGGCAAAGGTGGTGCTATGCTCCGCCGAATTGGTAGCGAATCGCGTCCGGGCATCGAGCAAATGCTTGGTCAACGTGTCTACCTCGAGTTATGGGTCAAACCACGTGATAACTGGCGCGACGATCCAAATTCACTACATTGGCTTGGCTACAAAAACTAATTTTCAATCGGAGTATAATGCGCAGAAGAATCGTCATCTCCTGCGCATGTTGCGTACTAGAAAGAAGTATTGACGAAGGAGTCAAAGCTCGATGCAACAGGGAATCACAGACGCCTCACGCAAATGGTGGGCGTTGGCTGCGGTTGGTAGTGGCACATTCATGTCCACCGTCGATGGATCAATTGTTAATATCGCATTGACCACCATTCAACGGTCATTTGGGGCAACACTCGGGCAGGTAGAGTGGGTTATTTTGGCCTATCTCCTCGGCATCGCCTGTTTGTTACCAATGATGGGACGACTCGGCGACATGATTGGGCGCAAACGTGTCTATGTAGCAGGTTTCGTATTGTTTGCAGTGGCATCACTCTTGTGTGGTATCGCCTGGGACATCAACTCGTTGATTGCCTTTCGGGTGGCCAAAGCAGTGGGCGCAGCCATGATACAAAGCATGGGTGCAGCCTTGTTAGTACAAGCGTTTCCCACAAGCGAACGCGGTCGGGCCCTTGGCTACAACGCCACAATTATCTCGGTTGGTGTTGCATCTGGTCCTGTCATTGGCGGGCTGTTGATTGAACAATTCAACTGGCAGTCGATTTTTTTTGTGAATCTCCCCGTCAGCGTCATCGGTCTGATTATCTCGCAACGAGCCTTGGTGGACGATGCTAAGCGGAGCACACAACGCTTCGACTTGGTTGGTGCCTTTAGCCTAGGAGCCGCACTGGTTGCGATATTGTATGCGTTGACCGAGGGCCAGCATATTGGCTTCAATTTGCCAATGATTCAAGGATTGTTTGGTCTCGGGTTAGTCGGACTGCTCTTTTTTGTATGGTGGGAATTACGCACGCCGGCACCGATGATCGACATGAGCTTCTTCAAGGTGCGTGATTTTAGTATTGGCTTGATTCAGACATTTATGATTACCCTACCGCAACAGTTTAACTATGTACTGTTGCCGATTTTTTTGCAGACAGTTGCTGGTTATGATGCCCGTACTACTGGCCTGACTATCATTGTTGTGCCAATTATTGCCATGTTTTTATCGAGTTTTAGTGGACGACTGTCCGACAAATATGGCCCAAACTGGATTGCTCCAATTGGGGTAGTGATTTGGACTATCGGGCTCGTGTTGATGAGTGGTATTGGCGATCAACCGTCATTGTGGGATGTCGCCGGGCGTGTCGCCTTTATTGCCGTCGGCATTACCCTCTTTTTTACACCGATTAACAGCAGCATTCTTGGTAGTCTGCCCAAAGAGCGTACTGGTATCGCCAACGGTATCATGTCGGTGACGCGTACTATGGGACAGATTAGCGGTATCTCGATTGGGGCACTCATTTGGACATGGCAGGTCGACAGCCTCAGTGGCACACACTACGAAATCATCGCTGATGCACCTCATCATATCTTGCATCAAGGCTATAGCAATACGATGCTCGTAGGCGCGGTGATTTGTGTTGCGGGCTTGATTCCAGCACTTTTCCGCTTACGAAAACAAAATACTGTTGTCGCATAACGTATGTCATGGCACATAATAAGGAGGACGTATGAGCACGACAACAATCTCTGAGGCATCACGCAAGTGGTGGGCACTAGCAGCAGTTGGCAGTGGCACATTTATGTCAACAGTCGATGGCTCGATTGTCAATATTGCATTGAACACCATCCAAAAGACGTTCAGCGCTAGCCTTGGTCAAGTTGAGTGGGTCGTTTTAGCCTATTTATTAAGCATCGTCTGCTTGTTGCCGACCATGGGCCGGCTCGGCGACATGATTGGGCGGCGGCGCGTCTATTTGCTCGGATTTGTGCTATTTACCGCAGGTTCGGCATTATCAAGTTTTGCCTGGAATATCCCTTCACTTATCGTGTTCCGCATGATTCAAGCAGTCGGCGCAGCCATGATTCAGAGTATGGGCATGGCATTGTTGGTGCAGGCGTTCCCCGCAAGTGAACGCGGGCGCGCCCTCGGCTATAACGGGACAATCATCGCAACTGGGGTAGCCACTGGGCCTGTGCTCGGAGGTCTGTTGATTGGCACATTCGGCTGGCGATCAATTTTTTATGTGAATGTTCCACTCGGCTTATTGGCATTGACTATCTCGTGGTTAGCACTCGCCGACGACACCAAACGCAACGAACAGAAATTTGACGTCGTCGGTGCCATGACACTCGGTGCATCTTTGATTGCCATCCTCGTGGCACTGACCGAGGGGCAGCATTTGGGCTTTGATGTGCCGTGGGTGATTGGCTTGTTTGTGGCCGGCATTATCGGACTGATTGGCTTTGTGCGGTGGGAGCGACAACACCCAGCACCGATGATTGACATGGGGTCATTCAGCGTGCCAGCCTTTAGTTTAGGCTTGATGACAACGATGATTGCCTTTACGGGATTGCAGTTCAACTTCATTCTGTTGCCGTTTTTCTTGCAAAACGTTTTGCACTACACTCCACAGCAAACAGGCTTGATGATGATTATCTCACCACTAGCCATCATGGTGATGTCGTCAGTAAGTGGCCGATTATCGGATCGCTTCGGACCACGCTGGGTGACACCGGTGGGCATTTTGAGTCTTGGGTTTGGCTTATTCGGCATGAGTAGTTTGACCGCCGATTCGACGCAACTCGACATCATTTTGCGGGTGGTATTCATTGGAATTGGCTTCGGCTTCTTTCAATCGCCCAACAACAGCAGCATCATGGGGAGCTTGCCACGTGAGCGGAGTGGCGTAACCAGCGGCATGCTCAACGTGACGCGCACCATCGGACAGATTAGTGGGATTACGCTGGCCGGGGCTATTTGGAGCTCGCAGGTGACCACAATCACGGGGCAGGTGTTCAAAGACATTACCATGGCCCCGACGGCGGCCCTCGTCGAAGGATATCATGTAGCGTTGTTGGTGGCAGCAGGGATTGCATTGAGTGCCTTGATTCCAGCATTGTGGCCACGTGCACGTAGTGCGTAGTCCATCAGCAGATCTTTACCAACGGCTCATCTTTCTCTTAAAACAACCTGTGGTACAATGACAACAGGATGACAATCAAAGGAGGGTTCCATGGAGATCGCAATTGTGGTAGTGAGCATCGTTGCCGTTGCACTTTGGAGCCTCTTGCGTCAGCCACAGGCCGTAGCTCGACCCGTCGAGGTTCGTCGCCACACACGCCGACGCCGCTAGACAGACACAACCACGAATATGACACATCCACGCAGGGATCTCCTGGCGATGAGCCAGACCGAACTGGTGGAGTTTTTGGGGACATATGGCGAGCCGGCGTTCCGTGCTCGCCAAATTGCACGCCAACTCTACGTGAATCAAGTTGACGACGTGATGCAGATGAGCGATTTGCCACTCGCATTGCGTCAGCGCCTCGTAGACGATTGCCGTATCGGATCATTGACTCAGGTACGTGTCGTCAAAACCGACGATCATTTGACCCACAAAGCGCTATTCATGCTGCCAACCGGTGAGCAAATCGAAAGCGTTTTGATGATCTACAAAGATCGCGCCACCGTGTGTGTCTCTACCCAAGCGGGTTGCGCCATGGGATGTACGTTTTGTGCGACTGGGCGCCTCGGATTATTACGCAACCTCGAGAGCAATCACATCGTCGAACAGGTGTTATGGGCACGTCGCACCTTACGACAGCTCAGCAACACGAGCACCCCTTCAACGCCTACTAAACTCAGTGATGATGCTTGGTGGGGTGACGATGGTGGGCATCCTGATGCATTACCCCAACATCTCGGTAACGTCGTATTCATGGGCATGGGGGAGCCGTTCGCCAATTATGACCGCTGGTGGCAAGCCGTTGAACGTTTGCATGATCCTCAAGGCATAAATATTGGCGCACGGGGATTGACGGTCTCCACTGTTGGACTTGTACCTGGAATCAAACGCTTGGCTGACGCATCACTCCCTATTAATTTGGCCATCTCATTGCATGCGCCCAATGACACCTTGCGCTCTGCCATGATGCCAGTCAATAAGCGCTGGAATGTTGCCGAATTAATCGATACCACCCGTGAGTATGTGCGCAAAACTGGTCGACGCGTATCTTTTGAATATGTGTTGCTCCAAGGTGAAAACGACACGCCTGAGTTGGCTGGAGAGCTGGCAGACTTACTCCAAGGGATGTTGTGTCATGTCAATCTCATCCCGTGGAATCCCGTGCCAGGCATGCCACTTGGGCGGTCGGAGCGTCAGCGCGTTGTCGCCTTTCAGCGGATTCTCCAAGCCGCCGGCGTACCGTGCACGGTACGCGTCGAACGCGGAGTTTCAATTGCTGCTGCCTGTGGTCAATTGGCTGGCGCACCTATAAGTGGTCCCTAGCACCACCTGGAAAGGGTGACGATGTATTTACCGGTTATCCTTCTCATCCGTCGCATTATCGGCGCAATTCTGGTTATTATCGGTATTTTGGGATTACTCCTGCCAATTATGCCAGGTTGGCCGTTACTTATCCCAGGGATTGCATTGCTTGGTAGCAAAGATCCGTTGATTCGGTATTTGCACATGGTGGTACTCAAGGTGCTTAAGTTCGTCAAGAGTCGCAAAACACCGTGGATTCGTAATCTCGGTGAACGCGCCTATGAGGCCTACCGCCGCACCCGTGATATTGTGGGTCCGCCCATTTTGCGGTTCGAGCATACACTGGAACGCTGGCTCAAGTACACACCAAAACGTCCACCCGAAATTTAGTTCGTCGAATAGTAATCGGCAATCTCCTGCGTATAATACAAGCAGGAGATTTTTGTTGAGGATAGCATGAGCACCAAACCACAAAATGTCAAAGGCATGCGTGACTTGTTACCACACGCGATGATGCTACGCCAGCACATCATCGGCACTCTACGCGAGGTATTTGAACGCTACGGCTTCGAGCCCCTCCAAACACCGACGCTCGAACACGCCGAAACGCTCGAGGGCAAATTGGGCGACGAAGAGCGCCTCATCTACCGCTTTGAGGATCATGGCGGACGCAAACTAGCGATGCGCTACGACCAAACCGTGCCACTCGCTCGCGTGGTTGCCCAATACCAATCACAGTTGCAGTTACCCTGGCGTCGCTACGCTGTCGGCGCATCGTACCGCGGCGAACGCACTCAACGCGGTCGCTATCGCGAGTTCTATCAAGCCGATGTCGATATCGTCGGCTCATCATCACCAGTGGCCGACGCCGAGATTATCGCCGTATTGACCGATGCGCTGACAGCACTCGGATTCGACAACTTTGTCACACTCCTCAGTCACCGCCAGATTCTCGGTGGCATTGCACGCGTCTCAGGACTTGACGATGCAGCTGCTGGTAGTGTCTATCGCGCTATCGATAAGCTCGACAAAATCGGTGCCGAGGGAGTGCGCACCGAACTGATAAACAGTGGTGTATCGGCTGACGCCTGTGACCGTATTCTACACCTCGTGTCACTCAGTGGCGACTCAGATACAGTCCTTGATGCGCTTGCCACCGCCCTTGCGGGTGATGATCGCGCTCAGGCAGCGATTGTCAACCTGCGCGAGATTATCGCCGCAGCCACGGCCATGGGCGTACCAAGCAATCGCTACGCAGTAGCACCACGCCTCGCCCGTGGCTTGTCGTACTACACTGGCATGGTCTGTGAAGCGGTAGTTGAGTCACCACCGATGGGGTCACTCCTCGGCGGTGGTCGATACGACGACTTGATTGGTCTTTTTGCTGATCGCTCATTGCCAACAGTGGGGATCGCTTTTGGGCTTGACCGACTGCACGACGTGATGGATGAGTTGGGAATGGGGCCACGCGGTGCCATGGCCGACGTCTATGTCACCATATTCAATCAAGAGAGTATGGCAGCCAATTTAGCTCTAGCACATCAACTACGCACAGCTGGATTCAAAGTCGAGCATACGCTCGACACCAGTGAACGCCTCGGCAAACAGCTCAAAACAGCTGACCAACGTGGTATTGCATTTGCAGTTGTTCAAGGGCCCGACGAGCAAGCGGCAGATGAGGTAGTCGTACGCGATCTCAAAAGTGGCAACCAGCATCGCTTTAAGAGCAAAGATCTTGTAGCAGGGTTGCGTGACTTAATGCAGGCCTAGTCAACCGTAGCACGACAACAAAGAGTCATCGATGAGGGTGAGACGCAGGTCTACCCTCATTGGCATTAAAAAGGAGACATTCATGAGCGAACTACGTCATCAGAGCGTCCAACAGTTCCTTGATCAGCTTGCATCTGCCGCTCCCACACCAGGTGGGGGGAGCGTGGCTGCCTTGAGTGGCGCTTTGGCAGCTGGGCTCATTACCATGGTCTGCGATTTGACGATTGGTCGGCCTCGCTATGCAGACTTTGATGCGGAATGCCAACAGATTCGACTACAGACTGAGCATATCCGCGCTGAGTTGACCCGCCTAATTCAGGCGGATATTGATGCCTATACCCTGGTGGCTGCCGCCTACAAGCGCCCCAAAGATGATCCAGCTCGTGCTCAAGCAATCATTGACGCCAGTGTTATCGCCACTGACACTCCACTGCTCATCGCCGAACAGGCGGCTGCGCTTATGCCGCTCGCATTGCCAGTCGCCCACAAGGGTAACAAAAGCGCCGTCGGAGACGTAATTGCTGGCGCTCACTTAGCGCAAGCCACGGTCCATGCAGCACTAATTAATGTGACGGCAAACATCGGTGTCTTAAATGGACATCCACGCTACCCAGAGTTTGTGTCGCGACAACAGGCAACCGTAGCAGGGCTTGCTGTGCGGTGTCAGGCAGTGGTCGATGCCGGCACAGCTCGACTCTGATCCACCTGAGTGCATGTGTCATCAAGACAAAAAATCCGAGTGCCAGCGGCACCCGGATTTTTTGAAGTATACGACATATAACGCTACTGGTAGAGACGCTCGCGAATCGAGTTAATCTCTTGTTTGAGTCGATTATCGGTGGTAATCTCCTCGGCGATTTTGTCACAGCCATACATGATGGTCGTATGATCACGGCCACCAAGCATTGCACCAATATCCACCAAACTCGCATCAGTCTCCTCGCGGAGCAGGTACATGGCCACTTGCCGCGGGCCTACGATATTACGACTACGACCACGCCCTTGGACAGCTCGCATATCGACGCCGTAGTATTCACACACGGTGCGCAAGATACTGTCGCCGGTGACGCGCTTTTTGGGACCAGTATCCAGCAAGTCGCTCAACGCTGCCGCAGCACTATCCACGGTAATCGCAGTGCCGTTGAGTTTAGCGTAGGCCACGACGCGGTTGAGGCTACCCTCAAGCTCGCGGATATTGCTCTGAATGCGTTGGGCCAAAAAGTCAATTACACTAGCAGGCACATCGACGGTCATTTGCTCAGCTTTGGTGCGTAGAATCGCTGTGCGCGTCTCATAGTCAGGCATCTGAATATCGACAATTAAGCCCCACTCAAAACGTGATCGCAAGCGCTCCTCGAGAGTTAGGATTGCTTTGGGTGGGCGATCTGAGGTCATTACCACTTGTTTGCCGACGGTATGTAACGTGTTAAATGTATGGAAAAACTCTTCTTGCGTAGCATCTTTGCCAGCAATGAACTGAATATCGTCAATCAGCAGAATGTCGATGTTACGATAGCGAATACGGAACTCTTCAGTCTGCTGCCGGCGAATCGACTCAATCAAATCGTTGGTAAACTTCTCACTCGAGACATACAGTACGTTAATCTCAGGGTCACGATCCAACGCCGCATTGCCGATGGCATGCAACAAGTGTGTTTTGCCGAGACCGACACCACCATACAAAAACAACGGATTGTAGGCCTGTGCCGGATTATCGGCCACAGCCATACAGGCGGCGCTAGCCAATCGATTGCTCGAGCCGATAATAAATCGGTCAAAGGTAAATCGCGGATTAAGCATACCGCGAGTGGCCGTCGTAAAGAAGTCTGTTTGGGTAGGAGTCTCGTCATCGCGACTCAAGGATGAAATAATCGGACGCAACGTACTAGCTGTCTCAATAGGTGCCGGCTTGACAGGATCTGGCGCTGATGGAGAATCCTCATCTGCTACTGTGGCAGGCACATCTTCATCAATTTCAGCTGTTGTAGACTCAGTAGCACGTGTTGCCTCGGTACTATTTGGTTCAGCGATTGGTACCATTGTCGCATCTGCCGTGGCCTCTGCCTCATTATGGGCTGCTGCCTGTTTGGCGAGCTCGGCTTGCATAGCTTCAAGCATCTCGTCAGTAATAATTGGTAATACACTTGTGGCAGATGAACTCGGAGACGGAGACGGAGCAACCGATACTTCAGAAACTGCAGGTACGACCGGTGTAGAGACCGGATCTACCGGATGAGTATATGGACCAACTACAATAGTCACTTGGAGTGAGTAGCCGAGAATTTCTTTGAGTTGATCGGCAATCATTGCGCCGTAGCGTGTCTCAACGGCCTCGCGCAACATGTGCGTCGCAACACTGACCACGGCCAGTTGAGTATCCAAATGGACCAACTCACTCCGACGTAGCCAGGTATTGTACTCAATACGCGGTAACTGAAGCTCTAACGAGCCAAGTACACTATTCCATGTTTTGGCGAGATTCACGACGCCCTCCCGGACAATGTGACCAAGACGCAGGGGCAAAAAAACCCTGCCACAGATCGGCTAAGCAGGGAACGGGTGATATGTGTATTGTGTTCTATTTTACCGAATTTACTCTATGCTTGCAACACGTGTACTGACAAAATCAGCCGTATTCCACAAGTGTATCACGTGAATCGCATATGATGACCACAACTGGTGCTTTGATGAGACCAGTTGTGGTCGCCTTTGGCATGATGTCATGCATTATGGAAACGCAAAAAACATGACGAGACCGTGATTCTCAGGGACTGTTGATATGAGATATTCCCATTCACCCTTTTGTGTCAACTCACGACCGACCACCATCAGTCGCATTGATGATCCTTCAATAAAATAATCGGCAATTTGGGCACCACTTTCGAGGGTTTGTATTTCTCCAACACGGAGAAAACCGAGTAATTCAAGGCGTTGATGTATGCGAGCCATCAGCTCATCTGTCGTGCCACTCATCATCAATCCAGTGGCATATGCATCGTTTTGGGAGATACCCACAGCCGATTCAACCTGCACACGATCCATAAATTGTTCATCTGATTGGGCTCGTGGCACGTTTGACCACCAGCTTGGCTCACTGACCTCATCATCGGGCTGACACACCGTATCATCGGCAGGCAATTCAAGATCCACCAAGGTAGCAGCAGCAGCAGTATTGACACAATTCGCACTAAGTACTTGACCGTGTCCCTCGCCGGTATACCGGAGCAAGACAGCGCTTGGTCCCATACGGTCACGCATCTTCTCAGACCAGCGCATCGGCGTTGCCGGGTCGTTCTCACCCCCAATCACCAGAATCGGCGCATCGCCAGCGTAGCCAATCGATGCAGGCTTTTGGGCATACATAATTGCATCACAGCTTGAGCCGTCATTCAGGTCTTCGGCACGCATATCCACACTCATACGCGGAGCGACTGCCTGCATTTTGGCCAAAAGTGCCGCAGGATCAGGGACATCTTTGTACTCGAAGCCACTTGCGCAGTGAATAATATTAAAAGCATGAATGATACTCGCATATACGCCGTTTTCGTCACGCTCAAAATAACCATCAGTCAATTTCCATACGCCAACGACATTGCCTTTTTCGGCATCAGCAAGCGCTTGTGCAAGTTGCCCCCAACTTGATTCAGTGTACAGTGCAGCTTTGGTGGCACGCATAATTACACTTTGGTATGTTACTCGCCCATCAGCTGCGGTCACCGGCGATTGATTATATTGCTGATACAAAGCATCCCAGCGTACGCCAACATCATCGGCCTGAAACGCACACGTAGCCTCAGACTCACACCACGCAATCCAATTGTTCATTGCACGCTCAAATCCGCCTAATTGCGTGGTGTACTGCTCTTCAACCGTATCGCCGTTCGGCTCGAACGCCGAATCAAGCACCATGGCCCGCACTCGATGCGGAAAGAGGTTCGCATACACACCACCTAGATACGTACCATACGACACACCTAAATAACTAATTTGCTCATCACCAAGCGCAGCACGAATCATGTCCATATCACGCGCAGTATTTATCGTTGAGTAGTGTTGGAGGGTATCGCCGTACTTGGTGGTACACGACGTGACAAAAGCTGTTTCTGCCTCATCATAAAACGCATCATCCTCAGGAGTATCAGGAGAGGCATCAGCAAACTGATACTTGTCGATCTCGGCATCAGTCTGACATTTGAGACCATTCGATCGTTCAACACCACGTGGGTCAAACCCCACAAAATCAAATGCCTGTAAACCTAACTCGCCCACATAATATGAGCCCATCCACGCCACCATATTAAATCCTGATGCCCCGGGTCCACCTGGGTTATACAAGATTGCCCCTTGTCGTTGCACTTGGGCTTTGTAGCGAATCACCGCTATATCAATGGTGTCACCCTGTGGAATAGCATAGTCAAGCGGGACTGTTATTGTCCCACACTCAAACCCAAGTTCGGTAACGACGTCATCATCACAAGTGCGCCATTCAATCGGTCGAATCTCTAGAGCCTCCGTATGAACAGCATCTTCACGCATCATTTGGGTTGTGAGTCGGCGCAGTTGGAGCAACCAATCTTCTCCAAATGCATACAATACAAATACAATGACTAATCCTACAACACATACTGATACTATTTTGAGGAACGTAAGTATTTTTTTAAAAATGCGTTGTGCCATATTGTCCTCTCTTATTTACACTAGCATTTTATTACGTAATGATGAAATATTCAAGAATTATCTATGCTGTATAACGCAAAAAAACAGGGCAGTTGTTACACTGCCCCGTCTGGTACCCCCGGGCCGACTTGAACGGCCGACCTGCGGTTTAGGAAACCGTCGCTCTATCCACTGAGCTACGGGGGCATATATACCTGAACACCATTATAACAACTCTTTATGGCAATGGTTGACACGTGAGACACAGATGTGTGCCACGCTGAGCCACGACAGTCTTCACGATTGAGTTACCACAACGATAACACGGCTGGCCCGTTCGATCATAGGCCTGAAAGTTATCTTGCTGTGTCCCTTTGGCGCCATAACTATCGCGATAATCGCGCAAGGTACTCCCACCATTGGTGAGTGCTTGATGTAGCACTGCTCGAATCGACTGCAACAGTAGCTCAATCTGTGCAAAAGTCAGGCGATTCGCTGGAGTTAGTGGATGAATGTGCGCCCGCCAGAGTGCCTCGTCTGCATAAATATTTCCGATACCGGCAATAATACTTTGATCGAGCAAGACCGGCTTAATCGCGCGCTGGGTCTTTTGTAGTCGTGCAAAAAATTGGGCAGGCGTCAGCACATCATCGAGTGGTTCGGGGCCATGGGCAGCATCGAGTTCGGCAAGTTGCATCGGATCCATTACGAAGATACGCCCAAACTTACGCTGGTCGACGAAACGAATCTCACGACCATCATGCAGACCAAAAGCCACCCGCTGTTGTGGAATATCATCATCAGCGCGCTGACATACTACAAACCGCCCAGTCATCCGCAGGTGAGCAACAAATGTATCCGCACTCGACAGCGCCAACAAAATCCACTTGGCACGGCGACGCCAGCCAGTAATCTGCATATCCGTGAGACGTGCACCGATCACTGCTGGAGCATAACTGTCAATGGTTCGTGCCCAGCTACAGCGTACAGTACCATCAAATGTGGCCCCAACAACCTGTTCGCCAAGCGTACGGGCTGCCTGCTCTACTTCGGGGAGTTCAGGCATTACTCGACCTCATCCTCGTCCCACGCTAGGCGGGCAGTGCGCTGACGGAGCAGATGATCAGCGAGTACCAGTGCCACCATCGACTCAGCGATTGGTACGAGACGCGGCAACACGGTCGGATCATGGCGTCCAACAATTTCGATTTCGCTCGGATTGCCATCGCGATCGACCGTTTGCTGTGGGCGCGCAATCGAGGCCGGCGGTTTGGCAGCGATACGCATGGTAATCTCTTGACCAGTCGTAATACCACCAAGAATACCGCCATGGTGGTTAGTCGCTGTGCCAATACTCCCATCGGGATGACGCACGAATGGATCATTATGGTCGGATGCACGCATGGTAGCAACATCGAACCCTGCCCCAAACTCAAGTCCTTTGATGGCCGGAATACTAAACAGCGCTTTGGCCAAATCTGCCTGCATCTTGTCGAACACGGGTTCACCGAGACCAGCTGGCACACCCCGTGCGCGAATCTCGACAATCCCGCCCAGAGAATCGAGGTTCTTACGCGCCTCGTCAACAAGCGCAATCATCTGCTCGGCTACTACAGGGTCAGGACACCGCATAATGTTTTGTTCGATAACAGACTCGTCATGTGATTGTGCAATCAAGTGGGCACATTGCTGCACCCAGGCAATGACCGTAATGCCATAGTGGGCAAGTAATTGTTTGGCAACAGCTCCTGCAGCAACACGACCAATGGTCTCACGGGCGCTTGAGCGCCCACCGCCGCGATGATCGCGAAAGCCAAATTTGGCATCCCAAGTGAAATCAGCATGCCCAGGACGATACAAATCCTTGATATTGCTATAGTGCTGCGACTTCGCATCTTGATTAAACACGACCATGGCAATGGGCGTACCAGTTGTTTTGCCTTCAAAGACTCCTGACAAAATCTTCACTTGATCAGGTTCTTTGCGCTGAGATGAAACTTTGCTCTGACCAACACGACGTCGATCTAGCTCGTGTTGAACCATATACTCATCAAGCGCAATACCAGCTGGGCAGCCATCTAAAATACAGCCGACCGCAGGACCATGTGACTCACCAAATGTGGTCACACGTAATATACTCCCGAATGAACTGCCTGCCATATCGTACCTCAATCATTACTGCCAACTCACTCATATAAATGATACTGTTAATTTAATATCTACGCAAAAAAGGAAATATAACAAGAAGATTACAGTGAATTTTTAATGTAATGAAATTAAAATTTAATTCATTGAATATAATTACTTTTTGCATTTCAATGCCAAATAATTAAATAATCAATCGTATAATTTACATTATTTTTACTATTATTCATCGAGTCGTAATCATAAAAATTTATATTTTAAATGCGTTTGTTTACAATAATTAGGTAATTATGCACGGTACTTCACACTAGGAAAAACACTGATGCGCTTATTGTCAACACAGACACGTGTTTTGATTGCGATATTGATTATTTGGCAGATCATGGCATCGGCATACAACATGTTACGGCCAGCAAGTGCGCATGAAATCATCATCCGGTCGACGGCCACACCAATCCGGATAAACCAGATAACGCCGACTCGAGCACAGTTACGCACGACAACTCCTATGCGTACCCTGACACGCATACCGATCTATACCATGACACCAAATACGTTGCGACGTGCTGATCAGTATGGCGTAGCGGGGAGCATCTATAGAATTAACTTTTCACAACCACAAGCAGATACACCGATACCAACACCGACCGAAACAGAGACACCGACAGCGACAAATACGGCAATTATCGTCAATTACGGATCCGAACCAAATGCAGCTACCGCCACAGCGGATGCGGCAATCGGTGTGTTATACATTACGACAACACCTACACCAACCGAGACGTCGACACCATCCAATACCCCAACTGACACCGCCACCCCGACCGAGACGCCAACACCGACTGAGACCCCAACGCCGTCGAATACCCCAACGGATACCGCCACGCCAACCGAAACGTTGACTCCAAGCAGCACGCCGACCGACACCGCAACGCCGACTGAAACGTCGACGCCATCGAATACCCCAACCGACACAGCAACGCCGACTGAAACGTCGACGCCGTCAAATACCCCAACCGAGACGCCAACGCCAACCGA
>JBMTAN010000047.1:0-25163 GCA_049428765.1 Roseiflexaceae bacterium
CGCCAACCGCCACGAGTACGCCAACCGCCACGAGTACGCCAACCGCCACGAGTACGCCAACCGCCACGAGTACACCAACCGCCACGAGTACACCAACAGTCACGAATCGGAGTGTCATTGCAGGTGGTCTTGCGCACTCGTTAGTCATTCGATCAGGCGAGGTCGTAGGCTGGGGCAACAATGCATACGGCCAAATCACTGCTCCTGCTGGTCCATTTGTAGCTGTGGTCGCCTCCCAGTATCATTCTCTTGGACTCAAAGCAGATGGAACAGTTGTTGGTTGGGGAGACAATGATTATCTGCAAATTGAAATACCTGTTGGATTAAGTGGAGTTCTAGCTATTGCCACAGGATCTGATTTTTCGCTTGCTCTCAAGGCAAATAGAACTGTTATGGGGTGGGGTGAAAATTATTCAAATCAAATCTCCATTCCCAGCTCTCTTTCATCTGTGACGGCGATTGCTGCAGGAGGTGTGCATTCACTTGCGTTGCAATCTGATGGGAGTGTCATAGCATGGGGGGACGACAGTAATGGCCAAGTGACCGTCCCAACCACGGTGGTGAATGCGGTGGGGATTGCTGCAGGTGCGAATCATTCGCTAGCAGTATTGGCCAATGGCAGTGTGGTGGCGTGGGGCAGTAATAGTGCTGGGCAGATTACTGTCCCAACCACGGTGGTGAATGCGGTGGGGATTGCTGCAGGTGCGAATCATTCATTGGCATTATTAGCCGATGGTAGTGTGGTGGCGTGGGGGAACAACAGTGCAGGACAATCCACGGTGCCTGCCACCGTAGTCGACGCTGTGGCTATCGCTGCTGGAGCAAATCATTCACTCGCAGTGCTGTCTGACGGCAGTGTGATTGCATGGGGTAGTAACAGTGCGGGGCAAATTACGGTACCAAGTAGTGGTCAGTAACCAATATTCGACGGTATAGTTGGTAATAGTTAGGTTGATTTTCGCGGCGAATGCGATTGTGGGTTTCGATAGGTTCCATAGACAAATTACAATACAATTCAAGTTAGGTGTATACACACAATATCTCGTACAGATATGCATAATTTGAGGTGAGATGATGAGACGATTCATTACAATACGTATCATATAGTGTTTGATAATGTACGGATTGGCCATTGTGCTAGCAGGGTGCCATTTGACTAATTTATGGCAGTTGGACACCTCAGCTAGCACTCCTACGCGACTCATACAAACTACTGCAATGACCCAAACTGCGTTTCGTCGCGAACAAGAGATAGTCACTGCGATGGAGACGAGATCCGCACAAGTACAGGTACAAGCAACTCGTCAGTCTATGCAACAGACACGTGAGGCTAGTCCGGTTATGGCGCGTGCAACAGATACTGCCCGTACTGCTTATGCGATGCAGACGACTATTACCATGCGTACTCAAACAATTGGCATATTATATGCAACAGAGACAGCAATAGCCACGAATACGCGTAAACCAGCCACTAAGCGTCCGACAATAACTGTGACTATATCAAAAACAGCATCAGCGACGCGGCGTCCTACACGAACAACCACACGAACGACTACGCGTACGACTACGCGTACGACTACGCAAACAGCCATGGCGACAGCGACGGAGGATTTGCCAACGGCAGTACCGAGTGAGACACCCACATACTGTTCAATTTGTACCAACACTCCAACGCCATAACAATTTGAACAATCTTATACGAACGATCTATTCCTAGGCTATGAATGACTGCTGCTTCATAGCATCAGGAATGTATCACTGTGCATGTGCATCGCTTTTGGTTTTTTCGACGAGGTGGATAGCGCTGACTACCATCTGTTTATCGACAGCTTTGCACATGTCGTAGATGGTGAGTGCTGCGACGCTGACCGCAGTGAGCGCCTCCATTTCGACGCCAGTTTTGCCGGTGGTGGCCACAGTAGCGTCGATGAGAATCCCGTGGTCGTCAGGAGTAAACACCACATCAACGGCGGTAATTGCGAGTGGGTGACAAAGAGGAATCAGGTCGGAGGTTTTCTTGGCAGCCATGATTCCTGCAATGCGTGCGACAGCAAGTACATCACCTTTGGGGAGTCCACCACTGACAATCAAACTGAGGGTATGTGGTGCGAGCGTGATATGTCCGCGAGCGGTAGCGCGGCGTTTTTGGTCGGGCTTGGCGCCAACGTCAACCATGTGGGCCTCGCCATGCTGATTAAGATGCGTAAGTTCGCTCATTTGAACCTCACCATGTGGATATTTGTGGTGTTTTACCACAGTTATGTGGTTGTATCGTAGCACGATTTATGACTACAAACTGTGTGGTTCTGGCGATGTTGCTACTTGCATATTTTTCATTTTTACATATAATTTAAACACAAGTGGGGAAAAGTGGGGAAAAGTGGGGATATTGCACTTATAATTGTGATATCACATCGGTAAGGAGCCGCGATGTTTCTCGGCGAATACGAGCACAATTTAGATGACAAAGGCCGGCTGGCAATCCCAGCACGGTTCCGTACGTTGTTAAAAGAGGGGCTCGTAATTACCCGTGGATACGACCACTGTGTAATGGGTTTAGCCATGGATTCGTGGCAGAAGCTTGCTGATCAGGTAAGTGATTTGCCGCCTGGGGAGATCCATTCACGAAATCTGCAACGGTTGTTGTTTTCGGCTGCGGCTGAATTTACACTCGATAAGCAGGGGCGTATTTTGCTCCCCCAGAACTTGCGCGACTATGCAAATATTGAAGGTGACGAAGTCGTGATTGTCGGAGTCAACAAGTACTTCGAAATTTGGTCACCGACGCGTTGGCAGGAGACTGTGGCGACGTTGGATACCGAAACCGACCAACTTGTGGCTCAGTTAACCACCTTGAAATTCTAATCACGAGCATTCATGAACACCTTTCATCATGTGTCAGTCATGCGCGAGGAGGTTCTCGCTTATTTACAGCCAGCCCAAGGGCTCCGTTTTGTTGATGGAACATTGGGTGGTGCTGGTCATGCCGAGGGTATTTTGGCGGCGAGTGCCGAGAGTCACTTGCTCGGGATTGACCTTGATCCAGTTGCATTGGCGACGGCACAGGCGCGACTAGCGCAGTTCGGCGATCGTGTGCACCTTGCTCGTGGTAACTACGCCGATGTGGCGCGATTCGTGGCAAAATGTGGCTGGCAGGATGTAGACGGTATTTTGTTGGATTTAGGTGTTTCGTCATATCAGCTTGATACACCCGAGCGCGGGTTTTCGTTTCAACACGATGCACCGCTTGATATGCGTCTTGATCCCGATGGTCCAACTACGGCAGCTGATTTGGTGAATACGCTTGACGAAAAGCGTCTCGCCGATCTGATTTTTTTGTATGGTGAAGAGCGTGGTTCACGGCGCATCGCACGGTTTATTGGCGAGTATCGTCGCAAACAACCGATAACGCGGACGCGTGAGCTGGCGGATCTGGTGACCCGAGCCCTTGGTGGGCGACATGGGCGTATTCATCCGGCGACACGCACATTCCAGGCCTTGCGCATCGCAGTCAATCGCGAGCTCGATGGCTTAACCACTGTTATTCCGGAGGCATTGGGGTTGCTGGCGCCGGGGGGACGTCTGGCAATCATTAGCTTCCATTCACTTGAAGATCGCATTGTCAAGCATGCTTTTCGGGCAGCCGCATTGCAGAATGACCGCGCCGACTTCGAGATATTAACCCCCAAACCGCAAGAAGCAACCGATGACGAACAACGAAGCAACCCGCGCAGTCGTAGCGCTCGGCTTCGGGTTATCGAACGTAGACAAGTAACCATGAATTAGGTTATACTACAGCTTGTCGTAACATTGCTTCTGCACTCCTTGGTGAATGAATAGCTATACATCCTAAAGAAACACGAGGTTAGCATATGGCCGTCCCATTACGACAGTTGTTTCCGTTGCAGCAAGCCCGACGACAGCGTTGGGAGTTGCGTCGATATGTGCAAATGGGGGCGAGCCGAGGCTATATTGTGGCAGCTATTTTTTTGGCGATACTCGGTGTAGCTACGATTGGTCAAACCGTACGTGTTGCGCAAACTGGTCACGAAATCGACAAACTCTTGCGTGAGCAGACAAAGCTTGACCGCGAGTACAAATCAATGTTATTGCAGATTGCCGATGCGCAATCGATTGAGCGCATCGAAAAATACGCCACTGATTCGGGCATGATTCCAGTTCAAGATGCCGAGATGTATTATATGGTTTTACGGAACGAACAAGGCCAAATAGTGATATCGCAACTAGTGGAGCCGACTCCATGAGTAGTCATAACGATGTGCGACCTGGGCTGGCTGAGGATGCACCTCGGACTGTGTTAGCGCATCCATGGCGGCTTGTTGCCGTATTCATGTTGACCCTGATGTTACTAGGGCGCATTGTTGTGCAGTTAGCGGACGTGCAAATTCTCGACCGACAAGGGTATGCCAAACGTGCCAGCGCCGAGATTAATCGAGTCATTGAGGTGCCAGCGAGTCGTGGTGTCATCAAAGATCGTTTGGGTAATGTCTTGGCACTTGATGTTGATCGTCAAAGTTTGTATGTAGTACCGAAGCAAGTCCTCGCTGATGAGTCGGCGCGTTTGGCAGTGACACTTGGGGCGATTCTTGATATCCCATCAGAGCAAGTGTTGGCCAAGCTCATTGATACGCGGCGTGAATGGGTGCCACTAAAACGCTGGTTGACGCCTGAAATGGCCGACAAAATCGCGATTCTTGAAGAGCGTAGTTTATATTTAGTGTATGAACCACGGCGATTTTATCCACAAGGTGAGTTTGCCTCACATGTGATTGGTGCAACGAATCTCAATGGTGTAGGTATTGCTGGTGTTGAGTCGTCGTTTGATACCATTCTGCGTGGTACCAATGGAGTGATTACTGCTGAAGTCGATATCAACCAGAACCCAATATGGGCTCGTCCCTATGAGCGCATCCAACCCGAGCAGGGGAGTGAACTAACCCTGACTATTGACCCTTTCGTGCAACATCTGGTCGAGAAAGAGCTCGGCACGGCAGTTGTCCGCCATGGAGCATCCGGTGGCACAGCAATAGTCATGGATGTGAAGACTGGTGCCATCTTGGGTATGGCAAGCTTTCCTACGTTTGATCCAAATGAATACAGCAAGGTCGAGCCCGAGGTATATAATATCAACCCGGCGGTTGCTGGGGTGTATGAGCCTGGTTCAACCTTCAAAATTTTGACTGTGGCTGCAGGACTGCAGGTCAATGCATTTGATGAAAACGTCAAGGTTGAGGACAATGGCGTTATTCGTCGCTATGACTACAATCTTGGTAATTTTGATAAAAATGGCAACGGCATGATTACGCCGGCTGACGTGCTGTACTATTCGAGTAATGTCGGGGCTATTTTATTTGCTGAAATGATGGGAGAAGCGGAGTTTTATCGTGCAGTCGAGGGGTTCGGCTTTGGTCGCCTCACCGGTATCGAACTCCCTGGCGAGTCACCTGGTTTATTCTGGAAGCCAAATAGTCAGTACTATACTCCTATCAACCTCAATACAAATTCGTTCGGCCAAGGGATTAGTGCTACGCCGCTCCAAATCGTGCGTATGGCAGCCACGGTCGCCAATAATGGTGTGATGATGCGACCGTATGTGGTCCAACAAAAATGTGATAACCAAGGTAATTGTGAGGTAACTGAACCGCGCGAACAAGGGCGCCCTATCTCGCCTGACGTGGCTCGACGCGTGCGAGTAATGCTCCAGCGCTCGGCAAATCACTATGTGAACGCACGCCAACCAGACACAAATTGGTTGGTCCCTGGATTTACTGTGGGTGCCAAAACTGGTACATCCTCCATTCCTGATGGTTTTGGAGGTTACGAGAACCAAACCATCGGTTCTGTAGTGGGTATGGCGCCAATTGAGGTGCCACGCTATGCTGTGCTAGTCAAAATCGATCGACCACAAGATGATATTTGGGGGGTGCGTACTGCATTGCCTGTTTATCGGCAGATTGTGGCCGAGTTAATGCGGTACGACAGAATCGCCCCCAACAATGCGCTTGTCGGTGATGGACAGCGCACTGGCGTGATAGGTGGTGAATAAATGCGACTAACGCTGCGTGATTTATTGTGGGGTATCCAACTTGCAGACCAGCGCCATGAACCAATTATTCCCACTAAATGGCAGAGTCGCACGATCAGCGATGTGGCGATTGATTCGCGGTTGGTACAAGCTGGTGGTGTATTTGTCGCGTTAGTTGGCGCCAAAGTAGATGGACATAACTATCTGACTGCCGCTGCCGCCAACGGGGCGGTTGTTGCATTGGTAGATCAATCACGCGCCGGTGATTTGGCATTGACCCATGGGTGGACTGCAGTTTTTGCACCATATCATATTCCTAACACATGGGATGGGGTGTTGCTTGTGGCAGTTGATGACCCATTGACCGCATTGCAACGCTGGGCGGCTTGGCATCGTCAACAACATGATGTGGATTGGGTCATTGGTATTACTGGGAGTGTCGGTAAAACATCCACCAAAGAAATGATTGCAGCTGTGGTATCGCGCTCCATGTCTACCCACAAAACCCCTCGCAGTTATAACAGCGAATCGACATTGCCGTTGGTTACGCTTGGTATCGATGCGACACATCACGCTGCGGTCTTTGAAATGGGGATGTATGCTGCCGGTGAGATTGCCTTACTTGCCAGCATCGCGAAGCCTAATATTGCCGTGGTGACAACTGTTGGCCCTTCGCACCTCGAACGTATGGGTAGTATCGAGGCGATTGCTGCCGCCAAATCTGAGCTAGTCCAGTCACTCACGGCTGATGGTGTTGCCATCTTGAACGCCGATGATCCGCGCGTTGATGCAATGGCTACGTTGACATCAGCTCGAGTGGTACGCTATGGATTTTCGGCGCACGCCGATGTCCGCGCCTGCGATATTGAACAGCTCGGTCTGGCAGGGACGCGTTTTCGTGTGGAGAGTCAATCCTATGATGGGATTATTCACCTTGCATCCCCCGGACTCCATCAGGTGCGTAATCTTTTGGCGGCATTTGCTGTGGCAGAGGTGATTGGTATCCCCTTTGAGGTGGTATCTGATGCCATCGCCCAGGATATTACGCAGGTACGGTTTGTTATTTATCAAGGCGTCAACAATACGCAAATCATTGATGATACATATAATGCTGCGCCGACATCGATGCAGGCTGCACTCGAATTATTGGCAACTGTGTCGAGTCGACGTGTGGCAGTATTAGGAGATATGCGTGAACTTGGCCATATCGAAGAGTCGGCGCACCGGGCACTAGGTGAGTTAGCACTACGCTGTACCGATGTGCTTGTTGCTGTCGGGAGCCGAGGAACATGGATTGGGGCAGAGGCTCAACGACTTGGTATGAATGCCGTCTATTTTGCGCCAGATACGGAGAGTGCTATCCCAGTGGTATGTGATTTGATACAGCCCGGTGATTGTGTATTAATAAAAGGTTCCCGTGCCATGCATATGGAAGATATTGTGACGGCCATCCGCGCTAACGTCTGATAATGAGACACTCGACAGATGGAGGCATTGATGCTCGATATACTACGCACTCTCTTAGTCAACGATGCTGCTCGTGTGTTGTTGTTAGCGGTTGGTGCCGCATTAATTGTCTTGCTGACTGGTCGTGGTTGGTTGCGTGTGTTGCGCTACCTGAACTTGCTCAAGCGCGAACGAATTAATATGGTCGATCAGGTGCAATCATATCGGCAACTCACGATGGGCGGTATCATGATTGTTATTCCAGTGATTGTCATAACAGTTGTGTTTAATTTGGTTGACCGCTGGTCAATGTTATTACCCCTTGGCGTGATGGTGAGTTATGCGCTTCTCGGTATGGTTGATGATTATTATTCATTGACACGTGTTAATTCACACCACTATGGGTTAACAGAGCGGGTTAAAGCGTTCTGCCAAATGTTGATTGCCGTGGTTGCAAGCGCTATTCTGTATTTACCACAACCATACGGACTTGCCCATGCGGGAATTACTTGGGTTCCGTTGCTGGGGTTTATTGATATTGGCATGTATTTTGTTCCAATTGGTGCATTTATCATATGGGTCACAGTAAATTCGGTTAATATTACAGATGGTATCGATGGTTTGTCAGGGTGGACATTATTGGTTGCGTTTGCAACCTATGGAGTGATTACCTTTATCAACGGACAATTTACCAACTTAATGGCATTGAGTTTTACACTGGTTGGTGCATGTGCTGGGTATCTTTGGTTCAATTCATACCCGGCGCCGGTAATTATGGGTGATCTTGGTTCGATGGCGCTGGGTGGTGTATTGGCTATGATTGCATTGCAGTCACAGCAGTGGATATTATTACCACTCATCGGTGCTGTGTTTGTTGTTGAGGGGTTGTCATCATTTGCGCAGGTGTACTACTATAAGTGGTCTCGTTGGCGCACTGGCACGCCAGTTCGGTTGTTTACTATGGCGCCATTACACCATCATCTGCGGCTACATGGTTGGAGTAATCCACAAATTACGCAACGATTTGTTATTGTTGCAATGGCATGTGCATTCGTTGCAGTCGCTGTCGCATTGCAACCTTAGGTATTCATGACCCGGGGGCCAGTACTGTGTGGTACTGGATGGTGATTGAGTACGGTTTCATCAAAGAGGTAAGGGGATAATTGTGCAAGACACTCTCCGTGCATTACTCGTGCAAGATATGTCGCGTGCATTGTTGCTGGCGGCTGGTGCATTTGTCGTAACATTGATTTTTGGCCACTTTTTGTTGCCGATGTTGCGTCAACACAAAATCGCCAAGCGCATTCGTGTCGATGGTCCTGAATCGCACTTAGTCAAAATGGGCACATTGACCATGGGCGGAGTAATGATTATTGTGCCGGTCATTTTGTTGACTATGGCGTTTAATTTAGTGGATCGTTGGTCGATGCTTCTGCCACTTGCCACTATGGTGCTCTATGGTATTTTGGGGGCCGTTGACGACTATTTGTCACTTGAGAAATCAGCCAAAGAGCAATATGGCTTTACTGAGGGTGTCAAATTAACCTTCCAGATTATTCTGGCGTTATTAATCAGCCTTGTGTTGTACTTGCCACAGCCGTATGGTTTGGCACACTCAGGACTTGTACGTATCCCATTTGTGGGCACATATGACATCGGGTTTTGGTTTTTTCCGGTGGCAGCGTTTATCATTGTTGCCACGAGCAATGCCGTCAATATCACCGATGGACTTGATGGTCTGGCAGGATGGAATTTGGCAATTGCGTTTGGGGCCTACGGCGTAATTGCATTCCTCAATGGTGAGTTCACAAACTTAATGACGTTGAGTTTTACCCTTGTGGGTGCATGCGTGGCCTTTTTGTGGTACAACGCACATCCTGCACAGGTGTTCATGGGTGATCTGGGATCAATGGCATTAGGAGCGGTGTTAGCGGTCATCGCATTGCAATCACAGCAGTGGTTGCTATTGCCCATTATTGGTATTGTGTTTGTTGGTGAGACATTGTCCTCTGCATTCCAAAAAGTATATTTTAAATTAACTCGTCGGTTTATAGGTACACCGAAGCGGTTGTTCCGCATGGCGCCACTCCATCATCATTTTGAGTTAACAGGTTGGAGTGAAACACAAATCACTCAGCGGTTTGTCATGATTACGATGATTGCGTCATTATTGGGTATTTCACTCGCCTTAACGTTTGATCAGCCCCAATTTGTACAACAAGAGATTGTGCCTACGCAAGCGGTCAGTCAAACTGTCCAAGAATAGACAGCGTTGGGGGAGATATGGATTTACGCAACAAAAAAGTCACCGTTATGGGACTTGGAGTTCACGGCGGTGGACTCGGGGTAGCGCGTTATTGTGCTGAACAGGGTGCTGTTGTAACAGTCACCGATTTACGCTCCCCTGATTTGTTGCGCGAATCAATAGACGCATTAGCAGACTTGCCTATTACTTTTGTACTTGGTGAGCATCGTGATGTTGATTTTGCAACCTGCGATATCGTTGTACAGAACCCAGCTGTACCGGCAACCTCACCATATGTGGCCATTGCCCGTGCTGCAGGTGCTGCGATCGAAATGGAGATGACCCTCTTCTTTCGCCAGTGTCCTGCGCCAATTATTGGTATTACTGGTACCAAGGGCAAGACGACGACGGCAACGCTTACTGCACATCTTTTGAAGCAATGGCGCTCTGACACCGTACTTGCTGGTAATATGCGTATTTCAGCATTAGCGCAACTTGATCTGATTACGCCTGACACATTGGTGGTACTCGAATTATCATCATTTGTGCTTGAGGGGCTTAATGATGTTGGCCTTAGTCCACACATTGCGGCCATTACCAATATTCATCCCGATCATCTTGATCGCTATGGCACGATGGAGCCGTATATTGCTGCAAAAGCGGCGATTGGTCGCCATCAACGAGCCACGGACACATTGATACTTCGTGATAGCGACACGGTCCTTCAACAGCTCGCAAAAACGATGCCAGGCCAGATTTGTTGGAGTGATAGCGCCCCGTTGCGGCAACCGTCTCTCGGTTCGGTGTGGTGGGAACATGATGTGCTTTGTGTTGCTACCTCCACAGGTATTGTGGCTGTTGCAACGCATGATGATGTGCAGGTTGTCGGGCAACATCAGTTGGCGAATGTTGCAATGGCCGTGGCGATTGTCATACGAAGCGGTATGCCAATTGATGCCATAGCCCCTGCTCTCCGGACGTTTGTTGGAGTGGATCATCGTCAAGAACATATAACAACCCATGCTGGACATATGTTTGTCAATGATACAGCCGCTACAATGCCAGATGCAGCTATTGTGGCACTCGAAAGTATGCCCAAGCCGATTATTTGGATTGCTGGTGGTGCCGACAAGAAACTTGAGTTCGATTACCTTGCGCAGGTTGCCTATCAGCATGTTGCGAAGGTTGTTCTGTTGCATGGTACTGCCACCGAACGCCTAGCACAGGCATTGCATGATGCCGGGCTTGGCGATCGGATTGAGGGTGTATTTGATACATTTGAGGCGGCTATTCGTTATGCACATGCAATCGATATCCGCCCAGCGACGATTTTGTTGTCGCCGGGATGTGCGAGTTTTGGTATGTTCCGTAATGAGTTTCACCGCGGCGATGAATTCCGCCGAATTGTGGTGCAGCTATGCGCCGAGGAGGCATGATGAGTGCGTCACCGTCACCACTAACGAGTGGTCTTCAACGCTTTTGGCAAGATAGTACGCCGTTTGTGCGGATAATCATGGCGTTAAACATCGCAGTCTATGTGATTCCAGCTATGCTGGACTGGGTAGGAATTCGGTATAAATCGATGCCGGTAAGTGATATTTTGTTGATTTGGGGTGCCAAAGACAATATCGCCATCGCTGCAGCCGATCAGTATTATCGATTTTTGACGATGATGTTTTTGCATGGTGGTGTATTGCACTTGTTGTTTAACACATTGGCGATTAGTTCAATTGGGTCAGATGTCGAGCGTATGACCGGATCTCAACGATTTTTGTTCATATACTTTGTTGGAGGGTTTGCTGGTGGAGTTGCATCATATGTATTTACAGCGAATCCGTCGGTTGGAGCATCAGGTGCTGTCTTTGCACTAGTAGGTGCGGCACTCGTATTCTTTTTGTTGAATCGCAAGGTGTTTGGCGGTGATGCACGGCAGTACATTGCCAACATTTTATTTATGGCAGTGATTAATATCGGCATTGGTCTGAGTGCACCAAATATCGACAATATGGCGCATATTGGCGGATTTATTGGTGGATTGGTCACGGGATTTTGTTTGATGCCGCGGATGCAACTTGTGTGGAGTGCTGATGGTGAGATGCATCCGGTGCGTCAAATTCCATCATGGGCATGGTATGGTATAGGCGTGTTTTTTGTGGTGTTGTTTGTGGTGGTAGCCACTGTTATCCCTGCAGTTGACTTCGGATAATCGCAGGAGGGGCACAATCATGAGTGCAAGTGATACAACCGGTAGTATTGCCACAAGTCATACCGAACGAGTCAAGCACCAACCTGATTATCAGTTGTTGATTTGTATTGGTGTAATGGTGCCATTTGGATTGGTGATGGTCTATAGCTCATCGTTTGTGGAGGGCTTTGTCAATCACGACAATGGCTTTTATTACATGTTCCGACAACTGTTTGCTGCGATGGTTGGGGCTGTTGGTATGCTGATTACGCAGCGAATTGACTATCGGTTTTGGCGTCGATATGCACTTCATATGTTGATTGGTGCGATTGTGTTGTTGTTTTTAACGGGGTTTGTGTTACCACGAGAGATGACCGAGGTAAACAATTCGCGGAGCTGGATTCGCCTCGGCTTCTTTAGTTTTCAGCCGTCGGAGTTCGCCAAGTTGGCGTTAGTCGTCTATTTGGCAAGCTGGTTATCACGGCGAAGCGGGCGATTGACAAGTGTAACGACGGGTATTTTGCCGTTTGGTGTAATTTTAGGTGTTATCACTGCGCTTGTGATGGTCGGTCGTGACCTCGGGTCGACGATGGTCATCATTACGATGTCGGCGCTGATTTACTTTATTGCTGGTGCTAATATTTTGCATCTACTGGCGGTGGCCGTATCGGGCTTGCTCATCTTTGTGCTTGCAATTACTGCGGCATCATATCGACTTGAACGCATCAATGCCTGGCTTGATCCATTTGCATACTACAGTAGTTCGGGGTTTCAGCCATTACATGCATTATATGCATTGGCATCAGGTGGGATTTTTGGGACTGGGTTGGGGCAATCACGTCAAAAGTACTTGTGGTTGCCACAGTCATTCACTGACACGATTTTGGCAATTGTTGGTGAGGAGTTCGGTATTCTTGGTACGTTGTTTGTGGTAGGGTGCTTTGCATTCATAGCGTACCGCGGGTTCCGAATTGCCCGTTCGGCTCCAACCACATTTAGTGCATTATTAGCAATTGGTTTGACTATATGGATCGTTTTTCAGGCTATTATTAATTTGGCTGTGGTTACCACGTTGGTGCCATTTACCGGTATCACCTTGCCGTTCTTGAGTTATGGTGGTTCATCGCTGATGATGAGCATGGTAGCGGTAGGGATTTTGCTCAACATTTCGAAGTACACCTTGATTGAACACGATCAAATCAGCATGGCGAGGCGCGTTAGTGAGCAATTCAACACATTCAAAACCTTTGTATCTAGTCTCAGGAGGGGGGACTGGTGGTCACGTTTACCCCTCGTTGGCGGTAGCAAGCGCTCTCGACCACGCCGGTAATACACGTGTCGCCTACGTAGGGAGCCCAGATGGCATGGAGGGTGATTTGGTGCGCCGCGAAAGCGCATTGCCGTTCTATGCTATTGATGCTGCCGCGGTTCGCGGTCGCAGTTTGCCTAATCTCTTGCGCAACATTGTTCGGCTGATGCGTGGTGTTGTACAGGCGGTTCGTTTGATCCGTCACGAACGCCCAGTTGCTATCTTTGGTACAGGCGGGTATGTATGTGTCCCGCTATTTTTGGCAGCATGGCTGATGCGTGTGCCATGTGCTATTTATTTGCCTGACGTGGTACCGGGGTTGGCTGTTCGGTTATTATCACGGATTGCCACGGTAACCCTCGGGAGTGTTCCCGATGCTGCACCTTATTTACGATTGAGTGCAGTTGATGCGACTACATGGCATGGCAATCGCCGTCACCTTGCGGTTGCTGGTTATCCGGTGCGTACGATGATTCATCCTGATGCTGGTGCGGCATTGCGCCAGCAATTGGATATCCCCATAGATATGCCGCTGATGCTTGTGTATGGAGGTAGTCGAGGTGCGCGTAGTGTGAACCTCGCGGTAGCGGCACTGTTGACGCACATCCTGCCACATGCACATGTGTTGCATGTCTGTGGCCGTGAGGGTGACGAATCGACGTTGCGTCAGTACTACCAACAGTTGACCCCTGAGCTCAAGTCACGGTATCATCTCTATCCATATTTGGCCGCGGATGGCGCGGTGACAATGACTGCAGCGTTGGCGGCAGCAGATTTTGCGGTGTGTCGTAGTGGTGCATCGGTGTTGGGTGAGCTCCCTGCAGCCCAACTTCCGGCTATTCTTGTGCCGTATCCATATGTCCATCAAGATGAGAACGCCGATTATTTGGTACGACATCATGCGGCACAGAAGGTCAACGACATTCAGCTACCTGATGAATTACTCCCTGCAATGATGTATCTAATTACTGAGGTTGAGGCACGCAATGCAATGCGTAGCGCAATGGCGAGTCTAGCTCGCCCCGATGCAGCAATGCATATGGCACACCTGTTGCAACGCATAGCAAAGGGATAACGATATGCACTATCACATCGTTGGTATTGGGGGCGCTGGGATGAGCGCGATTGCGCATATATTACTTGATCAAGGGCATACAGTCACTGGTAGTGATGCGAATCGTAGTAATGCCTGGGCACCACTAGAGTCTCGAGGTGTGACTATTCACCTTGGCCACACCAATCCGTTACCGAATCATACTGATGCTGTCATCGCTACCTCGGCGGTTCGGGCCCCTCATCCAGAGCTCGATGCTGCGGTTGTGCGTGGTATTCCGTGTTTGCGTCGTCATGATTTGTGGCGTGAATGGTCGATACAACGACGGATTGTGGCGGTGGCTGGTACACACGGTAAGACCACTACAAGTGCCATGATTGCATTAGCATTGCATCATTCGGGACTTGAGCCCGGCTATTTGCTCGGTGCTGATGTCCCCGACTTGCCCCGGAGTGCGGCGTGGGGTTCCCCGGATGCGCCGTTTGTGATTGAGGCAGACGAATACGATCGGACATTCTTGGCATTAACGCCAGACATCGCTGTGGTGACAACACTCGAGCTTGATCATGTCGATATCTATCCAACACTTGATGACTATGAGGAGTCATTCCGTCAGTTTGTGCAACAAGTACCACACGCTGATCGCGTGTTGGTCTCTGGAGATGATATTGGTGTGCGTCGCGCCATTGATCGTCCGAATGTACGGTGGTACGGGATTGACCATGAGTTGTCAAGTAACCCGGTGGCATGTGCGCGAATTCCCCTCGATTGGTCAGCAAGTGCCATTCATGTTGATGGGACAACACAGCAGTTTCAATTATGGCATTATGATCGACGCTCATTGGCAATGCGCTTGTATCGGCCGTTGACAACGCATTTGGTTGGATTACATAATGTTTCAAATAGCGTTGCAGCATATGCGGCTGCCATCATGGCAGGCGCAGATCCTGTGCGTGCAGCCGAAGCGATTGGGGCATTTTGTGGAGCACGGCGTCGCTTTGAACATAAAGGAACGGCACAGGGTATACAGGTGATTGATGATTATGCTCATCATCCAACCGAGGTTAAAGCAGTTTTGGCGGCGGCACGCCGGCATTTTCCTCAGCAGCGAATAATCGCTTACGTCCAGCCACATACCTACAGTCGCACCCAAATGTTTGCTGATGCCTGGCGCGAAGCGTTTCATGATGCGGACAAGGTCCTTATCGGTGCGATTTATCCTGCACGTGAGCAGCCAATTCCTGGTATTGATGCCGAGTGGTTGGCACAATCGCTTAATCATGCTGATGCCTATGCTAGCGGTGATGTTGATCAGAGTATTGCCTATTTGGTGACGCAACTCAAGGCCGGTGATATTGTGATTACTATGAGTGCCGGCGACGGTACTCGAGTGGGGCCAGGTGTGTTGCAGGTATTGGAGCAGTAAGTCATGTCGTTGCCGGAGTTGACGATTACCGAATATGTTGATTTGGCGCCGATGACGTCATGGCGTATCGGTGGCGTAGCGCGTTATCTGGCGAGTGTTCGTACTCCAAATGGACTTGTACAGGCCATTGCATTTGCGGAGCACCGTCAACTTCCAGTGTGGATTTTGGGTGGCGGTAGTAACATGTTAATGAGCAGTCACGGATTACCTGGTGTGGTAATTCGCATGCGTGATAATTCAATACGCATTGACGCCCAATCTGATGTAGCAGATGTTACTATTGGAGCTGGAGCACCAATGGCTGGTAGTGTCCGTCAACTGAGTAATGCCGGGTGGGCTGGTCTGACATGGGCCGAGGGTTTACCGGGTACGTTTGGTGGTGCGGTATACGGAAACGCGGGCTGTTACGGTGGTGATATGGCTCAGAGCGTGGCTCACGTCGAGCTGTGGCGAGATGGTACACTGATGACCTGTACCCCCGATGCATTATCGTTTGCCTATCGTACCAGTGCGATTAAGCGACACAATTCGCTATACATGCGCGATGGCATGCATGTTGGTGATATTGGTCCAATTGTGGTTGCAGCTACGGTTCAACTCGTGCGGGATGATCCAGCACGCCTTGGCGATGCAATGGCGCAAACAGCCGCATTACGTCGGAGCAAAACACCACAAGGGTCGTCGTGTGGTAGCGTATTTAAGAATCCGCCAGATGATTCGGCCGGACGGTTGATTGAGACTGCTGGTCTCAAAGGATATACGCACGGTAATGCAATAATTGCCGACAAACATGCGAACTATATTGTAAACCAAGGTGGGGCAACAAGTGCTGATATCCGTGCAATTGTGGCTCATGTGCAATCAGTCGTGTTACGTGAGTTTGGGGTTACACTGGAGCCTGAGGTGCAATTATTGGGTGAATCGTGGTAGGGACCAGCGTGTGATAGGTCAGAAGGGGTAATTAATGATGCAACGTACGCGCATTGGAGTAATATTTGGCGGTCAATCAGGCGAGCATGAGGTGTCACTGGTGTCTGCGCAGGCGGTATTGTCCGGACTTGATCCACAGCGTTACGAAGTTGTCCCCATTGGCATTCGCAAAGATGGCCAATGGCTAGCTGGTGGTGATGTCTTAGCGACGCTTGAGTCATTGTCAGATCGTCATCTCCTGCCGGGTGGTGGTCATCACGTGCAAGCGCCAGTGACTCCTGCAGGAATTGCCGCGTCGCCCGCATTGATGCTCCGTGGCCAACACGACGTGCAACAGACAATTCGTGCGCTTGATGTTGTGTTCCCTGTGCTCCATGGACCATTTGGTGAGGATGGCACCATTCAAGGATTACTCGATTTGGCTGGTATTCCGTATGTTGGATGTGGTGTGTTAGCCTCGGCAGTTGGCATGGACAAAGCAATGTCGAAAGCTGCATTTCGGGCTGCCGGTATTCCAATTGTACCTTGGGAGTTGGTGCGATCTGCCCATGTGCAACAGTCTCCTGATACGGTTATTGCCACACTCGAAAAGAGCTTACGGTACCCACTATTTGTAAAACCTGCCAATATGGGAAGTAGTGTTGGTATCAGCAAAGTGAAACAGCGTACAGAACTGTTGGCGGCGTTACAGCTCGCATCGCAATATGACCGTCGTATTGTTGTTGAACAAGGCGTTACAGCGCGGGAAATCGAGGTTAGTGTGATAGGGAATGACTATCCTGAGGCGAGTCTCCCTGGCGAAATCATTCCTGCCAATGAGTGGTATGATTATAATGCAAAGTATCTAAATGATGCGACGCAAATTGTCGTTCCAGCCCACTTAACTGAGCAACAAGTGTTTACAGTGCAACAGTTGGCGTTGCGGGCTTTTCAAGCAGTAGATGGAGCTGGGCTGGCACGCGTTGATTTCTTGTTTGATCAAGAAAACGACATGTTTTATTTGAGTGAAATCAACACCATGCCTGGGTTTACGCCAATGAGCATGTATGCCAAGATGTGGCAGGCGAGTGGCATCTCGTATCCGCAGTTAGTTGAACGCCTCGTATCACTCGCAATCGAACGTGGTTCACGGGCGAAAGGGTAGGTCGTGTGAGTGCGCAACGTCGCCGGCCATTTGAAGATACGCCATCCTCTGGAGTGCGACGTGGTGCGCAAGTGCGCCCAGGCGCCCGCCTACGGTTCCGTGCGTTTGTATTTAGTGGCCGCCCATTAAGTGTGATACTCTTAGTGGCTGTGCTGTACGTTGCTATTACTATGATGTGGTCAAACGCATATTTTGTACGGAACATTATCGTCGAAGGCGCCACCACAATGAGTACGCAACGGGTCAGTGATATTGCAAACGTCATCGACATGCCTATCTGGCAAGTAGATGGTGATGCCATTGCTGCACGATTACAGACGAATCCTTACGTGATTAGTGCATCGGTCTATGTGCAGTTACCGGATACGGTGCGCGTCGTGTTGCGTGAGCAACAAAGCGAAATCCGCTGGAAGAGTGGGGAGTGGTATTTAATCGTCGATCCTGAGGGTAGAGTGCTCGGCATTGATACGGCGGTCGTATTGACGGATACGTTGGTCATTCATGATGAGGCGAATAACTCACTCGTGGCTGGTGATGTCATCGACAGTGATGTGCTGGCATTGGCGCGCGATGTGTATTTCCGCCTCCCAGCAGATGCTGGTGTGACGATTAGTCGTATTAACTGGCATGATCAACGCGGGCTCAGTGTCCGTACTGCGAATAATCAATTGATTCTCTTTGGCATGCGTGACCGCCTTGATGAGAAGATTGCTTTATTGACTACACTGCAAACATCAAATACCGAGTTTGCCTTTGCCGATTTGCGTCCACTGACGCCCTATTATCGTCTGGATATTCCGGTTATGTTCTTGGCACCGACAAGCGGGCCAATCACCGATACCACAATCACACAACCATAAATAAGGTGAGGATGCGATATGCCACAGCGAAACATTGCCGCTATTGATATTGGGTCAACCAAAATCATTACAATCATTGCACAGATCGACTCCGATAATGCCATTACGGTACTCGGATATGGCGATGTGCCATCAAAAGGCATTGAACGTGGCATCGTCGTGAATATCGATGAAGCCGCACGTGCCGTAAACGCAAGCATTAATAAAGCCGAAATTATGGCAGGGTATCGTATTGAGTCGGCGTTTGTGTCAATCACAGGACGTCATATTCGTTCGTATGTTCGTGATGGCGCAGTAGCTATCGCTCGACCTGCTAGTAATTCATCAGGCTACGGTACTGTCACGCGAGAGGATATTTTGCGTGCTGTCGAAACAGCTCAAGCCGAAGCCTTGTCGCCAACAATTGAACAGTTGCATGTGATGCCGTATCGCTATGTGCTAGACGGCACCGAAGTGCATGATCCCATTGGTATGCCTGGCTTGCGACTTGAGGTTGATATCCATGTGGTTGTCTGTGAGTCATCAGCTATCATGAACATCATTAATATCGTCCGCCAAAGCAATATTGAAATTGATGATATCGTGTTGCAACCAATTGCGGCTGCCGAAGGTGTGTTGACCGAGGATGAGCGCAACAATGGTGTGATTGTGGTTGATATTGGGAGCGGTACGACCGGCCTTGCATTTTTTGCTCGTGGCAATGTCTGGCATACGGCAATGATTCCGATTGGCGGTCAAACCATTACGAACGACATTAGCATCACGTTCCAACTGAATCCACATTCAGCTGAAACCAATAAACGCCAAATTGGCGAAGCTATTGCGGATCCACATCGTCATAATGATTTGATTGAGGTTGAAGGTGTTCGTCCCGGTGAGCGGATGAATATCAGCCGGTTGCAGTTTAATGAGTGTATTCAAGCTCGATGTGATGAACTTATTGAGTTTATGATTCGTGAGGTGGATCGTAGCGTTTATGATGGCCCATATGCTGCTGGTGTTGTACTCACTGGTGGCGGAGCCCAACTCAAACGCATTGATCGCTTGTTCTATGAGCGATTGAGCGCTCCAGTGCGCATTGCCACAGTGCCCGATATTCATGGTCATGATTTGAAATCTCCAGCCTATGCAACCGCATTAGGCTTGATCCGCTGGGGCTATAATCACGGCCGAATAGATGTCCGTGGCCCCGAAGAAGATAGCCGCTGGGTCGAAATCTATGAGCGCTTCAAAATGTGGCTTCGTGAGTTTCTGCCCTAAATCAATGCACATACTGTCACACATTCTAGGAATGATTTACATAATTGAGTGTGTTATTTTGTATAGATATATGGATATTTAGATACGAATATTGGTGTATTTTATGCCGTTTTAGTATACATAAATACTTGTTTTATTTCTATATGTATATGAAAAACGATGCGGTAATATGTGATGTTAATGTAAATAATAAAAGTGTCGTAAATAGTGTTGATTAGTAGCTGCTCCCCCATCTTGATGCTGGTTTGTACATCACTAACATCCGCTCTTTTGATAAGTATAGATTTACTACTATTTGTAGTAATAATGATGTGTATCGTTGGAAATGTGATTTATTGGAGGTAGTATGCGGTGTATTATGGAGAGCGATAGAACTAAGATAAAAAAACTGAACAAAATATGAGTGTATTCTATACACAAATGGAACTTGTGTAGTATAATAACGGTTGTATAATTACAAAATGATTGCAAAGTAGTGTGATCGACGGTATCTATAGCACGGTGCTGGGGGGTAGAGTGCCATTGAGATAGATATAGCCACTGCGATGGAGGTTTAGATGCCACATAACCCAATGGAAATCAATGAGCGAGTCGCAGTTATCCGGGTCATCGGAGTCGGTGGTGGCGGGTCAAATGCGGTAGATCGCATGATTGCTGATGGTGTGCAGAATGTTGATTTTATTACGGTAAACACTGATGCACAGGCACTTCAAAAATCCGTGGCACCGACGCGTATTCGCATTGGTGACAAATTAACTAAAGGCTTGGGTGCAGGTAACGATCCAGTTGTCGGCGAGAAAGCTGCTGAGGAATCTGCTTCTGATTTAATTGAAGCATTGCGTGGTGCAGACATGGTGTTTGTCACTGCCGGTATGGGTGGCGGCACCGGGACCGGTGCGGCTCCGGTGATTGCGCGCCTTGCTAATGAGTTAGGTATTCTGACTGTTGCTGTTGTTACGCGTCCATTTGATTTTGAGGGGCGTGAGCGCCGTAAGCAAGCAGAGCGGGGTGTCGAGCGTTTGCGACCATATGTTGATACATTGGTTGTTGTGCCCAATCAGCGTTTGTTGACGGCCAGTAACAAGACGGCAACACTACAGCAGGCGTTTCAGTTGGCTGATAGTGTATTGCGTCAAGGCATTCAAGGTATTGCCGACATGATTAATTTGGCAGGTCTGATTAACGTCGACTTTGCTGACGTACGTTCAGTGATGCAACGGTCGGGTTCTGCGTTGATGTCGATCGGTATTGGCAACGGTGAGAACCGATTGGTGGATGCCGTCAAAGAAGCAATTGAGTCGCCGTTACTTGAGGTGACAATTACAGGTGCACGAAGCGTGTTGATGAACGTCACCGGTGGTGAGGATTTGACCCTCTTCGAAGTACAGGAGTCGGCTACGATTATTGAAGAGTCAGTTGCTCCTGACGCTAACATCATCTGGGGCTTGTTGATTGATCCCAACTTCCCTCGTGGTCAAGTCAAGGTTACTTTGATTGCCACTGGATTTGAGGAGGAGCAACGTCAAGTTGCATCACCGCCTCCAGCGGTCAAGCCACCGGTGCGCAGTGAGACGTCGTTTTATGATGGACGACGCCCGATGAACGCAGGTAGTCCGGCATCATCTGCACCTGAGTCGGTACGAGAACAACGCCAACCGATGACACCATTTGACTCGACACCACGTGATGCGCGCCCAGCAGTGCCACCAGCCAGTGCTCCAAGTAATCCAGCGCCTACACGACAGCAGTCGCAACCATTGGTGACATCAAGTACCCGTACAGGGCGTACTTCGCAACCGTTGCGCAACTTGCCGAGTTCCAAGGACGTTGATTTGCCCACATTTGTGCGATCGCGTATAGATAAAGATCGTTCTGGTAACTAATCCAACACATGTCGTGTCTGCAGTGCGCGAGACGGAACACAGCCAAGCTCTGGTTTGGTTTGTGTTTCGTCTGTTGGTTACCACGCATGTATATTTTTTGACGGCATCCGCAAAGAAAGGAAACCGCCTGTGACAAATTATCATTCGCGCAATGTGCGTGCGGTTATTAAGGTTATTGGTGTTGGAGGCGGTGGTTCAAACGCAATTGATCGTATGGTCGAGGACGGCTTGCAGGATGTCGATTTTGTCGCAGTCAATACTGATTTGCAGGTATTACGTAACTCGAAAGCCGACCAGCGGATCTGCATTGGTGAGCGTTTGACGCGTGGAATGGGTGCGGGTGGTGAACCTGGCGTTGGTTTGAAGGCTGCAGAGGAGACCAGTGATGAACTTTATGAGATCATCAAAGGCGCTGATATGGTCTTTATTACAGCAGGTATGGGCGGCGGTACAGGAACCGGTGCTGCACCAATCGTGGCACAGATTGCCCAAGATCTTGGTGTATTAACAGTAGCAGTTGTCACCAAACCATTTAAATTCGAAGGTCCAAAGCGTATCCGTCAAGCCGAACAAGGAATTGAACAGCTCCGTAAATATGTTGATGCGCTTGTTGTAGTCCCCAATGATCGTTTGATTGAAGCATATGCTCGTCGCGGTGTATCGATGCTCCAAGGATTCCAAATTGCCGATAGCGTATTACGCCAAGGCATTCAAGGCGTGGCTGACCTGATTACTAAGCCAGGTATTGTGAATGTTGACTTTGCTGATGTCCGTACGGTACTTGAGAACTCGGGCGAGGCGTTGATGTCAATTGGAGTTGGCTCTGGCGAGAACCGTATTCAACAGGCAATCGACGCAGCGATGTCGTCTCCATTACTTGATATGGAGATTCGTGGTGCCAAGCGGGTATTGCTTAATATCTCGAGTGGTGAGGATCTGCGCATGCAAGAGGTCGCGGATGCAGCCGGCATGATTGAGTCAACTGTTGACGAAGATGCGCAAATTATTTGGGGTACGACGGTTGACCCGAATTTCCCGCCCGATCAAGTCAAAATCACACTATTGGCAACAGGGATTACGGTTATGCGTCCCAAGGTATTACATCCGATGCGACCGACATTCCAAAACACAGATAACGGTTTGGCGCAAGGGAATGAGATCCGTGGCTTGAGCAGTGGCGTCCGACCACTACCAACTCCGCCAAACACCCCACAACCACCACTTAGTGGTCGACCGGTTACGGGGAGTCAGCCGGTTATTCCTGATGCGCCACCTGCATCGAGCAATGGTAGCCGAGTCAATGGTGGTCCTATTTTGGGGATTCGCTCACCACTTGATGGGCGTCGTCGTACTGATTCGTCCACTGATCGTATTCCCAATGATGATATCGATTTATCTGTACCGCCACATATGCGCAAAAATCCCCCGCGCTAGATTGATTCCTGCGACACGGAGTTGGGCTTGCCCGACTCCGTGTTTTTTGTTGTACGGCACCAAACGGAGTGAGATATAATTGACTTGCAGCAGTGTCACAGAGAGGAATATGCATATGGCCACAATGGTAGTGACAAATGGTCCGATTTATACACTCGACCCAAGTTTGCCACGTGTTGATGCAATCGGGATTCGTGATGGTGTTGTGTGTGTGGCTGGAAGTCGCACCGATGTTGAAGCAGTACTTGGAAGTGCTGACTATACGTTGGATTTACAAGGACATGCAGTAATTCCTGGATTGACAGACGCCCATGTACATATTATTTCGCATGGACTGACGCTTCGTCAGGTTGCGCTTGATGGAATTGCCGATTTTGAAATGGTCCTCGCCAAGATAGCCGCAGCTCATGCGCAAACACCGGGGAATAGCTGGTTACAAGGGTTTGGTTGGGATCACACTTTGTGGGGGGGGCGTTGGCCAACTGCCGATGACCTTGAGCAAGTTGCCCCTGGCAGACCGGTCATCATGTCGCGCAAAGATGGCCATTCAGTATGGGTGAATCGCACGGCTCTCGCCATTGCCGGAATCACCAAAGATTCAGTTGCCCCTGATGGTGGGAGTTTTGATCGCGATGAGGATGGTAATCCTACTGGTATATTCAAAGAAAATGCCATTGATGCTATGATTCGTTGTCATGTCCCCCCGTTGACCGATGATGATCGCCTCGAGGCTATTCGCGCCACCTTTGCTGAAGGGTATCGTTATGGACTGGTCGGGATGCATGGCTTGACCGCGATGCGCAATGATGGGGCACTCCATTTGCGCTTGTTACAACGCCTTCGCGAAATCGGTGAGATGCCAGGTCGTGTGCTGATGACATTCGATCCTACTGGATTTGAACATGCATTCGAGTTTGGTATTCGCAGTGGTCTCGGTGATGATTGGTTGCGTCTCGGGCAGTTCAAGTTCTTTGTCGATGGCACGCTGGGGTCGGAGACTGCCGATATGCTGGCCCCGTTTGAAGGTGGCACCAACTACGGTTTACCAACACTTACTGTGGCTGAGATTAACGAGTATGTGCGCAAAGCTAACCACGCGGGAATCGGTATCTCTGTCCACTGTATTGGTGATGGCGCGAATCGCAAAGTGCTTGATGCGATTGAATTGGCGTTGAGCGAGCTGCAACAACCCGGCGAAACACTGTTTGATACCGCTACCCGTGTTCTTGCGTTGCCTAATCGTATTGAACACTGTCAACTACTTGACCCCAACGATATTCCGCGCTTTGCTGCGATGAATGTGGTAGCTTCGATGCAGCCTGTCCATATGATAGGTGACCTTGATACTGCTGATCGCCTGTGGGGCAGCCGTTGTGCTACCAGCTATGCCTGGCGCGCACTCGAGGAGACAGGGGCTGTGCTTGCACTTGGTTCTGATGCACCAGTTGAGTCGCTCAATCCATGGTTGAGTATCTATGGTGCGGTAGCCCGTCGCAAACTTGATGGTACTCCAGCTGCAGGGTGGTACCCAGAACAAGCTATTAGTCGTATGAGCGCATTGCGCGGCTTTACGGTGGGTGCTGCCTACTGTGCGAGCAGTCATACGCGCCAAGGTACTTTGATGCCTGGTATGTATGCAGACTTGGCTGTGCTGACTGAAGATCCATTCGCGTGCGAGGTGCATCAATTGCAACACATTAAGTCACGATTGACGATGATTGAGGGCCGTGTTGTCTATCGCGATGGTATCTAGTCATAAAATTCGGTGAATGTGCCTGCGCGGGTGTGTTAATCCATTGTGAGTAATGTGCCTGCGTGGGCTTTTTTAGGTGAAAAGTGAAAAGTGAAAAGTGAAAAGAGATGGTAGTACTGCTCGCCGAGGGTTTACGAGATTTTCCAAGATGTACTGAGCCGTGCAGGTTTTTTTGGTGCAAAGCGGGA
>JBMTAN010000048.1:0-24972 GCA_049428765.1 Roseiflexaceae bacterium
ACCAAATCTTTTAAATATCAACAATAGTGTATATATTTTAAGTCTATGCATCGATAACACATCCCCACAGGGGTATAATACCCTGTGGGGTATATTTTTTGTATCAAGGAATCAGCAAATGAAGACCATTGCCGTCACCGGCGGATCGGGCAAAGCCGGACGCGCCACCATCAAAGAGCTCATCAGTGCCGGTTATACCGTGCGCAACATCGACATACATGCGCCAGCAGAGCAGTTGTGTGAATTCGCGCGCACGGATCTCAATCAGCTCGGCGAGACAATCGAGGCCATGCACGGTTGCGATGCCGTGGTACACCTCGCCGCCAACCCGGATCCACGCGGGCGTTCCGAGGAGGTGATGTTCCGCACCAATACCGGCTCAACCTACAACGTCTTCCGCGCAGCCCAAGTGTTGGGAATGCCGCGCGTGGTCTGGGCATCGAGCGAGACCGTATTGGGCTTGCCGTTTGAGCGCCGTCCACCGGCCCAGGCGCCTGCCACTGAGGAGACGATTGCGCCCGAGAGTAGCTATGCCCTCTCGAAGCTCATCAGCGAGGAGATGGCACGTCAGTTCGCGAGTTGGAGCGGGGCCACCTACGTCGGCTTACGCTTCTCCAATATCATGGAGCCACACGACTACGCCCGCTTTGCCAGCTGGCAGAACGACCCACACGCCCGCAAGTGGAACTTCTGGGGCTATGTGGATGCCCGCGACGTGGCCCAGAGTTGCCGCCTCGGCCTCGAGGCAACAATTAGTGGCGCCGAGGTGTTTGTCATTGCCGCCGCCGACACCTGCATGACGCGGAGCAACGCCGATTTGATGGCCGAAGTGTTCCCACATATTCAGCTTAAGGCCGGTCTCGGCGCCAACGAGACGTTGTTGTCGATTGACAAAGCCCGTCACATGCTCGGCTACGCCCCCAAACACAGCTGGCGCGACTAAATCGCACCCCACGTGCACGACCACCAGATTCACTCATATGGGTGATGGTGGTCGTGCATTTGTGGAGTAACCATCGATTACAATGCCTGTGTAGTCAATAGAATATACTGTTGTGATTGGCAGAATGTCTGCGTTTACACATCAAATAATTCGTCGTTGATGGCTTTTGTGTATCTATAAAAAACACTCCGCGGATGAAAGAGGCACCATGGTTTCAAAATCATTCAGATATCAATTCCTCGGCTGGTTGTGCGCAGCGATCGTCGTGCTCTATGCCTTGATTGGCCAAATGCGTCAGACTGGGTACACCGTTGATGTGGGCATCTCAGCGACACGTAGTTTGACTGCCGATATGCGTGTCCCCGAAAAAATCCGCATCGGTGATAACGTGCGCACCATGCGCTGGAGCTACCAAGACTCACACATCCTGCTCCCACAAACCCTTCACAATGCGATTGTTGTCGTGCACACGATGACGCGTGCCGAGGAGGCTCCTGCATATATCACGATGCGCAGTGGGAGCTCAACCGTGTCAATTGACCCAACAGCTGGTCTCCGCAGTTATGCCATTTTGGTCAGTCATGTCAGTCCGCTCGTGTTCGACTGCGATACAGGGCCATCTACCTCGACCTTGTCGTCACTCTGTGTAGCGATTGACACCGTCAACGTTAGTTGGACCAGCGTATCGCATATTGATCGCAGTGCTGTGCGCTGGTTTATTGGTCTCATCGCCATCCTTGTGACGATCATCTTTGTCGCTATCCCGGTACGGCGTTGGCCGCTCCGCATCATGGTTGGTGCGGCAATTGCCGCACTGTTGCTCCAATACGGCGTGCAACTCCAGCCCTTAGTACCGGGACTCACCATCGCACTCGGCGCCACAGGAGGTGTCTTATGGCTCGTACGCCGCATCCAGACGCCATGGCTCAACGTGGCTATGCAGATATTTGTGGTCAGTGTCTTCATCAAGGCGCTGGGCGTCTTTGAGCCGGGGTTCATGGGATCAGATATTTTCTTTCATCTCAATCGCTTTACCGAGGTAGCAAGTGGCACTGGGTACATGTTTGTCACCGGAGGTGACGGCGACCGCAACCTACGCACATTCCCCTACCCCACAGCGACCTACCTGACACTTGCACCATGGCTGTTGCCAGTGATGCAGTGGTATCAGTTTGTGCCGTTCCAACACGAGTTGGGCAGCACGTTACCGCGATTCATCGGCATGTTCATCGTGCTGATTGAGAGTAGTGTCATCCTCGTGCTCGGCTGGGTGCTGGCGCGCTTCGGCTGGAGCAGTCGCCAGATTGCCTGGGTCGGGGCGCTCTATCTTGCTCTGCCAGCCGCCTACATCGTGCAGTGGCAGGGCTCGTTGGCGCAGTACACCGCTCAGTGGTACGGGTTGGCAGCGATGGCAGTGGCAGTAACCATGAGCACGCCGTTGAGTTGGCTGTTAATGTACCTGAGTATGACCAGCCACTTCGGCACCTTGCTCACCTTGGCGGTTACCTTTAGCATTGCCACACTCTGGACGCCGATTCGTCAGCACATCTGGCATTGGTGGGCGATTTTGGCATTTGTCGGTGTGGTCTATTACAGTCAATATTTCTCGCTGATTGTGACGCAACTCAAGTCAATGGCGAGCGAGGCTACAGCGTCAACGCTGTCAGAACGTTGGTGGGACTACGCTTGGCAGCAAGGGGTATACGGTCACTACTTGGGAATCGGATTAGCACTAGCGATTCTAGGGCTGATGGTGGCACCACGCAATCGCTGGTGGTACATGGCGCTTTCGGTCTTTTTGGGCAGTGCCTTGCTCTTGATTATCCATGTAGTACTCGACAAAAACACCTCGCGCTATAGCGTGGCATTGATTCCAGTTGTGAGTGCCTATGCCGGCTATTTCGTCTTCAGGATCCAAAAAACGCCAGTCGCCCGCATCCTCGTTGGTGCCCTTGTCAGCTACTTACTCTGGGCAAGTCTGACGCTGTGGTTTGATGGGGCCTGGCTTGGCGTCAAAATGCCGCTGTTGTGGTGATATCAGCTGCAACACATCAGCGTTTTCGTGGTTAAATAGAGACATCACACACAAAGAGGTGCGCCATGACCACAACGCTTGCGCCGGAGTACCAACAACTCGTCAACAATTTGAGCGCCATCGTCGGCAGTCGCTACGTACTGTGGCGCCCCGAGGAGTTGATGCTCTACGAATACGATGGTAGTGCCCTCGACATGGCTCGTCCAGATATTGTCGTCGTGCCCAATAGCACTGCAGAAGTCGCTCGGGTAGTGCGCATCGCAGCTGATGCCGGATTCCCAGTGGTGGCCCGTGGTGGTGGTACCGGATTATCGGGTGGATCTGTCCCAGCAGCCGGCGGCGTGGTGGTCTCGACCAGTCGCATGCATCGCGTCTTGTCGGTTGATGCCGTAGCGCGCACGGCCCGCGTCCAGCCCGGGCTGATTAACACCGATTTGAGCGAATACACGTTGCCGTGGGATTTGCACTTTGCGCCTGACCCATCCAGCCAAAAGGCCTCGACGATTGGTGGCAACAGCGCCGAGAACGCCGGTGGCCCGCATTGCCTCAAATACGGCATCACCACCAATCACGTGCTGGCCGCTACAGTGGTCTTGGCCACCGGTGATATCATCGAGATTGACAACACCGCCCCGGACCGCCCCGGCTACGACCTACTCGGCGTCATCGTGGGGAGCGAGGGTACACTCGGGTTAGTCACCGAACTGACCGTACGTCTGATGCCCAATCCTGAGTCGGTCAAGACGTTCCTAGCGATATTTGATGACCTCGACAGCGCCTCCCAAACCGTCTCGGCTATCATCGGTCAAGGTGTTATCCCGGCGGCGCTCGAGATGCTCGAGGGTCAAGGCATCGCCCTCGTTGAGCAGTCGGTCCATGCCGGCTACCCGCTCGATGCCCAGGCTGTCTTGTTAATCGAGATTGACGGCATGGACGAGGATATCGACGACGAGACGCGGCGCATTGAGTACATCTGCCAACACTTTGAAGCCCGCGAGTTGCGCGCCGCCAAGGACGAGGATCAACGCAAAAAGCTCTGGGCTGGTCGCAAAGGCGCATTGGCCGCTTGTGCCCGACTGGCACCGCACTACCACATCCAAGATGGTGTCGTGCCACGCTCGCGCCTGACCGAGGTGCTCCAACTAACGCGTGAGGTTGCCAAAAGACAACGCGTGCATATTGTCAACATCTTCCACGCCGGCGACGGTAACCTACATCCGCTCCTGCTCTTTGATATCCGCGAGGAGGGTATCATTGAGCGCGCAATTGCGGCCAGCGAGGAGATTCTCAAAGCCTGTGTTGACGCAGGCGGCACGATTAGTGGCGAGCACGGGATTGGTATCGAGAAGCGCGACTACATGGCCTGGCTCTTCAATGATGATGACTTGTGGGCCATGCGCCAAATGCGCGCCTGCTTTGACTCCGTCGGTGTAATGAACCCCTGCAAGCTGATTCCCACCGGCGCCTCATGTGGTGACATTAAGGCGGCCCGCGGTGGTGCCAAAGCACTGGCCGCCGGTGCGTGGATTTAACGAGGATTCATGATGCATCAACCACACACAATTGAGGCACTTGCTGAGCTTGTCCGCACCATCGACGGCCCGATTACGCCGCGAGGCGCCGGGCTCCATCAACAGATCGGTAATCCGGCCAAGCCTAACGCCACCATCATCGACTGCACTCAACTGAATCACGTACATGACTATATTGCCTCAGATTTGACGATTACCGTAGGCGCAGGTATCAGTCTAGGAGCCCTCCAGGATCTCCTACGTGAGCACAACCAGTGGTTGCCGTGGGATGCACCACAGGCACACCAGGCCAGTGTGGCAGGATTACTCGCCACAGGCTTGAGTGGGCCGCTCCGGCATGGATTTGGCTCACCCCGTGATTGGTTGCTGGGCATGCGCTTTGTCACGGGCGATGGGCGCATCATCAAGAGTGGTGGCAAGGTGGTCAAGAACGTGGCCGGCTATGACTTGCACAAACTGCATATCGGAGCCCTCGGGACGCTCGGTATTATCGCCGAGGTGTCATTCAAAGTGGCGCCGATTCCGCAAGCTGATCAGAGTCTGTGCATCGTATGTAAGAGTCTCTCTGAGGCCCACGAATTAGCATATGCCCTACGCCAACGACCGTTCAACCCCAGCGCCATCATGATTGATGTGACAATCGATCAAGTGACCCTATGGGCGCGCTGGTTAGGGGTTAACGGTGCAGTAGCCCGACAACTCGCCGATGCTCGTCACAAAGCGCCGCACGCGCAAGTTGCCGAGAAAGGCGATTGGCAAGCGTTGAGTCAGCGCCCGTTCAGTATGCCAAACAGTACCCAACTACGCATCGGCGTGGCACCCCAACATCTGCCACAGGTTTACCCGATGCTGACGACGCATCTACCTAATGCGCAATTTCAGGTCATGCCGACTGTAGGATTGATGCGTGCGTATTGCCAAAACGCGCCCGATGTTATGACACTCCGCCGCGCCCTCGTACCATTAAATGGCTACGTGGTCGTAGAAATCGGTGATGACGCCGATCGATGGGGGCCGGCACCGGCCGGATTTGGTATGATGCAGGCATTAAAGCAATCATGGGATCCGGCTGGCAAACTTAATCCGGGTCGATATATCGTCGAATGACGAGGAGAATTCATGCCACAGTTACGCGATTACCATGCCGTTGTATTTGATATGGACGGCACGCTGACGCCAAATATGCACTTGCATGGTCAAGCATTTGATATTTTCATGCAAAAGTACGGCATCCCCACACCAGATGCCGAGGTTGCGGCGAGTTTGTCGGGCAAACGCAACAGCGAGATCTTCCCGGTGTTGTTTGGTCGTGAACTCCCAGCCGATGAGCTCAATCGCTATGCCGACGAGAAGGAGGAGCTCTACCGCACGCTGATGGAGCACGTCCATCCGGTCATCGGCTTGCACGACTTCTTGCGCCGACTCGATGAGCACCAGCTCAAATCAGCTATTGCCACGTCGGCGCCCCACGGCAACGTCGGACCGACGCTTGATCGGCTTAATCTGCCCAACTACTTTGGTGCGATTACGCTCGGTGTTGAGGTGCCCAACGGCAAGCCGGCGCCCGATATTTTTATTGAGGCAGCGCGTCGCGTAGGAGTAGCACCAGCGCAATGTATTGGCATCGAGGATAGCTTTGCTGGTTTGACTGCTGTGCGCGCCGCTGGTATGTACACCGTAGCGATTGCCACGACGCATACTGCTGAAGAGTTGGCAATGGCCAATCCCGACATCATCGTAGCTGATTACCTCGAATTACTCAATCACTTTGCTTAATCATGTACGTTGATCTACAAATCCATTCGGCCGCCTTGCCGCATCATTCGAGTTGGACACCCGAAACGCTCATCCCAGCCGTACAATCTGCCGGGCTGGCGGCGTTTGCGATTACCGACCACAACACGACCGCCGGCGTCGTCGCTATGCAACAAGCAGCTCGTGCGGCCGGTCTCGGTTTTGTGACAGGCTGCGAGATTGATAGTAGTCACAACGGCAAACTCTGGCATACATTGATGTACGGCATCGATCCGATGCATCCTGACGTTGTTGCATTATGTCATTCGGTCGATGCCCGCAACGCGGCTGACGCCAATCGTTTGCTCGACGAATTACCCCGTGAAGGCTGGGTATTGCCCGATGTGGCGACACTCCTCAACAAACAGCCCAACGTAGCCGAGGTGGCCATTGCGCTGGCACAACACAATCAACTACCAAATCGCGTTGATGTCGATGACGAGGCCGCCGGTATGCGCTTTTTGCTCAATCGCCCGCATTCGTATAATCCACCAACCGTCGCCGAGGTGATTGCCGTGGCGCATCGCACTGGCGGTGTAGCGATCTTGGCGCACCCGGGGCGGAGCAAGGGGATTTATGCAATTCCGGCGACGGCGGATGATATTGCTAGCATGGTTGCGATTGGGCTTGATGGGATTGAGGTGTTCTACCCGGCTCACACCCCCGCACAGGTGGCGTTTTTGTTGGCCTGTGCGACGCGACATCAACTACTCATCAGTGGCGGATCGGATTCACATCATCCCAATCAGTCGTTGGCTCAGTGGGATGCTGAGCTGATACAACCGTTGTTACAGCGCGTAGGGGCATTCGCATGATTCAGTACACGGTCGGGTATCAGCCCGGTTTACTCGGTTGGATGATCCAAACCCAGACACAGTATTATGCCGATTTGGTGCAGTTTGGTCTGCCATTCGAAAGCAAAGTTGCTGCCGAGATTGCTGAGTTTGCACCGCGCCATGCTGAGCCGGGCAATTTGCTCCTCGCCGCGCATGTTGAAAACGAGTTTGTCGGCAGCATCGTGATTGACGGCGGCACCACGCCAGCCGCTCGATTGCGTTGGTTTGTGGTAAATCCACAACTCCAAGGCCAAGGAGTAGGGCGGATGTTGCTAAAGAAAGCCCTAACATTTGCCGATCAACATCATGCATATATTTGGTTGACCACCATTGTTGAGTTACATGCTGCCCGGCATTTATACGTGGAATCAGGCTTTGTGTTGGCTACTGAGCATACCGATGCGACCTGGGGTCGTGTCATGCATGAACAAACCTGGGAGCGAGTTCGTCTTCATACGTAAATAGAATTCGGTATACTAGTAAGGTGATATACACCAAATAAAGGATGGATGGCATGTTGCGATTGAAACACATATTGCTCAGTCTCATGGTGGCGCTACTGGTAACTGCCTGTGGACAACCACAACAGGAGAGTACAAGCATGGAGGTCGATGTTGAGGAATTAATCAATATCGATGAGCAGTTCGATGAGGAGCCAATCACTGACGCGGAGGCTGAACCAATCGAAGAGATAGATATGACGGACCAAGGGAACTTGTTCAACATGGAGCCGCCAGTCATTGTTGAGATCAAAGATAACCAAATTGCGGTGCCCCCACCCGATCGTATGGCAACGGGCCGTGCGTTGGTGTTCTCCGGTGCTGCAGGCTGGGTGATTGATACCACAACCCCCACATTGGTTGAACTCTCTCAGGGGAATGAACCCGGAACATTTGAGACCTACCCCGGATTTATCGCCATGACCAGTGGTGAGGCTGTCGTGAGCATTACCAACACAGATGGTGTCAAGTTGACCATTCGTATTGTTATCACTCAATAATTCTCGTTTTTGACCTCTTCGTTGATGCGTAATCAACGAAGAGGTCTTTCGTTTCCGTTAAGAACTCCGTAAATATCCGCAATGTCATCCACTATACTGAATTCGTTGATTACTGTATCAATAAAAGGGATAGAATCTTATGACATTACGCATGCTTTTGGTCTATCTTTTACTTGGACTCTTAGTCACCGCCTGTAGTCTTACACCAGCCTCAACCGACACCAAATCTACAGAGCAAAATCAAGTCACTAGCGCACTTCCTCCGATTCTGGTTGAGATTCAAGACGATGCGCTTACCACACCACCACCATCCACCATGAAGGTTGGTGAGGCGTTCGTTTTTGCTGGTGAATCAGCAGGATGGCGCATCGGCACAACCACGCCAACGTTGGTCCAAGTATCACAAGGTGGTGATCAAGAGACATTTATCACAAATCCCGGCTTTATTGCCACTGCAGCTGGTGCAGCTGTGATCACTGCAACTGGGCCATCAGGAGCCGTAATTACTGTCACCATTACCATCGAATAACTGGTTTTCGCTACAGATGCTCTATTGTCAATGACAACAGGGCATGTGTGTGCACAAAACGCTATACTTGTATATGATAATTCGTATGCACCAGGAGTGCACCACCATGCCAAAACCAATTGCAATTCACGGAATCCCCATGGATATCGGGCAAATGCGCCGCGGTGTTGATATGGGTGCAAGTGCAATCCGCTATGCTGGATTGCAAACACGCCTTACAAATCTTGGCTGGCATGTCACCGACATGGGTAATATTAGTATCCCCGATACCGCTCACCAACCGCACGATGATATCCCCAATGCTCACAATAGTACGGCAGTTGCTGCCATTGCCCAACATGCATACATCGCCATGCAACGCACCATCGCCAATAATCAGATTGCCGTGTTTTTGGGAGGTGACCATAGTTGTGCCATAGGTACCCTAGCCGGGAGCATTACGCGGCCCGAGCGTACAGGCGTTATTTGGGTTGATGCACATGCAGATTTCAATACACCCAGTACGTCACCATCAGGGAGCATCCATGGGATGGTCGTGAGCAGCGTCATGGGTATGTGCCCTGCTCCGCTCCAAATTGGCACGACACGCCTCACATCCGATCAAATTGTCATGATTGCTATTCGTGATCTTGACCGCGAGGAGCGCATGGCACTGCGGCAAAGCGGGGTTATGGTCTTTACAATGCGCGATATCGATGAACATGGTATCGCTACCATTATGCGCATGGCACTTGACCACCTTGCACACGTCGAAGCAATCCATGTCAGCTTTGACATGGACTCACTTGACCCGACCGTGGCTCCAGGCGTTGGTACACCAGTCAGTGGCGGGCTCAGCATCCGCGAAGCACACCTCATCATGGAGGTTCTACACGATACGCAAAAAGTCGTTGCTCTTGATCTGGTCGAGGTCAATCCGATTCTCGATCAATTTAACCGTACTGCTGAACTAGCGGTCGACTTGGCAGGGAGCTTGTTCGGACAACGAATTTTATAATGAGTTATTACTCAGTCACTATTTGGAGATGTTGATCAAGGCTCTCATTGTCACGCAATAAGCGCTGTGTGAGATCAAGATGCATAATCATAGCAGTTCGCGCAGCGTCAGCATCACGTCGGGCTATCGCATCAACAATTTGACGATGCTCAATGGCTGTTTTGCGATAGCGTGGCAATCCAATCACTTGATTTGCAGTGCGCTCGTGACGCCACACCACCCCAATTAACAAGTCAACAAGAATCGTCAATACCGGATTGCGGCTCGCCCGACTAATTTGCAAATGAAAATCAACATTGACCTGATTGTAATTGATTGCCGCTTGAATCTCACCCGCACTCACATCAAGTTGTTCCATCGCATCACACGATGCGTACATCTCACTTATCTGATCAGGAGTCGCATGAATTGCCGCTAACGCAGCGATTTTGGGCTCGAGCACAATACGCGTATCAACTAGGTCACGCAAACGCACATCCCCATAGTGAAAGGCTAACATCATTGCCTCCACTGTTGATGAGGTGATATCACGATTAATGATGGCTCCTACTCCATTGGTTGTGGTCACAATGCCACGCGCATTCAACCATTTAATCGCTTCACGTACCACAGAACGACTGACAGCATACGTCACACGTAACTGGCGTTCAGAAGGCAACATACCGTCGTGATCAAATTCGCCACGCAAGATGCGACGTAACAGGTCGTTAGCAATTTGGTCGGGGAGTGGAGAGGAGCCGGACTGATCGAGGTGCACTTCCATACTGATATTGTACGTCAGAGTTCATGTTGTTTCAAGCAGTGTATATATGTGAAGATAACGTTGATAATTCAGTAAAATTTTGTAATTTTTCACAACAAATCATCATTACTGCGTTTTTCTTAAAAAATCCACATATGTGGTCATTTAAAATTATATACTCACATTGTTACGCAATTATAGCAGAGAAAGATAATGAAAATGCGTCAACGATTCATGGCAGTATTACTATGCGTCGGATTGAGTTGGGGGTTGACCCCAGCAACGGCAGTACACGCAGCGCAGCGTTGTTTTGCCGAGACTGGTTATTGTATTGACGGGAGGATTCGTGAGTTCTGGGAACAAAATGGCGGACTACCCGTTTTTGGCTTTCCGATTGCCCCACAAGAGCAGGTCACGATCGAGGGTAACACCATCACGGTCCAACGATTCGAGCGCAATCGTATCGAGTTACATCCCAATAACCAACGCCCGTACGATGTACAGCTAGGGCGCTTGGGTGTCGACCGATTACAACAACAAGGCCGTGATTGGTTTGGGTTTACCAAAAGTAGTGACACTGGTGGGTGTCGCGTATTTGCTGAGACCGGGCATGCGGTGTGTGGCGCAATTCTCAAGGCTTGGCGGAGTAATGGAATCCAGCTTGATGGCAACCGAGCTATCAGTGAGGCCGAGAGTTTGGCGCTGTTTGGTTTGCCAGTCTCAGGCATCATCACTGAGACATTGAGTAATGGCATGCAGTATCAGGTGCAATGGTTTGAACGTGCCCGGTTTGAATTACATCCCGAGAACTCTGCACCATATGATGTGTTACTTGGGTTGCTAGGCAATGAGACAGCGAGTGCATCAGCGCAACCGGCACCAGCGCAACCGAAATCGAGCGGCCCTGGGGCACTGTTTGTGCCGCTCAAGACCCGTATGTTTGCACAATACATGTTTGATGACTGGGGATTTAATGTCAACAATTGGGAAGTAGATTGGAATATCACTCCAGAGTTTTTTGCTGGTCTCAATGATGGCACTGCCACTGTATATGATGATCCAAATCGCCGTGACAATCTTGTTCAAGGGGTTTTTGCCTCTGGGTACTTATCAGGGAAAAAGAGTCGATCATTGTGGGGGGTGTCATATGGTATGTACGAATTTGTTAATGCGAATAGTGCCTATGACATGTATCTAGACCTTGACTTAGATGATTATGTCAGCAGCACTTCGGGATCGACATACACCACCTTCCGCGGATGTCGTGAACAATGGAGCATTGGGAGTGATATTAACAATTACAATCTTTCGCGCAATGATTTTATATTGCAGTGTGAGAACAAAGTATTATGGATGACTGTGTTTGGTGATGGGCCAATCGATGAATGGCGCAAACTATATCTTGAAACCGAAGGATTTTTTGCCAATAGCTTCCGCTGGTAAATGGACATACTACAGGCGTGTGTGAACGCTATCTATCACACACGCCTAAAAGAGAGTACAAATATGAAAACATGGATAACTATCATCGTAGTCTTATCAATACTTGTCATCGTATGGCCACTCAATCGTGTCCATGCCGACCAGCGTTGTTTTGCCGAGACCGGCTACTGTATTGACGGGCGGATTCGCGAGTTTTGGGAGCAAAACGGTGGTCTCGCTGTATTTGGATTCCCCATCAGTAATCTAGAACAAATGGTCATCGATGGCGATTCAATTACCTATCAACGTTTTGAACGCAATCGTATTGAATTGCACCCCAATAATCAACGACCATATGATGTACAACTTGGCCGACTCGGGGCAGTTCGACTCGAGCAACAGGGACGCGATTGGTTTACGTTTGCCAAAAGCGGTGATACGAATGGTTGTCGGGTCTTCACCGAAACCGGACATGCCGTATGTGGCGATATTTTGAATGCATGGCGGAGCAATGGACTCCAACTCGACGCTAATCGAGCCGTCAGCGAGGCTGAGAGTCTGGCGTTATTTGGTCTGCCAATTTCAAGCGTACAAACCGAGACACTCAGCGATGGCAAACAATACCAAGTGCAGTGGTTTGAACGAGCCCGGTTTGAATTACATCCCGAAAATCCAGCTCCTTACAACGTGTTACTTGGTCTCCTCGGCAACGAGGACCAATCATTTCGCACACGGCCAACTGCCACCCCCAAACCAGTAGCGACCCCCAAACCAACGGTCAGTCCATTTGTACCTGAGGCAAATATGAATCGGCGGCGCGGAGGCATGCCTGCAGGGTTTTGGACAACGACTTCAGATGGCATCACCTTAGCAGCAGGGAGTTTTCGCTATCAGAGTCAAATCAGTTATTGGACTGCAACAAACGCAAAAAAGTACGTCATCTTCGCCATTACTGTTCGCAATGACCGTTCTCGTGGGGATTCGTCAGTGCTATACAATAATTATCGATTTACATTAATCGATCTCGAGGGCCGCAGTTATAGCCATGCAAGCGAAACGTATTCAATGCCTGATTATCAGAGCAGCACAGACGTCTACCCAGGCACTCGTGCAGGAGGCGCAATTGCCTTTGAAATCCCCAAAAACACGGCACCTGCGCAGCTTATTTACGAATATAGCTACTACGCACCGCTGATTACCCTCGAACTTCGTACCTATCCTATTCGATAGTCATTATTCCACCAACGAACACTTGTAGCGCTTCAAGTCTACAGGTGTTCGTTTAAATATATATATACAAATTTATGTTATAAATATCATTATTCATCACATCTGGCCAAAATATCCGGCAAAAAAGCCGTAAAATACCACGAAAATGGAGTTTCTGCGCATATCAATCGGTTATACTGCAAGCGACATGTGTGAGGAGGATTGATATGCGCACTTTTGGCATTCTTAGTGCTTTGCTCTTAGCGGTCATCGCTGTACCTGCGCTAGCCATCAGCGTACTGTATAACGGGATAGCACAAACTATTTTGGTATCGCCAAGTTTCATAGCAAATGTAGATCCCGAAATAATAAACACGCGGTATCAGTACATTGCCCCGTATGTTGTCCACAACGCGCTCACAACATCAACAGCGGCAACACTCTTGCCCGATGAAACGACGCGGGCAACTATCCAACCAGTCCTCACACAGGTACTCTCAACCAACACATTGACCTCAGCAACGCCAATGGATGCATTCGATATGTTGGTTACCCAAGTTGTCACCCAAACACTGCGCACCGCACCACCGTGTACCACTGATGCAGAGTCACGCATTATCGCCACACTTGCACGCAAGCAACTACCGCAATTGGATTGTGCCCCTACCACTCCTGCCCTAGAGCAACAAATTGTCGACATGACTAATCAAGTGCTACATCAGACATTCGACAGTGTCATGAGGGGCAATCAGCTAGTGCGATTTACTAGCCAAGATGTAACCAATCAACTCAATAGCATCCGCACTGGAGCACGCCAAAGCATCATGATACCAGCTACACTCATCATCATGGTTGTAGCATTGGCAGTGCGATCACGACGCCAGTTATTTGGTTGGATAAGCAGCATCGTAGTTGCCACAGCAGGCATTGGTGCACTAATCACCTTCTGGCTAGGAAGCGGCGTCGCGCCAACCGTTGAGCAATTCATCATCCAGACATTCACACAACAAGCGGGAATACTCCTACCTCTCGTCATCGCAATGACAGACAGTGCGTTTCCTCCGTTTTTATCGTGGGCAACACGCATATTTTTCATCATGCTCGGGGGCGGGATTATCGGCATGGTCATTGCAGTTGTGCTACCCAAGCCTATCACCATGCCTGCACGCATAAGTACGCCTTTGGGACATCAGGCGCAGATCGTCAACGACGGCAGCACCAACCGTGTTAAAACGGATTATGAGACAGATGCATTCATAGCCGATCCAAGCAATACGCTCCAATTACCACCTGGTCTAGACACAAGTAAACTAACATTTGGCCGACGACTGCCCAAGATACCGCAACCAACACAGCAAATCACCGATATAATTCCTGCTGGTGACCACACAACGCCAATTCCCGTTGATGGGCAGACCGAAACACTCAATCAGGAGACGCATACTCAAGAACTTGGTCCCAAAGAAGATAGTCGTGCCACACAACGCACCGACGAACACCGCTTCTAACCCATACACGCGAATCGCGCCACATGAATTCATGTGGCGCGATTCACATATGAAATAGCTATAGTTATGGTGACTCGTTTGTAGGCGGCTCAACTGGATCAGGAATCACCAATGGAGGCAACTCGGCAAGCGATTGCAAGCCGAATTGACGCAGAAAATGATCCGTTGTACCAAACAGCACAGGACGGCCAATACTATCAAGTCGTCCAACCTCAGTCACTAACTCGCGCACCTGCAACTGTCGCACTAAGGTGCTACAGTCAACACCACGAATTGCCTCAATTTGCGCACGAGTAATCGGCTGACGGTAAGCAATAATGGTCAACACCTCAGAGACCGCATTAGTTAACTTGGGTGCACCACTTTGTCCCAACATACGCCGGATGACCGGAGCAGCAATGACATGTGAGACCAGTTGGACACGCTGATCGTGGAGTAATACGGCAATCCCACGGCCTTCGAGTTGGTCACGTAGACGCATGAGTGCATCCTCAATCACCTGAGGTGACACATCAAGCCATTCAGCAAGCTGACCGATAGCCACTGGTTCTCCTGCGACAAACAGCATTGCCTCAATATATGACTCAAGCGTCAATTGTGGTGTCCGTATCTCGCTCATGCTACTCAACACTCTGTAATTCACGGGGGAAGGACGTCATCGTGGTGGCACCTTGGGCAGTACGCACAACCATGTCCTCAATGCGCACACCAAACTCACCTGGTATGTATATCCCCGGTTCGACCGTAAAAGTCATTCCATCATTAATCGGATTGGTGTCACCACCAACCATGAACGGTGGTTCGTGGACATCAATACCAAGACCATGACCTGTTCGATGAATGAAATACTCACCAAACCCAGCCGCCATAATCACCGCTCGTGCCGCACGATCAACGCTATCGCCAGTGGCACCAGGCTGAGTGGCAGCAACTCGACCTGCGGCATTGGCCGCGAGCACAGTTTCGTACACTAATGTCGCTTTGTCTGACAATCTCCCAACCGCAATAGTGCGCGTAATATCCGATACATAGCCATCCACTATCGCACCACCATCAATGACCACTAGGTCACCGGGTTGCAATGGACGATTGCTATTAGTATGATGCGGGCTTGCACCATTCGGGCCTGAACCAACAGCAATATCAAACGACGGCACGCTATCACGTGCGCGAATCGCCTGCTCCCACATTGTTGCCACCTGAATCTCGGTCATGCCAGGGCGAATGGATGCGACGGTCTCAGCTAGTGATTCCTCAGCAACCGTTATTGCGCGTTGCATGGCAGCTAATTCATCAGCATCTTTGTGCATGCGCAGTTGCGCCAAAATTGGATCTGCATCACAAATTTGCGCCTCAGTGGTTGTTTCTAGCGCACGGAGTTCAAATACGCGCATTACGCTGTTTTCAACAGCAATCTTGAGATGTGACAATCCCATCTCCGTCACAGATAAGCCCATATCTTGGATTACCTGCTGCAACAGCGGGAGCGGCCCAGTATCATCATCCCACCCATACAAATCAATGGGGAACAGTGCGCTTTGACGCGCACGTGCAACCTCCATCGTCGGCAAAATCATGACAGGAGTACCGGCGAAGGGTACAATCAACATGCTAATCCGTAATTTGGTGGAGAATCCTAGCCCGCTCAGATAGCGCAAATTACTACCCGGCACAAGCACGACTGCATCAATATGTTGAGCTTGCATTGCCGCACGCAACCGTGATAATCGACTCATATGGTACTCTCCTCTTCTTCTTCGATAGGTCGGAACGTCACCGTCGCACAAGCCCAACCATCGATAATCGCAAAGCCAAAACTGCCGTATAGATCACTTTCAACCAGCATACGTACCATTTGTTGCCCCATACCACTCCCTTTGTAGGGTGGTAAATGTTGTGTGCGCATCGGTCCATCATCACGAATACGTACCACAGACACATCATGGTCATGATGCATATGCACTTCAACATGACCACCTACCTGCGAAAGGCCGTGTGACAACGCATTCATGACTAGTTCATTCAAAACAATGGCCAAAATAGTTGCTTGTCGTGAGGCTACCTCTATCGTATCACCGTGCACCACAAAATCAACAGGGAATTGTGGATCAGTCATACTCACAACAGCGTGATCAACGATTTGGCGCACAATGGCATCGACCGTGGTAATACCGATATCCTCACGACACAACAAATTATGCACCGCCGAAATTGCTTGGATACGCGCCACGCTGTCACGCAACATCTGTGCTGCCGGAGCATTATCTGCAATACGGCGCAATTGCATCGTCAATAATGCTGAGATTGTCTGTAAGTTGTTGCGTACCCGATGATGCATTTCTTGGAGCATCACCGATTTGACCGCAAGTGCCCGTTGACTTTCGTCATATAAGCGTGCATTCTCGATTGCAATTGCAGCTGCATCGGCAAACGAAGAGAGCAACCGCACCTGCTCAAAGTCAAAGTGGTGTTCTTGATTGGTATACAAACTAATTGCACCAAACGGCATCTCACCACCCACGCGTAAGGGAATACTATACAGCGAATAGAATCCATCGTGCGCTGCTGTCACAGCTAATTCCGGGAATCGTGAGTCGTTAAATGCATTTAATACGGCAAGTGGATGACCATTACGTACTGCATCGCCGATACAGGTCGGAATCGGCGCAGGGTTGGCCGGTGCCCCATAATTGGCAGCAAGTTGCAGGGAGCCTTTGGTATCAAGACGCAAGATATCAGCACGGTCAACTTGACTTAGTTCCACAGCTTTGGCGGCAATGAGCTGTAATAATTCATCAATTTTGATTTGCTCGGCAATGCGCTTCGAGACTTGTTGGAGCGTGGTTAACTCACGGATTTTGCGATGCAACTGACTATCGGCTTGTTGATACATTTGAGCATTTGTAATAAAAAACGCCAACTCGCCAGCTACGGTCTCAACAAAGCTGATTTCACTCTCATTAAACGTATGTGGCTGACGTGTCTGGACAGTGACCACACCTTGTAGCTGTGGCATACCAAGATGAAATCGACTATCACTGAACAACACTATCGGGACGGCAAGTATGCCATGAAGATGCCCAGCAACTGTCCCAAGACTTGCAAGTCCACGCCCATCAAGGCGCACATCAGCAACCATCAATGGTGTACCTTGTTGACCAGCAGCACCTATGATGCCTTCACCAAGCGCCATACGAATTTGGCCGATTACACTGACATCAAAGCCCGCACATGCACGCAATACGAGTTCATTTGCATCACGGTCATAAATATAAATAGCACAAGCGTCAACAGTTCCCACATCAACAACCGTATTCACGACTTGACTCATGGATGTCTCAAGATCGAGCGTCGAATTAGCGGCAGCAATGATGCGGTGCAGGCCACGCAACTCAGCCATGCGCCGCAGTAGTTCGCCTTCACGTTCGGATTGGCGTTTTTCGGCCATTGCCTCGCCATAGGCAATCCACAAACGTCGTTGTACCTCAGCAATCGGCATGTCAAGGCGCCGAGCCAAGTCAACCGTAGAGGCATCAAGTTGATCCAAGCTACCACCGCGGTCGTACCAACGTGCAGCAACAACACGCATCGCTTCACCAAACGGCAACGATTGGTGGGGCAATAAATCAATCGGGTTCATGGTTGATTTACCTCTACAGTCTGCCAAAGTATCGCATCAATCCATATTCCGCGACCACCAATCGAATCACGCAACGGCAAAACCACCACAGCCGGCCCATCAAATGCATAGGTACCGAGGTCAATCCATTCGTTTGCCCCAATTCGCATCCGTACTGGTACTTCATTCACACCGTCACGGTGTTGTACTTGGTAATAGACCACATCACTATCGATCAAACCACTCAGTGCGTATGGAATATACACACTAACGCGGTATTGACCTGGTGTAGGTACATCAGCCTGCCATCGTGCAACTGCGAGAGGCTCAAACGGACGAGCACGCCACGGCCGTAACGCATCCACCCCACGTTGTCCTGTCACATACAATGCATCATTTTGGACACCCGAGAAGACTGTTTGCGGAGTTGCCTGCACGATACTAAAGCGCTCGGGATCGGTGCTATCAACCAGCACATCAGTTGCCGGCACGGGTCCACACGGGGATGGATAATCAGCCCACAGCCAGTAACTTGGCGCGCCAGCTGGATGCGTGTGCCACGGATCCTCCTCACGACCGCACCAGCCGTACGGGTCAATACTAATCCCGCGGTGATGCACACCAAAATGAAGATGAGGACCCTTCGAGCAACCAGTGTTACCGACCACACCGAGGTCGTCACCGGTAGTCACACGTTGTCCCACAGTCACAGTTACTTGTGAAAGATGCCAATACAGCGTGCGCAAATCATGCCCATGATCGACGATGACTGCGCCCGTATTACATCCGTCGTCCGCAACACCGGCAAAAACAACCTGCCCATCTGCTGCCGATAGCACGCGATCAGGTGGTGCCGCAGCATAGTCCCAACCATCATGACCATCATAGGCAAATGCAGTTGTATTGGTCTCCACAAAGCCCCAATACGTCGTTACGCCATCACTCATATTACGCGTCAGAAACGGCCCACCATGATCAAAGAACGACGTCACGGGTTTGATTGATTGGAGTGGTCGATACAAAATTGCAGGCGGAGTAACTGTACTTAGATTTATGGGAGCAAGCGCACCAAATAATTGCACATATACATCGGCATATTGCGTCAGTGCTTGCATAATTTGACCAGAGGCAATCGTCGGCGCAAGTACACGTGCTATCACATATTGCGCGTCATCTAGTTCAGCTGGCGCATCCAGCGTCACTCCATCGGCATATGTGAGCGGTGGTCGTAGTGGGAGATCGCGCCGCGCATAAAACAATTCACGCACCGCCCAGCGAATTTGGCCACTCATCCCTACAAACCGCTGAGGCTCACCACGATATCCGACAGCCCAACGATACCGCTCATCTGGGAGACCAGCCTGTGTCACAAGATCAGCTTGATACTCCATCAGCGCCAAAATAGTTTTGGGGCTGACACTGTAATACAACGTTTGACCAAGTAACGCCACTGGGAATGGGTAACGACGCCCATCCACAGTCACCATCACATCGGCCAAATCACCACCAGCCTGTTGCAAAAACGACGAGATTGACTCCGCATCAAACGCAGATGCATAGACAATCTCGTCAAGCGTCAAAAAACGTGCCGCAGGCGCAACGGTGGCGGTTGCGCGTAAGATCGGTGTGACAGTTGCGTACACATTGGCAGGTGCTAGCGCCGTCGGTGTTACCTTGAGTATCTGTGACACTGGCGTCACTGTTGGCTCTGCCACGGCAACTCGATTGTTTAATACCTGCGTCAAAAGCCATGCCACTCCTCCCCCGACAATCACCATCATCACAATCACCACAAATATCCATGGTGGTGGCGGTGATGATGGTGATGATGACGAAGGAGTAGCGCGCATAATTAGCTCTCGGTAATCGTAATTGACAACATTTGCTCACCGGGTTCAGTAGCGCTCATTGGATCGCGCAACGGAATGCCGTCAACAATCTCTTGGCCACTAATAACCTCACCAAATATGGTGTACTGCCCATCAAGGTATGTTGCTGGCGCCGTCGTAATAAAGAACTGCGAGCCGTTGCCGTTAATATCATTACCAGGACGCGCCATTGCCAAAATACCCGGTCGATCAAACGACACAGCGCTGAACTCAGCTGGTACCGTATAGCCAGGCCCACCTGCACCTGTTCCGGTAGGGTCGCCACCTTGTGCCATAAAGTCGGCAATCACACGATGCCAGGTCAAACCATCATAGTACCCCTCACGCGCCAAAAAGACAAAGCTATTAACTGTTTGTGGGGCCAAGTCAGGACGCAACCCAATCACAATGTCACCACGTGGCGTTGTAATCGTGGCGGTATATGTTTTGCTAGCATCAATATTCATTGGTGGAGCCTCGGTGTATGGACCATCAGCTGGCATCTCGGGCTGGATCTCATCAGCTGGCGCACTGACGACCGTCACTGGCATATCACTACCGGCGGTCGTTGTAGTCGATTCACCACCACCTAATGACCATCCAATCAAAATCAAGACCAACAACACAACTATGGCCGCCAAATAGGCTGGCACATTACTGACTGGTTGCGGAGCGTCGTTTGCTCCACTCGATGCATTCTTCTGCTTTGCCACAATTCACCTACGTCATCTGCATAAATCAAACGAATACCCTGCCACGAATGGCACTAATGTTCATTATACCTGACTCATTTGGCATCTGTTGTTTTGCCATGAGATACCAACATAAGTATTGGTATAATAGAATTCAATGGAGTGCAATGCACTTGGAAAGAATACAACGCATGGACGAACAGTCCCAAACACACAGTCGTAAGCTCGACCACGTGCGCATCGTTCTCGATGAAAACGTCGCAGCCAAAGGAATCAGCACCGATTTCGGTCGCTATCGTATGCCTCATGAGGCACTTCCTGAGCTTGACATGCAGGCCATCGACCTGCGCACCACGTTTTTTGGCAAACGCCTACATGCGCCCATCCTCATCAGTTCGATGACAGGCGGGGCACACGATGTCACCGCCATTAATACGGCGCTAGCGCAAGCCGCCCAAACACTCGGGATTGCTATGGGAGTCGGCTCTCAACGAGCTGCCATCGGGAATCCAGATTTGGCGAGTACATACCGCATCCGCCATATTGCACCCGATGTCTTGTTATTTGCGAACCTCGGCGCAGTACAGTTGAACTATGGCTACGGCGTAGATGAATGTCAACGTGCTGTTGATATGATTGAGGCCGATGCACTGATTTTGCACCTCAATCCTCTTCAAGAGGCAGTACAACCCGAGGGCAACACAAACTTTTCTGGACTACTCCCCAAAATAGCAGCAGTCTGCCATGCCTTAACCGTACCAGTGATTATCAAAGAAGTCGGTAATGGTATTGGTCCAAATACTGCCCGTCGTCTCATCGAAGCAGGCGTAGCCGCCATTGATGTCGCAGGAGCAGGCGGAACAAGTTGGTCCGAGGTCGAACGGTTCCGCCATACACATACCCGAAGTGCACGTACTGCCGGCGCATTTGCTGATTGGGGGATTCCTACAAGCCAGGCAATCCGACAAGTACGCAACGTATTACCCCATACACCGTTAATCGGCAGCGGTGGAATTCGTAGTGGTGTTGATATCGCCAAAGCTATCGCGCTTGGGGCGGATCTCGGTGGCACTGCCAAGCCTGCTTTAGTTGCCGCCGTTGATGCCAAACACAGCGATGCCGTTATTACAGAGCTTCAAGGCATCATCGATGAGCTGCGCGTCGCCATGTTTTGTAGTGGCTGTGCCGATCTTGATGCATTGCGCCAATTACCCCTCGAGTATCACGCATGATGAGCGATTTCCCAGCATACTGTACTCCCCTCGCCCAGGTCATCGGACAACGCAGTCAACTGGGCATTCAGCCAAGTCCACGAACTGCATTTGTCCTTGACAAACCCATGCGCGACCGTATCGTGTTACTTGACCCAACCCTTGCGCCACTCTTTCGGCGCTATGTACACAATGACGATATTCATCGCTATGGAGTCGATGACCAGCAACGCTTTCTGCTCGCACTACCTGCCGGGTGGACCACAACACTATGCGGATCAAACGCTCAATCCACAATCGCTTGGCAATGTATCGCCGATCATTATCCGGCCCTTGCGCGACATCTCAGCCTATTTGTGGCTGATCGACCTCATCACCATATATGGTGGGAGCTCGATGCTGATGTGCAACTCCCTAATCGCACTCAGCAGACACTCACGTGGCATACCCGCAAAAACCACACCTCATTTGCGCTAACGCCACAAGGATTTGTCACTGCCACACCATGGTTAGTCGACCCTCCAGTATGGCTTGTCGGCTACCTGAATAGCACACCATTGCAACGCTGGCTCAATCGTCAAAAAGTAAAAGGGAATGGTTTAGCACATACCGTAATCGACCATATTCCAGTCCCTGATGCGTTGAATGAATTTGACACACTCACCGAGCTTACTGTTCATGCAGCTGAGCTACAAAAACAACGCTTGCAGTGCATCAACGAGACCGTCCATACACTTGTACGTAACTTTGCGCCGCTCGGAGCCACTGCAAACAGCGCACTCTGGTCTTGGTACACGCTTGATTTTGTTGGGTTGCGCAAAGCACTCGTCAAATCTTTTAAAAATGACATCCCTGAACGTCTCCAACCTCAGTGGCACACTTGGCTTAATCAGTGTCAGAGCGAATATGACCGCATCGAGCAACAGCTAAGTCACCATGAAGGACGCATTAGTCACCTAGTGGCAACTCGATTCCCTCCATCAAAAGGGATACACTAAATGCATATCGATCATCTGAGCCTGCGCAACTTTCGCAACTATGCGCGCCTTGATTTGGCGATTACACAAGGTGCCACACTCTTCTATGGGCCAAATGCCGCCGGCAAAACCTCGATTCTTGAATCAGTCTACTTGCTGGCGATGTCGCGGTCTCCACGCACCCATACAGATCGTGAGTTGATTCACTGGCAAGCAGAGCACAGTCCCGAAATTCCACAAACTGCTCGTGTTAGCGGCACAATTCAAAGACTACATGGATCTACCAAGCTTGATGTCATCATCCAAGCCAAAGGTAATGCCACAAATCCAGGGAGTGCAGGTGGCACTGCAACCAAAGTTCTCCGGGTTGACCAAAAGCCGGTCAAAGCCAGTGAATTACTCGGCTTTTTGCGCGTGGTGTTTTTTGCACCTACCGACCTCGAACTCTTGACAGGGGCGCCAAGTGAACGCCGACGCTGGCTTGATGCCATGTTGTCACAGCTCGATTATCCCTACCTGCAGGCCCTTAATTCCTACCAAAAAGTCCTCATCCAGCGCAACAGTTTGCTACGAAAATGGCGTGACCAAGGTCGTACACCGCGCAATTATGCTGCAGAGTTGGCATTTTGGGATGAACAACTCGCTACCCACGCAACAACAATTATGCAACGACGTGATGATGCGTGTCACGCGTTAACTACCCTGTCACAACCGATTTACCACGCAATCGCCCAAAACACCACTCCACTGATGGTTCGTTATGTGCCCAACATTGATGTACCGAGGACATCAGACACTCAGGAATCGGCAGTCCTCACCTACATCCATGCACATCACAGCGAAGATATCGCACGTGGACAAACAACCTGTGGGCCACATCGTGATGATGTGATGATGATCGATGGGACCATCGATCTTGGGACCTTCGGCTCACGTGGTCAACAGCGCAGCGGCGTTATGGCACTCAAACTCGCTGAGGTCTCCTTGATGCACCAACGTACCGGCGAGTTGCCAGTGCTTTTGCTTGATGACGTTCTCTCAGAGCTCGATGTTCACCGGCGTCATCAACTACTGACCTGCATGGCAAATCCCAACCAACAAACGCTCTTAACTGCCACTGGCATTGATGATTTTGATGCGACGTTTTTGCAACAAGCACATCTCGTACGCGTTGATGATGGCCACGTGTTCGCACTCGAATAACAAAACGTCACCACACCGCAATGCTTGGGTGTGGTGACACATTGGAGCCGGCAACGAGACTCGAACTCGTGACCTGCTGTTTACAAGACAGCTGCTCTACCAACTGAGCTACGCCGGCAACAGGTTGTATGATACCACGCAGGCACGCGAGCGTCAACCGTGCTATGATGAAATCGGCTATGCAGGTTTTGTTAGGGATACATACGGTATGCACGATCAACCAATAAAACTCGACGCAGGTTTTGATCATATGCCACACCTAAGCGTCGCAAGGTGGCTTCACACCATAGATAGCCGTGTAGTCAGCGGTGAGCCCATCGTTATTATCGACGACGGCACTACACAACGCGTCATTACTGCTCCATGTACTGGAAGAATTGTGGATATTTACACTGAGGGCGGTGCACATGTGCTCCCACGTACCGTACTCGGCATGGTACGCCCGGATTTGATTATGCCTGAAACACCATCAGGTCTCGGGAACATTTTCTTGAGCATCATCTTGATTGGACTAGCACTCATAGCCATACCAATTGTGACGAATGTGCCCCCTGTATCAATACCCGCATTTACCCAGAATGCACCTACACAGCCAATACCCCAAAATACAAATCAAGCTGATGACACAAACAACTCCCCTATGCCTGATGCTCCGCTACCTGGCTCATCACCCAGTGATGACATCGTCAGCTCCGATACTTTGCCCCCTGTAGAACAAATAGATCCGAATGCCACTGATGACATGCCGGATATGGACGCAGACCCAAATCAGTTTCTTGTACCCATACCAGAAGATTCTAATACCGATACCGGTGATGTCGATACCGATACCGGTGATGTCGATACCGATACCGG
>JBMTAN010000049.1:0-23518 GCA_049428765.1 Roseiflexaceae bacterium
CCACGAAGGAGACCTTCGTGGCGCGACTGTTTATTTATCCACTTTAAAGTTTGGCAAGCACACCTTTGAGTAACGCACCAAAACGAGGCCGCGCGGCGTTTCCTGCTTCGATTACTTCTTCGTGATTTGCCGGACTGCCGTCGGGGAGCGCTTGATTGGTTACTAGCGAAATCGCTAATACGTGCATGCCTGCATGCGCAGCGACAATTACCTCTGGAGCCGTTGACATGCCGACCACATCTGCACCAAGTGTGCGACACATACGCAACTCAGCACCAGTCTCAAACGATGGTCCAGCAACCATTACATAGACTCCATCTTGGAGCGAAGTTCCTTGTTGCGTTGCCACATCGTGCGCTAATTGACGCAACTCAGGAGTGTATGCATGTAACATAGGTGGAAATCGAACACCAAGTCGATCGTCGTTCGCACCACGCAATGGGTTATGTCCAGCTAATCCTGGCATAAAAATATGATCAGTAATACACATCAACTCACCAACCGGCCAATCAGCGCGCAATCCACCAGCCGCATTGGTGGCAATTAATACCTGGCATCCTAATGCACGCATTACCCGTACCGGAAACGTCACTTGGTGCATGTCATAGCCTTCATAAAAATGAAAGCGCCCACGCATCACCACAACTGGTGTATCCGCCAAGTATCCAATTGCTAATTCACCGCGATGTCCAGGTACGGTTGACCGTGGGAATCCCGGAATATCCTCGTAATGAATAACCGTTGCATCACGCATCTCGTCAGCTAACGCACCCAACCCTGACCCCAAAATAATACCAACACGTGGCTCAACAGTCGTATACTTACGAATAGTCTCCACTGCGCGGAGAATGTGCTCGAGCTGATGCCCCATCGTCGTTGTCATGATTGTCCCCATCTGTATCGTGATATGCTGATGAACCAGATAGCTCACCAAATAACATACGTCGTTTCACCTCGAGCTCTTCATCCGTCAAAAATCCCTGCTGGTGCAAGTCCTCGAACTTCTCCCATGCACTCAATCGGTCAGGGGCATCAACTGCAGGCGCCATAACCGGAACCTCACGAATCATCTTTTCAGTCTGTGGAATTGGGGTAGTCACCTTACGCTGTGGGGGTGGTTCACCAACACGCGCATCTTCGATCGTATTGCGAAATTCAATTGGACTAGCAATGTTACGAAACTCCTGCGGGGGCAAGTCAGCCCCACCTGATATCGTCATAGTGCCGTAATTCAACATCCGCCCTATTACCGACTGCGAAAAATCAACCTGACTCAAGCGATTGAGCGTGATGTCAATGATGTTGCGCTGAATGAAGCCCTCTCGCCGAATTAAGCGGCGATCAGTCACGATAATCGCTTTGGTATACCAACGCACCACATCGATGACCGCACTCACAACTAGCACGCCTGCAATCACAGACAAAACAAGATTCACAATAAATCGAAGCGTATCGTAATTACTCTCACGCAACAAATCGCCAGCCAGCGACATCGCCAAAAACGTCAATGATAATAAGACAATTTCACTGAGTAATTGACCAATCAAGAAGATGACATGTACACGATAGGTGGCATATACGATTTCTTCATCATCAATCATATCGTATAGTGATAACATTATGTCACTCCTTGTTTGATCAGTCATGCGCGTCAACTAACATTCATATAAACTAAATTATACCGCATCCCATATTTTTACGATAGCCTATGATTCACAGTATTAGGTGGCCTGTTGTCGTCGCACATCATCAAAAAAATCAGCCGCTCGCAATGGTCGTTCATGAACCCGACTAATCCATTGCCGCATCAGTTGGTATGCCTGCGCATGCACGTCCAAAGGTTGCACCACATGCATCACATGAACAACGGGCTCGCGTTGTACAAAGCGCAAGAGTTTAAATAACGCTAGGGAAATAGTTCGGGCATGCGGATCGCTCCGATAGCAATCAGCACACAACATTCCTCCTTGGGTATGACTCCAACGTTCAGCATGTTGATCAAGTGTATTTCCACACACAGCACATTCAACAAGCTGTGGACGATATCCTACGGCATCACACAATGCTAGCGTATACCAGTGCACAACCATATCAATCTGCGATGCAGTACATAATGCCTGCAAGGTATCAATTAGCGCAACAAACGTCGGTGACGCAGCATCCTCGTCTCTCACTAACACGTCAGTGAGCTCTGCTATATAATACCCAGCTGCCATGCGAATCAGCGAGGATTGGATTGGCGCAAAACGATCAACAGCAACGCTTTGGGTAATAACATCGCGCGATCTTCCTTGTGCGAGCTGCAATTGACACACATTTAACAGCTCAAGATGTCCGGCCAACTTACTGGTTGTTTTCCGTACACCTCGTGCAGTCGCTTCAATTTTCCCATGAGGAGTTAGAATCGTCACCACACGGTCAGCCTCACCAACATCCATGCGTTTAATAATGACGCCTTGGCTGCGATACAACCGCTCACCCATTCGATGCCCCCTTACGGCGTAGCTGGGCAATTTTGCGCTGTACTTGACGCATCTGCTCATCTGGTGTGCGGTTAGTACTGACGAGCTGCTCCAAAATGGCCAATTCTGCCTCATCAAATTGTTGCGCTCTGACACCATGGACATCAACCACGTACCCTGCCTGTCGCAATCGTCGTATCGCAGTCGCAGCAACGTGAGGCGCAAGCGCAAGTGTCGTTTCATTCAATAGTTGATATTCATGGAGTTGCACCTTGCGGTCATGTATTATATCAACCAACGCATCAGCACTACGAGTCTGAATCAGTACAACCGACTGTGCCGTCATCTGTGCAACATCAGTAGCCCATGATTTGATTAATGCGGATTGAACCGCAGGAATAGGAGTTGCCAACACTGACTGGAGAATCTCGATATACGTAGCGCTATTCATACCAGCTGCAATCGCTTTGCGCACACGAGCCGGCGAAATGTATGCAGTGTTGGCATCGCGCCAATCAGCAATACGATGGAGTTGCACACGTGCATAATAGTTCGAACTATCAGGTACAACAATAGTACCATCCGCCTCTAACACAGCGGATACAGTTGGTACTGACGCTGGTTGTGAATTGACACCAGCAATCCACCCCCCTAGATTCGTGCGTCGCACGTAGACACCTTGCTCGTCCCATTCAACCAATCCCAGCCATTGCACTGGTCCGCGCAACATATGTTCAATGAGAAGGCCATCTTCTGACTCCCATGCGTATGGCCAACTAGGTGGTGCTTGCCATTTCCCTTGGGCATTAGCAGGTCGAACTATGTCTGGCCATCCTAAACGCAACGCATCGATAACGTCACTCCATGCACACCACTCTTCGGGGAGATGCGACAAAAATGCATGCACAATCGTACGACGTGCATAACGAATATCGAGTATCGGTGGGCGTTTTTTGTGCTGGGCCAAATCCCACTCATTCCATGCTGCTTGGAGCCATGCCCGTGTCAGCTCTTGTGTGCGCTCATGTGGATCACTTGCCAACCACTCAAGTAATCGTGGTGTTGGTGTCAGGCCCTGTGAATCCACACGAAACACCCCTGCGGCCAACCAACAGCTACTCATCCACTGCATCATCATCATTGACACATCATCCCGTCCTATACGGTTGATTGCAATCTGTGATATGCGACCGTGTTGTTGGAGTGGTAACCGTCCTTCAATGGCAAGGCAGGCTGCAGCTGTCAAAATTTCATCGAGTTGTACAACCGCTTGTGCATGGACTTGAGGCTGGATTTGTTCTGCAGTCAATAGCGCTGGAATTGGGCCCAGTGCTGCATCTATTTCGGCTGGTATATACCATTGTCGCCCGCCAGTTGCTGTTTTCAATGGCCAGACCACGCCATTAACAAACAGCTGTTCAAGTGGAGTCAACGGATGGTGGATAGTCAAAAACGCCCGTGGTGAGATACTGTCTAAATTTGTTCGGAACGGTCCTGCAACTGACTCAAGTAGCGCAGCTGGCAGTACGCCTCCGGCACGACGAATCCGTGCAACAATCGCACGTGTTGGCCGTGGACATCGTGTTATGAATTGCGACCACACTGCGACATCATGAACAATACGATCAACCGATTGCTCATCGACACCATGAGCAATCGCAATTGCCGCCCGATCACTCAACGAAAGCGACTCCCACATTGATACCAAGGAAGGTGTGTTCATTCCACCTCAAGTATGTGCGCAATTTGGGTCACATGCGTGACTCGACGCCACGCTGGTAGCAAATCATCGGGATAGGGCAGATGTGCATGTTCAATCCAAATTGCACGCATACCAATTGCATGTGCCCCTCGAATATCAGCATCCGGGTTATCACCTATCATTACGGCATCCATCGCATCAACATTTAGCAGAGAGAGCACGTGACCAAAGATTGCAGGGTCTGGCTTTTCGACACCAAATTCACCCGATACCACCATATACGTAAACCAGCGCTGCAAATCGAGTTGGTCAATTTTGGCGCGCTGGGTCCAACTTGGCCCGTTTGTAATTAACGCCAATCGATAGCGTAATTTCAGCGTATCAAGTAAGGATGCTACCCCGTCATCAAATGTCAAATCACCAAACCACGTATCACGGCTGCGTTGGCATAGGTGTTGATTGAGATCTTCGGGCAGTTGATATGATTGCAAAAATTCAGCCATATCGCGAAAAAAGATGCGTTGGGACACAGCAGACGCAATCACTGATTCCTGCATCTGAGCAGGCAATGTGATGAGCCATGGTCGCCATGCTCGTCGCAAATGATAGTCACGGTGGCGACTGAGGGTATACAACGTATCATCAAGATCAAACACCAACGCCTGCATGACACCTCAACATGACAATACTAGTACTACCACGTATAATACCATGGAGTTTTCTACAAAGGACAGGACATATTCATGGCACAAATTTCGATGCCTGAGCTCATCCAACACGTCTCTGCATGTGGCGATTTTGCCCGTGCAGAACGAAACCAACTCCAACTCATGCGTAAAGCAGACGGATCACTGGTAACGCATGTCGATGAAGCAATTGAGCAGCGTTTAGTTGCATATCTTCAAAGCACGTACCCCGACCATGCGATTGTCGGTGAGGAGGGGACAGCCCACAATCTTGCAAGTGGTGCAACATACACATGGGTAATTGATCCAATTGATGGCACTTCAGCCTTTGCTGGGCAGTTACCAGGTTGGTGTATTGGCATCGGATTACTCAAAGATGGCCAACCAATAGCAGGAGTTGTGTACGCACCAATGAACGATGAGTTGTTCGTAGCAACACCTAACGGTCAAGCATTGCGCAATAATCAACCAATCCATTGCACAGCGTCACAATCAGAGTTACTTGATGATTGGGTAGCAATGCCATCAGATATCCACCGCAAGTATCAAATTACCTACCCTGGACGAATTCGTACGACAGGCGCTACGATTATGTCATTATGTTATGTTGCTGCTGGTATGGCCAAGGGCGCATTAATTGGCAGTTGCAAAGTATGGGATATCTCTCCAGCCATGGCATTATTGTACTACGCCGGTGCTGATCTATGGGATATGCAGGGCATACGCATTAATGCGGCAGCGTATCTTAATCCACCTATCAAAACCCCAACAATGATTGCCGCCCCTGCTGCACAAGCAGATTTCATGCGCGACATGATACATCCTATTGCCTAGTAGCAACAACAAACCGCCCTCGTGAATAATTCACGAGGGCGGTTTGTTGTACCACGATACACCAATTAGCGCTTCGTGTATTGTGGGCGCTTACGAGCGCGCTTAAGACCAGCTTTCTTACGCTCTTTCATACGTGGGTCACGAGTCAAGAGACCAGCACCCTTAAGTGATGGGCGCAACGTCTCGTCAAGGTCAAGTAATGCACGAGCAATGCCGTGTCGAATGGCGCTGACCTGGCCTGAAACTCCGCCACCCATGACTTTCGCCATCACATTGAATGAGCCGACATTCCCTGAGACCACAAATGGGCGCTCAAGTTCGGTGGCAAACAAGGCACGATGACCGAAGTAGTCACGTGGGGCCTTGCCGTTTACCACAATCTCACCATTGCCACGATAGAGGCGCACGCGCGCAACAGCAGTTTTGCGGCGGCCCGTACCTTGGTAGTAGTTCTTCTCTGCCATGTTATCCCTCTCGTCGTAGAACTAACCGCGAACCGCTGGCGCAAAGACCGCTGGTTGCTGTGCCGTATGTGGGTGGGTATTACCTGCGTAGATACGTAATTTGGTCAGTTGTTGGCGACCCAAACGAGTCTTAGGCAACATGCCCTTAACAGCGAAGCGCAAAATGCGCTCTGGGTGTGTAGCCAACATGCGGCGATATGGCACAGCCTTAAAACCGCCTGGGTAGTTTGAGTGCCGATAGTACATCTTCTGATCTTGCTTCTTACCCTTGAGCAAAATCTTTTCGGCATTGATCACAACCACAAAGTCGCCACCATCGATATTTGGGCTGAACGTTGGCTTGTGCTTACCGCGCAACAACGTAGCAATTTGGGTTGCGAGACGGCCAACGTGGTGACCGTTTGCATCAACGACATACCACTGACGTGATACTTCTGATGCTTTCTGCGAATAGGTCTTCATTCCCGTTATTCCTTACCTCAAATCGTCATTCCATGAGAGGCGGTGCTGGTCGGAGCGCCGACGCAGGATACTCAACCGCCATCAGTGTCAAGCCGTGTGCCACGGCTAGTTGTCCGGCATGCTGACGGGATCGCCCGTCAAGTATAGCTTGGACTCCCTCTGTGGATAGGCGTCCTTGGCCGACGAGGAGCAAGGTACCTACCACAATGCGCATCATATTGCGCAAAAAACCATTTGCGGTAACGCGCACCACTACCACCGGTTGGTGGAATCGTATGGTGCGTTCGCAGGTTACTGCATAGCAACGACGCACCGTTGAACCGGCTGGAGCACCTACAGTAAATGCAGCAAAATCATGCACTCCTACGAGCACGTGACCTGCCACCTGCATGGCATCAACATCGAGGCATCGACCCATTGCCCAGGCACGCTGGCGCAACAACGGCGATTTCACCACCTGATCATCAATGACATACTCATACGTACGTCGCTCTGCCCAAAAGCGTGCATGGAAGTCACGGGGGGGCTCCCATACCTGCATTATGGCGATATCGTCCGGCAGATTCGCATTGAGTGCCGTCAAAAGCGTTGCAATGCTCCGCTCTGTCTCACTCACGACGTTCCCGACTTGACCAAGTGCATGCACTCCGGCATCAGTACGTCCTGCGAGGGTAACACGCACAACCTCACGGTTGAGCCGATACCATACTGCCTCTATCTCACCTTGGACGGTCCGTTGGTTGGACTGCAGTTGCGATCCAGCCAACAAGGTTCCATCATAGGCAACTTGGAACGCAATATTGCGCACCATCATCACCGTAGATTACAACAACTCGATGATTGCCATCTCAGCGCCATCACCAACGCGGGGTCCGAGCTTGGTGATACGAGTGAAGCCACTTGAGCGATCCTTAAACTGCTCTGGGGCAAAGGCAAACAATGCACGCATGGCGTCTTTGCTGGCCAAACGTGACAACGCAATGCGGCGGTTGTGTGGGGTATCCACACGGCCGAGCGTAATCAAGCTCTCGATTTCAGGCTGAATAGCCTTCGCTTTGGTAATGGTCGTCTTGATCTTGCGGTGCTCAATGATCGAGATCATCAAACCGCGATAGAGCGCTACGCGTTGCTCTTTGTCACGACCCAATTTGTACCCATCACGACGATGTCGCATCTTAATCCCTCATACTTTGGACGAGCATTTGATGTCCTCAAAAAGCTCGTTATTATCGCGATTCCAGGACGAGTATTATTCGCCCTCTGTCACATCCTCTGGCGTGGCGTCGCTTGTGGCCCACTTACCACCCAAGTCATATCCATAACGTGCACACTTTTCGCGCACACGGTCTTTGATCTCCTCGAGTGACTTCTCGCCCAAGTTACGCACAGCTTTCAGCTGCTTTTCGTCCATTTGCAAAATCTGACCAATGGTAGCGATATCTGCACGGCGTAAGCAGTTATGTGTACGCGTTGATAGCTCAAGTGCATCAACTGGCATGTCCATGATTTGCTGTGGAATGGTGTTTGCACCATCCCCGCTTGACTGGAGATCCGAATCATTAGTTAGTTCGGGATCAATCGGAGCATTACGACTAAAGCCTGCGATAATCTGGTTGTACTCAACCATCACCTGGGCTGCATGAATCAACGCATCACCTGGCTTAATCGTACCATCCGTCGTAATCTCGATGACCAGACGATCGAAGTTGGTTGCTTGGCCCACGCGCGTATTTTCAACGACGTAGTTCACTTTGGGAATTGGCGTAAAAATCGCATCGATTGGAATTTCGCCAATTGCCACAACTTCGTTCATCTCGGCTGGGATGTAGCCACGACCAACCTCGACCGTGAACTCCATCTCAATCCGGGCATCATTATTATCAAGCGTACAAATATAGTGGTCAGGATTGACCAACTCAACGTTACTCGGCAAATCAATATGACGGGCATACACTGGGCCTGCGCCTTGATGCATCAACGTCACACGAATTTTACGATTAGCGTACGAGCGCAAGCGGATACCCTTGATATTCAAGACGATTTCGGTCACATCCTCGCGGACACCCGGAATTGTCGAGAACTCGTGGTACACACCCTCGATCTTGACCTTGGTAATCGCAGCACCAGGGATAGATGACAACAACACACGGCGCAATGAATTGCCGAGCGTATGCCCGTACCCTGTTTCAAGCGGTTCAATCTTAAAGCGGCCGTAGTTTTCTTCTGCCGCAACCAATTCAATACTCGGCTTGGCGATGTCTAGCATCGGCCGCCTCCTTCCATCGTCACTGCGTTCGACCAATCAACAGCATCTGATTAGCGGCTGTAGTACTCAACAATCAGCTGCTCATTGATGCCCTGCTCAGCGTCCTCACGGCGTGGCAGTGCGAGAATCTCAGCGCTCATATCATCATGGCTGACGCGCATCCACTCTGGGGCGCGATGCAACAACTCTTTAGCATCTGTAAGATTCTTGAAGTAGGTGCGTTTGCGGCTCTCGGCGCGCACAGCAATCTTCTCACCCACACGAACTGTGAATGATGGAATGTTCGTCTTGCGGCCATTGACAGTGATATGACCATGTGTCACCAACTGACGTGCTTGTTGGCGCGTGCTAGCTAAACCCATACGGTACACCACGTTATCAAGGCGGCGCTCAAGCAACATGAACAACGCAGCACCGGTCTCACCGGGGACGCGCTGGGCACGGGTATATAGATTGCGGAACTGCTTTTCAAGCACACCATACATGTGGCGGGCCTTCTGCTTCTCCTGCAACTGGATACCGTACTCTGACTGTTGGCGACGACGAGCGCCAGGGCCATGTTGCCCTGGTGGGAACGGGCGCTTGGTCAATACCTTCTGCGCCTTATCGGTCAATGCAATATTCAGCCGGCGGCTGATTTTGGCAATAGGTCCACGGTAGCGAGCCATTTACTACAGTCTCCTCAAATTAAACACGCCGACGCTTCGGCGGTCGACAACCGTTATGCGGGATCGGGGTCACGTCGGTAATTGAGCTGACTTGCAGCCCAGCTGATTGCAATGAACGCACTGCAGCTTCGCGACCAGCGCCTGGCCCCTTCACAAACACTTCAATCGTGCGCATGCCGTTTTCGAGCGCTTTGCGTGCTGCGATTTCAGCAGCAATTTGGGCAGCATATGGCGTGCTCTTACGTGAGCCCTTAAAGCCGTTGTGACCAGCGCTTGACCAGCACACCACGTTCCCCATTGGATCGGTGATTGTCACAATCGTGTTGTTAAACGTGCTCTGCACGTGTGCTTGCCCACGTGGAACATTCTTACGTTCGCGACGCTTCCCACGCTGACGCTTTGGTGCTGCGCCTCCGGACTTCTGTGCCTTAGCCATGATTCCTCCACACATGCGGCGACGTATCGTGTATTACGACGCTCGCGCACACTGCAACGATTACTTCTTGACCGTCTTCTTCTTAATGCCGATAGCTGAACCCTTACGACCACGTCGGGTGCGGGAGTTCGTGCGGGTGCGTTGGCCACGCACTGGTAAGCCACGGCGATGGCGCACACCACGATAGCAAGCGATATCCATCAAGCGCTTGATATTCATCTGAATTTCACGGCGAAGGTCTCCCTCGACGCGATACTCACGCTCAACGATTTCACGAATGCGGACCAATTCCTCTTCGGTGAGGTCACGTACACGTGTGGCCGGGTTCACGTTTGCCCGCTCCAAGATGACGGCGCCATTTGTGCGCCCAATTCCGAACACGTAGGTAATTGCGATATCAATTCGCTTATTCCGTGGGATGTCGACCCCAGCAATACGAGCCATGCTAGCCTCTTTACCATCTGAGCCGTGCACAAGAATGTGCGCGACCACGACTTATCCTCGTCTCTCGAACCTATCCCTGACGCTGCTTGTGTTTGGGCTGGCGACTACAAATCACCCGGATGATGCCCTTGCGCTTGATCACGCGACAGTATTCGCAGCGTGGTTTGACCGAAGCCTGAACCTTCACAATAAGCCCCCTTAAACGGTTATTTATACCGATACGTAATACGACCACGAGTCAAGTCGTACGGTGAGAGTTCTACCAAAACGCGATCGCCCTTAAGAATGCGAATATAGTTCATCCGCATGCGTCCCGAAATATGGGCAAGAACCTCAGGGCCGTTTTCGAGTTGTACTCGGAACATGGCATTTGGCAGCGGCTCTAATACCGTGCCCTCCATCTCGATCACGTCTTTTTTCTTTGTCATAGCACCTCGTCACTCGTCTCCTGACTCGTCAGGATTTCCGGTTTACCATCGGTCACTGCCACCGTGTGTTCATAGTGTGCCGCGAGACGACCATCAGTCGTCACCACCGTCCACCCGTCACGCAGCTCCCGTGTACTTGGGTCGCCACACACAATCATCGGCTCAATTGCAAATGTCATGCCTGGTTGAAGCACAAGCCCCCGACCCGGTGGTCCATAGTTGAGAATCTGCGGATCCTCATGTAAGGACCGGCCTATTCCGTGGCTAATGTAATTGCGAATCACGCCATAACCGCGTGCCTCCGCATAGCTCTGGATGGCCCAAGATATATCTGACAATCGTGCCCCTGTCCGCACAACTGACAGCGCATGGTATAGCGTCTCTTCGGTCACACGCAGTAATCCTGCGGCCTCCTCAGCGATCGCCCCGACTGCATAGCTCCATGCAGAATCTGCATGATATCCATCAATCTGTACACCAATGTCAATGCTCACAATATCCCCAGACTGCAAGCGGCGCTTGCCCGGAATACCGTGGACTAACTCCTCATTGACCGATATACACGTCGCAGCTGGATATGGCGGCGGACCACCATAGCCCAGAAACGAGGGGTACCCACCATGCTTTGTAATCAACTGGTGCACCATTGTGTCAAGCTCACGCGTGGTGATGCCCGGCTCAACCCATGTGCGCAACATTCGATGCGCCAATCCTACAACCGCCCCAGCTCGACGCATTGCTGCGAGTTCACGCTGGTTCTTGCATGTGACTGCCATCGCGCTCCATTAATTGCAACATGGTACGAGTGACCTGCGTTATCTCACGCTGGCCATCGATCTCACGTAACAACCCCTGTTTTCGGTAGTGTTCGATCAATGGCATTGTCTGTGCAAAATAGACATCCAACCGATGACGTGCTGTCTCAAGCGTATCATCGTTGCGTTGATACAAACGACCACCACATTCATCACAAACGTCAGGACGTTTGGATGGGAAGTAATATATATTATACGTCGAACCGCAAGTTTTACAAGTCTGACGACCAGCAATTCTGCGTAAGAGCATTTCAGTGGGGACGCTCAAGTACAACACGTGGTGTAATTTGCGCCCTTGACGCTCTAATTCAACGCTGAGCGCAATCGCCTGATCAATTGTACGTGGGAAGCCATCGAAGATTACTCCCCGCGCACAATCATCCTGACCAATCCGCTCCATAATCATGCGAATGACCACTTCATCAGGGACCAATTCGCCGCGATCCATGTATGACTTCGCTAGCATACCAAGCTCAGTTCCTTGTCGGAGTGCAGCTCGGAACAGATCACCACTTGCTACATGGACCAATCCCGAATGCTCTTCTAGCACTTTGGCTTGAGTGCCTTTGCCGGCACCAGGTGCCCCCAGCAAGATGACGTCCATTGATTCCCCCTCTGCGGCTCCTCATCGAACTGCAGGTCTGATGCTAGCGTTGCTTACCTAAGAAACCTTCGTAGTTGCGCATAACCATCTGCGCCTCAAGTTGACGCAATGTGTCTACTGCAACACCGACAACAATTAACAAGGCAGTCGCACCCAACCCAATCGGAATGCCCGTAATCGCTTGGGTCAAGAACGGTAATACCGCAATAATCCCCAAGAACAGTGCACCAGTACGCGTCAAGCGCGTCACGATTTGGTCAAGATATGTCTCCGTGTTCTTGCCGGGTCGTACTCCCAAGATAAACCCACCGTTGCGCTGCAATGTGTTCGGAATATCTTGTTGCTCAAAAATCACCTTGGTGTAAAAATAGGTGAAGAAGAACACAAGTACAAACAATGCCACTGAGTAGACCCACGTACCACTCCCGAATTGTGGACTAAATGACTGATATGTGAAACAGGAAATCTGCTTCAGGATTGACGCATCCGCAGGTGCCGTCACCTCTGGACAACCGTATGATGCGATTGTGCCAGGGAAGATGATGATGCTCTGCGCAAAAATCAATGGAATCATACCTGCCATGTTGACTTTCAACGGGATATGGCTCGTTTGGCCACCATATTGGCGATTACCACGCACCCGCTTGGCATACTGTACCGGAATCCGGCGCTGCCCCTCGTGCATCATAATAATCACCAAAATCGTTGCCAACGCAATCAGCAAGAACGCAATAATGCCGATAATTTGATCGACACCACCAGTCTCGACTGTTGTGAATCCTTGAATAATCAGACTTGGTAACCCTGATACAATACCAGCAAAAATAATCACAGAGATACCATTGCCGATACCGTACGACTGAATTTGTTCACCAAGCCAAATCAAAAACATCGTTCCTGCCAACATTGCAATCAGAACCGTGAATGTAGGCAAGAAGTTATTGACAATATCAAATGGAGTGCGGAACAAGGTTTGCCCAACACCCAAGCTACGATCAAGCGTCAAGGTTTGACCATATGCAGACAGCAATGCCATCGGCACCGTCGCAACAAAGGTAATCTGGTTAATCTTGATACGACCCTGTTCACCCTCTTTGCGCAAATCATTAAGCGCAGGGATGAGTGGCTGGAGCAACTGCACAATAATTTGGGCCGTGATGTATGGGTAAACACCCATCGACGCCACTGACAAATTCTGCAATGCACCACCAGCAAAGATATTCAGCAATTGTGCAAGTTGGTTGCCTTGTAGGGCTTCACGCAGACTTGCGAGTGCATTGGGGTCCAGATTCGGCACAGGAATGTGCGCAATAAACCGGAACACCAGCATCATCGCCAGTGTAAACAACACACGACGGCGCAATTCTGGCACTTGCAGTGCTTGTATCACTGACTTCAGCATTCAACAATCTCCTCAAGTCAGGTGTAGTGGAGGCAGAGCCCCCACTACAGCAACCGTCATTACTCTGCCTGGCGTGATGCTGAGTGAACGCCACGGCTTCGAGTGGGGCGAACCGCATCCCAGCCAAGTTCAGTCACACTACCACCAGCAGCTTCAATCTTCTGCTTCGCACTGGCGCTTGCCTTGTGCACGTGAACATTGATGGCTACCGAAATATCACCATCTCCCAACAACTTGATTGGGGTCTTGGTGTCATATTCACCGGTCGAGACCAACCAAGCGACAGTGACGTCGGTATTGGCCGGTAACTCAGCCAAGTCAGTAACATTGAGCACTTGGTACGCTACACGCCAACGGTTCTTAAAACCGCGGAGGTATGGCATACGCTTTGTCAAGCGGTTCTGACCACCTTCGAATGTACGATATGGATTTGGGCCTGAGCGGGCTTTTTGCCCCATCATACCCTTACCAGCTGTCTTACCCTTCCCTGAACCATAACCACGACCAACACGCTTTGAGGTGCGGTGTGATCCGGCAGCTGGGCGCAGATCATTCAACTTCATTATTGAGCCTCGCCTTCCGCGACTTCTTGGACGGTCACCAAGTGACGCACCTTGAAGATCATGCCACGCACCGTTGGTGTGTCTTCGCGCACCACGCTGCTGTTGAGTTTACGCAAGCCAATCGACTTGATCGTTGCCTTCTGGTCGATGCTACAACCGATTGAGCTTTTGGTATAGGTAATTCGCAATTTAGCCATGACCTACGACTCCTTAACGGCGCTCTTCACCATGCGGCGCTGGCGCAACTCGTGGCGGGTCAAGCCACGCTCTTTGGCGGTCTGGTCAATTGACTTCATCTGGCGCAATGCCTCAAAAGTAGCCTTCACCACATTTACTGGGTTATTACTACCATACCGCTTTGACAACAAGTCCTTAATACCTGCGGCCTCAACCACCGGGCGCACACCACGGCCAGCGATAACGCCGGTACCGGGGGCGGCAGGGATTAAACGCACCTTAGTGGCCGAGAACTCTGCTTCGCTCTCATGCGAGACAGTCGTGCGAGCCAAAGGCACATAAATCAGGTTTTTCTTGGCAGCCTCGACACCCTTACGGATGGCATCCGGCACTTCAGCGGCTTTGCCCATGCCAATACCGACATGACCATTACCATCACCAACAACGACCATCGTGCTGAAGCTAAAGCGGCGACCGCCTTTGACAACCTTCGACACGCGGTTAATTTGTACGATACGCTCTTCGAGCTCTAAGCCCTCGGCGTTAATGTGTTTCTCTGCCACAGTTCCTCCACCGTTTTGTTCGTGTGCTTCTGCACACACATACCTACTCGTTGCTTAGAACTTGAGGCCACCCTCGCGAGCGGCGTCTGCCAAAGCTTGAACACGACCATGGTACTTAAAACCACCGCGATCAAAGACAACTGACGTAATGCCAGCGTTCTTTGCTTTTGCAGCAATCAAGCTACCAATTACCTTGGCTTGTTCGGTCTTAGTTCCAGTCATGCCTTCGGCTGACTTGGTTGACTCAGAGACCAACGTGTGCCCAGCCACGTCATCAATGATTTGGGCATAGATATGCGCGCTACTGCGGAACACGCTCAAGCGTGGGCGGCTAGCCGTCCCTGCCACTTTGCGACGTACCCGGTTATGTCGGCGCAGACGAAGCTCTCGAGCTTTGCGTACTGCCATGTCAATCTCCTCACCAGTAATAGGGGAGTCGTCAATCCTAACTCCCCGTCACCGTTATTACTTCGCCTTACCGGCCTTACCCGCCTTACGGCGCACGCGCTCACCCTGATACTTAATACCATAGCCTTTATACGGCTCGGGTGGTCGCAACGCACGAATCTTCGATGCTTGCTCACCAACCAACTGCTTATCAATACCACGAACAATTACTTGTTGTGGTTCGCTAGCAGCTCGGCGTTCAATAATCTCGAAGCTAATACCCTCTGGTGGTGTCACACGAATCGGGTGTGAATAACCGACAAAGAATACGAGATTCTTGCCTTCGCGGGCGGCACGATAACCGACACCGAGAACCTCAAGGACGCGAGCATAACCGGTGGTTACACCCTCGACCATATTTGCCAACAATGAGCGAGTCAAGCCGTGCAATGCGCGGTGCTCCTTCTCGTCGGTTGGGCGTGTTACCATCAGTTGATCGTTTTCACGGTTGATGATAATACTGGCTGGCAAAGCCTGCGACAAGGTCCCTTTTGGACCCTTAACCGTCACGACGTTCCCCTCTGCTACCTGGACATCAACACCTTTGGGGACGGTGATGGGCTTCTTACCAATTCGCGACATCGTTCTACTCCCCTTCGGTTACCAAACGTAGCAAAGTACTTCACCACCGACGCGTTTTTGCCAGGCTTCATAGCCGGCCAATACGCCGCTTGGTGTTGAAAGAATACTGATACCAAGACCACCGCGAACCTGCGGGATTTCGGAGACGCCTGCATAAATACGCAGACCGGGCTTACTGACACGTTTAAGACCGGTAATGACCGGGCGTTTGTCAGCGGTGTACTTGAGGTGTAGTACCAACACTGGGCATGGCTTTTCATCGCGCACTTCCACGTCGGCCACAAAGCCTTCACGCTTCAAGATTTGCGCGATTGCCACTTTCATTTTTGACGAAGGCATCGAAACTTCGGTCTGGCGAGCCATACCAGCGTTGCGGATGCGCGTCAACATATCGGCAATCGGATCATTCACACTCACGGGACGTTCCTCCTAGGTGACCAAACTTGCTTCATCAGGCGATGCCTATCGCCTAGGCATGTCTACTACCAGCTTGACTTGGTTACGCCAGGGATGAGCCCCTTGAGCGCATTTTCACGGAAGCAGATACGACACATACCGAACTTGCGGATGTAGGCGCGTGAGCGACCGCACACTTTACAGCGGTTATAGGCTTGTGTCTTGTGCTTCGGAGCCCGAAGGGCTTTGGCAATCATGGACTTCTTAGCCAACGGTTTGTTTCCTTTCTTCCATCTGAGCTGGTGAGTCAATTGACTCCTGGCTCAGATCAGTCACGAAATGGCATACCCATGCGCTTCAACAACGCATAGCCAGCGGCATCATCAACAGCCGAGGTATTGATTGAGATCTCCATACCACGGATCTTGTCGATTTTGTCGATTTCAATTTCCGGGAACACAATTTGCTCGCGCAAGCCCAAGCTGTAGTTACCACGACCATCGAATGCGCTACGACCGATACCACGGAAGTCACGCAAGCGTGGCAGTGCCAAGTTCATCAACCGGTCCAAGAAGTCATACATGCGGTCGCCACGCAATGTAACCATTACGCCAATTGGCTGACCTTCGCGCAATTTGAAGTTCGCAATTGACTTCTTGGCCTTGGTTGTTACCGGCTTTTGAGCGGTAATCATGGTAAGCTGTTCGGTAACAGCCTCCAAGGCCTTCGAGTTGGTAAGTGCTTCGCCCAAACCAACATTTACCACCACCTTATTGACACGTGGCACTTGCATGACTGAGCCATAATTGAACTCTTGCATGAGTGCTGGCACGACCTCGGTGAGGTACTTTTGCTTTAATCGCGGTGTCATTCGTTGCTCCTCAAGGGATTGGAACGTCTCCCGAACCGACGTTCCGACCTTGAATCATGCGGCGTTGGCCGCGCTATTATTCATCAATATTAGCATCACACGACTTGCAAAAGCGCACCTTCTTGGCACGACCTTTGCTGTCTGCAGCGGCAACTAACCGGTTACCGGTGCGTGATGCGCGACCACACTTTGGACAAACCAACATCACGTTTGAGACATGAATTGGAGCGTCTTGCTCAACAATACCACCCATCTGTCCGATGGCACGTGGGCGCATGTGGCGCTTGATTTTGTTGAGACCCTCAACGACGACGCGATCTTTGGCTGGAATAGCAAGTGAAATCTTGCCCTTCTTGCCCTTTTCTTTGCCGGCGATTACGAGGACTTCATCACCTTTTTTGACGTGCATTACAGCACCTCCGGCGCAAGTGAGACGATACGCATAAACCCGCGCTCGCGCAGCTCACGGGCAACCGGACCAAAGATACGCGTGCCACGCGGATTGTCTTCTTTGTTGATAATCACGGCTGCATTATCATCGAAGCGGATGTGCGAACCATCGGGGCGGCCGTATTCTTTGGCAGTACGAACAACCACTGCACGTACGACTTCACCCTTCTTGACGGTACCACCGGGATTTGCATCTTTGACTGATGCAATGATGATATCGCCAACGTGGCCATAACGAACCCGGGAGCCACCCATCACGCGAATACACATGATTTCCTTGGCACCGGTGTTGTCGGCAACCTTGAGGCGACTTTGTTGCTGGATCATCGCCTAGTCCTCCTGGCTCTGTGTCACTACTTCGACCACTTCCCAGCATTTGGTCTTGCTGATTGGCTTGGTCTCGCCAATGCGCACCACATCACCGACACGACAGCTGTTTTGCTCATCGTGGGCATGGAACTTCTTGGTAGTACGCATAATTTTGCGGTACAGCGGATGTGGACGCAGATAATCAACCGCCACGACGACGGTTTTGTTCATCTTGTTGCTTACCACACGGCCGACCTTGTACTGTCGTCGTCCTTCGGTCATCGTATCTTTCTCCCGCAGGTACTATGCCTGCTCACGCTCATGGAGGATCGTCTTGATCCGTGCGATTTCACGACGCACGACGCGCTGACGACCTGTTGCGGTCAACTTACCGGTCACCGCTTGGAAGCGCAAGTTAAACAGCTCTTTGTAGTAGCCATCTACTTGCTCTTTGAGCGTTGCGGTATCGAGCTCACGCAGTTTATCGGCTTTCATTATTCGCTAGCCTCTTCTTCACGCGAAATGATTTTGCAGGCGATAGGCAACTTTGCGGCTGCCAAGTGCAAGGCCTCTCGCGCAATGTCGGGGCGGACCCCACCAATCTCAAACATGATGCGACCCGGCTTAACCACGGCCACGTAGTACTCAACCGAACCCTTACCGCTACCCATGCGGGTCTCGGCTGGTTTTTGGGTAATCGGCTTATCGGGGAAGATGCGAATCCACACCTTACCACCGCGCTTCACATGGTGCGAGATAGCACGACGTGCAGCCTCAATCTGACGGCTGGTAATCCAAGCTGGCTCAACCGCAAGCAAGCCAAAGTCGCCGAAGGCAACCGTACTGCCGCGATGAGACAAACCGCGATTGTTGCCACGGTGCATCTTGCGATATTTGACGCGCTTAGGCATCAACATAGTCGTCGCTCCTTACATTCGTCCCTTAGGCTCGAGGCGTGCGATTACCGCGACCACCTTGACCGCCCTGACCACCTTGGCCACCTTGACCACGTCCACCGCGGCCACCTTGACCGCCGCGACCACCACGACCACCGCGACCACCGCGACGATCATCGTCATCACCACCCTGAGCGCGCGTATTCACGGCTGGCGTGGCGGGTTGGACATTACCGGCTGCGTCAAAAAAGACATCGCCTTTATAGATCCACACCTTGACGCCAATACGACCGAACGTCGTGTGGGCATGGACTTGTGCGTAGTCGATATCTGCACGAAGCGTGTGCAATGGCACGCGACCCTCGCGCTCGTTAGCAACACGGGCAATTTCGGCACCACCCAAACGACCTGAGCATTTGACTTTTACACCTTGGGCGCCGAGGCGCATGGCGCGTTGGACAGCTTGCTTCATGGCACGCTTGTATGACACACGCTTGTTGATTTGCTCAGCAATACTCTCAGCAACCAACTGTGACTCAAGTTCAGGCTGGTGAATTTCGAGCACCGATATTTTGAGCTTCTTGCCAAGGCTACGCTCAAGAATCTTGCGGAACTCGTCAACCTTCTCGCCACCCTTACCGACCACAACACCGACTTTCGAGGTGTGAATGGTGATTTCGATGCGATTGGCTGATCGCTCAATCTCTACACGGGCCACACCAGCGCCTTCGAAACGCTTGGCAACCAAGCGGCGCAGTTTCAGATCCTCGTGCAACTGGTCAGTGTAATTTCGCTCCGAAAACCAGCGCGACTGCCAGTCCTTGATGTAACCGAGGCGGAACCCCAGTGGATGTACCTTACGTCCCATACGTCCTCACTGTCGGCTAGTTGGTGGCGCCATCATCCACAACCACAGTAATGTGGGTGGTGCGCTTACGAATCCGGTCTGCTCGGCCACGCGCACGTGGCATAAAGCGTTTGAAGGCAGGCCCTTCGTCGGCATAAATAGTGTGAACGACCAAGGCAGCACGCTCCATGTCGAAATTATTCTCGGCATTGGCGGCTGCTGACATGATTGTGCGGGCCACTTCACGGGCTGCCTTCTGGGGCATGTACTGCAAAGTGGAGAGCGCTCGCTCAACCTTCATACCACGCACCACATCCATGACAGGTCGAACCTTCAATGGCGAGATGCGCACATACTTCGTTACAGCTTTCGCTTGCATCGTTAGCTTACTCCGCATGCATGGTGCATGGGGCTTGCGCCCCATACCCAGCAATTACTTCATCTTACCGCGCTTATCAGCCTTCTTACCGCCATGACTGCGGAAAGTGCGAGTTGGCGCAAACTCACCCAACTTATGACCGACCATGTTCTCGGTGACATACACCGGCACATGGCGACGGCCATCATGTACTGCAATGGTGTGACCCACCATTTGTGGAAAGATCGTCGAGGCGCGTGACCATGTGCGGAGCACACGCTTGTCGTTCGTCTTGTTCATGTCTTCGATGCGGCCCAAAAGTCGCAAGTCGACAAATGGACCCTTCTTCGATGACCGTGACATTCTCGGTCCTTTCGTAATCTGCTCACCGCAGCAACCCGGCCTGTGCTCCGGTTACTGCAAGATTTGCTACTACTTCGTACGGCGGCGCACAATAAAGCGATCGGTACGCGGGTTCTGGCGTGTCTTGACGCCACGTGCCGGCTTACCCCACTTCGTCTTGGGCGGCATACCACGAGGCGCACGCCCCTCACCACCACCGTGCGGATGGTCCCGTGGGTTCATGGCTGAACCACGCACCTCGGGTCGACGACCCAACCAACGACTACGACCAGCTTTACCGAGTCGCACGTTCTGGTGCTCAACGTTTCCAACCTGCCCAATGGTAGCCATACAGTTGATATGCACCATGCGCATCTCACCCGAAGGCATACGCAATGTGGCATAATCACCTTCTTTGGCCATCAATTGTGCCGATGCGCCAGCACTGCGCACCATTACACCACCACGGCCGATTTGCAACTCAATGTTGTGCACCTCGGTACCGAGTGGGATCACCTTCAATGGCAGAGCTGAACCGACACGCACTTCAGCGTTCGGACCACTCATGACCTTATCACCCACCTTGAGTCCTACAGGAGCCAAGATGTAGCGCTTGTCACCATCAGTATAATGCAATAATGCAATACGTGCCGAACGATTTGGATCGTATTCGATGGCAGCAACAACTGCTGGCACGTCAATCTTGTTGCGCTTGAAGTCAATTACACGATATGCGCGACGGGTACCACCACCACGATGGCGTGTTGTGACACGACCATAGTTGTTGCGACCACCACTCTTGCGCATTGGCTCGAGCAAGGACTTTTCAGGCGACTTTTTGGTAATTTCCTCGAACGTATAGCCTGACATATTCTTGCGGCCCGCCGAGGTTGGTTTGTAGCGTCGAACGCCCATTACTTACTCCATCACGACTTGGTAGCCGCGCTCTACATGTCCTGAAACACGTCGATCGTATCACCAGCTGCAAGCGTTACAATTGCCTTCTTCCAGCTGCTTGTATAGCCATACCGAATCCCTCGGCGACGCAATTTGCCACGCACATTCATGGTGGTCACATTGGTCACGCGCACATTGAAGATCTCACTAATCGCAGCACCAATCTCGGGCTTGCTTGCGGTCTTGTCAACCTCAAAGCTGTATTTATTCAGCGACATGAGATTGGTGTTCTTCTCAGTGATGAGTGGACGAATGATAATCTGATGTGCGTTCATTACGCATCCTCCCCGACCACATTGACGGCTTGGCCCAAGTAGCTATCAATCACAGCTACTGCGGACTGCGTCACGATGATGTTGTCATGTGTCAACAAATCAATGACGTTCAAGTAGTGTGCCGGCAACGTCTTCACACCAGGAATATTGTTGATTGACTTAGTCAACATGTCGTCACGTACTGCAACAACAATCAACGTCTTGCCGCTTGCATTCAAGCCAGCTAAGCAAGCAATCATATCCTTGGTACGTGGCTTCTCGACCTTGAGTGCGTCGACAAAAACCACGGCATTATCAGCGATTTTGGCTGACAACGCGCTGCGAACGGCCAAGCGACGCATCTTGCGTGGCATTGACTGATAGTACGAACGTGGGTGTGGTCCGTGAGCGACACCACCACCCTTACGGTGTGAGGCGCGAATCGAACCTGCACGGGCACGACCAGTGCCCTTTTGGCGGAACAACTTGCGCGTGCTGCCGTCGACCTCACCACGACCGCGGGTATTGTGCAACCCGAGGCGAGCGTTGGCCTGCTGACGCACCATAGCTTGATGCATCACCGGCACATTGGGAGTAATCCCAAAAACATAGTCGTCGAGTTGAATCGTGCCGACCTCAGCGCCTGTCTGGCTAAAGAGTTTTGCTTCCATCACACTACCTCTAATTGCCCTTCGCTGCACGGCGGACCATTACCAAGCCGTTCTTGGCACCTGGTACCGAACCCCGTACGAGCAGAAGATTGCGGTCACTGATTACTTCGACGACCGTGAGATTCATCACTGTAACACGACGGTTACCCATTTGACCCGCCATGCGTGTATTCTTGAAGACGTGACCAGGATCAGTACCGGCACCAATTGAACCAGGTGCGCGCAAACGGTCGCTTTGACCGTGTGTGCGTGGACCACCATTAAATCCGTGGCGTCGAACTACACCTTGGAAACCCTTACCTTTTGAGGTACCGGTGACATCGACCATCTGCCCTTCGGCAAACAAATCAGGACCGAGTACATCGCCGACCTTGTAGTCACTCGGGTTATCAGCCGAGAACTCGCGCAGATGACGCACTAACTTGCCAGCACCAGCAAGGTGCCCGCGTTGTGGCTTGTTCAGACTCTTGGGCTTAACCTCGCCAAAACCAATCTGCACAGCCTCGTAACCGTCGCGTTCGCGAACCCGGATTTGGGTGACGACACAAGGTCCGACTTCGATAACCGTTACCGGTACCACCGCACCTGTTTCATCAAAAATCTGAGTCATGCCGATTTTGCGACCCAACAAACCTTCGATCACAATCGCACCTCCGCAGCATTCCAACTGGCACCATGCCAATCGTAGCGGCTGCCTCTTTCTACAATTTAGAGCTTAATCTCAATATCGACACCGGCTGGGAGCGTCAACTTCATCAAGGCATTGATTGTCTGTTGACTTGGATCCAACACGTCAATCAAACGCTTGTGCGTGCGCACCTCAAACTGCTCCTGCGAGTCCTTGTCGATGAAGGACGAGCGGATGACACTATACTTCTCAATGCGCGTTGGCAACGGCACCGGGCCGGCAACCAATGCACCTGAGCGCTCTGCAGCTTCGACGATTTGGCGAGCTGACTGATCCAAAATCTTGTGGTCAAACGCCTTCAGGCGAATGCGCACTTTCTGCTTTCCTGTTGCCATCATCTACTCCACATCCTACACACCACGTCGACGGACAGTGTTACCTGCCCCGTCGACGCAGTGGCGCAGAAATTGCTTACGCCTTAATCAGTGATCTTCGAAACGACACCAGCGCCGACAGTGCGACCACCCTCGCGGA
>JBMTAN010000050.1:0-23003 GCA_049428765.1 Roseiflexaceae bacterium
CCGCGCCATCAATGCTTTTTAGTGGTGATGCCCCATGTATGGCGAGTCCTTGCGTGAGTCGATGACCCACGCACGAATTGCCATGAAAACCATCACGGCGCCAATGGCGATGAAGACAAGCGCTGCAACGCGTGTGGGCAAGCCCAAGATGGCTTTGTTGATGTAAATGAAACCGATTGAGGCAATCGTCAAGCCACCAGCCAAAATCATCGGACTGAATGTCATGCTCGGCATGTGGATATCCTTGGCGCCCGGCGTATTCTCATCCGTGTACTCGTAGCGCACAGGTGATGGCTTACTAGCTGGACCATGATCATCACCGGCAGCATGTGGGTACTTGGCATCCCACAATGGGCGACGACTGGTCACCACTGGAGTGTGGAGGAAGTTGTACGACGGTGGTGGTGATGGAATCGTCCATTCCAACGTAGATGCATCCCATGGATCGTTACTGGCAACCGCACCACTGCGCAAAGTCTTGAAGACATTGAAAATGAACATTAAGACCGAGAAGGCCAATAAAAATGTTCCAATGGTCTCAATCAGATTCCAGATCTCCCAACCCATACCTGCCTCGTAGGTGTAGATACGGCGTGGCATGCCCTCGGTACCGACGATATGCATGGGGAAGAATGTCAAGTTGAATGAAATCAACATCAACCAGAATTGCCATTTGCCTAACTTCTCATCGAGCATGCGACCGGTCATCTTGGGGAACCAGTAGAAGGCACCCGAGAACAGACCCAAAATCGAACCACCGAAGAGCACATAGTGCAAGTGAGCAACCACGTAGTATGAGTCGGTCTGCTGCAAGTCAATCGGTGGTGACGCCAACGTAATACCGCTGATACCACCAATGATGAACATCGAGATGAAACCGATAGCGTACAACATCGCTGTTGTCAGACGCAAATCGCCACCCCACATCGTCGCAATCCAGTTGAAGATTTTGACGCCGGTAGGAATAGCGATAACCATGCTGGCACCAGCAAAGAAAGCGTTAGCCATTGGACCAAGTCCGACACCAAACATGTGGTGGGCCCACACGATGAAGCCCAAGAAGCCAATAGCGACACCCGAGTAGGCCACGAACGCATAGCCGAAGATGGGCTTGCGTGAGAACGTGGGCAATACCTCTGAGACCATACCCATGACCGGTAAGATCAAGATGTATACCTCAGGGTGACCGAAGAACCAGAACAAGTGCTGCCACAATACGGCGTCACCACCCAAAGCTGGGTTGAAGAACGCAGCGCCGAACTGGCGATCGAACAACAGCTGGATTGAGGCAACCGTGAAGGTTGGGAAGGCGAAGATGATGATAAAGCTGACGACCAAGTTCATCCACACGAAGAGTGGCATGCGGTTGAGCGTCATTCCTGGAGCACGCATGTTGAGGACGGTGACGATGAAGTTCAGCGCACCCGCAATCGATGCCACGCCAGTTAAGCCAAGCCCCAAAATCCAGTAATCCATACCAGAGGTTGGTGAGTAGCGGGTCTGGGTGAGTGGGGCGTATGAGAACCAACCACCATTTGGTGCACCACCAGCAATAAAGCTGAAGTACAACAACAAACCACCACCCAAGAAGAGCCAAATTGACAACGCATTCAAACGTGGGAATGCCATGTCACGCGCACCGACCATCAGTGGCACAATGTAGTTACCGATACCGACGTTCATCGGCATGATAACCAAGAAGACCATCGTGGTTGCATGCATCGTAAAGAGCTGATTGTAGACATCAGCACTCAAGAACGTATTGTTAGGCATACCCAACTGCACACGAATCAACATCGCCTCAATACCACCAATGATAAAGAAGGCAAAGGCACTGATGATGTAGATGATACCGATTTTCTTATGATCAACGGTAGCCAACCATGAGCGCCATGAGAAGCCCTCACGGGTGGCGCTGTCGCTGTGCGTTGAGGTGACGTGTTGCTCAGCAATCGCCATTATCGAACTCCTTACTTCTCTTCCGGAAGAGTGATGGTCAACTTCATACTATCGAAGTAGGCAACCATATCGGCAATCTCTTGGTCGGTCAATGCAACAGCCTTGCCCTCACCAACGACCTTACCCATCAAGTTACCCTGCTTTACAGCCTCAGGATTCTTCAGCCAGGCGGCCAAGTTCTCAGTGCTGTATGGCAAAACACCAGCAGCAATCGTAACGCGGCTCCCATAGTGACTCAAGTTTGGTCCAATTTTGCCGTTGGCTCCCTCGACACCGTCAACGACGTGGCAGCTAATACATTGCTTCTTCACATCGGCGAACAATGCCGCACCGCGCTGTGCATCGCCAGTCAAGCCCAAGACCTGAATAGTCGTGCTTGGAGCGGCTGGACGTGCAGCATACAGCTCTTGCCACTTAACAAACTCAGCAGGCTCAACTGCAATCACACGGAAACGCATCTGAGCGTGTGCCTCGCCACAAAACTCCGCACAAAATGCGCGGTAGATACCAGGTTCATTGGCAGTGAATGAAATGTAGTTGGTTTTGCCAGGAATCATGTAGGTCTTGCCGGCCAACTTTGGCACCCAGAAGTTGTGCATCACGTCAGCAGCCTCGAGTTGAATCTGCACCGGCTGCCCAACAGGGATATACATGTCACTAGCAGTAACCAGTGCGCCGTCGTTATATTGAAACTCAAACCACCACTGATGCGCAATCGCCTTAATCTTCATGGCCTCAGGTGGCTGATATGAGTTTGCGGCCTGTGTACGGAACGTCAACACGGCAATCACAAGTACCACAATGGCTGGTGCAATTGTCCAAGCGATTTCGATTTTTGTATTGCCATGGATCTGTGCAGGAATAGTTGTTGAGTTATCTTGCTTTGCTCTGAAGCGCCATACGGTATAGACCAATGCACCCTGAACGATTAAGAAGACGCCCAATGCCATCCAGAAGACCGGCTTGAGCAAATCATCCATGATACGTGTGGCTTGATCACCATACGTGTACACTGTCGTCGCCGGCAGATTTGTACATCCAGCCAACAACAGCGCTGAGCCAAGCACAAAGGCTGATGCCCGCTTTGCGCTCACTTGTGCGTCCTTTCTCATGCTTTCTCCTCACATGCGCCCACCATACTATGTGCCGTTCAGTATGGTTATATTGCGAATGATGCCGATACATTACATGCATGTATCGCCATCACCACACACCTATCCCGTGTCATTTGGCACACACAGGACGGGAAAATTGCTCATACCGATTATAAGCAAATCCTGCAATCCGTCAAACAGAACAAAACTGTTGCAACTATTGTTCGTTTATGGTCTATCCAGACATAACACCGTCACATGCTTGATCATTTACATATTTGTCAGGACATGATATACTTAAATAACTAATTACGTTAAAGGTAATAATTTAATTATTGATACGCACATACCATCGTTGTATTCAGCGAGGGCGATTATGCATACACCTTACATGCGAAAGCACGATGACGAGCAGGTCATACCGAGTGCGCAGATTGATGCCCATCTGAAAGTCATTCACCGCAACTTTACCCCACCATTTGATCTTATTAGTTGCGAAATCTTAGATAGTATCTTGCAACACGCCACAACAGAACAAATTTCACTCTTTTCACATGTCCATGTCGATACCGTGCGACGAACCCTACATACTATTGAAGCAATCCTTGAGACATCTTCGCATTCACAAATTATTGATAATTGCCACATACGGCAGTGGAGTAGCACAATTCAGCACACAATAACACTCAAAAATCATCATTATGATTGATTATCACCTGTAATCATCGGTTAAAATGTCATTAATATCTATATGTTTAGGAACCATGTACGCTTATGGGGACACAACTTCGTGTACCGATTGCTCCTATATTCATTGTGGGGGGCTTACTCATATCGAGTGTCATGCACAGTCGTGCCGTGTTTTTGGGTCAAACAGGCATGTGGGGCATCCATCAATGGCATTGGTTTATCATAGGGTTGACTGCGATTGCTGCAGTATGGACATGGAGCACAACAAGACAACGCTGGCCTGTGGCCATTGTGCTTACCGTTGTGGTTCTAGATATTGCCTGGCATGTGCTAAATCCGATTAGCACCCCCTACATGCATCTTATCAACCCTGGCTTTTTGGCATTGAATATAACAGCAATTCTCATCATCTGGCATATTGGACAACAGCTACGACGTGATGGCCAGCATACGTATCTTAGTGTAACCACCCTAGTGATTCCCATTATCATTGGCTGGAATATATTTGTGTCACACTCACCGTTGACTGCCATCTATGCCGAGATATATGGTGGGGGAGACACACTCATAGGGCAGGGGTCATCGAGTCTCTTTTTGTTTGTGGCAACGTGGAGCGGTGTATGGATCTGGATACGACAGAAATCCGCTCCATTCGGCTCATTCACAGGTATCTCAATGCTCCTTGCATTGAGTCAGATTGCCATCAAGGGCGAATGGCGCTTTGTGCTGATTGTGACTGGAGCAGCCATAATTGCAGAACTCAGTCACAGACACTGGCCAACACGTTGGCATCTGAATAGTGTATTGTGGACGATCGGCTTTGGCGGCGGCTATTTTATGGTACTCAACTACACGACCAGTATTGCCTGGCAAACAACAATTTGGACCGGTATTTTGATGATTATGATCTTGATTAGTTATGCATTGGCCCGTATCAGCAATCCATACCAATCACCGATAGGAGGCAACTGATGATTGCCGAACAGATCCGCTCCTCACGCATACAGCGCATTGTTGAAATACTCGGCCAGCCCCATGTCATGGGCTGGTTAATCATGCCGACCGGTATCTGGTTTTTGGCAGGACTTTACCTCGATGGCTGGGCCCACAATCATGGCAAAGTCGATAACACATTTTTTACGCCATGGCATGCAGTCTTTTATTCGGGCTTCCTTGCTGTAGCCACAGTACTCGCGCTGTTAGCCCTAGCCACGCATCTTCGTGGTCAACTCTGGCAACGCAACTTGCCTGTTGCATACCGGAGCGCAATAGTGGCTGCCCCATTGTTCGCTATGGGTGGTCTTGCCGACTTATGGTGGCACGAAACATTCGGGTTTGAGGCCGGCATCGAGATTTTGATTAGCCCGCCGCATCTTTTGTTAGCGAGTAGTATGTTTGTCATCTGTGCAGCGCCAGCACGCACGTGGATAGCGTATCGCAATCGCAATCCTATCCCCGTCATTTTGAGCGTCCTCGCAGCCTGGTCGGTAGTCGTCTTCATGCTCCAGTACAACCATCCCTACGGAATTATTTGGCCTGAACGCAGTGTAATCGGGCAAACCGGCGTATTAGTTGGGCTTGTAAGTCTCTGTCTCCATGCACTCTTGACCACCGGCGTAGTCTTGTGGATGCACGATCGACACCTACCACGTGGCAGCATCACTGTGGTACTTGTCATCAATGCGCTGATGATTGCGTTAATGGGTGACGAATATCGCTTCGGTTGGGCAGCGTTGATTGCAGGCATCGGTATCGAGGTAGTACAGCATGTCATGCGCACACAATCCCACACCAACCAAATCAAAGCGCTGACAATCACCACGCCGGTGCTGTTGTGCATCGCCTACTTTGGAGTTATTGCCGCAACTACCACGCTCGTCTGGCCAATCAGCTTGTGCATCAGCACAATCATAACCTCAGTCTTTTGTGCCTACTCACTAACCTTTATTTGGCCAAAAGCGACCACCGCACGCAATATATAGATACACGAACCATCGCTCAATCGATCAGATCATACTAGATGTGGCAGAATGTGTAGCAACTCCAACATCTGCCTTTTTTGCATAAAAGCATAACAATCCCCCCATCGCGCACATGCACCATGGGGGGAAATCGCTTGCACTAGTTACAGCACACCTTTGGTACTTGGAACCGCATCACCGAGCCGTGGGTCAATCCGGCTGGCCGCATCAAGCGCGCGCCCCAATGCTTTGAAAAGCGCCTCGACCTTGTGATGATCATTACGACCGTACTCAACTCGAGCATGCAGGTTCATACGACCGTGGTAGGCGATACTTTCAAAGAGGTGGAAGAGTAGGTCAGTACCGAGGGTGCCCACACGTGGGGTGACAAACTCTGCATTAAAGACGCAATATGCCCGTCCACCAAGATCAATGGCCACAAATCCAAGTGCTTCGTCCATCGGTACATAACTATGTGCTGTGCGTACGATGCCACGGCGGTCACCCAGCGCTTTGTCGATGGCCTGACCCAAACAAATACACACATCCTCGGCAGTGTGATGATCATCGACGTGCAAATCGCCGTTGGCGGTGACGTCAATATCGAACTGACCATGTTTGGCCATCAGGGTCAGCATATGATCCAAAAAGCCGATGCCGGTTTGGGCTTGGCACTGACCAGTACCGTCGATATTGATGCTCAGTGTGATACTTGTCTCACCGGTGGTGCGAGCAATCTGGGCCTGACGCATGATGACTCCTCCAAATTTGCGGACTGTGGATTATGCTCAATTGTACCTGATTATCAACGCACGGTCAGTGTCGAGGTACCAGCTAGCACATCCACCTGTCGACTCCAAGAACCATCACTCTGGCGCTGCATGGTCACAGTGCCCCAGGCTTGCTGCGTGAACCACGGCATGCAGAACGTGTCACCCGTGAGTAAGGCGGCAGGTGGATCAAAGCGCATCCAGCCCTCGGCCACATTACAGGCGAAGCCCGTACTCGCCGGCAAAAGCATCCAGGCGGCCATCGAGCGAGCATAGTGATGGCCACACTCGACCTCGTTCCACGGGTTACGCTTGGTGCCGTCATGGCGGGCGCGTAGCGCTTTGACTAGTCGTGTGGCGTTTTTGAGGTCGCCTTGGGTCAGCAAGTGCGCCGCCACGTGATACTCAATACCCGTCCAGACCTCGTCGGAGTAGACAAATGGGAAGCGAGGGCGACCGCCGTTGGGCCAGGTGCATAGCACGAGCCCCTGCTCATCTTCGAGCACATAGGTGCGTTGCGTGTTGATGTGGCTATGGAACGACACACGGAAGTTATGTTTCACAATGGCCTGTAACGTCTTGTCGACCATCTCACGAGGCACGACATCGCCTAGGTCAAGCAACGTTGCGTGCAATTGACCGAGGAGTTGATCCGTCAAAATCCCTTGGCCATGTTGATAGCGCTCAGCATCGACATCGTCGAGGTGTTGGATGAAGTAGTCGCCGTTCCAGCACAATTCGACAAAGCGGTGCTGACCACGCACGACACACGCACGCCAACGCGTTGCGCTCTCACTATCGCCGACCACATCAGCCAATGCAGCACCCGCCTTGAGCCCAGCGAGGTAGTAAAGCGTGCTCAGAGGATTAGCACCATAGAACTCAATGTCGTAGGTGTTGTGTTGCCGACCATCAGGTACACCATCACGGTCGGTATCCCAATGTGCATCAGCATAATCGACGGCGCGCTTGAGGCCCGGATAGATTGCATCGAGCCACAGGCGGTCGCCACTGAGTTGCCACTCACGCCAAGCACGCAAGACACAACCCATCTGGCCATCAATACAAGCCTCGGGACGCTGATCGCCCCACCCCCAGACAAACTCCTCGCCGAATTTTTGGAAGGTACGGAAAATCATGTAGCCATCTGGCTCAGTCTCGACGGTGAACTCGATGGTACGCATCACGCGCTCAAGTTGCGGGAACAGATAGGCCATGGCATATGCGTAACTCCAGACGTGGGTGCATGATCCAGGACAACAGCCGGCATCATCAAAACACCCCTCCCAACCATAAAAATCCCCGTCGGCCAACCAAAAACAGGTGGTAGAACGCATGGGCACAATCGTGGCCGCTATTGCGTCACGCATTGGCTCGGGCAAGGTCATCTGCGTCAGCACATCACGGAATTGGCGCGTCGTATCAGTTAAATCAGCTTGTCGATGAACTAGATCGGCGACAACGTCTGCAGCCGAAGAGTAGACAGTAGCATAGTGATTTTGGGTGAGCGGGGCCGTTGCCTTCTCCCAGGTTTTGCGCCGATTCGGCACATACCACGCCAGCACAAATGATACCGTCTGTTGAGCACCGGGGGCAAGCGTCAGGTGAGCCGCTAACGACCCCGTATCGGCGGCACCACGTGGCGCTGGTGTAGCATACGCTGGATCAGTCAGACGTCCATCGCTATGTACATCATCCCAGAAATCTTGCACATAGTCCCACCAGCCACCGCGCAGCCAGGCGGTACGGTAGCTAACATCCGGATGAGTGGTAGCCAAAGCCAACTCGGCGTACTCTGGTGCATCGATAGATTGAAGTGTATTGCGGTAATTCAGTTGATGATATTCGGTGACACTATAGGTAATCAAACCACCTCCCGGCCCAGATAGATTACCGTACTTATCGAAGTGCACCCCAGCAGTGGCATCATACAACGAGAAACACAAAGTTATGTCGAGTGGAGTATGTGAGGTATTGGTGACGGTGTAATTGAATACCGCAGCTGGCAGACCCGAATCAACCGGGTTCAGCGGCACAAACGGTGTAAAGGCCTCGAGGGCGACTGTCACAGGCACATCCTGATCAACGAGAGTCAACTCAGCAATCGGATAGGTGCCGGCCAAACTGGATTGGGCAAAGCGCGGCAACCCGTAGGCGGTATGGGGATGATACCCGTGTGAAAGGGCATGGGTGCCGGCTATCGGCCCCTCGAGGATACGGGTGATGCGGTCGCCACCATGTGGTTGGATGGAGATACAGGCAACGGTATTAGGCAAATAAGTGCCTTTGGCCGGCGCATTAAAAATCTCCCAATCCTGTAAGTTACCACGCACACCAAGTGAGACGTTCCCTGAGCCAATCCCACCTAATGGGAACGCAGCTTGGGTGGCGGATGGCGGATACTGCCGCGAATGGTGGTTCATCATCGAACTCCTGCATATGACCGATACCATAGTTTAATATCTTGATTATGTCACACACAGGTTGAGTGTCAAGCCTAAAAGTGCGTAGATGGCCACCGGAGATCACCCTGGCTGACGACCTAGCAAATCATCACGAATTATACCAATCACATCATAAAACGTCATCTGCATGTTAAACATCACCGCCTGCATATGCGTTTGCGCTTCGATTGTACGCGCAACCTGCAATTGTTGTTCGACCATTTGATCAAGCATTGCCCCCCGATAGAGACGACGTTCCTCACGAAACTGTTGGCACAATGCACTGAGTACAAGCGTTTCGTGAGCACTACCGAGGCGCATGAGTAATGCACTATAGATATCCATGATATACAACATATCTTGCATACCACCAGCGCGATGAAGCACACTAAATGCGTCGACAAGATGTGTACGGGTATCATTTACGTCACTCGCCAACACACTAATCGCAGCCAAACGCAAATGACAATTCGCCATATTAATAGGCATCGAAATGTGTTGAAACTCTTGGCGAGCATAATTCAGGTAGGTACGGGCACCTGCAAAGTCCCCGACAGCCATCAAAATTAACCCGCGATTATAGGCAGCGTCAAGGAGGCCAATTGTCACACCAGCATCACGAAACATGGTCATTGCATTATCGTTATACTCTAACGCTTGACGCAGATTCCCTACCGTAAAATGCATGAAGGCCAGCATATCAAGAGCACGAGCGTGCCAAGTGTTAGCGTCGTGACTGTCAAAATAGTCAATCGCACGTTGCAAATCACTGCATAGCTCAGCAAAAATTCCACGATCCATTGCATCTGCATCATGCAATCCATTCAAACCATACTCAATTGCCGTTCGTGCCCAAACAAAGGGTAATTGATGTATCTCGGCAAGTGCAGATGCTTGACGCAGATAGGTTAATGACAAATGAATTACCCCTCGATTACCATACAAACTCCCCAACACAAACACTAATTCTGTCCGTTGTGGATGATCATTCGGCAGTATCACCTCACAGCGCTCGCATAGACTCACCGCATCTGTGGTGAGCCCATGACGAATCCACAGTGTGTGCCAATTTACCAGAATAGACACGGCGTCGCTGACCAAGTTGTTCGCCAATAACAATTCAACCATATGCAACGCCACAACGACATCGGTGGTAGTGACAAATGAGTTGTTTTGTTGAAACACATCCTCCCACTTGGTATCAATAAAAAGCGTGGCTTTGCCTAAATCACGCAGTAGTTGATATTGACGGTCATGCGTCATACGCTGTTGAACCACCTGCCGAATCACCGCATGCACTGCAAACAAATCAGCATCACCACGTACTTGATAGATGACTTGACGTTGCTCAAGGGCATCCATCATACTTGGTAACCCATATTCACTTACAGCAAACAACTGCTGACTAACAAACTGCAAAAACCGAAGTGGGATATGTAAACGACTCATACTCAAAAGCGTGACGATGCGCATCTCAGTCGAACTCAAATTATTGAGCGCTAACGCCACTGAATCGTGTGACGATACTGTGTTTACCTGTTGGGTCACGGCATTTGCAATCATGGCAATCTGCAGAGGGTTTCCCTCAACTGCACGACACGAACTCAATACAAATTCGCTGTCGATAGTACGACCACCTGCTTGTTGAAAGACACGCATAAACAACTGACAGGCTGAAGCTCGTTCATGATCGGTCCGCAACGGCGGGATATGCACTGACTGTGTCACGCCTATTAACTCAGCGAGTTGTGGGAGTCGTGAGGTAATTAAAAAGCGCAACGAAGGAAACTGTTGCATCATCTGACGGATAGCCATTGCTGGAGCAATCGGATTGTTTTCGTCTGCATTATCAATCAGCACATACGACGTCTGTGTTTCAAGTACCATTTTGAGCCGTAGCACAATAGGCTCGTTGGCTAGTGGTTTGATTTGGAACGTCAACGCAAGTTGTTGGTATAAGTGACCGAGCGAAGTCACCAGTGATAAATCAAAATAAAACGTACGTTGCCCTTGTGTAATCTCGTACTGCCGCATTAGTTCAAGGGCAATCGCTGTTTTGCCAATTCCCGGGTCTCCCACAAGCACAATATGCTGCCGTTGGAGCATGAGATCGCGCAAACTCTCAAACACATAGTCACGCCCTATCAAGGGGGCATTCACACTCGGTACAGGCAAATAAAAACCATACTGTTGCAACGCACTTTGCCACGCCTGTCGCGCAAAATATACACTAAATTGCTGTAACTGATCAATAGGTACACGCACGGCAACAGCCAACTGCATGAATTCTTCTGCACTCCAGACCCCTGGATGATGCCCAAACAAAATATCAACCGTAGCAACAAACACGGCCATTGGCGCAGTACTATCACGCTCAGGGCGTGTCAAAAACATGTCATCAAACCGCGCACGGGTCAGATTAACACCACGTTTATGTAAGGAAGCAATCACATCAGGCACAAGAATTTGGTGTGCACGAAGCCGCTGAAACGCAAGTTTCATCAGTTGAATAATGGTTGGTTTATCAAAAAACGTATAGGTTGTCATAGGGAATCCTTAGATAACACTATGATTCCCAGGTTGGCTTTTCCCACCCAAAGTCAATTTGATGACGACGTAAGAGTGACTGTAACTTTGGATCTTCCTCGGCAAGTTCAACAATCCGACTCAACGCCGCATTAAAAGCATCCTGCATGCCGTCTGGATATTTGGCAAAGCGCTCAGGTGGTACATCAAAAATAAGCGCCACATGAAAGCGCAAATATCCATCACTGGTCTGTTCTGGTGGCATCTTGACTACCTCATCCATGAATTACGTAATGCACTTGTATCATAGCATGCTCTAGATTGCATAGTCAGATTGCAACAGCAATCAGGCGTGTGGTATACTGCAGGAGGTGTGGCCCGGTAGCTCAATGGATAGAGCATCAGTCTTCGGAACTGAGTGTTGGGGGTTCGATTCCCTCCCGGGTCGCCAATCAGCGCTCTTGGTGCATACGGGGTAACCTAGATGAGCACCAAGAGCTTTTTCATTCATCAAATACTCATGCACATATACCCCCAGGGGTATACACTTATTGTCAAATACCACCGAACACCCGAGGAGTCAGGCAGATGCAATCACGACCATACGGAATGGTTATTGAGGGAATGCAGGTACCCGTCGTTAACGAGCGCGAGGTACGAGCTGCTGCAGGGGTGCTTTTGTTAATAAGTCTGATGAGCTTTATGCATGCGGCATACACAATGGATTTTACGCCGATGCGGGTAGTCATCGTGGCCTTCACACTTGACTTTGCCATACGCGTATTCGGCAATCCGAGTTATGCGCCGAGCATGATGCTTGGGCGTTGGGCGACACGCACCCAAGAGCCAGAGTATACGGGTGCAGCCCAAAAGCGTGTCGCCTGGGCACTTGGCCTCGGGATTGCCATCATGATGTTGATAACCTCGGTAGTGATGCACACCCAAGGACCAATCAACGTAATCGGCTGTCTGCTATGTACAATTTTGTTGTTTTCAGAATCAGCGTTAGGCATTTGTTGGGGCTGTGTGTTGTATCAGCGCTTCAAGCCAGATGCGTTACAGCTGTGTCCAGGCGGATCCTGTGCTGTCCACAAACCAACTGCGATTCAACAGATTACCCGTCCGCAGCTGATTGTAAGTGGCGTTTTTGTTGGACTCGTCGCACTATTCATATGGCTACAGCCGATGCTCACACCGGCACCTCGGACAGACTGCGTGGTTCCCGACTTTGCCATCGAGATGGGCCACGAAGAAATGTGGAAAGTACACAATAACTGTCAATAGCGATTTGCTTGCCCGCAGATACCCTGCACACACCGACCGTTTATACCGGTCGGTTTTTTCTTTATAATCAAGTCAACACACACTCACAAACAGACAGGAGTGCGACCATGCAACAACAGTTCGACGCAATTATTGTCGGCGGGGGTATTTTGGGCTGGAGCACGGCATACCACCTACAGCTACAAGGAGTCAATGATATCGCCGTCATTGATATTGCGCCGCCAGCCGAGGCCACCACGGGTGCTGGCGCAGGATTTGTCGGAACATGGGCGGCGGGATTTGGGCCAGCTACCTGGGGCGACGAAGAGCTGGCCATTGAGCAGTACAGCCTTGCGTTTTACCGAGCACTTGGTCAGCGCCACCCTATCCAACTCCGCACCAACGGTAACTTGTTTGTGGCGCGTACTGCTCATGGGTATAACACTTGGATTGCCCCAATGCTCAATCATCGCCTAACGCCGACCGGCACCCAAGCACTCAGTGCTGGTGAGTTGGTTGAGATAAGCAGTGGATGTTTGGCACATACCGAAGTCTATGGTGCGGTATATCACCCGCATGGTATCCAAGTCCATACCACACCAGCGCTGGCCGCCATGGTACACGAATCAACACAAGGTGGGATAACGAGCATCGTCGGTGAGCTAGTCACACGCATCGATATGCGGCATGGTGCAGTCATGGGCGTAACCACGAATACCGGGGCAACCTATGCCTCCGAGCGCGTCATTTTGGCGTGTGGCGCATGGAGCAATCACCTGATTGGCCAAGTCAGCGACACATTACCACTCTACCGACTAGTGGCCACGCGCGTGATTAGCCCAAATTGCGGCATTCCATCCACCTTACCAACCTTGATGATCCCCGAGATGGGAGCTTGGATTCGTGAACATCAAGGTGGTTTAATGTGGGGGACTGGTGACGGCTATGCGCCACTCCATAATCTGCCAACCGAGGCCAAACCTGGAACACGTCCACATCATCCCGAATTACTCGATCAATTAACAGCAACAGTCGGAACATCTCTGCAACGACTTTTCCCCACCGCAGATATCAGCGTCGCTGAATGGACGCAAGGGATGCCTGTGTACACCGTCGATCGGCGCTTTTGTGCAGGAGCAGTTCCTCATGCACCTGGTTTATGGGCAGTAACCGGCGACAACGAGGCTGGTGTAACACATGCACCCGGCCTTGGACGGATGATGGCAGATTTGGTTGTTGAGGGGAGTAGCGATTGGGTCAATAATCAGGCCTTTGCGCTCAATCGCTTTGGTAAACACTACGCCAATGAGACTGCGGTCGCCGCTGCTATGCCGCCACGGCGCTAGATATGGAGACGACATGTCAACACAGTCAATTTGGTGGCGAATCAGTCTCTTACTTGTAATCAGTGCACTGGTGACCATTGTGATGTTTATGACAGTTGGGAGTTATGTCGATGCAAATGGTATGCTGCACGAGTCGTTCTTTTTGATTCCACTCTTTTGGGGGCTATCGTTTGCGAGCATCATTACGGCAGTAATCGCATTGATTGTGCGACGGGCACGATGATTCGCTACGTCACCATTGTCGTAGACGACTATGATATAGCCATCGATTACTATACGCAGCTGCTCAAATATGTAGTGCGTGAAGATAGTGTACTCACACCGAGCAAGCGCTGGGTAGTCATCGGTAGTGCTGATGGGCAAGGGTGTGGGTTGTTGCTTGCCAAAGCCACGACATGTGAACAGGCTGCACATATCGGTAATCAAACAGGCGGCAGAGTGGCGTTTTTTTACTCCACAGACAATTTCGATGAGACATATGCCCGCATGCAGGCAATGGGCATTACATTTCTCGAGGAACCACGAAACGAAGCATATGGTCGGGTGGTGCAGTTTGTTGATCGATATGGGAATAAATGGGATTTATTGGAATAACCCATCATTGGATTAAATTTGGGAGAGATGCATGGTCATGCATCTCTCCCTGTTTCGAAACCGTGAATTGTATTACCAAGCACTAGCGTCGGTCAAAGCCTTGATGGCGTCAGCCGGCAAGACCAAATTCGCCGAAGCAGTCAAATCTTTGACTTGGTCAATAGTTGTACCGCTGGCAATAGCAGCAGTGATACCCGGACGCGCCATAATCCAGGCCAGAGCCACTTGACCAGATGTGGTGTTAAGCTCGGCAGCCACACGCTCAACCTCGGCCAAAATCTTAAAGCCGCGCTCATTCATGTAGTTGCTCTGCACACCACCAGCCCGGGGTGTAGTTGGCAATGGCTGACCGGCTTTATACTTGCCCGAGAAGAAGCCACTTGCCAGTGACGAATAGGTAATCACACCAACACCCTCACTGATACACATCGGCTCAAGCTCACGCTCATAGTCGGCGCGCATCACGAGGTTATAGCGTGGTTGCACGCAGTCGTAGCGCGCCACGTTGAGTGAATCACTGACCCACAACGACTTGGTCAGGCGCCATGCGCTGTAATTTGAGGCACCGATGTAGCGCACCTTACCGGATGATACAAGATCTTCGAACGCACGCATCGTCTCGTCAAGAGGGGCATTGAAGTCATCGGCGTGTGCTTGGTACAGATCGATGTAATCAGTTTTGAGGCGCATCAGTGAGTCCTCGACGCACTTGATGATGCGGTAACGTGAGAGTCCCTCGTCGTTGGGACCGTCGCCCATGCGCATACCGACCTTGGTTGCGACAATCAGGTTATGGCGATTGCCACGCGCCTGCATCCAATCACCCAAAACCCGTTCTGATTCGCCACCAACGTGGCCCGGAGCCCAGCGGGAATAGACGTCGGCAGTGTCAATGAAGTTACCACCGCCAGCGACAAAGGTGTCGAGCACCTCAAATGAACGTTGGGCGTCCGTTGTCCACCCCAAGACATTACCGCCAAAACAAATCGGCGTCACATTTAGGCCAGTACGGCCCATGCGGCGAGTCTGCATTGTCTTTGCTCCCTTAAATTCAAGATATCGACACACGTCACATAAGTATTGTAACGAAATTCCGCAATCGCCATGACGATTTGCCGATAAATCGGGTATGATAGAGGAGGGTTTCATGCTGATTTGGCTAATATACTGCAATGGCATCAAGCAATAATTCATCCACACGACTATGGGAAGAGCCAGATACAACCGATTTGCTTCGCCGTGAAATCGACGATGCACATCGGACAATCCGGGCACTCATGCGGCGTCTAGCCGATGAACAAGACCAACAAGCTAAAACCAAACACGCCTACGAACAGATGAAATCAAATATCATGGAGATGAACCGTGAGTTTGCGACAGTTGAACGTGAGCGTGATTTATGGAGACAACGAGCCGAGCAAACGGGTGGACTCGAATGGCTCGAAGCGTTGCCGCAGTTAACGGCGGATGAGGTCAGTGCTATCCGTCGCGCCATGGCACGATTACATCACCCCGATCAGGGTGGTGACAGTGAGCGCATGAAAGAATGGAACAAAGTGCTCGATCGTCTTGATAAAAAGCGTAAATAATCTGTTACCACTTTCACCTATAATGACAGCAATATTCACATTTATATGCACGATGAGGAGCAATTCATGCGACAAAGTGGCATTCTACTCCACCCCACATCTTTGCCATCGCGATGGGGCATCGGCGACTTAGGTGCGGCAGCGTATCAGTTTGTTGATTTGCTCTTACATACACGCCAGCAGGTATGGCAGGTATTACCACTTGGTCCAACCGGGTACGGCGACTCGCCCTACCAGTGCTTTTCGGCATTTGCGGGAAATCCACTCTTAATTAGTCCAGATTTATTGTTGAGTCAAGGCTTACTGACTGCTGAGGATGTGGCTGATTATCCGCACTTTGGCGATGGTGGTGTTGATTTCGGTAGTGTAATTCCAGCCAAGTTGGATTTATTGCGCAAGTCGTTTCAACGCTTTCGCAGTGCCAAAAGCGATGCAGTCGCTGAATTTGCCAACTTCTGTAGCATTGAGGCGAGTTGGCTCGGCAATTATGCATTGTTCATGGCGCTCAAAGACAAACACGATGGCCAAACATGGAGTAGTTGGCCAGCACCGCTAGCCAAGCGTGATACCAAAGCACTTGCAGATGCCAGTAACGAGTTACAGGCCGAGGTGTCATTTTACGCCTACCTGCAGTTTTTGTTCTTCCGTCAGTGGCGAGCAATCCGCCAATACGCCAATGAGCGCGGCATCACGATTATCGGCGATGCGCCGATTTTTGTGGCATACGACAGTGCTGATGTATGGAGTGCTCCAGAGCTCTTTTATCTCGATGAAAGTGGGCTACCGACTGTAGTTGCAGGCGTGCCACCCGACTACTTCAGCGAAGATGGTCAGCGTTGGGGCAACCCGCTCTACCGTTGGGATGCGCACAAAGCACAGGGCTACCGTTGGTGGATTGAACGCATCAAGGCAAACGTGGCCTTGTACGACTTGGTACGCCTCGACCACTTCCGTGGCTTTGCCGCCTACTGGGAGGTCCCTGCCAGTGAGCCGACGGCACGGGTAGGCCGATGGGTTGACGGCCCTGGGCAAGATTTGTTCACTGCCCTCGGCAACGCCCTCGGCACGTTACCGATTATCGCCGAGGATTTGGGATTAATCACTCCCGACGTGATGCAACTCCGTGATGACAATCATCTACCTGGCATGAAGATCTTGCAATTTGCCTGGCATGGCGACCCGACTGAACCATTTTTGCCCCAAAACTACGTGGCCAACTGCGTGGTCTACACCGGCACACACGATAACGATACGAGTGTCGGTTGGTACAAGAGCGCGCCTGAGCATGAACGCGTCAACTTGCATGCCTACACCGGCTTACCACGTCACGACTTTGATCCAGCTTGGGAGTTATTGCGCATGGCATGGGCATCGGTGGCCAATACGGCCATCATCCCGCTGCAAGACATGCTCAGTCTCGACACCGATGCCCGGATGAACTACCCGGGGCGTCTCGGGGGCAACTGGAGCTGGCGCTTTCGATTCACCGATATCCCCGATCATTTGCTTGATCGCCTACGCGACTATACGCAACGCTACAACCGCGCGCCACGCGCATAAACCCGATAGGACAATGCGCGCGCTGGTATTAACCAGCGCGCGCATTGTCGCATCATCGAGGATGTCCCCACTGTATCGCAGCACAACTGCTCGAGCGGCAAACAATCCTCAATCAATGCATCATTAGATTGTCAACAACCTGCCCGAGAGGTTATGGAACCTATACAACGCATGCGTCAAACTAATCACTCAACCTTGGCAATCCTCTCAGACTTGATGGGTGGTGCTTGCACGACATTGATAATTGAGAGCACCCAAAAAGCGAAAAAAAGGACACGCCTTAGTTATCCATATATTATCAATTACTGGGGAACGGCCACATACTATTGAGATAAGGTTGTAGCAGAGCAATACCCCACATCAGCCATCCGCTATACCATAGCCACCCAAACAACATCATCACACCAACCACTATAATCCATAGCCATGGAATGCGAAATTGACGTGATAGTGGTGCACTCTGTATGGTATCCACCTGCTCATGGAGACGATTCAGCTCGATGCGCATATCGGCAGTAATTTGTTGCTGGGCGGCTAATTCGTGTTGCAGACGATCAATGGTCGTCGGAACCTGCAACAACGATAGCGCCTGTTGGAGCTGCTCAATCCGCGGCTCAATCTGTTGCCGCACATCAACAACGGCCTCAGCCGTACCCCGTACAATCATTTGTTGTTCATGCAAAAGTTGATTAAGTTTGGTTTGAATCTCGTCTACCACAACATGCGTCTGATGCATCTCATTCGATTGTGTCTGGAGTAGCTGTTCGACCTGTTGAATCTGTGTCGCATGTTGTGTGAATTGCATGTGTTGTGCCGAGATGATTGCCTGGTGTATCTGCTCGTGTGCATCCGCTTGTTGCTGAAGTCGCATCACAGTAAGTTGTCGCTCAAACTCACTACTTTGCGATTGCGCTAATATCAATTGCACGCGTAGACGACGCTCAAGTGATTGATACGCATCAGGAAGCATATGGACCATCCGCACAATGCGTTCGATTGAATCAATCATCATCTCGCCAGTCAACGTGCCTTGATGATTCAATGCATTACGCCGTAATCGAATCAGGCGTAGCTCTTTGAATGAAGGCACCGCTACTGGCGGACCATCAGCACTGTGGGATCCATGTGGCGCAAATATTACAGGGCGATAGCCATTATGGTGCTCACGTAGTCCACCATCATGCGTCATCAAGTGAATCAGAGCCAAAAAATCAGGTCGTGGTTGATCATCAACAAAATCCACAAAAATCGGGGACTTGTTGCGTTTTACCAAACTACGCAAATGCGCATGCAACTGATCACCAAAATGCGCACGCAGAGTATCAAGTACGTACGGCGCATAGGCCTCCTGAAAGAGATCAATTGCCTGAACCATGTATAAGCGTTGGAGGGATTGGGTGTTATGTTCAACCATCGATCCACCTCCTTGATGCGGTATACGTATCATAGCATGCGATAACAACTAAATATTACGTCAAACCAATAATACAATGAACATGCTGATCATTATCCTTTGAGTATCTCATATACGGTTACTGCAGACGCATCTCATTCAGCGCATCAACCCATTCACGCGGGAGCGGTCGTTGATCAGGCACGCCCATAAATGCACGCACAAAGAGCTGTTGGATTGTCTGTGGCAAGATCTGATAGACTTCGTTCGTCTCTGGAGGTGGGTTGCACATACGCTGTGTTGCATCATATGGCCATATTCCTTCAGCCCAATATGATCTGATTACTCCTGAATGCACCTGATCAACCGGAATTCCATCAAATGGATGTCGATATTGGCACAGCATCATAAATATTATTGTCGCCAGAGAAAATGAATCTGAATACACAGTAGCATGCGGCATCTGTTGAGTAGTGCTTCCACGGATTCGCGCCACGATTCGTTGAAAAACACTCATCTGTGCCGGGATAGAAATTGCCAATTCCGGCGCATCATACGGTGATGTGCGATATTGGCCTGCATACTGACGACCGTCATCAACCTGGTAATGATCGCAGTTGAGTAGTGTTACGCTACCATCCTCATACACTGCAATATCATCAGGCGTCAGTGATCCGACGACATATCCACATGCATGGACGGATGCAAGTGCACATGCAGTCCAATACGCCATAGTGACGCCGTCTTTTAATGATGGTGACATGTGCGTCATCCATTGAGAAAATGAGGGCGCATCAATGTATGCACAGGTATATCCGACTAAATGGCTTTTGAAAGGGTGAAACGCCAACTCATGAGGCCATTGCATCAACGGACGTAGCTGATGCGCACTAGTCGGCGCATTGGCAATCATGTAGTGCAATTTGTCACTAAGTGAAGCAAGCGGGAGATTAGAATATCGTTTCATCACCTGACCGGCAATACTATGAAACGTTGTCCCATCAGCCGTTGGAATGCCAACCGCATGATAATACTGCAACGATGTAACATTATTGACGCTCACAAGGCGATCAACATCATCAAGACTATTACCACCCCACATAACAAGTTGACCGCCACGACGAATTGCCAATGATAGTGTTTCCCCGGCGGCAATGTACACTGCATCATTGAGCCAGACCGGCACATCACATTGACCCACATTATTTTTGCCGATGGCACGCACACGCCCATTACGTTGTAAAAAAAGCGAATGAAACCGACCAGTCGCAATCGAAATAATCACATCAAGGTCTGGAGGCACATCACACTGCCCAAAATCATTGCGCCCCCAAGCACAGACTGTACCATCTCTTTTTAAGGCTAATGAATGTCCACTAGCTGAAATTTGAACGACGTCAATCACATCTTCAGGAATCTGACACTGTCCTTGAAAATCCGCCCCCCACGCTACTACCGTCCCATCGTGTTTCAACGCCAACGAATGAGCAAACCCTGTAGCAACTGCAACGACATTGTCTAAATCATCCGGTACAATACACTGCCCCCACGTATTATGCCCCCATGCCACCACGGTACCGTTATGACGAAGTGCTAACGTATGAGCGCTCGCTGCAGCGATCTGACTCACATCATCAAGGCCATCAGGAATTTCATACTGTCCATCAAAATTGCCACCCCACACCACAACACGACCACTTGGTAACAATGCCACCGAATGTGCCTCGCCAACAGCAACTTGCACTGCTCCTTGCACCTCAGACGGCACAGTCGCTTGCAAATACCGGTTGTCACCCCAAGCAATCACAGTACTATCATGGGTGAGAGCCACTGCATGCTGACGATACAAGACAACCTGACACAAGTCGTTTCGTTGTGGCATATCATGTACATCAAACCAATTACCTATACCAAATAGTAGCCCATCATGACGAACCAACAACGCCTGTGCAGATGTTGATGCAACGCCAGGAACAATCTGCGTGATACAACGTAGACTTTGAATCAGTGCATATTGAATTCGTTCGCGATTACCCCAAAAAGTCAGCGTCCCATCGGTGCATAGTGCAAGCGAATAGTCGTTGCCCGCAAAAATCTGCGTCACATTCATCAAATTCGCTGGCACTGCAGACTGACCATATTTGTTGTTTCCCCACGCAATCACCGTTCCATTACGCGTCAAGGCCAGTTCGTGATTCAATCCTACCGATACTTCCACGATATCGGTTAGTGTGGTAGGTGGTGTACGCATGATATTGCGATTATTGCCCCATGCGACCACTTCCCCAGTACGCAAAACAGCCAATGAATGTTGAATGCCAAGCGAGACCTGTACCACATCAGGCAGATCTACTATCACAAATAATGGGCCATATTCATTGTGTCCCCAGACGAACGCCTTGCCATTACGCATTGCAACAAATGACTGACGCACACCTGCAGCAATCATCACCACATCACACACATCAATCGGCACATCACACTCACCACCACGATTATCTCCCCATACAGCCACTGTGCCATCTACACGCAGAGCAATCGAATGCGTACTCCCTGCAGCGACTTGGGTGACAGGACCAAGATTTGCTGGGATATTGCACTGTCCATACTGATTATCGCCCCAGGCAACCACTGTACCATCATGGCGTAATGCCAAAACGTGCTGGCTGCCGAGTGCTAATTGCTTAAATGGTCGATCTTCGTACATCAAAACCTCGATAGCTTCTTCTTTTTGAGACCAATATCAATCACACATCGATGCGCACCACAATCGCCTTAGTCAATGGCTTAGTTGGGGATTTATCCATAATCACCTGTTCTACACTACCGTATCCACAAAAAACCACAGCTTTTTCTTCACCATTTTGTTGGTGAATTTTTTGAAAAACAGGCACCGCGAGATTCGCCATCGCAACAGTTACGTTCCATTTATCGAGTAACCGTAGTGGTGATTCAAGCGTCAACGTATATGGATAACCTGTCGCATTCGACGGCAATACGACATAGCAAAATCGTTGATTAACTAAAGGCACATCCAATCGCGTACTCCCGGCCAAGCGCTGATACAAACTATGGCGTGACATGCGAGTTCCAACTGCTATATCATCAAGTTGAGCGGCGATGCGAGCATCACGCTGGCCATCATCATCATAGAGTTGGAGTTCGAGTGGCACACGTTTGTTCATTTTGTTACGCATGTTTTGCATATGGGTATAGAGTCGCTGCAAAAACCGCAACACATCATCGGTAAACCGAGCTGAGCGAAACATCGCATCGTGCACGAGTGCGTTACGCACTTGGGTAAACTGTACAAGCAACGCATTGGTATGTGAATCAATGTCATGACTCCACAGCAAAAAGCGAATAATACGCGCTGCATCAGTAACATCACGTTTGAGGATGCGCACATTATCTGGGTTATTGGGCAGATCTTCATAAATCTCGGCCTCTTCGGCGGCGGTCAACGTGCGCGTGCCATTAATTACGGCCATACGTTGGCGATACATGGCGCGCAAGCGGTTCTCAATCAGCGAGCAAAGGAGCATCACACCGCCCATACGGGCCAACATGCTGTCGTGGGGAACGACAGACATCGTACTCAAAGTCCCATCCTCATCGGGCTTCGGTGCCGGCGGGATAATCTGCTTGAGGTGTTGCATGGCTGGATCGAGATCATCATAGACATGTTTGGTATCGACAGTCTTGACGACGCTAGTGATGTGTGTGAGTGCAGTTTGTGTCAACTTCGGGTAGTTGGCTTTGGTTCTTTCGTAGTTTCTGAACGTCTCTTCGACAAACTGAAACCGGGTTGGCG
>JBMTAN010000051.1:0-21095 GCA_049428765.1 Roseiflexaceae bacterium
AGAGACGCAGCATGCTGCGGTCTCTACCGGGGGAACGACCAATCTGACGGTAATCGCGCGGGGCATCCACCCAACCTATTCCACCGTCACCGATTTGGCCAAATTCCGTGGCTGATCGACATCCGCTCCGCGGCGCACAGCCGTGGCATACGCCAGCAGTTGTAGTGGCACGCTGGCCAGCACCGTGGTCAGCAGGGGCAACGTGCGCGGGATGTAAATCACCGCCTCGGACTTTTCGGCCAACTCGGCATCACCCTCGCTGGCAATCGCAATCACGCGCCCGCCGCGGGCCTTGACCTGCGACACGTTCGAGAGCATTTTGTCGTACGAGGCGTCGTGCGGCGCAATACAAATCACCGGCAAGCGGTCATCGATCAGCGCAATCGGCCCGTGCTTCATCTCGCCCGCCGGGTAGCCCTCGGCGTGGATATAGCTAATCTCTTTGAGCTTGAGCGCCCCCTCGAGGGCAATCGGATAGCACATCTGGCGCCCCAAAAAGAGCGCGCTGGTGGCGTAGTGCAACGAATCGGCCAGCGCCGCATAGTCGGTACCGTCATTCAGCAGGGCGCCGACCTGGCTCGACAGGCCCATCAGGCCGCGGATATGCGGGCGCATCGTCTCGGGCGTGAGCGTGCCGCGCGCCTGGGCAATCCGTAGCGCCAGCACATACAGACCGACCAGCATGGCCGTAAAAGCCTTGGTCGAGGCCACACCAATCTCAGGGCCGGCGTGGAGCATCAGCGAGCCAGCCGTGGCCACCCGCGTGGCCTGACTGCCGACCGCATTCACCACCGCCAGCGTACTGACGCCGGCCGAACGCGCCAACTCCATGGCCGCCAGGGTGTCGGCCGTTTCGCCGCTTTGGGTGATGGCCACCAGCAACATCGAGGGGTCGAGCACGGGCTCGCGGTAGCGGAACTCCGAGGCGTAATCGACCTGCACCGGCACGCGCGCCAACTGCTCGATCATGAACTTACCCACCAAAGCCGCATGCCAAGCCGTGCCACAGGCAGTCAGCACAATCGACGACAAGCCGCGCAACTGCGCGTCATCGAGATGTACATCATCGAGCCGGACTTGGCCGGCCTCAAGGTCGACGCGCCCACGCAAGACATCGGTCAAGACGCGCGGCTGCTCGTGGATTTCTTTGAGCATGAAGTGCTTATACGGGCCGCGCTCAATCGAGACCGGATCCCAGGCCAGTGATTGAATAGGCCGTGTGACCGCCGTGCCATCGGGGCGGGTAATCCGCACCTGGGTGGCGTCAATCTCGGCGATATCTCCGTCTTCGAGGAAGATGACTCGACGCGTGTGGTCGACAATCGCCGGCACGTCCGAGGCCACAAACATCTCGCCCTCACCCACGCCAATCACCACACCACCGGCGTGGCCGATGCGGGTTGCCACGAGGGTGCCCGGCTGATCGACCGACATGGCCACGATGGCGTTGCCGCCTTTGAGCATGGCAGCCGTGCGTCGGAGCGCCTCGACCAATGAGCCACAGGCCTGGTAGTGGTTGCCCAGCAGATGGGCGATGATCTCGGTATCGGTTTGCGAGCCGAAGGTGTGGCCTTCGTCGCTGAGTTCACGTTTGAGTTCGAGGTAATTTTCGACGATGCCGTTTTGGATGACGACCACGCGACCGCTGGCATCGCGGTGGGGGTGGGCGTTTTGTTCGGTCACATCGCCGTGCGTCGCCCAGCGCGTATGGCCGATGCCCACGTTGCCGTGGAGCGGCTGTTGACCGAGCAGTTGTACCAAGTTAGCCAGTTTGCCGACGCTCCGGCGAATATCGAGATTGCCGTGGTCATCGACGGCAATGCCGGCCGAGTCATAACCACGATACTCGAGACGAGCCAGGCCACTGGCGATAATTGGGGCGGCCGATTGTGAACCGATATAGCCGACTATTCCACACATAATCCACTCTCCATGTAATACCGTCTGATGTCGCATGGGGGACTACGTTGTCGGTCCACGCACCCAAGCATGTATCATACCAAATTTGGGCGGGATTGCATTGATATTCACCACAATCGAGACAGTATATAATACTTGCACATTCACCGAACCACATGAGAGAACCGCATGAGCCAGTCAGCTACCGCCCAGCGCATCGCCACCTTTGGCACGACGATTTTCACTGAGATGAGTGCGCTCGCCATTCAGCATAACGCAGTCAACCTCGGCCAAGGATTCCCCGACTTTGCAGGCCCAGACTTCGTCAAGCAGGCCGCCGTCGACGCCATCAACGCCGATCTCAATCAATATGCCCCCATGCCCGGCCTGCCGAGCTTACGCACCGCCGTGGCTAGTATGTGGTATCAGCGCACTGGCCGCGAAATCGATGCGCTCAACGAGGTCACGATCGCCAGCGGTGCCACCGAGGTATTGTGTGACGCGATGTTGGCCTTTATTAATCCGGGTGACAAAGTACTCGTGTTTGAGCCGGCCTACGACGCCTACCTACCCGACATCATCATGGCTGGCGGCCAGATGATTACCGTGCGACTCAACCCACCTGATGCCCAGCACACCAGTTGGTGGTATGACGATGCCGCCTTGGCCCAGGCTTTTGCCCAACGCCCCAAACTGATCCTGCTCAACACGCCACACAACCCGACCGGCAAAGTGTTCACGCGCACCGAGCTCGAGCGCATTGCCCAGCTATGCCAAGAATACGATGTGATTGCCCTCGTCGACGAGGTCTACGACCGACTTGTGTATGACCGGCATCAGCACATCCATCTGGCTAGCCTACCCGGCATGTGGCAACGCACGATTAGCGCCAATAGCATCGGCAAGACCTTTAGTGTGACCGGGTGGAAGATCGGTTGGGCGATCGCCCCGGCTCACCTGAGCCGTGCCATGCGCGCCACCCACCAGTGGGTGACGTTTGCCACCTCGACACCGATGCAACAAGCCTCGGCCGTCGCGCTCAACGAGGCTGATGCGCGTGGGTACTACACTCAGCTCGTCGATGAGTACAATCAGCGTCGACATCACCTACTTGGCGTGTTGGCACAGACCAATCTACCTATCATCGACGCCGAGGGATCGTATTTTGTTAGCGTCGATGTGACCCCACTCGGCGTCAGCGATGTCTACACATTCTGTAAGCGCTTGGCGGTTGAGGTAGGGGTGGTGGCGATTCCGATGTCGGCATTTTATGTCACGCCCAATGCACCGACACTAGTTCGTTTTTGTTTTGCCAAAAAATACAGCACCATGGATGCCGCCGCTGAACGCCTACAAAAGTTGACGAGTATCGACTGGCATTAGGGACGTTCGCTCTCACCGACCAATGTCAACAGCGCTTGGCGCATCCGCGTCAGGCGCTGATCTATGCCATCCGGGCGTACATACAAATCTTGGCGCATGGTAACCACATCTCGACGCAACTGTTCAATTGGGTCGCGCGCCATTGAAGCGGCATTGGTCGTGGCACGTTGAAGGACATCATCGAGCAACAACAAAATCTGTTCGACGCGCCCGAGGTCGTTCTCGCGCAGAGCCAACTCAGCATCGCTGGCATGCATTAAAGCTCGTGTCAAATAGACTGCACTCCACAAGGCCTGGGTCTCGGCTTTGACATCGAGCAACTCTTGACGCGAAATATCACGCACCACCTCGGAGGCTGGCGTTGGCGTAGCCGGTGCCGGTAGGTCGGTTGGGCGCGGTGCGACGACGGGAGTTGGTTGAGCAAGACTCACCACCACACTACGCTGTTGGCCCCACAGCCACCACGACAACCCGAGGGTGAGCAGGGCAGTGAATAGATGCGGCAGCACCGCAAACACAATGCGGCGCTGCCGTGCATGTTGCTGATCCGAACGTGGTTCGCCGGTCATCACAAGTCTTTCTTTGTGGCTACTCGATTACTTGTCGATTTGGGCCGTCAACAAAATAGCTTGGGCAATCTCACGCATTGATTTGCGCGTGTTCATTGACAACTGCTGAATCTTGCGGAACGCCTCTTGCTCCTTGAGCCCTTGGGTGTCCATTAATACACCCTTGGCACGTTCGACCAACTTGCGCGTCTCCATTGTGTCCTTGAGGTCGCCCAATTCTTTGTTGATATCTTGGAACTCGGCAAAGCGTGCCAAGGCAATCTCAATAGCTGGCAACAGCTCAGCCTCGCGGAACGGCTTGACGATATAGTTGACAACACCAGCGTCACGAGCGCGCTCAACTAATTCACGGTCAGAGTAGGCCGTCAGCAACAAAACTGGTGCAATCTTCTCTTCGGTCAAGACCTTAGCCGCCTGGATGCCATCAAGTTTGGGCATTTTGATGTCCATGATGACCAAATCAGGACGCAACTCACGAGCCAAGTGAACAGCACTCACGCCGTCACCGGCATCACCCACCACTAAATATCCGAGACCGACCAGCGTCTCACGCAAATTCAGACGAATAATTGATTCATCATCGGCTATCACAAGCCGGAGTTGTTCTGCCATGGTATCCCCCTACATGTGTGGGATGCACACTTTATTATGTTGTTACGATTGACTATAGCATGTTATCAAAAGCATGGTCAAGAACACAACGTACAAAATACGCTGAAAATCTTGTACATTTCTCCTTAAAAAATACCTGACACTCGCCATTTGTTGCCATCTCCCCAAAATAATCGTATACTAGATGCAGTAAACGCAGTGACAGAGACATGTCAGGGTTGAGCGCTTTTCAGAGAGTTGCCGGCTGGTGCGAGGCAACAATGACTCCACACTGATTCCACTCTTGAGCGGCCGAGGATGACTCGGATCGGGAGCACCCGTTATCGTGCGTATCAAGGTTGCGCTAACCCGCAACGAACGAAGGTGGCACCACGAAGGCCTTTACGCCTCTCGTCCTTCTCCGAAGGCGAGGGTGTTTTTTGTTGCATTGCACACCTTGAGGAACGACGTATGCGTCAACTCTTGCAACTCATGTACATCATTGCGCGTGCCGGTCGCGACTGGTATTGGGCACTACGTCGTCCTCATTTATACGGAGTGCGAACGGTTGTCGTGGCCCCTGACAACTCGGTACTGTTGGTACGCCACCGTGCCGGACCATATGCCTGGGTGCTCCCCGGGGGCGGTGTCGGGCGCAACGAAGACCTAGCCCAAGCGGCAGCGCGCGAAATCCAGGAAGAGGCCGGAATTGCACTAGATCCACGTGATTTCGCCTATCATGGGCGCTTCAATCACCATCATCAGCAACTCCCGAATACCGTCGATGTTATGGTCTTTCATATGGCCGATCCTATAGTGCCCGCACCACCACGCTACTCCATCGAGATATCAGATGCTCGATTTGTCACGCTCCGTGATCTGAAGCACCTCGATGATGCGGTTGAGCCTGGTTGTGTGCGCCGCATCGAAGAGGTCGTTCAACAACGCACACCACGCGTACCCAAGTGGTAAGGAGTTTCGGTATGCCCTATACCCCAATTGTCGCCACACTCGGTTATATTATGTCACCCGACGGCACGCAGGTGCTTATGGTCCATCGCAATGCCCGCCCCGATGACCTACATTTCGGCAAGTACAACGGTCTCGGCGGCAAACTCGACTCCCACGAGGATGCTGCGACCGGTATGGCCCGTGAAATCATGGAGGAGGCTGGGATTACTGTCGATCGCATGACATTGCGCGGCACGCTTAATTGGCCTGGATTCGGCAAAAACGAAGAGGACTGGTTTGGCTTCGTCTTCCGCATTGATGCATGGAGTGGCACGCCGTTCACCAGTAACCCTGAGGGTGCGCTCGAGTGGGTGCCTGTAGTCCAACTACAGTCGCTCAATCTGTGGGATAGTGACCGCTTGTGGATCGAGATGGTCTTCGATGACGATTACACGTTCCATGGTGTCGCCCCTTATCAAGGCGGAAAGATGGTCTCTTGGAGTGTCAGTAAAATCGCCCGCTAAGGATATGTACTCACGAAAGGAACTGCCGTGTTAGACATTCGTTTGCTCCGCGAACAACCCGATCTTGTTAAGGCCACCCTTGCCAAAGCTGGTGTTGAGGGGAACGCCGTCGACGCCGTGTTGGTGTTTGACGAAAAGCGCCGTAGTGTACTAGCCGAGGTCGAGCGCCTCAAGGCTACGCGCAACACCGTCTCCAAAGAGATTTCGACACTCAAAGATGCTGATGTACGCAATACCAAAATTGCCGAGATGCGTATTGTGGGTGACCAAATCAGCGCCCTTGACAAACAAGTCGCCGAGCTCGAGGCTGCCCAACAAGCCGCCTTGCTCGACCTGCGCAACATGCCCCATGAGAGCGTGCCTGTTGGCGCCGATGAAGAAGGCAACATCGTGTTGCAGACCATCGGCACCCCACGCCAGTTCGACTTTGCGCCACGCCCACACTGGGAGTTGGGTGAATCGCTCGACATCATCGACTTTGAGCGCGGCGTCAAGGTCTCTGGCTCGCGCTTTTATATCCTCAAAGGAAAGGGTGCACGCCTACAACGCGCATTGATTCAATGGTTGCTCGATTTGCACGGCGACCAAGGCTACCGCGAGGTCTATACGCCGTTTGTAGTCAAAGAGCAGTGTATGTGGGGCGCCCGTCAGTTGCCTAAGTTCCGCGATAATCTCTACCATGACGCCGAAGAAGATTTGTGGTTGGTGCCCACCGCAGAGGTGCCGGTAACGAACCTACACCGCGACGAGATTCTCGATGCTACGCAGTTGCCCATTAACTACTGCGCGTATACGCCGTGCTTCCGCCGCGAGAAGATGAGCGCCGGTCGCGACGTGCGCGGTATTAAGCGTGGCCACCAATTCGACAAGGTCGAGATGTACAAGTTTGTTCATCCCGACACCAGCTATGCCGAACTGGAGAAGTTGCGCCAAGACGCTGAGGAGAGCTGTCGCTTGCTCGGTATTCCCTACCGCACCAAGGTACTCTGCACCGGCGATATGGGATTTGCCTCAACCAAGACGTATGACATCGAGCTGTGGGCACCAGGTCAGGATGAGTGGCTCGAGGTTAGCTCGTGCTCGAACGTCGAGAGCTTCCAAGCCCGATCGACCAACATCCGCTTCCGCCCCGAACCGGGCGCCAAACCTGAGTTCGTGCATACGCTCAACGGCTCTGGGCTCGGCATCCCCCGCACCATGATTGCTATCATGGAAAACTACCAGAACGCCGACGGAAGCATCACCGTTCCCGAGGTGCTTCGTTCATACATGGGTGGGTTGGACGTCATCAAATAGCCAATACAAAACCGCCGGATTGCCGATACACAGCAATCCGGCGGCTCATTTTATCGTTACATCACGTGGTAGGCCATCACCACCAAATCATGGCGGTTGCCGTGTCGGTCGTGGGCATGCTTGCTAAAGATACCCTCGCGGCTGAAGCCGAGGCGCTCGAAAATCGCACGTCCACCGGTTTGTACCGCCAAAATCTCGACAATCACCTTGGCCACACCGAGGCCACGCGCCGCATCAAATACTGCCTTAGCCATCTCGGTGCCGAGACCACTTCGGCGATAGCTTGATTCAACCATGAGCTGAATATCGCCAACATGTGAAGACCAGCCAGTCAAACGACGGACTGCACTATACCCCACAATCTCACCATCGTCACGGACTGCGACAATCTGGCGCCAGTTCTCAGCAGCACTTGCATTGACAAGACGATTGATAATCTCAGGACTTTGTAAATCATCTTCAAGGTAAATAAGATCATCTTGGGGCAGTTGCTGTCCAAATCGCATCAACGCCGCTCGATCATCCTCCGCCAACGGGCGAATCATGACCTGTTGGCCATTGCGCAACGTGATTGGCGTCGCTGCCTCTACGCGCATGGTCATGGTCCTTGTCCTTCCTACAATTTCACAATACTAAACAGTACGCTCATGCGTGATGACTGGATGTGTTATTCGTGCAAATTATCACATAATCAAAGTATAACGAAATTTGTTCTTTTTGTCACGAGAAAAAACAACCCCCGTGTAGAGACACAGTATGCTGCATCTCTACACGGGGGCCAAACACACATTTACCGTTTGACAGCAGCCACCACCGCATCGGCCGTAATGCCGAGGTGTTGGTAGACCTCACCTGCTGGAGCCGATGCGCCAAAACGATCAATGGCGATAACCGTACCATGGTCACCGACATAGCGATCCCAGCCAAACGACACACCAGCCTCAATGGCCACGCGGTTCGTCACGGTGGCTGGCAAGACCTGCGTCTTGTAGTCGGTCGATTGCTGCTCGAACAATTCGTGTGATGGCATGCTGACAACGCGCGTTGGTACGCCATCGGCCTCAAGTTTATCAGCAGCCTGCATGGCAATCGCCACCTCAGAGCCAGTGGCAATCACAATTGCCTGGGGGTGACCACTGCTGGCCTCGCGCAACACATAGGCACCACGCGTCAACTGTTGGGCTGGCGCATGTGTATGGTCGAAGGCCGGCAACTTTTGGCGGCTCAAAATCAACGCCGTCGGGCGGTGGGTCTCGCTCAACGCCACCTGCCAGGCGACCGCCGTCTCGGCACCATCGGCTGGGCGAATAACCACCAAGTTGGGCAAGGCACGCAATGACGCCAAATGCTCAACCGGCTGGTGAGTAGGGCCGTCCTCGCCAACACCGATACTGTCATGCGTAAAGACATAGACCACCGGGTGGTGTGACAAGGCCGCTACACGAATCGAACCGCGCATGTAATCCGAAAAGGTCAAGAACGTGCCGCCATATGGGCGAATGCCGCCGTGCGCCGCCATACCGTTGAGCATGGCACCCATGGCATGTTCGCGCACGCCGAACCACACCACCGATCCTGCGTAGTTGTCACGTTGGAAGCTACCGTTGCTCACTTTGGGCGTCTTGTTTGAACCAGCTAAGTCGGCCGATCCACCGAGCAACCACGGGATGCGTGCGCGTAGTGCCTCGAGCACCTTGCCTGATGCATCGCGGCTGGCCATCTCACTACCCGAGACCAAATCGACCAGCCCTGCATCCCACCCAGCCGGCAAACCGCCGTCCCAGGCGGTGCGCAAATTAGCTGCCACATCAGTATGAGCAGCGGCATAGACAGTCACGTCCTTCTGCCAGTTCTCATAGATTTTGGCGTTGCGACGCTTGACATCGGCCCAGAACTGAGTCACGACGTGTGGCACATCAAATGTGGTGTCCGGATTAAGTCCGAGCGCTTCTTTGGCCAAGCGCACTTCGTCCTTGCCCAACGGCTCACCATGGGCACGACTCGTGCCGGCATAGTTGGGACTACCATAACCAATCACGGTGCGCACCGCAATGATTGATGGACGATTCAGGTCAGCACGCGCCTCATTAAGTGCGGCCTCAATAGCCTCGCAATCGTTGCCATCGGCGACCTTGAGCGTCTGCCAGCCGTATGCCGCAAAACGGGCCATCACGTCCTCGCTGAATGCGAGCGAGGTTGGACCATCGAGCGAGATCAAATTGTCGTCGTACAAGAAGATCAACTTGCCCAATCCAAGGTGACCAGCGAGTGACGCCGCCTCGGATGCGATACCCTCCATCAGGTCGCCGTCGCTGACCAAGGCATAGGTCCAGTGATTAACCGGCATGTGGTCGTCGCGGTTATACGTAGCAGCCAAAAAGGCCTCGGCTACAGCCATACCTACGGCATTGGCGGCACCTTGTCCAAGTGGGCCGGTGCTGACCTCGACGCCCGGCGTTACACCGACCTCAGGGTGGCCGGGAGTGATTGAGTTCCACTGCCTAAAGCGTTTGAGCTCGTCGAGTGAGACTTCGTACCCAGCCAAATGCAACAAGCTGTAGAGCAACATCGAGCCGTGGCCGGCTGAGAGCACAAAGCGGTCGCGATCTGGCCAGTGTGGATCATTCGGATTAAAGCGCAAGAAGCGTGACCACAACACGTGCGCCATCGGAGCGGCACCCATTGGCAAGCCCGGATGACCCGAGTTAGCTTGTTGGATGGCATCCATGGACAAAGCACGGATGGTATTTATCGCATGTTGGTCGATTTCGTTATACGGCATATGCCACATCCTCTGTATTACTGACGACTCTTCCAATCGGCCAAAAATTTCTCGATACCACTATCGGTCAATGGGTGCTTCATGCTTTGCTCAAGCACCTTGAAAGGGCAGGTGGCGATATCGGCACCCGACAAGGCGGAGTCAATCATGTGCCGTGGATGACGAATCGATGCTGCCAAAATTTTGGTAGGAATGCCGTGTTGCTTGTAAATACCACTAATCTCGCGGATGAGTTGCATGCCGTCGACACCCATGTCGTCCACCCGCCCGATGAACGGACTGATGATGAACGCACCAGCACGAGCAGCCAACAAGGCTTGCGTGGCGTTGAAACAGAGCGTCACATTGGTACGAATGCCTTCTTTAGCCAACGCATAGACAGCCTTAAGACCCTCAGTGGTGACAGGCACTTTGACAATAACATTCGGGTGCCAGGTAGCGAACTCACGCCCCTCGCGGATCATACCCTCGGCATCGAGTGAGATAGCCTCGGCACTGATAGGGCCATCAACCAACTTGGTAATTTCGGTAATCAGGGTTTTGTGGTCAATTCCCTGTTCTTTGGCGACCAATGAAGGATTGGTTGTCACGCCACTGAGGATGCCCCAGCTAGCCGCCTCACGGATCTCTTTGAGATTGGCCGTATCAAGATAAATCTGCATCTCTATCACTCCTTGTATCAGCATCATCACTTAAAAAAAGAGCGCCGCCTGTAGCGACGCAGCTTTTCTGATTATACCGCATCATGCGGATAGTTGTAGACAATGTTATCTATTCCAAAAAGCTTCGCAACCCGCGCGCAACACCCGGGTGACGCAGTTTGCGCAATGCTTCGCCTTCGATTTGGCGCGTGCGCTCACGAGTGATACCAAACTCGCGGCCGACCTCCTCGAGCGTGCGTGAACGTCCATCCTCGAGACCGTAGCGCAACAAAATAATCCGACGCTCGCGCTCAGGCAAGCGCGTCAGTGCCTCGTGTAGGCGCTCGCGCAAGACTATTTGCTCGGCAGACATCATCGGCGTGGCGCCGTGATAATCCTCGATGAAGTCAGCCAAATTTGCATCCCCATCTGTACCGACCGGAGTCTCAAGAGAGAGGGTTTGACGCGATGCATCAAGGATGCGGCGTACCTTCTCTACCGGCATATCCAGCTCTTCAGCAATATCATCAGGGGTTGCCTCACGGGCAGTAACTTGTTGAATCTTAGCAGCCGTACGCATCAAGCGATTAATTGTCTCGCCGACATGCACTGGCAACCGAATTGTCCGGCTTTGGTCAGCCACCGCACGCGTAATCGCCTGACGAATCCACCAAGTTGCATAGGTTGAAAACTTGAAACCACGGCGATGGTCAAACTTTTCGGTGGCACGCATGAGGCCAATGCTACCCTCTTGAATCAGGTCAAGCATCGACATGCCACGGCCAAGGTATTTTTTGGCGTTCGAGACAACCAAACGCAAGTTAGCTGCAATCAGATGCTCGCGAGCCACACCACCATCCTGCACCATATCATCAATCATCTGCCGTGGAAGTGGCTGTTGATCACACAACTGAGATACATATTGTGGGTGGACTACACTCACATATGTAATAAATCGAGCTACCACATCCTCATGAGTAACGGTTTGCTCGATAATTGGCTCGACCTCAATACACACCAGCGCAGCTAACACAGCCAACTGACGCGCTTCGGGACGATCATCGGTGCGGTACTTCTCGCGGATGCGCTCAGCAATCTCGTATGACAACGGATTATCCGGAGCAGGTTTGCTCGTATCGCGTTGCAAAATTTGCAGGATTGATTGAACTAACGCTGTACGAGGCTGATTGCGCTCAACACAGTAACACGCTAGTGTACTTTGCTTGGCTAATTTGCCTGCAACAAGACCAAGTTCAATCCGATAGGCAAGCGATATCTCTTCGACAATTGACTTAAGGCGATTGATACGACCAATATCGCGTAAATACAAGCGCACCGAATCGTCAACATCGCTGTCGGTATCCGGAGTCGAATCTGATTCTTCTATGGTAGAGAGTTCTTCGTCAGAAAGGAATTCGGAGAGCCGAGTTGAATCAACGTGTAAAAAGTCTGCTAAATCGAGGGAGAACTTCGCGTCGGAGCCCGAGGATGAGCTCACATGTTGTTGGGGTGGACCGAGTGGTTTATCCACGCAACACCAACTTTCTTACGCCAGTAGAAAGAAGATTAACCGATTTGTAATTTACCATATTTCGTGTAAAAATGCAACATTTATGTCCACATATAGTATTTTTTAAGCTGAAAAATGACTATAATTTGCGTTAGAAGCTGATGAGAGCAATCACAAGTATCATCGGTGTACAGACCCATTTTACTGCGGTATACTACGATATTAAGGTCATCTTTGTACAGTGAGGACCACACATTATTATGCATATCATCGTCATTGGTGGCGCTAGTACCTATACACCCGAACTCATCGATGGACTCATCGACCACGCACCTGAACTCGGGCTTACTCGAGTCACTCTGGTTGACCCAAATCACGAGCGTCTACCCGTCATCACAGCCTTTGCTCAACGAATGGTAGCGCATCGTGGTGGCACATTTATCGTTGACAGCACGCATGATCGCAAAGCGGCCATTCAAGCAGCTCCAGATTATGTATTAACGCAGTTGCGTGTTGGTGGCCAAGCAGCTCGTCACAGTGACGAAATGCTCGGTCGTGATCACGGACTGATTGGACAAGAGACAACCGGTATCGGCGGCTTTGCCAAGGCGCTACGAACTATTCCAATTATTATGGATATTGCTGCCGATATGCGCACGTATGCACCACACGCCACACTCATCAACTTCACCAATCCAGCTGGAATTGTCACCGAAGCGCTGGTCCGCCATGCAGGTATTCGCGCCATCGGCTTGTGTAACAACGCAATGACAGCCCAACGTGGCATCGCAAAGCGACTCAACGTACGCCCCGACGAGGTGCAGATTGAACAAGTTGGCCTCAATCACCTCAACTGGATTCGCCACATCAGGGTTGGTCAAAGCGATGTGACGACGCATATTCTTGAGCAGACCATGCAGGATTTGGCGCAATTAGCTGCGAGTGGCGACCATGTCCATATACCGCCCACATTAATTGGTATGCTCCAGGCATTGCCCAGCGGTTATCTCGACTACTTCTATATGACTGACGAGATTATTACCAAACAACAAAGCGGAATCCCAACCCGTGCCGAGGTTGTTATGGACGTTGAACGTCGACTACTTGAGCGCTACGCAGATGTGCATCTGTGCGAGAAGCCACCCGAACTCATGGAGCGCGGCGGTGCGTACTACTCAACAGCAGCAGCCGCCTTGATTTGTTCACTGCATCTCGGCGATAATGCAACACACATCGTCAACGTCCGCAACAACGGCTCATTACCCGATTTGCCTGATGACGTCGTGGTTGAAGTACCATGTCGTGTCAATCAACAAGGGGCAATCGCATTGCCTCATACGCCACTAGCACCTGTCATGCATGGGTTGGCAGCACAAATCAAAGCCTACGAGCTTTTGACCGTTGAGGCTGCACTCAGTGGCAGCCACGAGCGCGCCATGAGTGCCTTATTAAGTAATCCGCTTGGTCCAGGAGCCGGGAGCGTTGAGCGTGTCTGGAATGATCTACTTGAGCGCAATGACCAATGGCTACCGCAGTTTCGTTCACAGGCATAACACAGATAGACAATGGATATGACAGATTCTACAGATTGGTTTGTCGGCAGCGCAACCAAGTCCATCCCTACGCTAATCAGTGGGATACACGATGGACGCATTCAAGCTATTGGATTTCGTGGTGATGATCAATTGTTGGTCTTGGTGGTATGCGATATCACGAATGTTACTGAGCTCGACATCTCATCAGTGCAATTTCACATTAATTTGCATCCAATTACACCGGTGCAAGTTGTACTGATTGCCAGTGGGCGGCGGGCAACTCGTGATATACGACAATGCACCACTAATGAACGCCATCAGCTCATCCACATCATCACTGATTGTGCCATCGATGCACTCACGTTTGGCTGCCCGGCGACGATGAGACTCGCAACCGCTGGCATCCAGTGGCGCAAGTTTGACGATCAACCCATCGCCACACTTGTCTTGCATGACATCACTCACGACCCACATCACACAAGTCATGAATCATTGATTGCTGTATGTGGGGATCCTGTCATCCACCTCACAGACGCTCGCCGTCAACCACACTGGGATGTCGACCAAATTACGCATTCATTGAAAACTGCCGCACCCGAGCCACTTCGTCATGTAGCATGGCACAAACATCCAACCGGCTGGATGATTATGCTCAACCACACATCTGTAGGAATCGATAGGACAACTGGTGACTACCTGATTACCACTACACCGACAGATGTAGAAGAGGGCTAGATGGAACTCGAACGCTGCCCATGGTGTGGCAACGACCCACTCTACAGCACCTATCACGATATCGAATGGGGCGTGCCACTTCATGATGAACATGGTTGGTATGAACGGATTGTGCTCGAGACGATGCAAGCTGGGCTAAGCTGGATTACCGTGCTTCGCAAACGCGCACACTACCGCACTGTGTGTAATCAATTTGACCCTGCCGTAGTATCTCGCTATACCGAAGCAGATGTGGCACGCTTGATGGCTGATAGTGGGGTCATCCGCAATCGCGCCAAAATCGCTGCCATGATTTACAATGCATCCGCATTCCTCGAGTTACAAGCACGTTATGGCAGCGTTGATGCGTTTTTTTGGCGATATGTAGACGGTACCTCGCTCCAACCACGACACCAACGAATGAGCGACGTGCCAGCGATTACTCCATTGGCGACACAAATGGCGCGTGACCTCAAGGCCCATCAGTTTCGGTTTGTTGGACCGACTATGTGCTACGCCTTGATGCAAGCCACCGGACTCACTAACGATCATCTCGTCAGTTGTCATCGCCACGCCCATTTGGCCTAGCTACTCCACGTCACCACAAGTAGGCGCTTATGACTCTCGATGCCGCCATCCAAATCCTCGCTGATGGGCAGATTATCGTTGATAGCCAACATGCTGATGCACGTCAGTTGCTCCAACACCTCAATACGTGGGGGCGCATTTATGCCTATAGCGGGCGCTATGTGCGTGCCAAAATCGATCGAGTGACCTTGTGGAGCGCTGCCGCACAAGGCATTCGTGCCGACGAAATCATCAATACGTTGCGCATTGCAAGTCATGAACTACTCTCGCCATCTGTCCAACACACCATCAAAATACTCATGGAACGCTGGGGGCGTTTGTGGTTTGATGGTGATTTTTATACACTATCTCTTGTCAGTGATTCTACGGAAATTTTAAACAAACTCACCAGCAAATCGTTGCTTGCTGATTTGCTCGGTGAGCCACTGAGTGCCACGCACATCCGTGTTGACCCACTACAGCGTGCAAACCTCAAACGAGCCTTAACACGACTAGGCTGGCCCGTCGATGACCGGGCAAGCTTGACGCCTGGCGATGAGTTACGCTTTGCGTGGAATCACACCATCGCGCTACGTCCATATCAACTCGAAGCAGTGGATAGTGCGGAGCGTACTAGTCATGGGGTGATTGTTCTGCCACCAGGCAGTGGCAAAACATTTGTCGGCGTAGCACTTGCAAGTCGCATACAGCGGCATACTCTTGTGGTCACCACGAGTCGTGCTGCCGTCCAACAATGGCTAGATAGTTTTATGGTGGCGACCACGCTAGCCCCCTCACACATTGGCACCTACCAACGGAACCAACCATTGCCAGCCATTACAGTCACCACCTACCATCAGCTAATTGCCACACCCGAACGCATCAACCAGGCAGATTGGGGGGTAATTTTGTACGACGAGGTACATACACTACCAGCGCCGATTTTTCGTACCACCGCAGCATTGGCAAGTCGACGGCGCTACGGACTCAGCGCCACTTTGGTACGCGAGGATAACCGGATTAGTGATGTGTTTAGTTTGGTCGGGCCACAGCGATATCAACTGCCGTGGCGCACGCTAGAGACGCTTGGGTATATTGCCGACGTCACCTGCTACGAGGTTAGCGTATTACATACACGTGCCGAACGTGACGCCTATATGCAAGCAGCCATCCGCCAGCAGGGGCGGCTTGCCGCAATCGCCCAACAAAAATACGATGTCGTCGAGCGATTAGTAGCCCATCATCCGTACGAGACCATACTTGTTATAGGTCATTATCTTGAGCAACTACATGATCTTGCTAGACGTACTGGTTGGCCAATGTTGACTGGAGCCGATGACAGTTCAACGCGTGAACACGTCTATAATCAAGTACGGGAGGGCAATGTGCGTGTCGTCATTTTGTCGCGTATCGGCAATCAGGCCATTGATATTCCACGTGCTAGTGTGCTGATTCAGCTCTCAGGGAGTTATGGGTCACGCCAAGAAGAAGCGCAACGACTCGGGCGCATTTTGCGCCCAAAAGCTGACATATCAGCAACTTTTTATACGCTCGTAACATTGAAAACCCGCGAAGTAGATGACGCCTGGCAACGGCAACAGTTTTTATTAGGGCAGGGGTATCGTTACCAACACATCAAAGCCGAGGAGCTACTTGGATGAGCCAATCGTTTCGTCAGATTATCACCACGTTACTCTCACCCAAGCGCATACTTTTGCTCGGGGGATTGGGGTTCGGCATGGTGTTAGTAATTGTGATTGTGCGGCAGTATATTGAATTGACACCTCAAGGATTACGGGCGTTGTTATTGCCATTCGGTTGGTGGGGTGGTGTTATCTTGGTCGGGTTGATTGCAGCCGTCTTAGTCGTGCCGATTATCCCGGCGACTATTCTACAAGTCGGAGCAGGCGTTATTTTTGGGCCGTGGGTCGGATTTGGCTTGACATTGTTGGCTGACGGCATTGGCGCATTAATAGGGTTCGGCTTAGCGCGGCGCTGGGGCAGGGCTATCATTCGCACCAAATTAAGAGTCGATGAACAGGTGGCATTTGATGCGTTGTGTCAGCGCATTACTCCCATACAGATGATTGTGTTGCGGATTTTGCCGGGGCCAGCATATACCGTGGTATCGTTTGCAGCTGGGTGCAGTACGATGGAATGGTGGCGCTATGTCTTCTTTTCGGTACTTGGAGTAATCCCTGCGCTCGCCATGCTAACGATTGCTGGAGACCTCAGTACCAGCAACCCGTGGTTGGCAGCCGGAGTCGGGGTGACATTTGTGGGAGTCATGATCGGGCTGAGTCGGCTTGCACGCACCAAGTCAGACTAATGCGAGTTTTTATCTGTTGTTTAAGAAAGCATAACAATTCCTTATAATGATGATTGCATACTAGTAACAGAGTGGAGAGTAAGCGAACATGATTGACGCAGCCCGAATACATGCAAAGTTCGTCTCGCGATTTAATAGTGCTCCTACATTGATTGTGCGTGCACCTGGGCGCGTCAATCTAATTGGTGAGCATACCGACTACAACGACGGTTTCGTTTTGCCCGCCGCCATCGATCGGGCGACATTTATAGCTGCGAGCCCACGTACCGACAAGCGCGTACGTGTCTTGGCTGCTGATCTCAACGAAGAGGACGAGTTCGGCATCGATCAAATTGAGCGAAGCGGCATGCGCCCGTGGAGCAATTACATTCGTGGCATGATCAAATCGCTCATTGCAGCTGGGCACATGATTAACGGCGCTGATATGGTTGTTGCTAGTAGTGTGCCACGCGGCGCCGGCTTATCATCGTCGGCGGCTCTCGAGGTTGCCACTGGCTACGTGTTCCAACTCTTCCATAATCTTAATATTCTAGGCGAAGAGTTGGCGTTGATGGCCCAAGCAACCGAGAACCACTTCGTCGGAGTCAACTGTGGCATCATGGACCAATTTATTGTCACACTCGGGCAGGCCAATCATGCATTGTTGATTGACTGTCGCGACCTGAACTACCAAGCAGTTCCACTACCAACCGGTGTCTCCGTCGTTATTTGTGACAGTCACATTGAGCGCACCTTGGCGGGATCAGCCTATAATCAGCGCCGGGCCGAGTGTGACCAGGCAGTCGATATTCTCAAGCAACAACTGCCAGGTATCAAGGCGCTCCGCGATGTGACAAGTGCCCAACTCAAGGCACATGGGCACTTGTTGCCTCCGGTAGTGCGCCAGCGCGCGCGACACGTTATCAGCGAGAACGAGCGCGTCATCGCCGGAGTCAACACGCTCCAAGCAGGGAATGTGGCTGAATTTGGCCGGTTAATGAACGCGTCGCATGCAAGTTTGCGTGACGACTACGCCGTCAGTATCCCCGAGATGGATGCGTTGGTCGCCGCTGCTCAACGCGTGAGCGGGTGCTACGGATCACGCTTGACCGGAGCTGGCTTTGGTGGGTGTACGGTGAGCTTGGTCACCAATGAAGCAGTGGACCGGTTCCGCCACGAGGTAGCTGCAGCATACTTAGCCAATACTGGACGGAGCGCCACAATTTATGTGACCCAAGCCGCTGACGGCGTCAGCCGCGTCCGACCCGAATAACACGCATCCACGCTAGGTGAGTCCATCGACATGGATATGCGTGCTGAGGAAAGAAGGATATTTACCATGGCCACAGTACTCCTTGTCGAAGATGATGCCACACTCGCCGAGACGATCAAATACAATCTCGAACGCGAGGGCTATACCGTACTCCATGCAGGTGACGGTATGCTCGCACTCGAGATTGCCCGGCGCGAACAACCGGATATTCTTGTCCTCGACGTCATGTTACCGCGGCTCGATGGATTCTCGGTATGTCGTATGCTCCGCAAAGAGAGTGCAGTGCCGATTATCATGCTCACAGCACGCCAAGACGAATACGACCGCATCGCTGGTCTTGAGATGGGCGCTGATGACTACCTATCCAAACCCTTTAGTATGGGCGAGCTCCACGCCCGTATCCGTGCGATTTTGCGCCGGAGCGATCGAACCCAAGGTGGCGACCGCGATATCATGCAACTCGGCACCATCAAACTCGATGCCGGTTCACGGCGAATTTGGCGCGATACCCACGAAGTACAGCTCTCACAGAAAGAATTTGACCTACTGGCTTGTCTCATGCGCAATCGTGGCTTGGCTCTCTCGCGCGATGTGCTACTCGAACGTGTTTGGGGCATAGATTATGTTGGAGATGGCCGAACTGTTGATGTACATATACGTTGGCTCCGTGAGAAAATTGAGTCCAATCCGAGCGAACCTGAATACATCCAAACTGTCCGTGGCATCGGTTACCGCTTTGATATGCCAATCAAGCGAGATTAACCAGTAATGGATATATTCACCCTACTATCTTGGGTTATCACTATATCTACACTCATAGGTGCCTGGTGGTGGACACAGCGCACTCCACCACCATTGCCACATGTGCCAGTCGTACCCGTATCAACATCATCGTCAATCAACGATTATGTCCTTGAACAAGTTGATATTGGCATTTTATTGCTCAATGTCAACGGCGATGTGCTCTCATTTAATCAGGCGGCAACAACATTACTTGAACTACCACCTCACGTAAGCGGTAAATCACTGATGAGCTTGGTACGCGATCACCAATTTGATGAATTTGTACGTCATAGCATCGCCCACCGCGAGCGCAACGAAATGCGCTATGCACAACGCTCACTCAATCGCACACTCCAAGTCAACACTTGTCCACTCTCTCAACAAGATATCGACTACACCTTGGTTATGGTGCGCGACATCACTCATATCAGCCAACTTGAGCGTGCTCGACGTGACATGGTGGCGAGCGTCTCGCACGAGCTCCGCACGCCGCTGGCGTCGCTCAAACTACTCAGCGAAACGATAATCACTAATCCACCACCCGAGATTGCCCAGCGCATGGCACGCCGCATCTCCGAAGAGGTCGATACTTTAACACGACTTGTCAACGACCTCCACGATTTATCGCGCATCGAAGCAGGTCGAATTGCCCTACAAATGAGTCCACAAACCCCATTACGCTTGGTGGAACGCGCCATTGAACGCATCCAGCCACAAGCTGAGAACACACATATCACAGTGCATCACTCAGTGCCACAAGACATCCCTGCCGTCTTGGTTGATGAAGGGCGGATTGATCAAATATTTCTCAATCTTTTGCACAATGCAGTAAAATTCACACCAGATTACGGATCGATTATGATTCAGGCTCAGCACATCACGATTCCGCATGATGCCAGCATCAACCCGCAACCGCCCGTAGATCATGCCACCGGTGAGTGGATACTGTTTTTGGTGAGTGATACCGGTGTTGGCATTGAGAAAGAGCACCTCGATCGCGTCTTTGAGCGGTTCTACAAAGTTGATCAAGCTCGTACACGCGGATCAGGTACTGGACTCGGGCTTGCCATTGCACGCCATTTAGTCGAGGGCCACGGAGGGCGAATCTGGGTCGTCAGTACTATTGGTAAAGGCACCACATTCGCGTTTACCTTGCCCACTGCATAATTGATTTAACGCATGGACTGCACGTACGTCAGTACTAAAACCTGCCAAATCATCAATACATTTTTGACGCAGCTTGAGATTCGGATCATGGATACCTATCTCTATCAAGAGTTGCACTTGGTCAAGCGGTATCGCCAATGGCACCTCACAGTGACGTGCAGCTTGACAGCGCTCACAAAACAGCGTATGCCACACCGCCTTACGGATGTGCGCCACCGGGTCACGCAGGAGTGGCAACAACCCCGTCACACACCGTGCATCGGCGCCATACCCGCCATGATCGATAACATCCACACAGTTGCGTCGAATACGCACGTGTGCGTCACTTAACCCCGCAATCAATGACGGGATTACCGTAGGACCTGCCTGTTGTAATGCCCATATCGCAGGTACTTGTATGCGCACATCGTGACTCGCGAGATATCCCACCCATTCTGCGTACATCTGTTGATTACCAGCTGCATCTCGCACCATTTGCGTCGCCTGTTGCCACATCGCACGCGCCGCTGCCTTCATAGTGCCCCTCCTCGTCACTTGTTTTAGAGCACACAACCTCTTTCACTTTTCACTTTTCACTTTTCACTTTTCACTTTTCACTTTTC
>JBMTAN010000052.1:0-21040 GCA_049428765.1 Roseiflexaceae bacterium
CCGACAGACACCGCGACTCCAACTGAGACCGCCACCCCTACGGCTACGCCGACCGCCACCGCCACTCCGACCAACACACCAACCGCTACCAGCACCCCAACTTATACCAGTACACCGACAGCAACACTGACTGACACGATGACACCAACTAACACGGCAACACCAACCAACACGGCAACATCCACCTATACCGCTACCAGCACGCCAACATATACCAGCACACCTACGCCAACCAACACAACCTCGCCGACGTTCACGGCGACGCTAACCTACACTGTTACCAACACTCGCACTGCATCACTAACTCCAACAATGACACAAACTATCACTGCATCAACATACGTGAATATACAAACCACCGTACAAGATCAACTATTGATTGATCGCAATAATGACGGTAAACCAAATGCAGGTGATACGCTGCGATATACAGCCTATGTGTACAATATAGATACTAGACGAGCATCGAATATCATATTCAGCATTGCACCAGACCGCAATACTACCCTTGTAAATGGATCAGTCACGACATCAAATGGAATAGTGTCAAGTGGCAACTTTGCACAACGAGGACGAGTACAAATTACCATTTCGTCTATTGCGCCAGGCGACTACGTCGTGATTACATACCGTACTATCATCAAAACGTCGTTAGCACCAAGACTAATGAAACTCTCAACACAAGCCGTTATCTCGGGCTCGAATGTGTTGACACAATCATCTGATGATCCTGATACGCTCACAACATTGGATGCCACTGAAACACTGCTGAGCGACGACACACAGCTACAGTTCCATAATGAACGAACTTTACTCACTGATACCGATGGTGACGGATTAGTCAGCGCTGGAGATACCGTGCGGTACACGGTCAAGATTGTTAATGCCAGCTATTTTGACTTCACTAATGCGGTGCTCACTAATCGCATTGACGCAGCAACATCACTTGATACCGCGCTCACGACAACATCACAAGGGACTATCATCACCGGGAACACATCTGGCGATACATCTTTGCGGATTCTGCTTGGGACAATTGCAAGTGGTGCCAATGTGCAAATCAATTATGTTGTCACTATCCCTAGCACTATTGATGCCACCGTACATCCGACCGTAAGCGATCAACCATCATTGAGTTTCACAGAGAGCCGAACCGGCCGAAGCAGTAGCACACATCTCTCTGATGACCCCACGACCGCAACTCTCAATGATGCAACTATTACGACCATCTCGGCAGCATCGCGGATGATTCTGACGAAACAAGTCTCGCTCATCACAGATGTCGATGGCGATAACCTTATCGATCCGCTTGACACACTGCTGTACCAGGTCCGAATCCAAAACGTCGGTAATATCGCACGACCAAATAATATCTTTTTGAATGTACTCGATGCCAAAACATCACTCGTCGTTGGCTCTGTACAAACAAGTCAAGGAACCGTTTTAATAGGGAATAGCACAGGTCATACCATGGTATATATCACCATCGGTGACATTGAGGCACAGCGTGAAACAACTATCACCTATCGGGCCCGCGTAAATGCAAATACTCGCGGCACAATAACGAGTCAAGCCACCGTCTCATCCGCTGGACTTCCTGACATCATCTCCGATAACCCGCACACCGTACCGAGTAACGATCCAACCACGGCAACTATTGGCAGTACGCCCACCAAAATCGTACTCACCGCGTTCAATGTCGTGCGCAACGGCAAAACACATGTCATTCGTTGGAGTACCGCAAGTGAGATTGATACGTGGCGATTCCGCATCTATCGCGTCAACAAGGCCGGTAAACGCACACTTGTCCCTGCCTGTAACAACATCAAATCCAAAGGATCTGCGACGCGTGGCGCAAATTACCAGTGTGTGGATCGCATCACCACCACCGCCACCACATACATCCTCGAGGAGGTCACACGCACAGGAGGAAGTACGTTGTATCAAACGAAGCTCCGCACCCTCACTCGCAATTTACCAGTGCCATTCGATCGAGAGTTCATTAGCCTCTCTCCCACTCCATAACATTCAACCCGGCATGAATCGTCTGATTCATGCCGGGTACAACAAATGCATTGTGTATCAATAATTTATTAAGAACTCATCACACGTCGATACAGCCGTGTTGTTTCGGCAGTCACTCCGCTCCCCATATGATGTTTGACCAAATGCTCACACGAATGATACACACGCCGAACCATCTCTTGATTTCCAGTCGCCTGATACGCCTGTATCAGCAGTTGATGCGCCGACTCAACCGCTAACTCGAGCTGAATCATGCGCCACATGCGTTCGATTAACTCGGTATACAACTGCATGGCTAGGAGGATGTGTCCCAATCGAATCCCGATCTCGGTGTAGTCACAGGCAAATTGCTCACGATAGCCAAATGTCCACTCCAAATCGGTGTAATGCATCAAAAAATGTCCATGATAACAATCCGCAGCACGCCGCAAATAAGGCAGTGCCTGTCGCGCATCGTGCATTCGTCGTGCGCTGGCCACAGCAAGGCGAAACTCATCAACATCGATCTGCGTATCAGCTGCGAGATTCAACCACACGGTCTGGTTATCTGCACCGACACACTGTGAATCACCGGATATACTCGCAAATGCTTGACGCAAACGATACAGCGATACGCGCAAGTTATTCGCTGACGAATCCCCATCACAATCAGGCCACAACGCCTCACACAGCACGCCTCGCGCCATCTGATGCCCATCATGGCTGACCAACAACAAAAACAAATCACGGGCGCGTTGACTGCGCCAGTGCTGTTTGGTCATCTCGACATTGTGGTAGACACAACGCACATGTCCAAATGTGCGGATCTGCAATGGGGTGTGTTGGAAGCCAACGGTCTGGGAGATACGCTGACGCGGTGTGGTATGCATCTGACAACCTCCTTGAATTGCACGACTACCGTGCGGGTGATGGTCATAGCATATGCAAGGTCACACCGTTTGTGTATCCCCCATTCCCTCGAATTTATATCCCCTATTTTTGGATTTTTTCACAAAATCAACAAATCTGTAGTACGATTTTGCCAGCATTGGCATTCGATTCCATATGCTGATGTGCCGCAACCACATCCTCGAGCGCAAACACGCGATCTACCACTGGCACTAACTCACCACTGACAAACCGTGGCAACATCCATGTACTTGCATCAGCCACGAGTGCTGCTTTCTGGGGTGCTGGCGTGCGTCGCAGTGTCGTACCTTTGATAGTCAAACTGCGTGTCAGAATCGGTCCCAAATCAATCTCACCTTTGGCACCCATCAAAAAGCCCAACAACAATAATCGCCCACCATGTGCCATCATGGCACAGTTATCCGCCCACGCTGGCGCTCCCAGCATATCAAGGACGACATTCACACCTTGTCCCGCCGTTGCGTGACGCACTGCCTCGGCATGTAGTCCGCTGCGCGAGTCGCGTACCACATCAGCACCGAGTTGCACACACAACGCACGCTTTGCATCATTCCCAGCGGCGGTAATCACACGAGCGCCCCAGCATTTTGCGAGTTGTATAGCCGCCGACCCGACACCGCTTGCCCCCGCATGAACGAAGATCGATTCACCAGGAGCCAAATTGCCGAGCGTGATGAGATTGAGCCAGGCAGTCAAAAACGCTTCAGGGATCGCAGCCGCATCCGTGCTACGCATACCCTCGGGCACCGCCATCGCTTCATTTGCCGGCACACACGCATACTCGGCATAACCACCACCGGTAACCACCGCCATCACTCGATCGCCAATCGACCATGTACCAGCCGAGTGAACAACAGTACCGACCACCTCAAGCCCCAAAATAGGAGAGGCACCTGCTGGTGGTGGATAGCCGCCACGTCGTTGCAGCAAATCCGCACGATTCAGCGCTGTCGCCTCAACCTTAATCACCAACTCCCCATCACGGGGAGTTGGCGTAGGCACATTGACGATGCGCAAATCCGTGGCCTGTGCGGGCGGAGTAAAATCCACCGCCCGCATTGTCTCTGGGATACCTACCATGCCCAGCCCTCATCGCGTGAGGCCCACAGTAGACCACGTTCAACAATCGTCCGCGCTTCGATAACATCAAAATCCTTGGCCACGTGGCCGAGTGAGGTATAGAACACACGACCCTTGCCCCAGCGGCGCTTCCATACATATGGCATCACAGTACCGTTAATCCATTCGCAGTACTTATCGCTGAACGTCGTTGTAGCCAGAACTTCATTGCCTGGATCAACATGCATGTAATACTGCTCCGAATGCATATCAAAGTCACTCAGGCCGGCCACGATTGGATCGTTGTGCTTGGTAATATTGACACGATAATCGATGATATTCCCCGGATGTGCGACCCACTGACCACCGACCATGAACTGATACTCGGTATTGTTGCGGAACGCATCGGCCATGCCGCCGTGCCAACCTGCATAACCGACACCAGAGGCGATTGCATCGAGCAAACCCTTTTCCTGCTCACGCGTAATCGTACTCATGGTATACACCTGGTTAATGACGCTGTAAGACATCATCTTCTCGGTGTCAAGATACGCATCAAGTGAATCAGAGATGGTCACATCATAGCCGTTTTTGACTAAATGTGGCGCAAAAATATCCACACACTGCTTGGGCTCGTGACCGTCCCAACCGCCCCACACGAACAATGCACTCTTCTTCATTGTTGATACCTCGTTGTATAGTGTCACATGACACAGGTATCATACTACATTGTTGATTCCGCAATACAATTAGGATGCTATGGATATGGGCTTTTGAAGAACCCAATACCATCACCGATGCCCAATTCATCCCAATAAGCGACATTTGATGACACCACTACGCGCCGTGACTCTGATGATACTGGCACCAATACAATACTATCAATATCAGCTGGAACTGTTACTTGCAACGCAAATCCCTGTGTATTCTCAGTAGGCTCAAATGAAGCCGGAACAGTCATCACTGTGCCATCAAACGTCAACTGTAGTACATCAAATACTGCTTCTGATGCTTCAAAGTAGATATCGACTTGTCCATCTGTTCGCTCTGTCATAGAGGTTAATATCACGAGCGGGAGTTGACCACGATAGAACCCAACTTGTAGTGATTCTGCTAGCCAACCTAATTTTGTCGATTGCCCCCGAATAGGCGTATCGCGCGTATCGCGTAATTGAAACAGAATTCGATCGACATCAGAGGCAAGTTCAACCTGCCAGGTATATCGCATTAATTCAGCATCCCACACAAATGCGGTATCGATGCTATCTCGTCGTTGATTGTTCGCATCATACAAATGCAATACGCCGAAGATCTCATCAGTGGTCGAAAACAGCACAGCCGTATCTTGTGCATTTGTCCAATTAACTGGCTCGAGTGTGATAGTCAGTACACGCTCAAAGCCAATCTGATTCGGCGCATCAAGTGCCTGCCAGCTTGGCGCATCCGAGCTTTCAACGATATCGGGCGGAATAGGTTGTGGCATCACAAATTCAATTCGCTGCGTCTTCGCTGGTATATCTACCTGCCAAAAATAAGTATTTACTTGCTTTTCGAATGCAGTAGGAATAGTAGCAATCAACACGTCATTTGCATCAAATGCCTGCAACTCCTCAAGATTTTCAATTGTCGTTGATACAAGAATCTTAGTTGTTCCATCAATCTGATCAGTTGCTGCGTCGATGCGCACCGTAGGTTGCAATGCACAACAATTCCATTGTGATAACACCACTAACGCACAGATGCCGACACCAACTAATGTGCCAACTACGATAGCAATCACGAAAATAAGTCGTTTCATCGACAATATCCTTGGATAGAGTATTACAACACCACTCTAAACAAGAATCATCATGACAGCAGCGCATCTATCACATGCTCACATGACACCTTGACCCCATCATGCACACCATCACGCCTGTGGTATGATTTTGGCAACACCAAAAATACAAGGAACGATACACGATGACGCAACCTACCGTGGGATTTATTGGGCTGGGGATCATGGGGCGTGGCATGGCACGTAACATTGCCAACGCCGGATTTCCGCTCTTTGTGTACAACCGTACTGCAAGTCGAATGGCCGAACTTGCCGATGTCGGTGCCAAAGCCACCACATCACCTGCTGATGTGGCTCGTCAATCTGATATCATCATTACCTGTGTCAGTGACACACCGGATGTCGCGGCAGTCATCAGCGGCCCAGACGGCGTGATTCACGGACTCAAGCCAGGTGCGCTCGTCATCGACATGAGCACAATCAGCCCCCAAGCCACCATTGCATTAGCCGAGCAGGTGCGTGCACACGGCGGGAGTATGCTTGATGCCCCTATTAGTGGGGGGAGCGAGGGTGCTGCCAAAGGCACATTGAGCATCATGGTGGGTGGGAGTGAGGATGATTTCAACCGAGCACTCCCGGTCTTTCAGGCGATGGGCAAAAATATCGTGCACGTAGGACAACAAGGGGCTGGCCAAACAGTCAAATTAGTCAATCAAATCTTGGTAGTTGGCAATGCCCTAGCGATGAGTGAGGCCTTACTCTTTGCGCAGGCAGGCGGTGTCGATCTACAAAAAGCGCTGACCGCGGTCAGTGGTGGCGCTGCAGGTAGCTGGATGTTAAGCAACCGCGGCCCTCAGATTCTCAACCGCGATTGGCGACCAGGGTTCACCATCGATTTACAACAAAAAGACCTACGCCTCGTATTGGCTGCTGCTGACGAAGTCGGTGTCCCATTGCCAGGTACGGCCCTCATCTTTCAACTCTACCGCACACTTCAACAAGCTGGACTCGGCCACGAGGGCAATCATGCCTTGGTCAAGGCTCTTGAGCAGTTAGCCCGTCTCGAAATCAACGGCACGTCAGATACCAAATAGAGGAGTACCATGACCAACATCGTCGATCTTGATCAACAGTATGTCTTGCAGACCTACGCCCGCCCTGATTTTGTTATCGAGCGTGGTGAGGGCTGCTATTTGTACGACACCGAAGGTAACAAATACCTCGACTGCGTCGCCGGTATCGCCGTCAATGCGCTCGGCTATGCCGACCCCGATGTCACTGCAGCCATCACGCAGCACGCCGGCGGCTTGCTCCACCTCTCGAACCTCTATCACAACACCTCGGCTGCTGTGCTTGCCAAAATGCTGGCCGACAGTTGCTGTGTGATTGATCGCGTCTTCTTCAGCAATAGTGGTGCCGAGGCCAACGAAGGTGCAATCAAGTTCGCCCGACGTTACGCTCGTGATCGCCATGGCGAGGGCAAGAACATCGTCGTAGCCTTCGACGGCTCGTTCCACGGTCGTACCATGGGCGCCGTGGCCATCACCGCCCGCGAGAAGTACCGCGAACCATTTGCACCAGTCATGCCCGGCGTGCGCTTCGGCGACTATAACGATATCGATCAACTCGATGAGTTGATTACTGCCGATGTCTGTGCTGTTGTGATTGAGCCCATCCAAGGTGAAGGCGGTTTGCGCGTCGCCGATGTGGCATATCTACAAAAAATCCGCGCCTTGTGTGACCAACACGACGCCCTGCTCATCTACGATGAGGTACAATGTGGCGTCGGTCGCACCGGTTCAATGTGGGCTCACCCGTGCGAAGCTAAACCTGACATCATGACCATCGCCAAACCGCTAGGAGGAGGACTGCCAATTGGTGCGATTCTGATGCGCCAAAAGGTCGCCGATACAATTCATGCCGGTGATCACGGATCAACCTTCGCCGGTGGACCATTCGTTACCGCCGTAGCCCAAGTCGTGTTCAACAAAATCAGTCAACCAGCGTTTTTGACGCATGTGCGTGAGATTAGCGACTATCTTGACGAGTCACTCCAGGACTTGATGCAACGTCATAGCGAGATTACCGAACTACGTGGCAAAGGTTTGATGCGCGGTATCCGTATGACCATTTCAGTAAACGCTGTTCGCGAGCATGCTCACAATGAGCAACTCTTGATTGCTACGGCCGGCGACGATGTCGTACGGCTGGTACCTCCATTGATCATGGAGCGGTATCACGTTGACGAAATGATTGGCAAACTCGAAAAGGCCATCGTTGCCAGCAAGTAGTACTGATGTATACAGCGGGTGGGGCCACCGCTGGCCCCCCTCTTTTCGTGGCCGAGTGCTTACCCCAACGCCTGCACAACATCCGTCAAAAAACCATGGTGTTGTGGAGGCATCACACGTTTAGGCCATGTACGGTTACACAAGACGCTCCATACTAGGCGTTGCGACGGCACTAGTCCAATCACGGGTCCTGTGAACCCTGTATGACCAACTGCCTCATCAATATATTTTCCCATAAAGCTTTTTCGGCGCATCATCCAACCGAGTCCACATCCGAGTTGATTGAGTGGCGTTTGGAGTGTCACTGCTCGTTGCGCCAGCTCCGGCCCAATCCGCCACGGTCCCCCTCCTTCAAGTGTGGCGAGCCACGCTGCCCCAAAACGCATCATATCGGCGACATCACCAAACAATCCGGCATGCCCGGCCACTCCACCAAGGGCAGCACAGCTTTCGTCATGGACAGATCCACGCACCACACCCCGTCCATCATCGATTTCCGTAGGTGGAATCTGGTCGTACCAAGTCGCTGGCGGATTAAAACGTGTCATTGACATGTGTGCAGGAGCCAACACGAGTTCATCGAGCGCCCGATCAAGCGACATACTCGTAACCTGCTCAATCACCGCACCGAGTAATAACGTATTCACATTAGCATACTCAACCACACTGCCTGGCGCCACACTTGGTGCGGTCGCATGGACTGCTTGCCAAAGCGCATCCGCACCATGCGATGCATGTACCGACAGCCGAATACGAATGCCCGATGTGTGCGTCAACAGGTGCGTTATCGTAACATCATGCGCCTGATTATCATGAACGAAGTGCCGAAGATGATGCGTCAGCGACAGCTCACCACGACTGATGAGCGCAAGGGCAGCAGTGGCAGTCACGATTTTGGTGATAGAGGCCAAATCATAGATGGTGGATCGTGATACCGCCGGCGCAGTCTCATCGTATGTGTATCCACCATGGGCTACTATCGTCGGTGCATGCAGATCAACACACCATCCCACCACGGCTCCAGGCGTAACAGTGTGTGTGATGGCGTTTGTAATAGCAGCGTGAATTACATCAATGGTCATCAGGGTTGTGGCGCACATACAGGACGAACGGTCAACCAATTACCTGCATCGACATTGACACCGGCAAGTTCACCGCGACCAGTCGTATACCGCTTGGGGTCGTATGGGCCAGTCGCATGATCCCACCAGTTCTCTTGGGCATTTGCAGCCACATTGCTGGTCATGCCATACAAGGTGCGCCACGTATTACCTTGGTGGGGTTCATATTGATTCGTGCGATTCCCACGATGTTGCTCAAACGCATTATTGCGGACAAACAGACCAAACACAGGCAACTGCGTGGTGCTCGTACGTAGACTGATACCGACATCACCGGCCACAAACGCATTGCACTGTACCGAGCCCGCCATGTCAGCGGCGCTTTCGAGTTGCAGATTGGGGCCTGACTGATTGGTCAATAACGAACCATTCAGCTCAAATGTGAGTTCGGTCGCACTCCCACTCGTCTTGATTGCAACTGCCGGCGCACCAGCAGCTTGGATATTTGGACCAACGCGCGAATTGATCATGCGAAATGCACTGTTATAGCTAAATTTTGCATCAACCGCAGCTCCATACGGCAGTTGATTATCACGCATCGTGCTATTCTCAAAGGTAAATGCGCTATCGCGTAGCTGAATCTGACCTAAATTGTTGTTGAGCTGTGAATCACGCATCACCACACTTGCTTGTTCGGCCACCATTAGGGTTGATCCACCACCACCGCGACTTAACACGGTGCCAATCAATATTACATCTCCACCAGCACGCACAAACATGCCGCCCCAGGCTTGACCATCGCTAGTGATACGCACTGGCGCAGTCGCACTGCCGAGCGCACGCACATTGCCATCAATATAAAAGGATGTCCCCGCTTCCATAAATACCGTCGTGTTAGGCTCAATGATAAGCGTCGCACCTTGATCCACGACGACGTCGTACAACACGCGCTTCTCACCACTCCATCGTACCTCGCCACGAATCAGCTCAATCGGCACCGGAGTTGCCGTCGGCGTGGCGGTAGGCTCGGGGATGGCGGTAGGCTCGGGAGTCGGTTCTTCGTAGGCTATTGTCGGCTCAGCAGTTGGCTCCTCAACGGGAATTTCCGTGGGAATTGCAAGGATGATGTCGGGGGTCGGCGTCTCTTCGAACATCATTTCTTCATTGACAACCGCCAACTCATCATCGGTAAGGGTTGCAGTTAATTCGGGCAGTGCAGTGGGTTCATCGCTAACGACATCAAGCTCATCACCGAGCACATCAGTTGAACCGTCATCGTTTAACACATCATCAGCAACAAGCGGTGTGACGGTGGTAATCAACGTTGGGGCTTGTACGCTATTACTAATTGACAATTGATTATTCAGTGCAAACCACGCAAGTGCCGTTACAAACGTAAATACGACACCACCAATTAAAAAACGCTCAATATTTGTGTCATTCATAGCAATACCACACCCCAAAACACGTTATTTATTAGTATTCAGTGTATCATACCCGCATTTGCATCACGATAAATCGTACGGATATGACGGAAACCATGCACCCGCACAATTTTGCTACTACCTCTTGTCAAAGTCGAACTTTTGTGCTACTATCACTGCGTAGCCCACCACCCATCCACCACCGGGTCGGCTGAGCCACACGGTATCTGCAGCAAGTACGAGGGTTGGTGAGACCAACCACAGACAGGAGAACACGAGTCATGGCCAAAGCAGGATCGTCAGCAGTCCCAGACGCCCCATCAACAGGCAACAGCGAGAAAGACAAAGCCCTTCAGGCGGCGATGAGTCAAATCGACCGTAAATACGGCAAGGGCTCCATCATGAAGATGGGCGAGGGCAACAATCGTCTCGCCATCGACGTAATTCCAACCGGTGCCATCGGTTTGGACATTGCCTTGGGAATTGGTGGTGTGCCACGTGGACGCGTTATCGAGATTTATGGTCCTGAGTCGAGCGGCAAAACCACGCTCGCCCAACATATCGTCGCCGAGGCCCAACGCATGGGCGGTACTGCCGCTTTCATCGATGCTGAACACGCGTTTGACCCGGCCTATGCCGCACGGTGTGGCGTAAACATTGATGCCTTGTTAGTATCACAACCCGACTTCGGCGAGCAAGCACTCGAGATTTGTGAGACACTGGTGCGTTCAAACGCGGTCGATGTCATCATCGTTGACTCGGTGGCTGCACTTGTACCCCGTGCCGAAATCGAGGGTGACATGGGTGACTCGTTGCCCGGCCTACAAGCCCGTTTGATGAGCCAAGCGTTGCGCAAACTATCGGGTGCCATCAACAAGTCCAAGGCAGTAGTCATCTTCCTCAACCAATTGCGTATGAAAATCGGCGTCATGTTCGGCTCACCCGAGACAACAACCGGCGGTCAAGCACTTAAGTTCTACGCCTCGGTACGCTTGGACATCCGCCGTATCGAGACACTCAAGAACGGCACAGACCCCATCGGCAGTCGCGTGCGTGTCAAGGTTGTCAAGAACAAAGTAGCACCGCCATTCCGCCAAGCCGAGTTCGATATCATGGCCAATGAGGGTATCTCGCGGGCCGGTGGTATTCTCGACATGGCCACCGAGATGGAGATTATCCGCAAGAGTGGCGCATGGTACTACCTTGGCGAGGATCGGCTCGGTCAAGGCCGCGAGAACGCCAAGCAGTTTTTGGCCGATAATCCAGCGTTGCTCAACGAAATCGAACGTCTCATCAAGGCTCAAGCACTTGAGGCGAGCACTGCGGCAACCGCTAAGGTCGCTACAGCTGATGATGGCGATGACTTCTTCGAAGAGTAAGCCTAACCCACAACCAGGCGTTATCACCGCCATCACAGCGCAAATGCGTGATAGTCAGCGCGTCAACCTGATGATCAACGGTGAGTTCGCCCTCGGCATTAGTCTCGATACGCTGGCTCACGAAGGTCTCTTCGTGGGTCAGCACCTTGATGCACCACAAATTACCCGCCTGCTTGCTGCTGATGCCTATGACCAAGCCAAACGTAGTGCCATCCGCCTGCTTGAGATTCGCCCACGCAGTGAACGTGAGCTCCGTGAGCGCTTACGCCAGCGCGGATTCGATCCTACGAGTATTGATGCCGTATGCCAGCGACTCAGTGAGACAGGGCTTATCAACGATCAAACATTTGCCAATTACCTCGTTGAGCAACGTCAACGCAACGCCCAACGTGGAGGGCAAGCCATTCGCAATGATCTGCGCAAACACGGCATCGATAGTGATACCATCCACCAACTTGCAGACACGCACCAACTTGATGCCAATGATCATGACGGTGCACTCACGTTGGCACGCAAACTCGGGCCACGCATGCGCAATCTTGATCGTACGACGTTCATGCGCCGACTCGGTGGTACACTCCAACGACGAGGGTTTGGAGGGGATGCGACACGGCAGGCATTGCGCATCATTTGGGGGGAATTGCAAGCCGATCGCACTGCACCTGATGAGGAGGATTAGTCAAAATAGTTGTATGGTTCCCTCATCAACAACAGTACGTTCGTCATTGTCTATTGACATCCCAGAGGAAATAATACGCCGATCGCATAGCCTCTGATAACGCTCATGAGCCGAGGCATTTGCATCGTTCCCAAAACTAGGTGAAAATAGAGAGCAAGAACAATTACAAGGAGATACACTTCATGCCCGATATTCAATATCTTGGCCATTCGTGCTTTCGCATTCGCGGTCGCGACGGCGTGGTACTCATGGATCCATGCGATCAATCGACGACATTCGATATCGGTCGCCCTACGGCCTCAATTGTCACCGTCAGCCATGACCACCAAGATCATACCAATGTCGAGGCTGTACGACCACTCAAAGACGACAAGCTTAACATCTTCCGCGGGCCAGGTGAATACGAAGTTGGCGGCATTTTGATTACGGGAGTCCGCACCTACCACGACAAAAAGAAAGGCGCAGATCGCGGTCGCAACGTCGCCTTTGTGGTACACATTGACGATATCTCAATTGCACACCTTGGTGATTTGGGGCATGATTTGACGGCAAGTCAAATCGAAGAAATCGGAGATATCGATGTACTGTTTGTACCCGTAGGCGGTCACGATACCATCAATGCGAGTGAGGCAGCCGGCGTGATAGCGCAGCTCGAGCCACGACTCGTTATTCCAATGCACTATGCAGCCAACCCACCATCAGCCGAATATGAAATGGATTCGCTTGATCGCTTTCTACAAGAGATGAACATCAAAGAGCCGACGTTTGAAGAGAAGTTAACCGTCACAAGTAGTAACGTACCGCCTGAAGGTATTGCTGCACGAGTTGTGTTAATGCGCCCATCAGGGAATGCATAGGCCTCTTCAATCATCGTGATCCTCGTGGTATAATAATGTGACCGCACGACAACTCGGTCAATTGATGAGTAGTTTACGAGGGGAAGCGTTCTTCCCCTCGCATTATGTTGTGTTGTGGGGCGATAAGGAGCGCCGCGGACTATGACGAAGTACATTTTTGTAACAGGTGGAGTCGCATCGTCAGTCGGCAAGGGGATTACTGTAGCCTCAATTGGCCGACTCCTCAAAAGTCGCGGCATCAAAGTATCAGTGCAGAAGCTTGACCCCTACATCAACGTTGACCCAGGCACCATGTCGCCATATCAACATGGTGAGGTCTTTGTTACAGATGATGGTGCCGAAACAGACCTTGACCTCGGCCACTACGAACGATTCATCGACGAAAACCTGACCCGTGCCAGCAACGTGACAACTGGCCAGATTTACTCATCAGTCATCCAAAAAGAACGTCGTGGTGATTATCTTGGTGGTACTATCCAGGTCATCCCACATATCACCAACGAAATCAAAAGCCGCATTGCCGTTGCAGCCCGTCAGTCAAGTGCCGATGTCATGATTATCGAAATCGGCGGCACCGTGGGCGACATCGAAGGCTTGCCGTTCCTTGAGGCTATCCGCCAAGTCCGCAAAGACGTCGGTCGTGATCAAGTACTGTACATCCATGTCACACTCTTGCCCCATATTGGTGCAACTGGCGAAGTCAAAACCAAGCCAACCCAACACTCGGTCATGGAGTTGCGTCGCGTCGGTATCTCGGCCGACATTATCGTCTGCCGCGCCGACCACGAGATTACTGACGAGATTCGCGAAAAGATAGCCCTTTTTGCTGATGTCGACCCCGAAGCCGTCATCCCCATGGAGACGGTTAACACTATCTATGCAGTCCCGCTCAAACTCGAGGAGTACGGGCTTGGTGAGTATATCTGCAAACGCCTTGACATCAAATGCGATGCTCCTGATTTGCATCAATGGCGCAACTTGGTTGAGCGCATTACCACCTCACACCGTGAGGTAACAATCGGGTTAGTGGGCAAATATGTCGAGTTACATGATGCCTATCTGAGCGTCATGGAGGCGCTCGGGCATGCCGGTATTCATCACCAGACCAAGATCAATATCCGCTGGATTCAATCAGAGCGTATCACACGTGAGAATGTTAATGACACTCTCACGGGGTTGCAGGGCATTCTTGTCCCAGGCGGGTTCGGTGATCGTGGCATCGAAGGCAAAATCCTGGCTGCTGAATATGCCCGTGCCAATCATGTACCCTATTTTGGCTTGTGTTTAGGCATGCAGTGTGCCACAATTGCCGTTGCGCGCCATGTCCTCCAAAGTGACGATGTAAATAGCACTGAGTTTAACCCGCATACCCACCACCCAGTCATCGATTACATGTCGGACCAACTGTCAATTACTGAAAAGGGTGGTACGATGCGCCTCGGCGCCTATCCATGTGTCCTTACTCAGGGGAGCAAAGCAGCGTTGTCGTACGCCGCTACTGAAGTCTCCGAGCGCCATCGTCATCGCTTTGAGTTCAACAACAAATATCGCAAACAACTCGAAGAGGCCGGCCTGATTATCAGCGGTCAGTCTCCCGATCATCGTTTGGTCGAGATTATTGAATTACGCGACCACCCGTGGTTCGTCGGCACTCAGTTCCATCCGGAGCTACTGTCGCGCCCCAATCGACCACATCCGCTCTTCCGCGATTTTGTGGGAGCAGCGCTACGTCACGAACAATAACACACACAAGATCATCACAACGCTGCCCTGTACAAACATGTATGGGGCAGTACTATTTGTAACCTACTAGTAGCCTTTCTGCCCGACTATGACATGCCCTCAGTCCGATCTACCCCATGCAGTTTCATAGGCGCTTGCCAGTGGCTTTTTTGCACAAAGAAAACCGCCCATGCATGATGGCACGGGCGGTCACATACATTAGCTTACTCGAGGTAGTCTTTGAGGTGCTGACCGATGTCAGTAGTGCGCAAGCGGCGCAAGGCCTCAGACTCAATCTGGCGGGCGCGTTCACGGGTCATGCCGAGTTCTTGACCGACCTCCTCAAGGGTGCGCCGGCGACCATCGGCCAATCCGTAGCGCATATCGATGATACGACGCTCGCGGTCGCTCAACTTATTGAGGGCCACAACCAAGTCTTGGCGGAGCATCTGGCGGGCAGCCCATTCCACGGGAGTCTGCATAACATCATCTTCAAGGAACTCGCCCAGCGTATGCTCATTATCATCACCAACAGGTGTCTCGAGTGAGATTGGTTGGCGAGCTGATTCAAGAATATGGACAACACGATCTGTAGACATATCAAGCGCTTTGGCGATTTCCTCGGGAGTCGGATTACGCTCAAGTTGCTGTGACAAGCGGTCAACCATGCGCTTAACCTGGCTAAACGACTCACCCATGTGTACAGGTAAGCGAATCGTACGACCTTGCTCCGCAATAGCACGGGTGACGGCCTGACGAATCCACCAGGTGGCGTAGGTTGAGAAGCGATTGCCCTTCCAGCAATCAAACTTTTCGACAGCGCGCATCAACCCAATATTACCCTCTTGAATCAAGTCCAGTAAGGATAGTCCACGACCAACGTACTTTTTGGCGATGCTGACAACCAAGCGCAAATTCGCCTCGGTCAATTCCTCACGTGAACGCTTACCGGACTCTTCGACTTTGCGGAAGGTTACGCGTAGCAATGCCGGATTAATCTGATCTGGCATTGCGCCCAAGTTCCGTTCAAACGCTGCAGCTAATGATGCAGGCAATAATTGCCAGGCAATTGCCACACTTTTGACCTTAGCGTCGAATTGGTCACACAACTCACGCAATCGCTCACCATCAACCACAATTCCATCGGCTTTGGCATCAGCCTTCACGACATTCTCACGAGCACGGAAATATTCGCCACGTTGCGTGTTGCTCAGAGAGTAGAAAGTTTCAATTGCAACGCCAACTGACCATTGCTCCCGCACTTCGCTGGCCACAATATCAGCCAACACCTGCATGGCAATCTGCATAGCAGGCATATGCTGGCTGATGGTTTGGAAGATGGACTGCGTCAGTTCAAGATGCATTGCATCGCGCTCTTCTGCTACCGCACTCGTCTTGAGTTGTTCAAGGAACAGCACAACTTCAATGTGGCGTGCCAGTTCAATCTCACGTTTTGCATTCAACAATGCGGTACGGCCGATAGCCTGCAAATAATATTGCACCGCATCGGGGAGTGCGCCCAACGAAAGATCGTTTTCGACGACATCCGTATCAGCGACACTGGATTCGACTTCGTCGTCGATTAACATCTCATCGGTCAACACAGTCATTTCATCAAATCCTTTAACTTCATCCATCTCGTGCAGCTCTTGATTAGGCACTAAAGCTGCATTACGTGCCTGAGTCTTTTGGCGTGCCGGCGCGGATACCTGAGAACGTGAGGCTGTTCGTTCAGCCTGTGAAACGAGATCGTCGAATGCCAGACTCATGTGATTCCTTATGAAAAAATTCCAAGAGTAGAAAAACCATATGAAGGCGGCTCTCCAAGGGGATTGCCGCATCTCATTACCACACTACATCACCCGTCTTTGGGCGACAAATAGCCGCACCTGTTCAGTGCGGTGTAAAATTTAGTATAAAACGATATTAAAAAATCTGTCAAGTACACAACGCATTACAACTGAATGACCAAATCTTTTGTTGTAATCAATTATTCTCGAAATCGGGTTGGGCTTGCCACCAATCGTAATACGGCAGCAGTGTTGACAGCGGCACAACCACATCATGACTCAAGACGACCTGCGTCGTCGTTATATTGTGCGGGTCAATCTCGTACATTGCCTGACGACAATGACCACATGGTGGAATCACATACAGCTGACCATGTTCGTCGCGCCAGACAGCGACAATTTGGGCGATACAATACTCGTTGCCCTCGCTGACCATACGTGCAATCGCTACACGCTCAGCGCATATTGTGTTACTCCCGGTCAATATACAACGCCCTGTATACACCTGGCCAGTCATTGTCTCGAGCGCAGCCCCAACATCGCCAATCAGGCCATCTTTGAGGTGCTTTGGTTGGATTTGGGAGGCAGCTAAGGCAATTAGATCGCGATTATTCATCGTAGTTGCACCTCGTTGTGGTGTAAAACAAAGTGCAGGTAGACATGTTTGTCTACCTGCACTTACTGTGGTCGGGGCGGAGGGATTCGAACCCCCGGCCTCACGGTCCCAAACCGTGCGCTCTACCAGACTGAGCCACGCCCCGTCAACACCATTGCATTTTACGCTCTCGGCGGACGAATGTCAAACCGATTTTGCCACCAATTTGCACAATGGTACAATATGCAATGAAATCATGCGCTCTATGCGCTATGAAACACATTTATGTCTACCAGACAGAGAGATACACCGATGATTTATCCGCTGCTCCGCCAAGCGCTCTTTACGATGGACGCCGAAGTCGCCCACGAGCGCACTGCGCACCTCCTCAAACTCGCTGTCAAGACGCCTGGCATGGCAGCGGTGCTCTCGCGCATATTTGCCCCTGCTACACGCGGGCTCGGCCAACAAATTGCCGGCATGCATGTTGCGCATCCTATCGGTCTCGCTGCCGGATTCGACAAGCATGCTGACCTAACGCACGGCATGGCCCTCCTCGGATTTAGTCATATCGAGGTCGGTACGGTTACCCCACGACCACAGCCCGGCAACGCCAAGCCACGCCTATTCCGCTTGGCCCAAGACGAAGCGCTGATTAATCGCATGGGATTTAATAGCGATGGAATGGAGATTGTGGCACAGCGTCTCTCCAAACGGCCACGCTGGTTGCCGGTAGGCATCAATATTGGGAAGAACCGCGACACAGCACTCGAGCAGGCCACCGAGGACTATCTGATGGCGTTCACACACCTCGCTCCTCATGCTGACTACGTGGCAGTCAATATCTCGTCACCCAACACGCCCGGATTGCGCCAATTGCATGAGACGGCGGCATTACGTGAGTTGCTAGATACACTTATCAACGCCAATCAATGGAAACGTCCGATCTTCCTCAAAATTTCACCCGACGAGACACAGGCCCAACTCGAGCAGGTAGTCTCGACCGCCATTGAGGCCGGTATTAGTGGTCTGATTGCCACCAATACGACGCTAGCCCGCCCCAATCTGACTAGTCCACACGCCAACGAAATGGGAGGGCTAAGTGGTGAACCACTCAAACAGCCAGCCCTCGAGACATTACGCTTTGTGGCCAAACTCACGGCCAAGCGCGTACCGATTATCGGCGTGGGAGGCATCAGTCATGCGGCTGACGTCTATGCCCGACTCAAAGCAGGAGCCAGCGCCGTACAACTCTATACGGCGCTGGTCTATCACGGTCCAGCAATTGCCTCACGATTGACCTGGGGGCTTTCGGCGTTGATGCGGCGCGACGGCGTGCGTGACATCAGTGAGATTATCGGCGTCGACAACAACTAACGGCGTGAAACCATCAACAATGCGGCCCCATTGGCTGGGACTTTGACTGAGCGCACGCTTTGATTCTGAACCGTATAACTACGTGTGCTCAGTTGATCGTGTAACAGCATCTCATCTTCAATATTGAGCGGGCTAAGCAACATATCGATGGTAGCATCATTGTCGCTTGCATTGAGCACGACCACCAACATCTCGCGGCCATGCACGCGTGCAAATGCCACAGTTCGGCTACTATCGCGCGCATGTAGCAGCACCAAACGCCCTCGACGAAGCGAGGCAAAGCTTTGGCGGAGCGAGATGCAGTTGCGCACCCACTCACGTAACTCCTCGTTCCATGCATTACGGTTCCACGGGAAGCATGCGCGGTTGAGCGGATCTTTGCCCCCAACCAACCCAATCTCATCGCCGTAGTAGATGCTCGGCACACCGACATAAGTCATCAAAAAGAACATAGCCAACTTAAGACGATCAACCCGCCCCTCGGCCAATGTCAAAAATCGTTCAGTGTCGTGACTGCCAATCACATTGTATTGTGCACTGGTATGCTCAGGACGGTAGCGCGCAATCTCGGTCTCGAGGCTCGCCGAAAAGTCCATAGCACTGATTGTACGTGTGGCAAAAAATCCTGTGGCCAAGGTGCGCACCGGGTAGTTCATCACTGCGTCGAATTGCGTACCATCGAGCCATGGCGTGGCATCCTCCCAAATCTCACCAACAATATAAGCTTCGGGATTGGCCTGCTTGACTACTTGGCGGAACTCGCGCCAAAAATCATGGTCATCAATCTCATTAGGAACGTCAAGGCGCCAGCCATCAATGCCGAATTCAATCCAATGGCGTGCGACATCCAGCAAAAACTGCCGCACCGGTGGGTGTGACACATTCAACTTTGGTAACGCTCGGATATCCCACCAAGCGGCATAGCCGGCCGGCTTACTCTCGTCATATGGGGATAATGGTAACGAATCCACATAAAACCAATGCCGATACGGCGAATCCGCACCGTTCTCAACCAAATGATGAAATGGATAAAATCCACGTCCACAGTGATTAAACACACCATCCAGAACAACTTTGATGCCGGCAGTATGTGCACGGTCAAGTAACTCGCGCAACGCCGCATTGCCACCGAGGAGCGGATCCACATTGTAATAGTCGTCGGTATGATACCGATGATTGCTCGCCGAACTAAAAATCGGCGTTAGATAAATTGCCGTAATCCCCAACTCACTCAAATAGGGAATATGCGCCGTAATACCATTTAAATCGCCGCCCATATAGTTTGTCTGCGTTGGGGTTGTACCCCAACGACTAAAGACCATCCCATCAGCATTTTGGCCACTTGATTGAAATCTATCGGGGAAGATTTGATAAAACACCGCATCTTGAACCCACTGCGGCACGTGTGCATGCGAACCCGACATACAATCCTCGACTATCATCGTATTCTGAGCATCTTGATTCTTATTATAATTCAAGAGACGTACAAAAAAGTGACAGAGGCAGTAATGAATAGTTGGTTACTTGTTGGGTTAGGGAATCCGGGTGCGCAATATAGCAACACCCGCCACAATATTGGCTTTGCGGTCCTCGATAGCTTTAGTCGGCGCCATGCGCTCAGTCCAAACGGGACTCGCGCTCAAGCCACACTCACCAGCGGCACCATCGCCGGCAACAAAGTTATCTGTGCATGGCCACAAACATTTATGAACCGTAGCGGTATCTCGGTCAGTGGACTTGCTAGCTGGTACAAAATTCCGCACGACCACATTGTAGTGGTCTACGACGACCTTGATTTGGCTTTTGCTCAGCTGCGCTTACGTGAAAAAGGCAGTGCCGGCACCCACAACGGGATGCGCTCGATTGTACAACTCCTCGGCACTACAGATTTCAACCGCTTACGCGTTGGCATCGGCAAAACGCCCGAAGGTTGGCAGACACAAGCCTACGTACTAGGCAAGTTCAATGCCCAAGAACAAACCGAGATGGATGCACTACTGACACGTGCGAGCGATGCACTCACCACGATTGTCGAGCAGGGCGTGATTACTGCCATGAATCGCTACAACGCGTAATCAAAAACGCGCTGAGTCGT
>JBMTAN010000053.1:0-20210 GCA_049428765.1 Roseiflexaceae bacterium
TACGATAACAACCGTCATACCACGCCACCAAAGCACTCTTGATGTGCTTGTCACTTCACGCATATATCAATCTCCCATAATTAAATTTGCATTTAATTATATAGCGAAAAATTTGTAAATTCAACGATTGTTTAAAAAACCACACAAAGACAAATCGTGCAGATAGAAGGCACAAAACTAAAATCATATCGGATGTACATGCAACGTTTAGAGGGTGCGCACCACCAGTGACAGCAAATCAAATATATGTGCCATTCGAACCTGAAAGAAAGTCTCGTACAATAGGCAGGACGCATATACAAGTGAGGGGGCACACATGGACACACCATTCATTTTGGGTGTGAATTATTGGCCACGACGCAAAGCTATGACGTGGTGGAAAAACTTTGAGGCAGGTGAGGTACACGACGATTTTGCACAGATTGCCGATTTGGGCATGTCAGTTGTGCGCATCTTCTTACTGTGGGAGGACTTCCAGCCTACGCCAGATAGTGTTGATACCAAGTGCCTGACGAATCTCACTACTGTTGCCGAGATTGCGGCACGCAACGGACTCACCCTCGATGTGACGTTTTTTACGGGGCACATGAGTGGACCCAACTGGTGTCCGGGTTGGTTACTCGGTGAACCCGAGGACGACACGAACTTTCATAATCTGCAAGTCGTCAGCCACGGTGCAATTGTCAACAAACCGTACCGCAACCCGTATCATGACCCAGTGGCAGTCTCTGCGGCCAAGCTTTTGCTGAGCACCGTAGTGGGGGCACTCAAGAATCACCCGGGTATCGGCTGGTGGAATCTAGGCAATGAGCCTGATTTATTCGCCTGGCCACGCGATGCGACGCACGGACAGATTTGGGTACGCGAGATGACACAACTCATTAAGTCGATTGATCCGGTACATCCAGTGGGATGCGGTCTCCATGCGGACAGCTTGTTCCGTAACAATCATCTACGCGTACACGAGGTCTACGCTGAGACCGATTTAGCCGTGATGCACTCGTACCCGATGTATGTATCGTGGATGAAAAACCCACTCGACCCGGATTATGTACCATTCACCTGTGCTGTTGTCAGTACGTTATGTGGCAAACCAACGTTGATGGAGGAGTTTGGTGGATGCACGGCGCCGCCAGGAGCTCCATCACAAGTCTGGACGTGGCAGGCGTACGGCAAGCCGCGCAGTCAATTCATGGCATCCGAAGAGGATTTGGCCAATTACTTCACCGAGGTACTCCCCACATTGGTTGATGTTGGTGCCACTGGTGCAATGCTCTGGTGTTGGGCTGACTACAGCTCAGATTTGTGGACACAACCACCGTGTGACGAGGCACGCCATGAGCGATTCTTTGGCATGGTGCGACCAGACGGCACGCTCAAGCCGCATGCATACGTCATCAAGGCATTTGCGGCAACCCAACCGAAGGTACTCCCGGCCAAACGTCCAGTCACACTCGGCTGTAGTGTGGATGAATTTTATCGCGACCCCTCGACCCATATGAAACGACTCTTCGCCGACTTTGCCGGTGCAGATCGCATAAAGTAATGTGCTGGCTGAGGTGGATTGGATGATACTGCTTCCAATCCACCTCAGCATTGCAACCGATACCAAATTCGATATGGTATTATCTCTGCACATGATTTTTCGCTGCTACGCATACGTAGCCCCAACGGAGCACACGCATGATTACCCATCGCCTGCTTATCCCGGGACCAGTTGACATTGAGGACGAAGTACTTGCAGCACTTGCAAGCCCTACCGTTCCACACTACGGGCCAGCTTGGGCCGAACAGTATCACGAGATCGTTAGAGGTCTCAAACATTTATTTGGCACCGATGGCGATGTCTATCCCATCGTCGGCTCGGGAAGCACAGGTCTTGATTCGATGATTGCCAGTTTTGTGGCAACGGGCAAGCGCATGGCCATTGTACGCAACGGCTACTTTGGCGATCGTATGGCCATCATTGCCAACGCATATGGCGTACACGTCCATGACATCAATGGTGAGTGGGGACGTGCAATTACCGTGGATACAGTGCGACACGAACTGAGCGAGCATGGTCCATTTGATGTACTTGGAGTGGTCTACGCCGAGACATCAACCGGAGCACTCAACCCTTTACCCGAATTATCGGCTCTCGCCAAAGAATTCGGTATTCCGATCTTGGTTGATGCAATCACCGGTTTTGCAGGGACACCACTTGAACTTGATGCATGGGGTATTGATGTCTGTGTCAGTGCCTCCCAAAAAGCCATGGCTGCACCAGCTGGGCTCGCATTTGTAGCAGTCAGCGCCAAAGGGTGGGAGTACATGGACGCCAATCCAGTCGGCCCGCGTGGCTGGATCCTTGATGTGCGCACTTGGCGCAAATATGCCAAAGAGGCACCCGGGTATCACCCTCAGCCGGCCACCATGCCGACGGGATTGATGGCTGCAGTCAACGTACGACTCAAACAAATTCAGTCCATTGGCAAGGCCGAGTACGTCGCAAAGCACGTCCGCGCTGCCAATCGATTCCGCAATGGTCTCAAAAGCATGGGAATCAATTACTTGGTACCCGATGCCGAAGCAACCCCCCAGGTTACGCCAGTGCTGGTACCCGAAGGGCGTGATGCCAATACAATCATTGCCAATTTGCGTGACCGCTATGGGTTTATGGCCACAGGTGGTATGGGGGTGTTAAGTGGCAAAATTATTCGTATCGGTCATATGGGCAAAGCCAACAACGATGCCTATATTGACGATGCGCTCGAAGCACTTGCCGATATTTGTCATTAATTTTTGGGTTACTCGTACCACTACTGTGCAGGTCATACTGTGCAGTGGTGGTATTCTGTTACATAAATTCGTATGTTACTAAAAATGTTGATAAAATGGTAATATAGGAATCTATTGATTTACAGTTGTTGCTGAAAATAACTGGATGCGTACTATCATCACAGTTATGAATATTACAATAGTGCTAGAATTGACAGGGCGTAATAGGCTACCATTATAAACAACAATTACTCTGTTAGTTATCCATATGTAGTGTAGTGTAGTGTAGTGTAGATAGGATTAGCATAATGACATTGACATCACCAGTAAACTACTTATTGGTCGTTGAAGATCGATTCAATGTACGAATGATGATGTCTGAGTACTTAACCCAGCAACAATTCGATGTGACGACTGCAAGCAACGGAGTCGAGGCACTTGAACACTGTCAACAACGACAGTTCGACTGCATCTTGTTAGACTTGATGATGCCCACGATGAACGGGATTGATTTTTTGCGTGAGTTACGCAAGACCACCACAACACCCGTAATTGTCATCTCAGCGAAGCTAGAGGAATCCGACAAGATTTCGGCATTTGAACATGGTGCAGACGAATATATCACCAAACCTGTCAGTATGCGCGAGCTCACGGCACGGATTAATGCGTTATTGCGTCGCGTTGCCATTCAATCAAACAAACAAGCCGTGAATATACAGTTATCAAATAATGGTCGGACAGTCTTTGTCCAGAATCGTACGATAGACTTAACACCGACCGAATTTAAGATTCTTGAGGCACTAGTATTACAGCCTAACAAAATTCTGAGCCGCAAAGAAATCGGCATGGCACTATACGGCACAGCAACAGTGAACATTGATCGATCAATTGATGTACATATTCGTAATATTCGGAGTAAAATAGAGGTGGATGCAGAGAACCCAGTCTACATTACAACCGTATACGGAGCAGGATATCGATTCCAATCCTAGAGGCATTGTACTCTGCGCCATCTACCCAAAGGCATTTAGATGCGTAGTTTACGCGGCAATATCGTACGTATCTTCGTTATTATGAGTATCGCCAATACCGTTTTGTTGGTAGTGGTGTACTTGTCGGTGCTGACGTACATCTCCTACCGGGTTAATGCACCTTTATCGGTCAATCGTTTTTTGCCGACGATCATGAGTCATTATTACCGAGGCGGTACCAACAACACACTGCATATTAATCTCAATCAACGGTTACGCTTATATGACTCGTTGGCGCTGCGTCCACCACGTATCGCAAGTCAAGATTTGCAGTTTATCTACCCACTGCCACTCTATGGTACACAAATATCTAATCTTGCTGATTATCCGATTCAGTACCGTATCAAACTCCCTAATGGTGAAGTGATTTATTTATTGCCGTATACCAATCCTAGTGACTACCCAATTGTGAGTACATATTACCCATATCTGTTTAGTGGGATTGGCGCAGGTCTGTTATTAGCAACCATACTTTCGGCCATTGTGGGCACATTCTTTGCGATTCAATCAATAAAACCACTCGAAATCCTCACGAAATTAAGTACTTCAATTAATACAACTAAACAACCCTTACAACATGTGGTGACACCCTATGCTACTCGCGAGATTCACCAACTCGCAAGTGCGATAGATAAGCGCGATAGCGAGATACAACATCAAATCATTTTACGACGTCAACTCAATGCTGATATTGCCCACGAACTCCGTAACCCATTAAATACCATTGGTGGGTATATTGAAGCAATGCGCGATGGTATCCTTACCGTGACACCTGCACGACTTGATACCATATACGATGAACTTCAGTCACTTCATCAATTGGTTGACGACTTACGGTTATTGGCGCAGTCTGATAGTCATGATATTTCATATGTGTTTCAACCGATATTGGTAGCAGATCTCGTAGATAAATCATACGAAATCATGACTCCTTATGCTCAGAAACACGACATCAAATTAGTGAAGGCGCCAGTTGTTGATCTTGCATACATTTATATAGATGCATCACACATGCAGCGCGTGTTGCGCAACATTATTGACAATGCACTCAGACACAGCAATGCGCACAGCACCGTAACTATAAATACGACCATCACAGATACCCACGTTATGATCTGTGTGATTGATCATGGGTGTGGGATTCATCCAGATGACATGCATCATTTATTTAACCGATACTTTCGAGCGCGCAACACCAAAGGAAGCGGATCTGGGTTAGGGCTACCCATTGCCCAAGCAATTGTGATAGCGCATCAGGGTGAGATTACAGCAATCTCTGAGTTCAATGTTGGTACAACAATTACCATTAAACTACCAAAGTATCTTGATACTGCGCAGTCATCCAATGCACACAACTGATTAAATGAGTTTCGATTTCGATATCGATTATTCATTGAATGTTCACTACTTGCATGATAGAATAGCCATATTCATTCAGCCGCTCTCGATCTAACTCATTAAATCAGTTAGATCTGATGGCATTCACGACGGAGTGAACTGCAGTCATGGCAGATTATGTACGTGCTTGGAGCGAAGTCATCACAATTCCCACATATGGCGTGGGAGAGCCACTCAAACAACCCTTGTTTTTGGATCAGCGCGTCTACCAAGGGAGTAGTGGGGTTGTATATCCTTATCCAGTTATCGACAGTGTCAGCGACGAAAAAGCACCCAAACCATATACGGCTGTTTTTTTAGAGAACGAATACCTCAAAATCATGCTACTGCCCGAGCTCGGTGGCCGTGTGCAGATGGCACTCGACAAGACTAACGACTACCATTTTGTCTATTACAATCGAGTCATCAAGCCAGCATTGGTTGGTCTGACAGGGCCGTGGATCTCTGGTGGCATCGAGTTTAATTGGCCACAACATCACCGTCCAAGCACATTTGATCCAGTCGACTGGCGAATTTTGACCAACAATGACGGGAGTGTGACGGTCTGGTGTAGCGAGATTGAGCGCATGTTCTTTACTAAGGGCATGCATGGATTCACGCTTCATCCGGACAAAGCGGTCTTACAGATTGATGTGCAGTTACACAATCGGACTGACTTGCCGCAAACGTTTTTGTGGTGGGCGAATCCGGCGGTGCATGTGAATGACGAATACCAATCAGTATTCCCACCGGATGTGCATGCGGTGATGGATCATGGCAAGCGCGACGTGAGTGAGTTCCCGATTGCCAAGGGTACCTATTACAAGGTGAATTATGCGCCGGGCACGGATATCTCGCGCTACAAAAACATCCCTGTACCAACATCCTATATGGCGTACCACTCAGATTACGACTTTGTGGGCAATTACGACCATGGCCGACAAGCGGGCATGATGCATGTAGCCAATCACCACCTTGTCCCCGGCAAAAAGCAATGGACCTGGGGCAACAGCGATTTTGGGCTGATGTGGGATCGTCAGTTAACTGATGAGGATGGGCCATACATTGAGTTGATGTGTGGTGCGTTTACCGACAACCAACCGGACTTTTCGTGGTTAATGCCCGGCGAAGAGAAGCACTTCCAGCAGAACTTTTTGCCCTACAAACAGATTGGCCCAGCAAGCAATGCCAACACAGACGCCGTGGTGCACCTTTCATTGGAAGAGCGCACCATCAAGGTTGGTGTGTATGTGACGAGCACTACCAACGTGTCAGTACAGATGCTCTATCGTGATGCACTGATTTGGCAACGTGAGACCACGCTCTCGCCGACAATTACGTTGGTTGAACAAGTGCAGGTGCCAATCCCTGACCTCAAGCTCCATGAACTGACGCTAGTGGTGCATAATCGGCAGACGGCACAAGAGATGATGCGCTACACGCCCCCCCCTCCAGCAGAACACGAGATTCCACCGGCGGCAATGGCAGCAGCAGAACCACATGATATTGCCAGCACCGATGAGCTCTTTCTGAATGGATTACACCTCGAGCAATATCGGCATGCAACCTATCGACCAGAGGATTACTATCTAGAGGCCTTACGACGAGATCCACTCGATAGTCGCTGTAATAATGCAATGGGGTTGTTGGTGTTACGGCGAGGCGATGCACAGGCGGCGGTGCACTTCTTTCAGCGTGCCATCAAACGCCAGACAAGTCGTAACCCGAACCCATACGACGGCGAGGCGTATTACAACTTGGGGCAGGCCTATCGACATTTAGGCAAGGATGATGAGGCAGTTGATGCATTCTACAAGGCAACGTGGAATGCAGCTTGGCAGGATGCGGCATTCTTTGAGTTGGCTCGCATCAGCGCCCGACGAGGTAACCTACGCGAGGCATTGCAGCTGACACAGCGCGCGCTGCGCCGCAATTGGAGCCATCAACGTGCTCGTCACCTCGAGATACTGCTCTACCGTCAAATGGACAATCCGGCAGCAGCAATCGCATCCTGCGCGGTGGCACTCACGCTTGACCCCATGGAACCAGGCGCTGCCTGGGAACAAGGAGTACTAGGGGGCGATATAACTGTCCGCAACGCAATCAACTGGGATATGCACGCCTGTGAGAGTTTGGCACTGGACTACTTAGCCGCAGGCGACACGGCAACTGCGTTGCAATTATGTGCATACGCGCCCCAAGACAACCCGTTGATTCACTACCTGACTGCCGCGGCTGCCATGCAGTCAGGTGATGCTACACGCGCAGATCTAGCGTGGGAGAAAGCGCGGAACGCATCGCCCGACTTGTGCTTCCCCCATCGAATCGAGCATGTCACTATCTTACGGTTAGCGCTCCAAGCAGACCCCGAAGATGGTCGTGCGGCCTACTACCTCGGCAATTACTGGTATGCCCACCGCATGTATGACAGTGCCATCGAATACTGGCAACATGCGGTCAAGTACGACCCAACGAATGCGGTAGCCTGGCGGAACTTGGGGCTTGGCTATGTCAATCAATACGAAGACTTGGCGCTCGGCCAGCAGGCATACGCCACGGCACGCCAGCATGACCCACACGATGCACGGCTTTTTTATGAGGCCGATCAGCTTGCGCGTAAAGCAGGGATACCACCAGCAGAACGACTCGCAACGCTGAGTCACTGGCGCAATCTCGTCGATCAGCGCGATGACTTGACGATTGAGTATGTGGCATTGCTTAATATTGCTGGGCGACACCAAGAGGCGTTTGATGTGCTGATGGCACGCACATTCCACCCATGGGAGGGTGGTGAGGGTCGCGTCGCAACGCAGTATGTCTGGGCCTCGATTGGGCTCGCACAACACGCAATGGCATACAAGGACTATCAACAAGCCATTACGGTATTGACGCAGGCATTACAGTACCCGCACAACCTTGGCGAAGGTAAATTGCCAGGAAGCAATGAAAACCACGTGCACTACATGCTGGGCAACGCCTATGCGGCGCTCGGCGATACACAATCGGCACAGGCCTGCTGGCAAAAAGCGACACGCGGAGATAATCAGCCCACAAGCGCCTTGTATTACAACGACCAACCACCCGATATGTTGCTCTATCAAGGTTGGGCATGGCAGGCGCTCAATCAGCAGGCACAGGCCGAGGCCATCTTTGGGCGGTTGGTAGCATATGCAGATGTACATCAACATGACGACATTAAGCCAGATTATTTTGCGGTGTCGTTGCCGACATTTTTGGTATTCAATGATGATGCACAGATTCGCAACCAAATCCACTGTCACTATATGCGTGGATTAGGTTTGCTCGGCATGGGTGATATAACAGCGGCACAAGCATCATTTGCACAGGTGCTTACGCTCGATGCGAATCATCAAGGGTCCCATATTCATCGACAATTCGGCAAATAACGAGACAAACGAGGCAAGACATGCGGGCGATTCAATGGATCATGGCACTGGCAATACTCGTATCGTGTGCGAATGAAGCAAATCAAAGTGCAGCGCCAACGAAGTTGGTGGCAGACACTCCGTCTGCGGCAACTGCAACCGTCGCACTAGCGACCGCAACCACCGAGATTGTGCCATCTGCAACAAATCAAATTGAACCATCCGCAACTGTTGTATCAGTCACCGAGACAGCAACCACTGCGCCAACTGTTGCAATGACATCCACACCTGCTGATCCATTAGTAGTAGACACGACCCCGCGTCAGCCAATTGTCGGTGGACCGACCCTACTCGATAATCGACTCAATCTGCGTCGGGTGGCCACCATGCCAGTGAATAGCATTCGGGTAGTCTATGACCAAACGACTGCGCAATTGTTGCTCCTCAACATGACAGAGGGGCTGATGGCGATTGATCCGCAAACAGGTCAAATGCGCACCATTGCCGATGCCACAATCATCGCCCCCAACGGCATGCCGTCGGGCTTAGCGGTAGCAGCCAATGGGACCATCTTGGTGGTATCGAATCTTCAGGCCAATGGCTATAACACAGCAACTATTCGTCGTGGCACGCCCAATGGCAGTAGCTATACGTGGACAACGCTAGCCACAACTGAGCAATACCCACTGAGTGGGACCAATTTCGATCATGTATTCAATGGGATTACGATTACGCCCGATCAGCAATATGTAATTGTCAATAGTGGCTCACGCACCGACCATGGTGAGGTTGAGGATAACCAAGGGTTGTTCCCTGGTATGCGCGAGGTACCACTGACCGCGCGCTTGTTCCGTATCCCGATTAATGCAAGCTACATCACCCTGCCCAACGATGAGGCCGCACTTGCGCCATACGTCTATGCGCGCGGATTCCGCAACGCCTATGACCCGGCCTTTGCGCCAACCGGTGAGTTGTTCGTGGGCGACAACGGGCCGGATGCAGACTTACCCGATGAGTTCAATCTAGTGCGCGAGGGCGGCCACTATGGCTTCCCGTGGCGCTTTGGCAACATTGATACGCCACAACGCAACCCGAACTATGACCCGAGTCAAGATCGCCTGCTCAACGACGAATTCGTCGCGGTCCAACTCGGCATCTATGCCAACGACCCTGACTATCCGACAGCTCCTGAAAACATGATTGATCCAATTGTCAATCGCGGGCCGGCCGCAACAGTGTACCGTACCATGGATGGACAAATTGCTGATGCTAGTGCCTTAGGACAAACGTTGAGTAGCTTTACGCCACATCGGTCTCCATTGGGACTTACCTTTGCTAGCGCGGCTTTTCCTGCAAGTTGGCAAGTACCAGGAGGCATAAGTGGGTTTATCTTGAGTTGGGGTGCAGCGGGTGGCGATATTCCCGATAAAGGTCAAGATTTGTTGCATCTCCAATTAGCCGCTACTGCGTCAGGTGGGTATGACATGCGCTCCGTACAACTCATACGCGATTTGCGCAACCCCATCGACGCCACCCTTATTGACAACCGGATGTACATTCTGGAATTCGGCGCAGATGTCGCGCTATGGGAAGTCGAGTTTTTGCCGTAATCTCGGTATCTGGCAGAAATGGAGTAATGCTGTGCGCAATCTAACCAACAAACGAAACTCTCGTGGTGGCAACGGGCGCATCTTTGGTTCGCTCGTGGGAGAGCTCCAACAGCGACTTAACCGCGGCGAATGGAAACCCGGCGATCATCTGCCAAGCATTACCCACTTAGCCCATACGTTTGGCGTGAGTACCGGGTCCGTACGTGAGGCACTTCGCTCGCTACAATCACAAGGATATGTGCGCATTGAACATGGTCGTGGTGTCATTGTCATTAGTAATCATGGCAGTACTGGGAGTGAATCACCGCAATCAATCGACATACAACACGTCATTGCACTTGGCGAGGCACGACGACTGATTGAGCCCGAGTTAGCCGCACTAGCAGCGGAACGTGGCGAGGATCATGAAATAGCCGAAATTCGTGAACAAGCCATTACCATGGAACAGCAAGCACTCAAAGGCACTGATTTCGTTGGTCCTGATGTGGCATTCCATCGGGCTATTGCACACGCAGCGCATAATCCGGTGCTTCAACATATGCTCAACAGCTCGCACGAGCTCTTTTTGGCAAGCCGGCATCTTACGAGTCAAGAGAGTGGCATGACCGAGCGTGCCATTCGCTATCATCGTCTCATTGCCGATGCAATTTATGAGCGCAACGCAAGTCAAGCACGGCTGTTGATGCTAGCACACATGAACGATGCACTGAGTAGCATTCTCATCCTTGCGGCATACGATGATGCCCAATCAAACGAGAAGCACGCACAAGCAATAACAACCTCACCCGCATAACGGCATGATGATGCCAAAGGAGACACAGATGCGTATTGCAGTGACTGGTGGGAATGGTGATTTGGCTCGCGTCCTGATTCCCATGTTGATGCAGGCAGGGCATAGTGTGGTCAGCATCGATCGAAGTCTGCCGGCACCAACGCCCGGCAATCCACTTGGGTCGCGAGCACTTGTGGTCGATGTGACAGATTTTGGGCAGGTCGTGGCAGCCATGCACGGATGCGACGGTGTCATTCACCTTGCAGCACACCGTACGCCGATGAATGCACCAGCCCCAAAGGTATTTGCAGATAATACCCAAGGGAGTTACAACGTCCTGCTAGCCGCCGAGATTCTTGGGATGTCGCATGTATGTATGGCATCGAGCATCAACGCAATCGGTGGCGTGTTTAGTAAGTCACCGCGCTATGATTACTTACCACTCGACGAGCAACACCCCTGCTACGCCGAAGATCCGTACAGTCTCTCAAAATGGGTGCTCGAAGTGCAAGGCGATACATTTGCCCGACGGCGCAACAATGTTGCGATTAGTAGCATGCGATTTCATGGCATCGTACCCCGCGAGTTCGCCCTCAAAAATTGGGATAACACTGAGCCAGGCATGAAGCATTTGTGGGCCTATGTCCATCCACAGGCAGCAGCTCGCGCCTGTATGGCCGCCATGCAGGTTGAGTGGCGTGGGCACGAGGTGTTCTATATCGTTGCACCAACTGTAGCTAGTGTTACCGACAGTGCCACACTAGCACAGCGATACTATCCCAACGCTGTGCATCGACCTCAACTCGTGGACAATGCGGGGTTTTTTGATTGTAGCAAAGCCGAACGCCTGCTTGGATGGCGTCATGATGAGGAGTAATCGATGAAGATCACAGACATCAAGTGCTATCCATTATGGGTAGGAGTGCGTAACCAGCTCGTCATCAAAGTCGAGACCGACGAAGGCATTTATGGGCTCGGCGAGTCAGGTTTGAGCGGCCGCGAATTAGCCGTGATGGGCGCAATCAATCACTTTCGTGAGTTTTTGATTGGCCAGAACCCGATGCACACGGGACGCATCTGGCAAGAGCTCTACCGCAGTCAATACTTCGAGGGTGGACGTGTCTTAACCGCTGCCCAAAGCGCCATCGATATTGCCCTCTATGACATTGCCGGCAAAGCATTGGGCGTACCCGTCCATCAACTCCTTGGTGGCCAACAACGCGAGCATATCCCATGCTTTGTGACCACATCGGGCGGTACTCCTGACGAGATGATTGCGAGTGCGCAACTGTTATGGGATCACGGCTGGCGCGTCATTCGCACCGGCATGTTGTCACCACGCAATCATGGTGAAGGAATTTTTGAGCCACGTGAGACGCTCGGGCTCACCGCCAAGACATTGGTCAAGATTCGTGAACGCCTCGGTGATGAGTTGACGCTCGGAATTGACTACCACCACCGCTTGTCAATTGCCGAGACGGCGACATTTTGTCAGCGCATGCCCATGGGCACGATTGACTTCCTCGAAGAGCCAATCCGTGATGAATCGCCCGAGGCTTATGATGCATTACGGCGCATGACTGACATCCCGTTTGCCGTCGGCGAAGAATTCGCAAGTAAGTGGCAGTTTGCGCCCTTCATTGAGCGTCATCTAACGGACTTTGCTCGGCTTGATATTTGTAATGTGGGTGGTTTTACCGAATCCATGAAAGTCGCCGGCTGGGCCGAGACACACTATATTGATTTGATGCCACACAACCCACTCGGCCCAGTCTGCACCGCGGCAACCATCCATCTCTCGGCAGCCGTGCCAAACTTCGCCTGGCTTGAGGTACGTGTATCGCCCAGCGAGAACATGTATCGTGGTGCAGGCATCAACGATGTTGATGTACTCTTCCCCGTGCATCCTAAGCTGAATGGGAATGTCTTCGATGTGCCACAGGCACCCGGCTTGGGCATCGAGTTCGACGAGGAGACAGCCAAAAAGCACACATGGAAGTTCTGGGAGGCGCCACATTTGCGCCGGCGTGACGGCTCGGTTACCAACTGGTAATTCTTAATCACAAGGAGGTCTGTATGCAACGCATTCTTGCGGGTAGTTATGCCAACTCCGACCAACCTGGCGTTTATATCATCGACCACAACAAGCACGGTGAATTTACCATCGTCAGTGTCATGACGGGTGTTGATAATCCATCATTCTTGGCGCGACGCGGCGACAATATCTGGAGCGTTAGCGAGACCAATCGCGGCGCGGGATTACCCGGTGGTGTCGTGGCCATCACACGCAACCATCATGATGCCCTGAGTCATGGGCCACGACGCCCGAGTGGTGGAGATTGGCCGTGTCATATTGCGATTGACCCTCAGCAACGCTATGCGGTAGTCGCAAATTACGGTACTGGCAATATGGCCTTGCTCAACATCGGCGTCGATGGATCCATCGCAGGGCTCAACGATTTGACACAACACCAAGGCAGTGGCCCCCATACAGGTCGTCAAGAGGGACCACATGCACATTCAAGTGTGTTCACACCAGATGGTCGGTATGTAATTGCAGCTGATCTCGGTACCGATGAGCTCGTGGTGTACCAGATAAACGACGAGCAGATAACGCTGGATCGGATTCATACGGTAAAGGTACCAGCCGGTAACGGACCACGGCATACAATCTTTCACCCGAATGGGCAGATACTGTATGTCGCGAACGAGCTAGCATGTAGCGTATCGGTCTTTCGTTATTTCGATGGACAACTCGAACACGTGGCAGACCACTCGACGATTAACGGTATCAATCACGATTTCACCGTAGCCGACATCCATATGTCGCCAGATGGAGCCTATTTGTACGTCAGCACGCGAACCGACAACACATTGGCGGCCTATCAAATCAATGCTGACGGAGACCTCACACGTATCGGTGTCTACGATTGTGGGGGTAAATGGCCCCGAAACTTTGCAATTAGTCCAGACGGGACCTATCTGCTCGTCGCATGTCAACACGACAACTACATTGCCATTGTGCCGCGTAATCCAAGCGACGGTACGCTTGACCAGCCGCTGATGGCGACCATTCCCGTACCAGGTGTGTCGTTTGTGGAGTTCTGGTAGTAGTCTGTCAAAAGCAACGAAACCGCCCGCGCAGGAATGCGCGGGCGGTATTGTGTTTTTATCAGACAAAAACGCTACACGCGTGGATCATCAAGATGGCGGTATTCACCGCGCACCGCTAGCCAACGCACGCGAACAATATCACGTAGGTTGCGCAGCGCATCGCGGATGGGATCGACTTTGGTCTCCTCGCCGTAGTGCCAAAGTACCGGGAGCTCGGCCACACGATAACCACGGGCAACCGCAAGATACAAAATTTCAACGTCAAATGCAGTCACGGCAGCATCCTCAATCACAGGGGCATCAGCACCATAAATTTGGGCACGATGAAAGAGGTCGTGGGCGACGGCCGTCCGAAATGCCTTGAACCCGCACTGTGTATCGTTAAAATTGCCAACCACAATCGAGCGCACCAAGGTATTAAACACACGTCCCATGATATGCCGATGCACTGGCTCACCCTCGCGACGCGCACCTTGCCCCTCGCGGGAGCCAATCACCACATCATACCCTGATTCAAGCAGCGGGAGCATGCGTTGCCACTCCTCGATCGGCACAGCCAAATCGGCATCGCACAATAACACGTAGCGCCCTTGTGCGGCCAATGCGCCCGCCCGCACCGCAAATCCCTTGCCACGATGATCAAGCGCCAATAGATGGAGGGATGGCCAAGTCTGTGCGTAGGCCGTCACCACCGCTGCGGTACCATCGTGACTTCCATCATCGGCGACTAATACCTCGACATCCAGTCGTGTATCAGTCACAAATGTGTGAATTGCCGCAAGCGTACTAGGCAAACGGCGCTCCTCGTTATAGGCCGGTATGACAATTGAAAGAAGAGGTTGCCTAGCAGTACTCACCACGCGCTCGCCTTTTCACCAATACAATCTCTATCACACGTTACACTATCTTACCACCGATAAGTCAGCAATAATTTCGATTCATCGACGTCGGCTGGGATATCACGACGCTTGCGCCAGAAGTGCATGATTTGGCCGAGCATGTGCCATTGCCCGCGCAAACGGGCTCGAGCAGCCTGCCCACGAATATGACGCACACTGTCAAGCATCAGCGTGAGTTGACGCCAAATCATCACACCGATATAGCGACGGAACAGCGCGTCAGGCATGTTTTTGAGCCATACCAAGGCAAAGTTGCGCCCACAGTAATAACTCGCCAACACGCCGCCACCAGTGGCACTCAGTCGATGATAGACAATTGCGGCGGGCACAAACACCGTCCGCAAACCATGCAAACGAGCACGTAGATTGAGATCAACGTCCTCGCAATACATGATTAAATCCGGATCAAAGAAGTGACCAGCAACTGACAGTTGGTCAATCACTCGTCGACGGTACGCTGATGCCCCAGCACACGCCCCAAAAACCTCTGCTTGTTGTTGGTACTGCGATGCATCAGGTTGCCACACGCCACGATTGCCAGGAATACCATCAACACGATAGAAATCACCTGCAGAGTGAATCACATCGCGTCGATCAAACAACATCAACTTGCTCGCAGCGATGTCGTACTCAGAGTGCCGTTCGAGTGTGCCGATTAACTCAGCTAACCAAGTTGGCACCACCTCAGTATCATTGTTGAGTAGTACGACATACTCAGCAGTGCTCGCCGTAATCGCCGCATTACAACTCGCCACAAAACCACCGTTTTGGGGCATGACCATCACATATACTTCAGGATAATTTGCCCGTACAAACGCAACTGAATCATCAGTGGATGCATCATCAACCATCACCACACGCATATCATCACGACGCGTTTGCCGCCGCAAGGCATCAAAACAGATAGTCAAGTGCTGGAGACCGTTGTAATTAGGCACAATAACGTCAATCACGCTTGTTCCTTACGACACTCATGCACAAACTCGGTAACTGCCTCCTGCCACGGTCGCAACCGCAATCCAATTGCACTGCCGACATAGTTCGCGAGTGGCGTATATGGGGGAACGCGGCTTGGTCGCGGATACTCAGCAAGAGTAATTGGCGTTGTGGTCACATGATTGAGCTCAGCAGCCTTGAGTACCGCCTGCGCAAGCTCATAGCGCGAACACGCACCCTCGTTGACGAGGTGATAGGTACCATAGGCACTGCTGTCAAGCAAATCAGGCAGACATTGCGCCACATCACCGGCGTGTGTCGGCGACCCCACCTCATCATGAACCACACGGAGTTGTGATTGGGTCGACGCAAGGCGCAGTATTGTACGAACAAAATTGCGTGGCCCACCAAATAACCAAGCCACACGCACAATGTAGAGTCGATCGAGCAACTCACGTGCTGCTTGTTCACCAGCATACTTTGAGCGGGCGTACGGGTTAATCGGATTGGCCACATCAAATTCGCCATAGGGATACGTCGCTTGCCCATCAAATACTTCGTTGGTGCTAATCAAGACCAATCGTGCATGACTACGCTTGGCAGCCATCGCCACCCAGCGTGAGCCGAGGGCATTAACCCGATAGGCCTGATCAGGAGCTTGGACACAACCGTCAACATTCGTCATGGCGGCCGCATGAATAATCACGGCAGGCCGTAGGGCGACAATTTGCGCCACACTAGAAGCATCGGTTAGCTCAATGTCGGCATGGCCGAGTGGAATCACATCGTGATCCGCCTGAAAGCGTTTAACCACTGCACGTCCCAACTGACCATTTGCGCCGGTAACCACAATTCGCATCGCTACTCCATTCCCCTGCATCAGCATGCAGATTCATGGTAGAACATCCACCTCACCACGTCAAACGAATTTGATGTACACCGTCGCACGCACTGCAACCACATACTTGTATAATGCCTATACAACGCATGTGTATCTCATCATATCTAAAGGGATAAGACTCATGACACAGCCATCTGTACGGGCCCAAGTAGATGCATACATCGATGCTAATCTTGATCGTTTTGTGGATATGCTCGGCGAGCTCTGTGCCATCCCCAGTGTTGCCGCCCAAGGTCAAGGCATCGAGCCATGTGCCAATCGTGTTGCCGAATTACTCGGAGATATCGGTCTATCTGCAAGTCTGATGCCAACTGCCGGCAATCCGGTAGTCTATGCCGAGGCCAAGGGCAGTAGCGACAAAACAATCCTGTGCTACAACCACTACGATGTACAACCAGCCGAACCATTCGATTTGTGGCACACACCACCATTCGAGATGCATCGCAAAGATGATTTGTTGATTGCTCGTGGCGTGGCTGACGACAAAGGCGAACTCATGAGTCGCATTGCGGCAATTGCGGCCGTCCGCCATGTACTCGGCGAATTGCCGGTGGGCGTCAAATTTTTGATTGAAGGCGAAGAAGAGATTGCTAGCCCCAACCTCGCACCATTTATCATGGCCAACCGCGAACGCCTCAAGGCCGATGCCTGTGTCTGGGAGTTTGGCTCGCATAACAGCGATGGGCAACTAATCAGCTACCTCGGGTTGCGCGGCATTTGTTATCTCGAGTTGTCGGTCGAAACAGCCCGCATCGACACCCACTCGGGCATCGCTGGCTCGATTTTGCCTAATGCAGCCTGGCGACTCGTCTGGGCATTGAATACACTCAAGGATCAAGACGAAAAAATTCAGTTGCCCGATTTTTATGCGAATGTAATCGCCCCAACTGCACGCGACATGGAGTTGCTGGCCGCCTTGCCCGATAACGACGAGGAGATGCAAGAGCTGTTCGGCAATACTCGGTTCCTCAAGGATGCTCGCGGCGTTGAGTTGCGTCGGCGTGAAATTTTTGAGCCGACCTGTACAATTTGTGGCATCACCTCGGGGTATCAAGGAGCTGGTCAAAAGACCGTGTTGCCGGCCAAAGCCAGCGCCAAAGTTGACTTCCGCCTTGTCCCCAACCAAACGCCCGAAGAGGTTGTCACCAAGCTCCGCAAGCATCTCGATGTCCACGGCTTTCAGGATGTGCAGATTACCGTTATCGGCGCTGGGCGCCCAGCCCGCACAGACCCAGACCACCCGCTGGTCGAGATGTTGACTGCCGCCGCCAATGATGTCTACGGCAATCCACCGCATATTTGGCCGATGTCGGGTGGATCAGGTCCAAATTACCTGTTTGCCCACGAAATTGGCGTGCCCATTATTACCTTGGGGATTGGTTATTCGGGATCACGTATCCATGCGCCGAATGAGAATATCCGCTTAAGCGACTTCCGTAATGGCATTCGGATGATGGCGGCGACGATGTTACGACTTGGCAACGTATCATAGGATGATTTTGCGGTCTCCCCGTCGAATGTCACTATCTATCGACGGGGAGGTACTTTGGAATTTCAAACAATCTGGTCTGACAGGTCTAATGTTTGTTGCATGAACCTTAAAATTTCATGATATAATGGCTATGTCAATTGAAACGTAGCGAACTACGACATGCATCGTCGAAGTCCCACCTTCCGCCGCCACCCTTGGTTGCACCTGGCAGGATGCGAGTTGTATAGTTCATACGCAAGGCGGTCAGGCTGTGGGGCACGACGTCAGTAATTGGCGAATGGGTACGGTTTATTGAGGCGAAATGCAATATTTCGCAGTGTCCAGTGGTGGGCAGAGGGAGTGGATCGAATGCGTGTCAAGTTGTTTGTGGGTAATTTGCCGTGGCGTATGACAAGCGAAGATTTGGGCAATACATTTGCTGATCACGGCGAAGTGTACAGTGCCCGTGTGGTTATTGATCGCGATACTCAGCGCTCACGTGGTTTTGGTTTTGTTGAAATGGAAGTCGACAACGTCGAGCAAGTTATCGAGGCCACCAATGGTCTCGAGGTGCAAGGTCGCCAGTTGCGCGTCAACGAGTCAGACGAGAAGCCTGGCTTCGGCGGCAACGGCCCACGCCGCGCTCCACGTGACGACAACCGTTACTAAATCATAGAGCGAATTTCTGACGAGTGGAGGCAAGGGTGCGCCTCCACTCGTTTTTTATTTTTATCAACAGGAGCAACCATATGCAACAAGTACGACTCGGCCGCACCGGCTTGCACGTCAGCGAGATTTGTCTCGGTACCATGACCTTTGGTAACCAAGCCGACGAAGGCACATCGCACGCTATTCTTGATACCGCTATCAACCACGGAATCACGTTCATTGATACCGCTGACGTCTATCCACTCGGTGGCGATCTGACCAGCGTTGGGCGCACCGAAGAGATTATCGGCTCCTGGATGCAGGCACGGCAGAACCGCCACGACATTGTTCTCGCCACCAAATGCCGTGGCGCCATGGGCGTCGGACCCAACAACGAGGGGCTCTCGCGCCGCCATATCATGGCTGCTTGTGATGCAAGCCTCAAACGCTTGGGCACCGACTACATCGATCTCTATCAAGTGCATGCTCCAGACCCCGAGACACCAATTGCAGAGACGCTCGAGGCACTCACTGATTTGGTACGTGCCGGCAAAGTGCGCTATATCGGCTGCTCAAACTTTGCTGCCTGGCAAATCATGCAGGCATTGTGGACTAGCGATCAGCACCACTTGAGTAGCTTTGTCTCATTACAACCACGCTACAACATGCTCTTTCGTATGATTGAAGACGAAATTCTACCGGTAGCGCGTGCATTCGGCCTCGGAGTTATCCCATATAATCCACTCGCAGGTGGTATGTTGACAGGCCGATACGTCACCCAGCGAGCCCTTACACCCGGCACGCGCTTTCAGTTGCATGGCGCAGGTGAGCTCTACCGCAAGCGCTACTGGAACGATGTCGTACACGAGGTTGTTGCCAATCTCCATGCATATTTTGATGCACGCGGCATCGCATTGACTCATGCAGCCCTCGCATGGGTGCGGAGTCAGCCCGGCATCACTGCTCCAATTGTTGGTGCAAGCCGTCCTGAGCAATTGGCTGATTCATTGGCTAATCTCACGCTTGTGCTTGATGATGAGGCCATGCAAAAGTGTAACGATGCTTGGTTTGAATTACCGCGTGAACGCGATATCAGCGTCGCACGGCGGTAGGTACCCAACGTTATTACACAAATTCGTTATGTGATGCACATCATTCCTTCATGTCATCACTTCAGCAGAGTAGTTACACGATTGACGATAGGCCCATAACACAACGTGATACACAATAACAAGCCCCTCGCGATGCGTATCGCGAGGGGCTTGTGAGATGAATGTGTTAGCGTGATCGGCGTACGGTAACCGT
>JBMTAN010000054.1:0-19643 GCA_049428765.1 Roseiflexaceae bacterium
CCCTCTACGGTGTTGTATTACCCCACCACAATCCGCACCTGGTTACCCGATGGATCGCGGGCAATCAGCTGGCCATCACCGACCTCGTGGGCATATTGGGCGGCGGCCAAGCGCTGGGCTACCGCATCCACATCGGCCGCCGTTGGTAATTGCATCGTCCACCACACCAAGCCCGTGGCAGTGGCCGGTGCCGGCGGGACGTTTTTGCCGCGCCAAATGTTGTACCCCAGATGGTGGTGATACCCGGCCGTCGAGACAAACTCGGCCGCCAGGCCATAGGTTTGCATCACATCAAACCCGATAGTATCAACATAAAAGCGCCGGGCTGCTGCCAAATCGCCGACGTGCAAGTGCATGTGGCCCAGAATGGGCAACTTAGGCTCGCCCGCCGCCTTGAGTAACGCCTGCACATCAAGCGGCTCGGTGACCATCGCCAGACCACGCCCATCGGTCGGCCATTGCTCGCGCGGGCGATCGACATACAATTCAATACCGTTACCCTCGATATCACTCAGGTACAAGGCCTCGCTGACGCCATGATCTGAGGCGCCGTCGACGCGCCAGCCCACGTTGCGCAAATGCACCAAGGCGGCGGCCAATGAGGCCCGATCGGGGTATAAATAGGCAACGTGGTACAATCCGGCCGTGCGGGCTGCCGGGCGCGCCTGTGGGTCAGGTATCAGGTGCACCAGCTCGTGATCGTCACTACCGAGCACCACCGTGCCGTCCTCGCGTTGGTCGTGCAAGCGGAATCCGTGGACTTGCGTGTAATAGGCATACATGCGCTCGACATTGTGGGCCCGCAACGCGAGTGGGCCGAGGGTTAATTGCGCAGGTAACATGTTTGTCTCCTTTGTGACTGAGTTATCCTCAGCAAACTGCCTCTATCGTAGCGCATGATAATTAACGGAACCATACTCACGACGTGAACAATGACAACACCCCTTGTAACCTGTATGGCTACAAGGGGTGCCAGACTACCTACAGTGGATTATTCGCCCTTCACAGCTGTCCACACATCGGTGAAGATGACCGATGAATCATCGCGGACTGCCCACTCAAGACGCTTGATGACGTCCTCATTGGGAGCAAAACCTTCAGCATACAGGTCACGCACCTCTTGATCAAGCAACTCGACCGCATCCTTGTTCGGCGTCAAATAACCGATGTAGCTGGTATTTTGTGCCGAAACCTCGGGGTTGGACAAGAAGTTCATAAACACATGCGCAGTATAGGCGTTAGGTGAATCTTTGAGGATGACCATATTGTCCATCCAAATCATACCACCCTCTTTGGGAATGAAGAAGCCGATGTCAGGATTGCCATCGAACTCATCCTCAAGGCCGTTACGAGCTTGCATGGCTTGACCACTCCAGGCGTGGGCCATCACATACTCGCCACTAGCCAACTTACGGTTGACATCGCTACTGTTGTAGGCAGCCAAATACGGCTTCTGTGCGATCAGCATCTCCTGCACTTGTTGCATGATGGCTGGGTCTGTTTCGTTGAGTGAACTCCCTAGGTAGCGCAATGCAGCACCAGGAACCTCGCGCTCATCATCAAGCATACTGAATTGCCCTGCGTATTGCTCCATGCTGGCCTGATCGAAGATAACTGACCAGCTATCTGGCGTCGTTGTGAATACCGATTTGTTGTAGGCGATACCCGTAATACCGTACATATACGGCACAGAGTACTTGTTCCCCTCATCAAAGTATTTGTTCAACAACGAAGGATCGATATGCTTCAGATTGGGCAACATGCTTTGATCAAGCTCCTGCACAAGCCCTGCCGCCACCATTGTCTGCACTGCATAGTCAGACGGTACTGCGATATCATACCCTGATCCGCCAGCCGATACCTTGGCAATCATGTCCTCGTTTGCATCGTAGGTATCCATGATAACCTTCACACCGTATTCAGCTTCGAATGCATCCAAAATAGCGGTATCAATGTAATCGGTCCAATTGTAGAAGTACAATTCGCTCGATAACTTACTGCGATCAACACCATCGGTAGGTGCACTCGCAGCCGGCTCTTCGGCAACCGGCGCCTCCGCTGCAGGGGTAGCACCACAGGCAACCAATACCCCCAACAGAAGCATTGCCAACAGTGAACGGAATAACCCCTTCATTGTGCTTCCTTTCTGTAAAAAATACACTTCATTAGTATACTCAAATATCTGACGCATGACTACACGATGACGCACAAGACAACAGCGTATGGTTCAGATATATTGTCCAAATTGTCAGTCACGTCGTCGTTGCACAAACTGCGACAAAAAGACTAGCAGCATCGAGATAATCAGCATTATCGTCGAAATGGCGTTGATTTGTGGTGTTACCGCGCGCTTAACGCGTCCATAAACCTCGACTGGCAGGAGGTTTGTCCCTGGTCCTACCGTGAAAAAGCTAATAATAAAATCATCGAGTGACAACGTAAATGCTAAAAGCGCTCCACCGATCACACCGGGCATAATCAGTGGCAACGTGACACGCCAAAATGTTGTACGTGCGTCAGCGCCGAGGTCTGAGGCGGCCTCCTCGAGTCGAATATCGAATCCCTTCAAACTAGCACGCACCACCACGACCACAAACGACAAACAAAACGCCACATGTGAGAAGATGACTGTCCAGATGTTCATACGGAACTTAATCCCAAACAACTGGTCAATCAAGCCAAATGAAAATGAAAAGAATGCCAACAACGCCAGAGCCATGACAATTTCGGGGATTACAATTGGCAGATACAACAGTGCATCTAACCCGGCCCGTCCTTTGAATCGATAACGTTCCATGGCGAGGGCCATTAATGTGCCAAATACGGTGGAGATAATGGTAGCAATCAAGGCAACCCACAATGTATTGAGGGCCGCATTCATCATGCGTTCATCGGCGAATAGCCGCGCATACCACTTGAGTGTGAACCCGGTCCAACGCACACCAAAGGCATCTTGGGTAAACGAAAACAGCACCAGTACCATAATCGGAGCATACAAAAAGATATACACCATCCAGGTATGCATGCTCAATAAGCGCTTCCCCCAGGTGCTCCGTTCGCTGGTTGGCGCTGCCTTATTGGCCGTCGAGAAATCAATCATCGATCCTCCTCTGTGGTTGAACGGAAGTACACGATGACCACAATCGTCAACAACAACATGAAGACCAACGCCATGGCAGACCCGAGTGGCCAATTAGGGGGATTTGATCGTGTAAATAGTCGTTGTAACAGGTTCCCCAACAAATCGACCTTGGCGCCACCCAACAAATCAGATACGACAAACTGCCCAACTGTGGGAATAAATACGAGCACCGATCCAGCTACAATCCCTGGTAATGTCAGTGGGAACATGACGCGCCAGAAGCGCCACCATCCATTGGCCCCAAGATCACTACCAGCCTCCATCAATGTGAAGTCAAAGCGTGATAACGAAGCAAATAATGGTAATACCATAAACGGTAGATTCCCATAGATGAGTCCGATAAGCACCGCTCCTTCACTCGGATAGAGTAACTGCTTGGCAAACCCTAGCATCTGCAACAAGCCATTAATAATGCCGTTGTTGCTCAGGATTAACATCCATGCATAGGTACGCACAAGAAAGTTTGTCCAGAATGGAATCAAGACTAAAAAGAGCAGAATGACTCGCCGCTGTGGTGGTGATAGCGTCATTGACAGTGCGAGCGGATACCCCAATAGCAAACAGGCAATGGTGGTCTGAATACCAATAACCAATGAGCGCACATACGCATTAAAATAAAGATCTTTGCTCCACAGGGTGACATAGCTGTCCACGCTAAACTGCCAAATTACCCCTTGTCCAGCTGGACCTGGTGTCGCAAAACTATAGAGGAGCACAATAAAGAGTGGTGCCACAAAAAACACGATGAGCCATGTCAACCCAGGTGCGAGCAACCACTGGAGCCGGCGTCGCGCAGTGTTGCGTTGCGCTATAGGCAATTCATCGGGGGAGAGTGTCGTCATACGGCCCTCCTACTTGACCAGTACCAAGGCATTGTCTGGATTCCACCAGACATATCCTTGTTCACCGCGTTGCCAGTAGGCATCACGATCGAGAGTCGATCGACTATTTTGTTCCCACACATCGAGGGTAATGCCACCAACCAGCGTCACCGTCATGCGGGTATCGCTACCAATATAGACAACCTGCTCAACGGTAGCCGGGTAGTAGGTACTGCCATCGGGTGGTGATACGCTCAAGCGCAATTTCTCGGGGCGTACCGCAATCGTCACTGCCGTACCGTTGGCAATTGCCTCTTGATGGAGGCCTTTGAGGATAATGCCGTTGCCGACATCGACTGCACAGTGGGTGGCTGCGCCATCAATCATGGTGCCATGAACAAAGTTCGCTTCGCCGATAAAGTCCGCCACAAAGCGACAGTTGGGTCGTTCATAAATCTCGGTCGGTGAGCCGACTTGGAGCATCTTACCGCCACTCATGACGGCGATGCGGTCACTCATCGTCAAGGCTTCTTCTTGGTCGTGGGTCACATAAATGAACGTGATGCCGACCTCTTGTTGCAAGCGCTTGAGCTCAATCTGCATCTCTTTGCGCAATTTGAGGTCGAGGGCGCCAAGTGGCTCATCAAGGAGCAACACCTTGGGACGATTGACCAGCGCGCGCGCTAGTGCCACACGCTGTTGTTGACCGCCCGAGAGCTGTTTGGGGCGCCGATGGCCGTAATCACCGAGTTGCACCATCTGCAAAGCCTCAGTTACCCGATTCTTAATCTCGGTCTTGGCAACCTTCTTCATCTCAAGACCAAATGCGACGTTCTCCGCCACCGTCATATGTGGAAAGAGCGCATACGACTGAAAGACCGTATTCACGTTGCGTTGGTGGGCTGGGATGCGCTCCACGTGCTCACCGCCCAAATAAATCGAACCGCTAGAGGGGAACTCGAAACCGGCAATCATACGCAGGGTGGTCGTTTTGCCACACCCGGACGGTCCGAGTAATGAGAAGAATTCACCATCACGAATGTCGAGGTCGAGAGCATCAACTGCTACAACCTGTTGAAAGCGCTTAGTGACCTGTTGCAGGACAACAGCAGAAGTGTTTGTCACAGGCACCTCTCTACTAGTTAAATGAATGATGGGGTCAGCAGAAAAAAGTTTGTGAAAATTATACCACGTCAATACAGGATTTCCACAATTTTAGGAGGTATTTAGGCAGGATTAGCGCTGGCGGTCCGGTAATTGCAGAATCAACTGCTCAAACACCAACGCCGGATTGGCATTCTCGCGTAGTTGGCGTGTCGCCAACGTTAAGCGCCGCACCACATCGGCCGCCAATACCACCCCTGTACCACGCGCCACCCGCGTCAAATCAGCTTGACGATCGAGCCACACCACTTGGTCTGGGAGGCCAGCAGCCACCATCAGTACATCGCGCCACCAACGTTGCCACAAGGCAATCGTCGCATACACCTCGGCTTGCTCGCCGCCACGGAATGCCTTGGCTTGCGCTTCGGCCCACTTGAACGCATCGTTGAGCGGACTCGTTGAAAGGCTCAACAGCTCATCGAGTTGCTGATGCTGTTGTGTGACAATCTCGGGGTTTTGGCTATACCGCCACGCGAGTCCGGGCAAACCATCGCTCCAAGCCGCATACACTTCAGCCTCGTGCTGGCCAACCTGCTGGTGATACAACCACTCAGTAATCCTCGCACGCGGCACAGGGCGCAACTTGAGTTGCTGACAGCGCGACACAATCGTGGCCATGATATCGCCCGCCGTATGCGCCAAAAGAATCAAGGTGGCGTAGGGCGGCGGTTCCTCGAGCACTTTGAGCATGGCATTGGCGGCCCCCTCGGTCAAACGCTCGACATCATCAAGAATAAACACACGCCGCCGCCCCTCGTAGGGACGCAAGTTGATGTCAGCCAACCAGCTCCGTACCGTGTCAATACGCAAATCGCGCTGCCGCGCCGCCTCGTCGCTTTTGAGGGCTGCAGCCTGCGTCTCAAGGCTGGCAATACGCACATCGGGGTAGTTATTGCTCGCGATGCGCCGACAGGTGCGACATTCATTGCAGGCATCAGTACCGCCACGCTCACAGTTGAGTGCTTGCGCCAAACGCAACGCCAACAGCGCTTTGCCAATATGACGTGGTCCACTGATGAGGTAGGCATGGGCAGGGCGCCCTGCGGCAATGGCGTGGCGTAGCATGTCAATGGTCCATTCGTGGCCGACCAAGCCCCAGTTGTCACGCACCACTGCCGTCACGACTACTCCTCCCAGCGACGCAAGGCAATCACCGCATTGATACCACCAAAGCCAAAAGAGTTGCTCAATGCCACATTTACTGTGGCTTTACGCGCCACTAACGGTACGTAATCAAGATCACATTGTGGATCTGGGTTATGTAAATTTATCGTCGGTGGGATGATTTGGTCGCGAAGTGTCAGAATCGTCGTCACCGCCTCAACTGCCCCAGCTGCTGCCGTCAGATGACCAATCATCGACTTAGTCGCAGTAATCGGAATCTTGTAGGCATAATCACCAAAAACACGCTTGATTGCTTGAGTCTCGACGATATCACCCACATGAGTGCTCGTCGCATGGGCATTGATATGATCAATCTGGTGCGGTTGTAATCCAGCACGCTCAATAGCAATCTGCATGGCCCGCGCCGCCCCGAGTCCCTCGGGATGAGGCGAAGTCACGTGGTAAGCGTCGCTGGTAGTACCATAGCCGACCAGCTCAGCGATAATGTGCGCCCCACGATGTTTGGCGTGGCTGAGACGCTCCATCACCAACACACCGGCACCCTCACCAATCACAAAGCCATCACGATCAATATCAAACGGCCGTGATGCGCCTTGCGGGTCATCGTTGCGCATCGACAACGCCCGAGCGGCACCAAAACTGGCGAGTGATAAGCGGGCAATCGGGGCCTCGCTCCCACCGGCCAAGATAATGTCAGCGTCACCACGTAACAACACATTAGCCGCCTCGCCAATCGACTGGGTGCTCGCCGCACACGCCGTGGCAATCGTGGTGTTATAGCCGGTCAGCCCAAGCTGAATGCTCACTTGGCATGACGGCATATTGGGTAATGACAAGGTGATGTAGAACGGGTTGACTTTGGCACAACCACGAGTCACGATAGTCTCAACCGCCTGCTCAGTATCGATTGCCGATGATGAGCCATCAGCAATCATAGCACCGATGCGATGGCGATTCTCATCAGTAATCTCGATGCCTGCATCAGCAATGGCCTCACGGGCGGCAGCCACGGCAAGTTGACTAGCACGTGAGATGCGCCGAGCCTCTTTGGCGTCCATGTAATTGCGTGGATCAAAGTCCGGCACTTGGGCGGCAATTCGCACAGCAGCATCGCCCATCTCGTAGAGTGTCATTGGGCCAGCGCCGCTTTTGCCAGCCAGCAACTGTTGCCAAAAGGCCTCAACACCGACGCCGAGTGGGGCTGCCACACCCATACCCGTAATGACGATGCGTTGGTCGTCGGGATCAAGCGTATCGTGTATGGCCGATAATGCGGCAGTCAACTGAGCACCGCTCAATCCAGCCGCATGCAACCGCTGGCGCAGTATCTCGTATGAAGGTGGTTGTTGCATAATCGACATCCATTAAATAGCTACAATTGATAGTCGTTGCTATGGAGTATAGCACGCATGCCCCTACCCACGCAGGTACCACACTAACACCACAACAATCGCTACTGCCCAGCGATAATAGGCAAACCAGCCGAGGCCAATACGACGAATCCAGCTCAGTAATAGGTCAATCACGACCACACCGACCACAGCAGCAGTCACCACACCAATCAGCATAGTGAGCACATCACTGCCTTGAATCAACAACAAATCATCGGCCTTGACGACCACTGCGGCCAAGGTAATCGGTGTACTCAACAAAAAGGCAAAACGGGCAGCAGCATTCCGATCAAACCCGAGGACACGCGCTGCACTCATGGTTGCACCAGAGCGTGATACCCCCGGGATCAAGGCGCAGGCCTGGGCCAAACCAATCCACACAGCATCGCGCCAACCAAGTTGCGCCAACTCGCGGTGCGTCTGCCCAATACGATCGGCGTAGGCAATCACAATGCCCATGATAGCCAAGACAACGGCGATTTGGATGGGCGAGCGCAGGTATTCTTCGATTGCACTCTCAAATAAGACGCCCAAGACGGCTGCAGGGAGCGTGCCCACCACAATTGCCACGATGAGTTGGGTTTGCGAATTACGCACGCCTCGTAATAATTGCGGCGTCGCTTTGACGAGACCGAGCAAATCATCACGAAAGTAAAACAGCACTGCGGCTAATGTCCCCACATGCAAACCAACATCAAACGTTAGTGAGTGGAGTAGGTCATTATCCCAGGCAAACAACCATGGTAACAAGATGAGATGCGCCGATGATGAAATAGGCAAGAACTCGGTGATGCCCTGCAATGCGCCCATCACGAACGCCGCCCACTCACCAATTGCCACCGAAATAACCGCCAACAGCACAATACTAACGCTTAGTACACGGGTGAGCGTCGTCACACACTACTCCTCAATCTATTATCTACCGACCACACGTCAGCGGGTTCTCGGCTTGATTACGCACCCTGTCATACTCCACCAAATACTGCGCAGCAAGTTGCGGACTGCGGATAATCAGCAGATTCTCGTCGTTGCTTTGCTCGGCACTTTTGGTGAAGTTGTACGACCCAGTAATCACCACATCATCGTCGATAATCATCGTTTTGTGGTGCATAATATAACAGTTGCCGTCCGCCAAAATATCAACCCCACCATCCTCGAGAATGGCAAATTCCGATCCAGTACCGCGAACATTTTGGCGCTCCATCACACCTGCCACTGATACCCCCCGCTCACGAGCAGCAATCATGGCTTGACCAATAGCGTCATCTGTATATGAGAACGCCATAAAGCGCACTTGTGTCTGAGCCTGATTAATTGCAGCAACAATCAGCGCATTTGGTTTGTCTTTGGGCGAAAAGTAGTAGTCCAGTGATCCATCAGGCAGCGTCACCGTCTCAAACGGCGCATAGCCGGTTTTGCGCGTACCAAAATCACCCGCCATGAACTGATCGACCTCGCCGGTATAATCCGCTGCCATGGTTGGATTCTCAATGCGAAGCATGTTGTTGTTATTGCGGTACGTATCGTTGAACGTCATATTCCACGATCCGGTCCAGACAATCTTGTTGTCGAACACGCCGATTTTTTGGTGCATAAATGGCTCACGTTGATCGCTAGCAACCCGGATACCAGCATCCTCGAGAGCCCCGATAGCAGTTGCCACCTTGGCATCCTCGAGATTTTCGTCATCGAAGGCTACACGCACAGTTACACCGCGTTGTTGGGCAGCCACCAACGCCTCAGTCAGCTCGGGCAAATCCAGATCAAACACCGCGATGTCAATCGACTGTGTAGCTGCAGTAATATCTGCCAAAAACGCTTGGTAAAATTGTGGCATCTGCCGATCAGCCGGGACATCAGGATAGACCAACTCGGCTGTGTTGGTATACATGATGATGGCTTGATTTGCAATGGGCGTAGCAGTCGGTCCTATCACCGGACTCGGTGCATTTGTTTCTTCATATTCTTGTAAGAACGAGACAATCAGCACCAGTACAAGCAACAACAAGGCAATGCGCCAGTCCATGGCACGAGTTCGAGTGCGTTTTTTGGTCATTTACTCTTCCTTTGACGTCCGGCCCCACATACCAAGCCACCAACCTCGTAGGCGCCCCCATACATGAGGATGAGCAGATACACTAGGTGACGCTGGAGTCATATGATGCGGTTGGATTGCTGGAGTGGCAACGTCATTCGACGAATGTGTCGACTCATCAACCGGCGACGCTACAGCACTAATAGGTGCGTTTAACAATCTTGGGACATCTCCGATGTGTGCAACGAGCTCACGTTGCGCCACGGTTATATTGCCATCCTGTGTAGCCGCCTTGCGTGCAGCAGTACGCACCGCTTTGATATATTGTTGTACGGTCTCATCATCAAGGTCATCACGTTGCGCAATAGTGCGTGCGATATCATTAGCCCACTGACGGAGTTGTTCGGCCGCATCACCGGCGAGATCGCCGGTCAATGATTCGTCCTCACCAACCCGTTCGAGCATCTGTTGACGTGCCTCGTTCATCACTCACCTCTTTGTCGACTGCTGGGCTGCCTGTTGTACAGCGCGCACAAACCGGGGGACGATGACCTGCCAATCATAATGATCAATCACAAAATTACGCGCCGGTACGGTATCAGGCGCTTTGTCGAGCGTGGTCACAATCGCATCGGCCATCTCGGCCGCCGTATCAGCAACTTGGGCATATTCGGGACGCATGCCCTCGATGCCTTCAAGTCCCATCGAGGTGCTAATCACCGGTACCATCAGCGACATCGCCTCGAGTACCTTGAGGCGCACACCTCCACCAATTCGCATCGGTACCACATACACATGCGCTCCACACAAGTAGGGACGGGTATCAGCAATCTCACCAGTCAACGCCAATGCCCCTGATGCTTGGAGTGCCAGCAATGATTTGTGCGGACGCCGACCCACAGCAATCAACATTGATTCGGTCACATGAGTATGCACCAACGGCATGACCTCGTTGACCATCCAGTGCAAGGCATCAACATTTGCCCGAAAATCAAGTGTGCCGCTAAAGACAATCGTCGGTCGCACAAAGGGATGAGCACTGACCGTCCCACGATCAAAATAACGCGTATCGACGCCATTCGGCACCACAATAGGACTCACCTTTGGATTGAGGGCACGCAATGTCGCCGCATCATCAGGTGACACGACGGTCACAACATCGGCCTGTTGCATCATGACACGCTCAAATATGCGTAGCTTTTGCCATTGCACAAATGAATATGCGGCAGCATGCCAGCGCTTGGGGTGATGGATATCCGTCTCGAAAGCCCGTTTTTGGATGACAAACTCAGCATTAAATTGATCAAATACGGTGGCAATACCCTGTGCACGGACAATTGACAAATATGGCGACATTTCGATGCTAAATGCCACCACCACATCAAACGACTGACGTTTGAGGAGTGCAGTCAACGCACTAGCATAGGTGGAATCATAATTGCGCAAGGCCATATCAGGCCATGGATGAATCAATGTTTGGACACCACGTTGCACCAAATGGCGTGTGCGTGGACCAACCACCGTTAACACTGTCGTTGGTGCCATGGCATGCCGTAATTGTTCTTGGTCAACATCCGCAGTTACAAACGATAGACTCGTCACATGATGATGCATAGCCAAGCCACGAATCAAGTGATACATACGCATTGTGCCACCGCCGTACGGTGGCCACGGTGCATATGGCGTAAGCACTAGGATGTTCATAATAATATCCGCTCATATAAACGTGGCACGAGAATCGCACATGCCACTCCAAACGCAGTGAGCGCTGCCAGTAAGACTGCTCCAGCAGCCACATCTTTGGCACGTCCAGCTAATTCGTGATGTGCCGGGCTCACCAAATCAACTACCGTCTCGATGGCGGTATTTACCGTCTCGCTCACTAAGACAAATCCCATAGTTATCAACAAAATCGCCCATTCGATACGCGTACACTCGAGCCACCATGCGATCAACGAGACCACAACAGTTGCCACAAGATGAATGCGAAAATTACGCTGTGGCCAGGCACCATGCACGATACCTTGAATCGCATAGCCAAATGATGCGCTGAGCGTCTTAGCACGCCAGCCTGTCGATTGATCGGGTGTGGCCTTCATGTGCGAGGGAGTTGTAACAACATCATAACGGCCTCTTGGTGTGACTGCATCACCGCATCGTCGTCTGGGCCACGCTCATGATCATAGCCGAGGAGATGCAACAACCCATGCACCGTCAAAAACGCTAATTCACGGCGAGCGCTATGGCCAAACTCAGTAGCTTGCTGACAGACATGTTGCCACGAGATGGCAATATCACCCAGATACTTGGGCATGCCTGGTGGCAATATAAACCCCGGTGAATCCCCATCGTCGGCAAACGACAACACATCGGTGGGTGAATCAATCCTGCGATATTCGCGGTTCAGGCGATGAATCTCTTCGGCGGTAGTCACCAGCACTGATACCTCGATAGCACCTGTTTTGTTTTGTTGGTGCAAGGTGGCCCGTACTGCTGCCTCGATTAAGGCCGTATCAACAACTCCCACGGGGAGTGCCTCATCAATTTGGACATCTACCGTCACATTGTCGATCATATATGTCCTTGTGCCTCTACTTTCGGTTCACTTGAACGTGCATTACCACCAGACTTATAATCAACCCGGCTGTGATATAACCCTTCGAGTGCCTTGATGAAGGCCTGTCGTACTTGTTTAATCTCGGACATGGTCAGCGCGGTGTCGGCCAACTGCTCTTCTTTGATACGCTCATTGAAGATTTGATCGACAATCGCCGCAATCCCTTCGCTTACACTCGCATAGTCGTTTTTGAGGGCACCACTGCCGGATTTGGAGCGCACCGTTGCCTCAACACCATCGGCCAACATCAAGATAGCCTGCTCCCGCGAGGTTGGTTTGGGCCCCGGATAGGTAAAGTCTGCTACGTCAGTGTTGGGATCTTGATCGAGTGCTTTGCGATAAAACATATTGAGCACTGACGTACCATGATGCGTCGCAATAAAGTTGGTAATAATTGGTGGCAACCCAACCTCGTTCGCCATCTTGATGCCGTCACGCACATGATCAATGATAATCCTGGCACTCTCATGGGGTGTAACCGTGTCGTGCAGATTGACACCATCGGTTTGGTTTTCGGTAAAAAAGTACGGCCGCTTGATTTTGCCGATGTCGTGATAATACGCCGCCACCTTGAGGAGCAGACTATTCGCACCAATCGCCTCGGCGGCTCGCTCTGCGAGAATCCCCACAGTCACACTATGTGAATACGTCGCAGAGGCTTCAGTCACGAGTCGGCGCAAAATTGGTTGCTCGGGATTCGCCAATTCAAGCAATTCAAACGGCGTGGTTATACCTGACAGCTTGCCAACCAAACTATACAAGCTCAAGCTCAGCAACGCTGAGATGAGCCCACTAATGCTCGCAGCAACTATCACGGGCCACGTTGCAGATCCATCAAAGCTCGATTGCGTTACCAGCGCTACACTCAATGCCGATACTGCGCCAGTCAAAGCTGCAATACCTCCAGCTACCATGAACTCGCTCGAACGGCGCGCTTGGTGTACCATCGACCCAGCTACTAAGGCAATCAGGAGCGGTGGGAGCCCATGCAACAGTGAGCCATTTGCCACAATCAACACGACAATGCCTACATTAATGGTCAACAAACTCGCCGTGCGAATACTGACCACAATCGTCAATAACATGCACATCAATACCAACGGCGAGGCTGCCACCAAGAACGGGTTAATCATGGCAAACAAGCGCGTCAGTACAATCGTGACCACAATCAACAGCAAAATAGTGTAGAGCTTTTTGTTGGAACGCGAGGTAGGTTCGTCACCTGTACGCAACATTAAGCCAAGTAAGAATGCAAGACCGTAGGCTAATACGATATGCCCTGTTACTGCTAACCAATTTGTCTCAGTACGAATCACCCCAAGCATCATCATTTTTTCGTAGCTTAGGGGTGTCACCACATCGCCGTTACGCACGATACTTTCGCCTTGGGCAATCTGTACCTCAACAGGTTTGACTGCTGCCAAGGAATCCTCGATACGTCGTTGTGTCGCCGCTTGGTCATAGGTGACGGTCACTTGGATGTACGGCGTAATGAAACGCTCAATAATTGCACGATCCTCAGCCGAGCGACTTGCGCTAATCAGATTTGGCAGATTTTGGCGGATAGTCACAACATCATCTATCTCAATTCGGCGATTCTGATCCTGGAGAATCCCTGAGTAGATACTCTTAATCTCAACATTCAAGCCACGCCAATCGTTATCACTCATCACCGCGAGACGTTGTGCTACCTCAGGTGGGATTAACTCGATGTCTTTGTCGTTATCGAGTTCATCAAGCGCAGCTCGACGTGCCGACAAAATCACCAGCTGTGAGCGCACCGAACTAATCGTATCGAGGAGCGACTCCAACTCAACCTGTAACCGCGTCAGCTTATTGCGATCTTCGACGGCGACCTGCGTGGTATCGCTCATGATGCGATCGCGCAGTTCTTTGGTGCGTAAATCGCTGTTATACGTCAAACTACGCGTCGCCATCACATCAACAGGACTTGGACTCCCGACCACCACGCCTTGGACTCCAACAGGTTGCACCAAAAATACGGCCAAATAAGACATGGCCAACACACCACACATCCACCACAAAAAGTGGCGTTGTAGCGAGCGTTGCAGATTGGAAAAAACCAGTTGGAGTTGTTGTACCATCAACTAAGCTCCCAATAGCTCACGCACGAGTTGGTTGAGCACCCGTCCGTCAGCCTGACCTTTGAAGTGTTGCATCACCACCGGCATGACTTTGTTCATGTCAGCGGCACTCTTGGCACCCACATGCTGAATAATCCCAATAATATGTGGACGTAGCTCATCGGCCGTCAACATCCGTGGCAGATAGCTCGACAAAATTGCCGCTTCGTGCTCTTCTTTCGCAGCCAACTCGGGGCGATTACCTTTGTGGTAGAGCGCCGCTGACTCTTGGCGTTGTTTGACTTGCTTGCTGATAATGTCGATCATCTGGGCATCGCTCAACACCACGTTGGCAGCGGCGGCAGCACTAGCCTCAGGATTGCTCTCACCACCGGCAGCATCGTAGGCTTGCTTAACTTGGTTGCCGTGGGCAGCCTTGATGGCACTCATGGCCATACGCATCACCTCGACGCGCAAAGTGTCACGTGCCTTCATGGCGACTTTCATATCATGTTGAAAACGCTCATACAAATTCATAATTCACTCCTATATCACAATACGTCGTGGGCGCACTCGTTGTTGCTCTGCCACAATAATTGCCCGAATCTGAGCGACCGCCTCATCCAATTGCTCAGCTCGATTAAACACCACATAGTCAAACGCGGTGACTTGGGTCATCTCACGCTCAGCGTGTTGCATGCGTCGCATGAACTGCTCAGGCGTCTCAGTACCACGATTATCAAGCCGCTGACGCAACTCATCCATGCTCCCCGGCGCCAAAAAGATTTGGATTGCACCTGGGATCAAGCGTTTGAGTGTGGCTGCGCCCTGAACATCGATGCGCAAAATTACGTTACGCCCCGAATCGAGTCCCGAACGAATGCTATGCTTGGGAATGCCCTTGTAGTGGCCATAGACTTCGGCCCATTCAACCAGCTCATTTTGGGCGATTAATGACTCAAATCCGGCAGTATCATAAAAGAAATAATCGACACCGTCGCGTTCATTCGGTCGCGGTGGGCGACTAGTCGCCGTCACCACAAACTGGAACGGCTCGTCAAGTTGACGCAGTCGCGCAAGCAGCGCATCTTTGCCAACCCCTGACGGGCCAGAGATAACTAACATCAACGGTTGAACCGAGCCACCTTGTAACAACGGATTCAACTCACCCTCGTGCGTTTGCATACGGTATACTTACTGCTATGACCATTGATACACTTGCCATGACGGCTATTTGCCATGAGCTTAGCCCGCTCATTGGCGCCAAAATCCAAGACAGCGTGATTGCGTCACCAATCAGCATCGCGCTCGAACTCTACGCCAACCATCGCCGCCAATGGTTGCTCTTGTCTGCTCATCCAAAATGGGCACGCATTGCGCTCCACACCACCAAAATCCCACGTGGCGTCGACAACACCACACCCCTCCTCTTGTTGTTACGAAAGTATGTCGAAGATGGGCGTATCATCGACATCCAACAACTCGATTTGGAACGGATTATTGTGGTTAGTATAGCCAAAGCCCATGAATCACGCAACAGTGACGAGGATGAACCCACCGAACCGCCTACTATCACAACGGTCAAACTCATCATCGAAATCATGGATCAGCGCAGTAATATCTTTTTGGTGGATGAGCACAACACCGTCCTCGAGTGTGTCAAACGAGTACCCGCCCACCTGAGTCGGCGCGTCGCATTACCACAGCATCCGTACCAGTTGCCGCCTGTCCCCGCCAAAGCCGACCCGCGCCAGCCCGTTGAGGCAACGGTCATCGACACCTTGAGCCAAAGCACCGATTTAGCCAAAGCACTGGTCAGTACGTTCCTCGGCGTCTCACCCCAGATGGCACGTGAGAGTGTCCACCGCGGACAAGGTGATGTCAGCGCCAGCGTGACTGCACTGCAACAACTCTTTGCGCAACCGGCAGATCCATGCCTAATTCGCGACGATCGTGGTCAACCTATCGGCTTTGCAGCCTATCGTCTGAGCCACCGCAACGATAGTGAATCGGTTGAGTCACTCAATCAAGCGATTACCACCTACTACGCCGCCCACGAGATGCTCGGCGATTATCAGCGCCGACGTGATGCCTTGCGGAGTCGCATCAACGAACATCGTGAGCGATTGAGTCGGCAGCTCAATCACCTCCAGCAAGAGATGACCAAAGCCGAGGCGCTCGAGCAATTACGCTGGGAGGGGCAGATGATCTATGCCTACATCCATAGCATTACGCCATCGATGACACAACTTGAGGTCGATGGCGCTATCATCAAACTCGAGCCACATGTGCCGCCATCACAACAAGCACAAACACGATTTCGAGCATACGACAAGGCCAAATCTGCCGTCGAGGGCCTACCCGATCGCATCCAGCATGTCAGCGATGAGTTACAAGGCATCGACGAGACGCTGGCGTTCCTTACCATGGCCGATGGCTTTGAGGCCATCGAGTCCGTTGCGCGCGATGCAATGACCGCCGGCTGGCTCAAGCCCAACGACGTACCCAAGCAGTCGCGGGTACGACCGATGCCACCGCTGCGCATTGTGGTTGATCAGGCAACGACGATATATGTGGGACGCAACGCATATCAGAACCAACTGGTCACGTTTACGATTGGCGAAGCACACGATACTTGGCTCCATGCGCGCAACATGCCAGGCGCACATGTCATCATCAAAAGCAGTGGACGCCCAATTGATGACGAGGTGCTGCAACAGGCTGCTAGGCTCGCTGCGTACTACAGTAGCGGTCGCACAGATAATGCCGTCGATATTGATATCTGCCGGCGCAGTGCCGTGCGGCGCATCAAAGGCGGACCGGTCGGGCTCGTCAGTTATCACGCCGAACGCACAATTCGGGCCCAACCATCTGCCACCTAAAGGAGGTACATTATGCGTATTTTGGTCTTGAATGGCCCGAATCTCAACATGCTCGGCACGCGCGAGCCACACATTTATGGGGCGACAACGCTGGCCGATATCGAGTCTGCCATGGTGTCACATGCACTGCAGCACAACGCCGAGATTGTCTTTCATCAATCAAATCATGAGGGTGAGTTGATTGACTTAATCCAGACCAATCAATCAACAATTGACGGCATAATTATCAATCCGGGTGCGTTCACGCACTACAGCTATGCACTACGTGATGCCTTGAGCGCAGTGAGTGTACCGATTGTTGAGGTGCATATCTCGAATGTCTACAAGCGCGAACCCTTTCGTCATCACTCAGTCATTGCGCCAATTGCCACCGGGCAAATTGCCGGTCTCGGCTGGCAAGGGTATTTGTTGGCGCTGACGTGGGTATGTCAAGCAAAAGTGGTATAATATCGGCAGTTTCAGCGAGCGAATAGCGTGCATAGGTGGAGTACAAATAACACTATGGGCAACGATAATATCTCCTCAAACGAGGCCTTTTCACTTGACGAAGTACGCGAGCTCATCAAAATGGTCAGCGCTAGCGATATCAATGAACTAACCATTGAGCGCGATGATGCCCGCATCAAAATCAAGCGTGGCATTCCAACACCCACCCCAGTCATGATTCAAGCACCGATGCACCACCACATGGGCGATGCTATGGTAGCAGCCCCAAGCAGTGCGAGCGTCGCGAGCGCCCCAGCCACGCCGGCCGAGCCTGTCATCAGTGGACACCAGGTCACGTCACCAATGGTTGGCACGTTCTATGCCAGCCCATCTCCAAAGGATGCCCCATTCGTCAACGAAGGCGATATGGTCAAGGTCGGCGATGCTTTATGTATTGTCGAAGCCATGAAGATGATGAACAGCATTGAGGCAGATGTAGCGGGTCGCGTTGTCAAGGTATTAGTCCAGAATGGTCAACCGGTCGAGTTCGGCCAACCGTTGATTATCATTGATCCGAGCGTCTAAATGCAGGTCATTGCCCTCAATGACTTGGCCAACCTCATCAAGGACGTATTGGGCAACCCATTGATGGGCGATCTGTGGGTTGAAGCCGAGATTGCCTCGTTTAGTCAACCATCCTCGGGGCACTGGTATATTGGTCTCAAAGACGGCGATACCACCATGCGCGCCGCCTGTTGGCGCGGTGTCAATCAACGACTCAGACGCCCCGAAGTCGGCGCGCTCGTGTATGTGCACGGGCGGGTTGACTTTTATACCCAGCGTAGCGAGGTACAACTCATCATCGACGACATCAAAGATGTCGGCATGAGTCAAAACCAAGCTGAACTCGAGCGCCTGATTACACAATACCAAGCGCTCACACGCCAACGGCCAATCCCTCGATTCCCACAGCGCATCGGCATCGTCACTTCCAAAACCGGTGCCGCCTTGCAGGATGTTCTCAAAACCCTCAACAATCGCTACCCAAGTGTCGAGGTTGTACTCAGTCACACCCTAGTACAAGGGGTCGACGCACCAAGTGCGATTGAAGCCGCCTTGATGGCTATCACAGCCGAATCACTCGATGTCATTCTCGTAGTGCGCGGTGGTGGCTCAGCCGAGGATTTGGCGGCTTTTAATAGCGAAATCGTGGCCAAAGCAATCTTGCGCTCCCCCATCCCAGTAATTACCGGTATCGGCCACGAAACCGATTATTCGCTCGCAGATGCCGTAGCCGACCTCCGCGCTGCCACCCCTACTGCAGCCGCTACGGCAGCCGTACCCGACCGTGCCGAATTGATGCAACACCTCGCCAACTTGCGCTACACTCTTGATGTCCACATGGCCAATAGTTGCACAGCGCTCGAAATGCGCGTTGATGATGCCAGTGCCCGCTTGCAACGCGCCGCACCGGCGGCACGCATTGCTACGACGGTGCAACAACTCGACTACGCCCAACAACGACTCAACCGAGCCATGGATCAACAGCTAAGCACTGCGCAGCGACAGCTTGACCAGTACCACACCGTGCTGACCGCACTCGACCCAACCGCCATTCTGCAACGTGGCTATGCAATTGTACGTGATGAACACGGTAGCATAGTACGAAGCATGCGCAGTATCCAGTCAAATCAAGATATTACGATTCAACTCCATGACGGCATCATTGATGCCACCACCAAAGGAAAACGCCATGAGTGAACAACCATCATTAGAAACCATGCTCCGCGAAATTGAAGCCATCGCAGCCCAGCTCGAACAAAATACCTTGAGTCTCGAGGAATCGCTCGCACTCTATCAACGCGGCGCAGCCTTGGTTGAACAAAGCCGAACAGTGCTTATACAGTTTCTCCTCAAATAAATAATGTCAACAGTGCGCAAGATCCACGTGGTACC
>JBMTAN010000055.1:0-19632 GCA_049428765.1 Roseiflexaceae bacterium
GCATTGTGCCACTCCCGCGATTGTATGCCCTAGTAGGCATGTACTTGACGTTGGAGTTGTGACGCGCGCGCAAGATATTCGGTCTTTTCGCCGTCATTGTTGGCGACCATGGCTAGTGTGGTCCAGACCTGCACCTCGCTGGGGTAGACCTCGCTCATAATCTCGAGGAGTGTGCGCACCCGACGATAGTCACCTTGTTGGTAGAGCCGATTGGCTATCTTGAGAAGTGCATCGCATTCGGTATTGCGCATTATTGCACCGTCTCCGCAACTAACCAACCCTCGCTTCGGTTACTTCCACCATAGAGACGTAGATTGGTGGCATCGGGGTGAATATCGAAGATTATGGCAATGCTTTGGAGAGCTCCACCGTTGTATACGATATCACCGACATCGATGTCAGAGACGACTCCACGCCCACCACCGATAATCAACAACTCTTGGGTGCGCTCAACGTTGACGTTGTAGGTGCGCCCTTGATCGTCTTGCAACACAAAGAAATCAGCTGGAATCGCCTGGTCAACGCCGGTGCTGTTTTGCACTAATACGACAACTACGTAGTATGAACCGTTTTGGGGTGGAGTATTAGGGAACCGGTATGTACGATCACCTGATACGATAGGACTGCGTACGCCATACTGCCAGCCATCAGCGCTTGTTGCGGTGTTTTCGGAATTGAGTAATACGACGGTAATTGGCGATGGTGCAAGCGTTGGCTCTGCAGTTGGCTCGGGGGCAGCTGTCGGCATCTCCAGCGTAGGTGTACTAATAATCCCATTGAGAAGACTATCGGTCAAACTACTTCCATCGGCTGTCTCTTCGCCGGGCCCCATGAACTGATTCGCCAAGAAGTAGACGAGTACAAGTACGAGTACTGCCAAGATTCCCCACATCACGGGTCCTGGACCGCGTGGTTCGTCATCGTCTTCGTATAGGTCGGACTCAACTGACTCAAGTTCGCGAGTCAGCTCCTCGTCGTATTGGCTGAGTGGCCGACTCGGTCGTACTGTACCACCGCGACGCCCAAACAAATTACTTGTTGTCTGTTTGACTGCCTCAACAAGACTCCGTCGATCGCCACCCTGTACACCATTAAGTGCCCGCAATCCACGTAATGCCATGTCGTTTTGAGGGTCGATTTCCAGCGCTCGCTCAAGCGCTGCACGTCGCTGTCGTGGGTCGTCAGATACGCCAGCTAACCACAACCAAGCCTGGATGTTGTCAGGATCCTGACGTGTCAGCAACGTAAATAAATTACGAGCCTCTTCGCGATTGCCGTCACGGGCGGCATCCATACCTAGTGAGAGTATCTCATTCGCGTCAGCCATCGTTCTGCTCCAATCCCCATTCGGCAACAGCAATTACACATATACTTTTACAGGTTTACTATAAATCATAGTATATCAAATCAACAGATGTTGGTCAATTGTGAATTTTGTTGTGGAATATTTCGTGTAAAACGTGATTGTAATACGATATTTTACTATTAATGATGAGAATATTTTTGTCAGTAACAATCATAGCAACGTTGAATCATATCCGTCATGTGCGGTGTAATTCGGCTATGATAAAAGTAGGCTTGCTTTTGTGAGGCGGGAGTGAAGTGATATGCGGTTAGTAAGTTTTCGTCGGGCCAGCGATCGCGTTCGCGCAGGCGTCGCAGTTGAGCACGGCATCATTGATATTTATGAGGGGATGGCACTCATCAGCGATGAGCGACCACTTGAGGCTTTATCGCTTTTGACTGTTATTCAAGGGGCACACGACAGCACGCATTTAGGCAGTGTGTCCCTGCTTGAGGAGATCGTAGCAAGTCAACAACAGGCAGGTATGGATATTGCGCAATGGTTTGGTGGTGTCGAGATGTTGGTACGGCGCAACGATGTCCAACTGACTGCACCGCTCCCTGATGTCCATGCATGGCGGCGCACTGCTCAACATGTCGCTGCTTACGAGGCATTACTGCGTCGCCAAGGGCAACACATCCCGTTACACTGGTATGAGCGTGCGCCGTTGTGGCCTGCTATAGCCTCATCTTTACATGGTGATCGGGCGGTATTGCCGTTTCCATCCACAACCATGTGTGATGTCGAATGTGAAATCGCCTGGGTGACACAAAGCGAACTGCACAATGCTGATGTTGGTGACGCACAAGAGGCCATCCTCGGCTTGTGTATGATTGGTCAAGTAGTGGCACGTGACCGGGCTGATGATGATGTCCTACATGGGTTGTGGTCACGGCCCACTGGTACGGTGATGGGGCCGATGATTACGACGATGGATGAGCTTAGTGAGTTTATGCTGCCAGATGGCCGGTTGCGTATTGATCTCCAAATCCTCGTTAATGATGTGCGAGTTGCCAAGATGAATCTGCGCGATGTGCACTACACCATGGCCGAGGTCACGGCGCATGCTAGCGATAGCTGCTTGATTTCTGCGGGGAGTGTGTTTAGTAGTGGCGTGTTGACAAGCATCAGCCTCGATAGCTGTAAATGGTTGGTCCCTGGGGATGATGTCACGATCGATGCTGGCCCGCTCGGGACACTGCGCTGGAGCATGGAGGATTGGTGATGCGACGATTACCGTTGTTTGTGCTGGCTTTGAGTATGATGCTTAGTAGCTGTATGACGTCAACCACAATGACGATTACACCCACTGCGTCAGTACCACCTGCCACCATGCAACCCACTACAATGCCGCCAACACCACAATTAGTAGGAGTTCAACCCTTAATTCCTATCGCGATTGATCTAAACACGAGTGCGCTACGGGGCAGCGGTACCATCGAAATTATCGACGCTGCTGGAACCGTGGTATTTAGTCAGATACATACGATTGACCGCGATACGACTCAACTGATGGTGATACCACGTGGTGCTGTGGGTCCTGCCCGTGCTCAATGGCGCACTGATACCGATGCCATCCTGATTGCCGATGGCATATACATCCTCGACCCGGTCAGTACTGTCAAAACTGATGACCCTGTTTTTGGCGAGGTTTTTGATCAGACTGTGACATATATTCAAGGAAGTATGCGTAGTTATCTGCTGAATGGCAGTCTTATTCGTGGCTATCGCTCACCTGATAACCCGCTGTTGTGGTTGCGCGATCATGTCTATCAAGGGCGGGGATTCCGCTATTTTGAACAAGATGTGACTAGCCTACTCAACGCCTTTCGCGATGCTCAATACCCAGATGGCAGTTTGCCTGATTGGGTGGATGCCCCTGAGTTAGGTGTGACGGCTGGGCGTAAAGAGGTTGAATCAGATCTTGAGTTCCTGTATGTTCAAGGCATCTACGAAGCCTGGCAGATGACTGGGGACGATACGTGGATGGTTGACATGCTTCCATCGGCACGCCGTGCCATTATCTACACCACCAGCGACCCATTGCGTTGGAACGCCGAGCGTGGCTTGATTCGTCGCCCATACACCATTGATATGTGGGATTTTGAGTATGGCCCAACCACCACCAATCCTGAGACTGGAGATCCAGCTCCACGTCACTGGATTGACGACGAGACGATTTGGGGATCGTTCCATGGCGATAACACCGGTTTGGTTCAGGCTTTGCGTATGCTTGCGGTTATGGAGACGCGTGCCGGCAATGACGATGCAGCGGTCAGGTATCGTACGCAAGCTGATGAACTACAAAAACGCATCATGGATCTGCACTGGAACGGCGCGTTTTTGCGTCATTTTGTGCCGGAGAACTCTGATTGGCGCCCCGAAGGTGTTGACATGGATGCGCAACTTAGCATCTCGAATGCCTATGCGCTGAATCGCGGCGTGTTATCACCGACCCAAGCAGCTACTGTGATATCGACATACTACGAACGCGGTGTGGCCAATCCAAACGTCATCTTGCCGTGGTTTAGTATCGAGCCGCCGTTCCCACCATATGCCTACGGCATGGCTGGACGCAAGGGTGAGCTACCTGGTGAATATGTCAATGGCGGCATAATGCCGGTGGTTGGGGGTGAGTTGGCGCGCGGGGCGTTTGCTGTCAAATCAGAGCAGTTTGGCTTTGATACGTTGCGTCATTATCATGTGCTGACAAATAGCCATGGCGGATCGTATCTGTGGTATTACCCCAACGGCGAGCCGGGCATCTCTGGTCCGGATACTATTCCTACTGACGGCTGGGGGGCCGCGGCCATGCTCGGCGCCTTGATGGAGGGGGCCGCTGGGATTATCGATCCTGGATTTGCATTCCTGGCTAGTCGTATCACGCCACGCTGGCAGTATGGTGATGTGAGCGAGGCATATGTGGTAGCGCGCTATGCTGCCGGTACCGGCTATGTTGCTTACCGTTGGCAAAAGGAACCGGGGCGTATTCGCTTTGAACTAACCGGGTCAGGCGCGTTCACCACCGTGCATCTGCCGATGGAGATCGGTACATTTGACCGCGCACAAGTAACCCTGAACGGCGTCAGCCGCAACGACCTCAAACAGCGCCTCGACGGTATTCCACATGTAGTGGTGACTACCAACGACGAGATGCAGGGTGTCAATCATGTCATCGACGTAACATGGACCGAGTAATTCACCCGTATAATCGCTGTATCAACTGCACGAAAGGAATTCTTCTGTGATGAACCATGCCGCTATTGCCCAGTCACTCATCGACTCACGCACCAACCGCACTCTGGTGACACCGCCATCGAGTGATCCGGCCTATACGCTCAACGACGCTTATGTTGTGGCCAAAATTCACTTTGAACAGGCAGTAGCTGCCGGTCATACACCAGTTGGGCGCAAAATCGGTTTCACCAATCCCGCTGCCTGGGCTAGCATGAACCTGAACACGGCTGTCTGGGGCTATGTCTACGATCACACTGTGTTTGATACCACGGCAGGTCACATTACCCACGATTTGACCGCAGCGCTTCAGCCCAAAATCGAGCCTGAAATCATGTTTGGTCTCAAAGCCGGTGTCCTTGGCACTATCGACCCTGTCAAAGCGCTCGAGTCCGTCGAGTGGATTGCCCTCGGCTATGAGGTTGTCTCGTGCCCATATCCAGAGTGGCAGTTCAAAGGAGTCGACGCTGTGTCGGGCTTCGGCTTGCATCGCGCATTGTATGTCGGTGCTAAGCGGATGCTGACCGCCAACGACGATTTGACTGATATCGTCGCTCGCTTGGCGACTGTCAAAGGGCGTATCTACAAAAACGGCGCCCTCGCCGGTGAGGGCAGTGGCCAAATTGTTCTTGGTAACCCGGTCCGGGCCTTGGCCGCCTTGGCCGTGATTACCGCCAATCAGCCACAGTTTGCTCCACTAACAGCTGGCGAGATTATCAGTAGTGGTACCTTAACCCCACCGCCTGCTATTGCCGCGGGTGATGTGATTCGCGCCGAGGTTGAGGGGGTTGATTTGGCGCCAATCGAAGTATCATTTGTCTAGATTGCCTGAGGTTCCGCGGAGCGGTGCAGATATTCTGAATCTGTGCCGTTCTGTTTGTTTTAAGTGAAAAGTGAAAAGTGAAAAGTGAAAAGTGAAAAGTGAAAAGTGAAAAGTGAAAAGTGGGCGTTATCGATACCATTTTGTGCCCTGAAATTATTTCAAATTCGTTTGAATATTTAAAATCAATTTGAAGTAATCATGACTGCATCAGATTCTCAAATTCATTTTATAATGGACACAATAAGGCGTGCGCTTGTTATATGCACGGCACGGAGAGTGGAAAGGTCTTATTCCATGAGTGATGGTTTGATTGATGTTTTTGGGGCACGTGCGCCACTTAAAGTCGGCAGCAAGCAGTACGTCATGTATCGACTTGATGCATTGCAGAATGTTGCCAGTAATAATTTGGCGACGTTGCCGTTTTCTGTCAAAGTAGTACTTGAGGCGTTGTTACGCAACATCGGCGATGGCTTCACCAGCCAAGAGGATGTCGAGGCATTGGCAAAATGGACGCCAGCCAGTGCTGGATCGCGTGAGGTGGCTTTTAAGCCAGCACGTGTCTTGATGCAAGACTTCACTGGTGTGCCGGCAGTGGTTGACTTAGCAGCCATGCGTGACGCCATGAAGCAGTTGGGTGGCGATCCCTCACGAATTAACCCACTGGCTCAGGCCGATTTGGTGATTGACCACTCGGTGCAGGTGGATGCGTTCGGTCACGGTATGGCTTTGCAGATGAACGCTGATCTTGAGTTTAGTCGTAATCGTGAGCGCTATGAGTTTTTGCGTTGGGGTCAACAGAGCTTTACCAACTTCTCGGTTGTGCCACCTGAAACGGGCATTTGTCACCAGGTGAACTTGGAGTATTTGGCCAAGGGTGTGCTCGTCAAGCACATTGATGGCGAGGCAGTTGCTATGCCCGATAGCTTGGTCGGCACCGATAGCCACACTACCATGATTAACGGTCTGGGCGTGTTGGGTTGGGGTGTTGGCGGTATCGAGGCCGAGGCCGTGTTATTGGGCCAGCCGTTGGCCATGTTGACTCCCGAGGTTGTCGGTATGCGGTTGATGGGCAAGTTGGCACCAGGCGCTACGGCGACCGACCTTGTGTTGCGTGTGACCGAGATGTTGCGCAAGCACGGCGTGGTTGACAAGTTTGTGGAGTTTTGTGGTGACGGCTTGAGCGCATTGAGCTTGGCCGATCGGGCCACGATTGCCAATATGGCTCCCGAGTACGGTGCGACGTGTGGCTTTTTCCCTATTGACGACGAGACGCTGAAGTACTTGCGCGGCACGGGTCGTACCGAGGACGAGGTAGCGTTGGTTGAGGCGTATGCCAAGGCCCAAGGCATGTTCCGTGTGGACGGCATGGCGATTCCAGCATTTAACTCGTTGCTCGAGTTGGACTTGTCGACGATTGAGCCGAGTGTAGCTGGTCCACGCCGTCCGCAAGATCGGGTGGCACTCAAGAGCCTCAAGGTATCGTTCAACGATGCGATGAGCAAGGTATTTAATAAGCCAAGTACGGCAGTTGCACTCACGGCTGGCGCTCATAACGACACCTATCCTGATGCACGTGTGGCATTGACAGTGGGCGGTGTTGAGACCAGCATGACGCACGGATCGGCTGTGATTGCGGCAATTACGTCGTGTACGAATACCTCGAACCCATCAGTCATGATGGCGGCCGGGTTGTTGGCCCAGAAGGCCGTGGCACGCGGACTGACGCGCAAGCCGTACGTCAAGACCTCGTTGGCACCCGGCTCACGCGTGGTGAGTGAATACCTGAAGAAGGCCGATGTCCAACAGTATCTCGATCAACTCGGCTTTAATGTCATCGGCTATGGATGTACGACCTGTATCGGCAACTCGGGTCCAGTTGATGCTGCGGTCAGCGCTGCTGCCAAGCAGGGTGATTTGGTGGTGTCGGCAGTGCTCAGCGGTAACCGCAACTTCGAAGGTCGTATTCACCCAATCGTCAAGGCCAACTACTTGATGTCACCTCCGTTGGTAGTGGCGTTTGCTATCGCTGGGACGGTCGACATTGACATGAATACCGAGCCACTAGGCATCGGTTCAGACGGCAATCCGGTGTACTTGGCTGACATTTGGCCATCAGAGGCCGAGATTAACGAGGCATTACATCGGGCGTTGAGCGCAGACTTGTTCCGCGCGCAGTACGCCAATGTGTTCACCAATAACAAGACCTGGAACGAGCTGCCAGTGCCACAAGGTGACTTGTACACATGGAATAGTCAGTCGACGTATGTACAGAACCCGCCGTACTTCCGTGGGATGACCAAAGAGTTGCCCAAGATGCAGTCAATCCGTCAGGCGCGGGCGTTGGCGGTGTTGGGTGACAACGTGACAACTGACCACATCTCACCAGCTGGTGATATCCCCAAGAACTCACCTGCGGGTATTTACTTAGAGGAACACGATGTGGCGCCGGCGGACTTCAACTCATACGGTGCACGCCGTGGCAATCACGAGGTGATGATGCGTGGCACGTTCGCCAATATCCGCCTCAAGAACGCCATGGTCCCTGGGGTTGAGGGTGGCTATACGGTGCACATCCCCAGTGGCACGCAGATGTCGATTTATGATGCTGCTATGCAGTACGAAAAAGAGCAGACGCCATTGGTGGTGTTGGCTGGCAAGGAATACGGTATGGGTTCGTCACGCGACTGGGCGGCCAAGGGCACGTTCTTGTTGGGTGTACGGGCCGTGATTGCCGAGAGCTTTGAGCGTATCCACCGGTCAAATTTGGTGGGTATGGGCGTGTTGCCGTTGACGTTCGAAGATGGACAGAATGCCGCCTCGCTGGGCTTGACTGGTCGCGAGACGTTCGAGATTGAGGGCATTGAGTCGTTGCAGCCCGGCCAGACCTTGATGGTCAAAGCCACGTTGGATGGCAAGGTGACAAGCTTTGCGGCCAAGGTGCGGATTAACTCAGAGGGTGAGTTGAACTACTACCGCAACGGAGGTATTTTGCACTACGTGTTGCGTAGCTTGGCCTCACAAAACGAACCTGTTGGTGCCTAGGATGCATCGTGTGTTGCGCACGGTGTTGATAGTCGTCTGTTTACTTACCCCCACGATGATTCCATCGTTGGGGGTAAGTGCGTTATTTGGTGTAGTGCTGGCGTGCCAAATCATCCTCGGGCAGCGTCCGACGTGGCGCAACAGTCTCGCTGGCATGCTGAGCGTATTGCCTACCCCGTTTGCGTTCGTTGCGCCATTCATGGCGAATCACCCGAGGTGGCAACGAGTGCTTCTTAGTATTGCACTGGCCGTGGGGTGGGTGCCTGTACCTCTCGAGGTTCAGTGGGGGATAGTGGTCGTGGTTGCTGGTATGAGTCTGATTGTTCCGCACCAACGTGATGCCTGGCGCTGGTATGTGCCATGGCTTCAATTAGCGGCTTTGCAGATTTGGCCACAGTGGTGGGATATCGGTGTGGTGGTAATGAGCATGCTCATCGGCGGAACTGCACTGTGGCAACGCCGGCCGGATCGCCTGTGGTGGAGCGTCGTCATGCTGCTTTTGTCGTTAAATACTGGTGCTGGGTTAGCGGTGGCACCATGGGCGATGGTGGCTGCAACGAGCGGTCTACCATGGTTATCGGTGGTCGTCGTATGGGCAACCATGACCACACTGGTTTCCGCAGGAGCTGCTGTGGCCGTTATTGGCGGACTGGTTGCCATCATCATCATTGCCAGACAGTTACCTTGGCCCATCCCTTGGCGGATTGTGGCAGTATGGCTGTTGTGGGCGCTGGTGCCGGTGACCGCCACCGAGGCACGATTGCAAACGAGCCTATCGGTGTATGGGCGCTTATGGAGTGACGGGGCGTTGACGATGGTCAATGCCGGTCAACAGGCAGTCGCAACAATACCGTGGCTTGGCGTGGTGGCCACACTAGTGGTACTTGGGAGTATCGCTGTGCAATGGGGAGACGAGGATCGTCATGTGGGGTAGTGTGGTCAGCGTTGTCTATGCATGGGAACGGGTATTGGTATACCCAGCGATCATGTTTTTGGTGGTTAGTTTGATATTTCCACCTGCATTGGGCTGGCCACGACTTGAGGCGCGGACGCTGGTGCCTGCGTGGTTGTTGCTGGTTTTCGTGCCGATTTCGGGCGTGGCTCGAGTTGGCGAAAGCGATATGGCGTGGCTGTTGCTGTTGGCGGTGCTTGCCAGCCAGACGTGGAGCGATTGTTGGTCTTGGCGCTGGGTTGCGTTGGGCGCATGGATTGGCGCGGCGTATGCGCTAGCCCAAGGATGTGGCACGTTAATATTGACGCGGGCGACCGACTGTGAATCACCGGCACAATGGTTCGTGGTAGCAGGGCTCGTGGTGGCGATGCTTTTATGGTCACGCCGGACAATCGCTCAACGGATGACATCTGTCGGCATTGGTTTGTGCGTGATTGAGGTGATACGGGTGTGGTGGCTATAGCAAGGATGCTAGCATATCACGCCCGGTACCTGCAGGGAGTGTCTCAATGAGTGACTGGGTGCGTTGATGCACCTGATTAAGGTGTGTTTGACAGGTCGCGATGATGCCAGCGTCAGTTAAGTACTGCGTGAGATCTGCGCTGGCATGGTTGGTGATAAGCTGGGTGGTATGTGCGCGGTCATGTGCAAGTGCATATGCAAGTGGGAGTATTAGGCTGTTACGCTCGAATGAGCGTAGTGGCTCGTGTTGTGCCTCATAAATATGGCGCATGAGCGCATAATAGTGGGCGAGTGACTGGGCGAGACAGTGGACTGGAATTGTAGATTCGTCGAGATTACCACAGACTGCACCGGCCTTGATGGCGTGGTGCAGGACCACACTTTCGACATCGTCAATTTGGGCATAGGCTGCAGCGACAACATCGGACGCATCAAGTGGTATGGTGATGAGGAACGCCTCAGCGAGCTGCATGACACATGTCGAGAAGCCAGTGATGATATGGGCATGCGGCGCCTCAGCCATTTCGCTGGCTGCTAGTGCATAAAAGTAGTCGCCGAGCATCAGTGTCGGACCGTGGAGTAGAGTCGGCGTGGTATGATTATCGTGCGGAGGTTCAATGAGGCGACGATGCATTGCAGCGCCGGCACGGATGAGTTCGAGTGCGGCGGCGGCGTGGTGTGTACGCGGCATGTCAGCGGTGCCAACATGCGCGATGCCGATTAACACAGTGGCTGTGACACGGCGAGGAATCGCAATCGCATCGCTTTGTAGCGCTTCGTTCGCAATTGGTAAGGCATTGGGTGCTACGCGAGCGGTTATTAATGCATCAATGGTGTCAAGATGGACTGTTTTTTGGGTGTCAATAGGACGCATGATGCTCGCTTAGTTTGCGACGGAGTTCACAATATAAGCATACCCGAGGCAAGTACGGCTGTCAAACACATACAGAAACAAGAGGCGATCTGATGACAGAGGCCACAGCGGCATTTGTGGCGCGCCACGCACGGCGCAATTTTTGGTTGAACGTAATCGAGGGTGGCTTATTCATGTTTGGCATCAGCATGGTGTCACGATTCACTGTGTTGCCGTATTTTGTTGAACAATATTCCAAAGAGAGCTGGTTACAGGGGCTTTTACCAACAATTGCAAATATTGGCTGGCTTTTACCGGGCCTCTTTGTGGCACCGTTGATTGCGCAACTATGGCGGCGTAAACCAGCAATGCTGATTGGCACGTTTCTTGAGCGTTTGCCGTGGTTAATTATTGGTATCTGGTTGATTGGTGGCAACACATTCGATGCATCAACGACATTGTTGGTCTTTTTTGGATTGTACTCGATGCATATGTTGAGTGCAGGTGCAACCTCGGTGCCATGGCAGGACTTTATTGGGCGTGTCATCCCTGAGCAACGTTGGGGGACATTTTTTGGTATACAGAGTGGTTTTGGTAGTCTGCTTGGGGTGGCGGGTGCGACGGTCGCGACGCAGGTATTATCGGGTACACCGTTAGTGATATTTGGGTGGCAGATTCTGAGTGGGCAGGAGTTCCCATTTAGTATTGGATTCCTCTCACTGGCGTGTTTTGGTTGTATGGCGATTTCGTATATCTTTTTGATGTTGACGGTAGAGCCGGCGATTGCACCTAAGCAAGACAAGCAGCCGTTCTGGGTCTCAATCAAAAACATGCCACAGGTGTTGCGCAACGACCCTGGATTTACCACGTATTTGATAGCTCGCGTCTGTTTATCACTAGGCATGTTGGGGCACAGTTTTGTGACGGCGGCAGCCTTAAGCAAGTTTGAGGTTGACGGTAGCATGGTTGGTGCGTTTACGGTAGCGCTACTTGGTGCGCAGGCGGTCGGTAACTTTGGGCTTGGTGCCTTGTCAGATCGTTGGGGGCATCGACAGGTATTGATTTTGTCGGGATTTTTGGGGTCAGTATCGTTGTTAATTGCATGGATTGCACCGAATGCGCTGTGGTTCTTCCCAATTTTTATTTTGGGTGGGATTGCACTGGGTGGTTATCAGCTTTCGAGCTTTACTATGGTGATGAACTTCGCTACGACCGATACACGCCCAACATACATTGTTGTGGCCAATACGTTTAATGTGCCCGTCTCTGCGATTGCGCCATTGGCGGCTGGATGGTTGGCAGGTCAGTATGGCTATATCGGTTTGTTTGGGGTATTAGCCGTTTTAGGATTAGTTGGGGTATATATTTTGTATACCAAGGTGCAATTACCAAATCATGCGCATGCCGCATAAACATCAGAGAAATAAGGGATTATCATGGTCGATGTGAATGCGGTGGAGCAGGTGGTTGCACGGCATGCGCGGCGCAACTTTGTGTTGAATGTCCTCGAGGGTGGAATTTTTATGTTTGGCTACAACATGGTGTCGAACTACACCGTGTTGCCGTATTTTGTACAGCAGTATACGCAAGAGAGCTGGGTACAAGGATTGATTCCGGCAATTGGCAGTACCGGCTGGTTACTCCCTGGGTTATTTGTGGCGCCGTTGATTGCTCATATGTGGACGCGCAAGGCACCGATGTTGGTATTAACATTCTTTGAACGGATTCCATGGTTATTTATTGGTTTGTGGTTGTTTATGGGCAATCCGTTTGATACGACGACCACGCTGGCGGTGTTCTTTGCGTTGTACTCACTGCACACCTTTAGTGCGGGTGCGACGGCAGTGCCGTGGCAAGATTTTATTAGCCGTGTCATCCCGAACAAGTTGTGGGGGACGTTTTTTGGCTTTCAGAGCGGGTTAGGGAGTTTGCTCGGTGTGGCTGGTGCGAGTTTGGCGACACAAGTCTTGGCGAACAAGTCAATAACTGTCGGCACATGGGAGATCGTGCCTGCTATGGCGTTTCCCAATAATGTGGGCTTTTTGGCGTTAACGTGTTTTGCCTGTATGGTAATTTCGTACATTTTTGTGATTATCAGTGTCGAGCCGCCACATCCGCCACAAGAGCGGCAACCATTCTGGCATTTGATTCAGCAGGCGCCGACATTATTGCGTACCAATCAAGAGTTTACGCGTTATTTAGTTGCCGTGGTCTTGATCGGTATTGGTATGATGGGGCAGAGTTTTGTGACGGCGGCGGCGCTGAGTAAGTTTAATGTGAGTGGGAGCACCGTTGGCACGTTTACGATTGTGTTGCTTCTTGCACAGGCGGTTGGCAACTTTGGTCTAGGTGCCTTATCGGACCGTTGGGGGCACAAGCGCATCATGATACTGACGGCAGTGATGGTCTCTACTGGGCTGTTGGTGGCCTGGTTTGCGCCGGCGGTTGAATGGTTTTATGTGGTATTTGCCCTTGGTGGGATTGCATTGGGTGGCAATATGCCAGCGAGTTTTGCGATGGTGTTCAGTTTTGCTACGGCGGAGACACGGGCTGCTTATATTGCTATCGCCAACACGTTTAATGTGCCGGTGGCTGCTGGTGCTCCCTTGATTGCTGGCTGGATTGCCGGGCAGTTGGGCTATCCGACGCTGTTTGTGATTCTGGCTATGTTTGGCCTGTTGGGGGCGGCAACGATGAAGTGGCTGGTGCGCACCCCGACATCGACACATGCCCCCGTTGATGCATAATTTATCCGGCGATTAATGCCACAAGTGTGACACAGATTGGCACGGTCAGGTTGTCGGTGCCGTGCGGTGAGACGGCCTCGACGAGAGTTCCAATACTAGCGCCGAGAAGCGTAGCGATGACCAAGGCGCTGGTGTTGGGCAAATCGGCGTAGGGGGTTAGGCTGGATCCTGGCAAAAGCGTCAGCGACAGGGCGATAACAATCAATGACACTACGAACATGACGGCGCTACCCTCGTAACTACGGGTACCGCCACCAATGGTATAGGTGTGACGCCCATAGCGCTTGCCGATAAGTGCGGCGAGTGCATCACCCCAGGTCATGGCCATCACGCCAGCAACAATTGCTGGTGCATGGTCGATGGGTCCCTCAGGGCGCCACAAGGCGATACTGAGGACTGTAATCGAAATCGCAAAGTAGACGGTGCCCATGCTTGCGTTGTCGCTATCGATACCTTTGAAGAGCTTGATGCGATAAAAGACATAATTGAGCACAATGAATGTGGCAAAGGGAATGACACCGAATTGCCAGGAATCGAACAACGACAACACCCCGAACATCCACATGCCAGCTCCAACGTGGACCAGTTTACGTGTCAGATCATTAGGGACGCGGAACTGCCGATGCAACACCTCTGCAATGAGGAGGAGCCCGCCAGCATACAGATACGAGAAGAGTAACCCGAGCCAGTTGTTGATCATATGAGCTCCTCTACTGCGACAGAAAAAGTCTCGCCTGAGGGTAGACCAAGCGCATTGATTTGCCAGGCGAGGTGACTCGCCGAACCAGTGGTGTAGTAGATAGTACGACCGAGCTCCATTTGCTGGGGGATGACTGCGGTGACGTTTAGTGTGTGTCGTGCCACTGCAGGAGCTGGGTCGATGATGTGCACATGGGGGGCCGCACGGCTGATGCTGTCACGCAGAAAGGGATAGTGCGTACACCCGAGCACTAACACGTCGGCACCAGCCGCAATCAATGGTGCAACATGTGCGGCAACGGCGGCATCGGTATCGACTCCATGGAGCTGCCCGGCTTCGACCAAATCAACTAACCCATGACAGGCACGCCCAATCACCTGGATATCGTGGGCAAAGCGCTGAGTGACCTCGTGGTAGAGCGCACCTTTGAGTGTTGCCGCTGTGGCCATGACGCCGACGACGCCACGTTGTGTCTGTTGGACTGCGGGTTTAACCGCTGGAACCATGCCGACAAATGGCGTCGTTGGGTGGAGTTGGCGCATGTCATGTAATGCAGCGGCACTGGCAGTGTTACAGGCGACGACAATTAGTGTTGCCCCTTGATGAATCAACCAGTTGGCACAACCGAGGGCAATTTGGTGAATCTCGTCAACTGGACGATCACCATAAGGACACCGCGCTTGATCAGCAAGATAGATGATGTCGACGTTGCTATCGAGCTCACGAATCGCCTTGAGTACGCTGGTGCCACCAATGCCACTATCATAGACAGCAATCATGGACGTGCCCTACTTGTTCAATTATCCAGCGTTGCGTGCATCGCGCCAGGCGACCAACTTCTCGATAGCCTTTTGGCTATAGGGGTGCCCTGTCATCATGATCATGTGTGTTGCACCAGCTGCAGCCAAATCGTCGAGGGTGTCGAGTTGATCGGGACTGAGTGAGGCAGTGCGCTCAATCTCGTCGGGATTGCGACCAACTTGGTGGCACCAATCGGTGAGAATGGCGTTTTTGCGGGCATAGGTCTCGGGTGGCCCAAAGCCGTTCCACATGGTGGCATATTGGGCAGTCAACTTGAGCGTGACCTTTTCGCCGCCACCACCGACCAAAATCGGAATGTCACGCATTGGCTTGGGGACTTCTTGGTCCCAGTACTCGCGGAATAGAGGTAGGCTCTTGCCTAGCGCCCGCAGGCGGTCACCTGCAGTACCGAACTCGTAGCCGTATTCAACATAATCGCGCTCGAACCAGCCGGCACCAATGCCGAGGATGTAGCGGCCGTTGCTGATGTGGTCGAGCGTCTTGCTCATGTGTGCGAGTAATCGTGTATTGCGGTAGCTGTTGCAGATGACCAGACAGCCGATTTCGACGCGAGTGGTGAGTGCAGCCATCGCGGTGAGGAGTGTCCAGCCCTCAAAGTGGTTGCCGTCTGGATCACCATACAAAGGGAAGAAGTGATCCCAATTCCATAATGAATCAACTCCTGCCGCTTCAGCGCGCTGAATGGCGTCGGCGTATTCGGCGTAGCTCGTGTGCTGATTTTGTAACTGCACACCGACTTTGTATTGGGGCATAATAATCTCTCCTTACCATGGGCGATAGGTGCATCATACCATATGTAATAGTGTGGTCGACTTGTCACGATGCCGCAAAATCATGCTAGGATAGACATAATATGTTGAAAGGATATGCATATGAAGTCCCAAATCCACTACATACTCAAATCAACTATTGACGATGATGCAACACCGCAAGGTCGGATATTTCAATTTGTCATGCAGATATTGATTATCGTTTCCTTAATTTCGTTTTCGGTGGAAACACTGCCTGATATTTCGCCTGTGTTGCGTATGTGGTTGCATTGGCTCGATGTGGTAATTGTCGTTATCTTTACCATTGAATATATCATGCGTATTATCATTGCACCGTCAATCCGAGGGTATGTACTTAGCCCATACGGAATCATCGATTTAATTGCTATTTTGCCTTTCTACCTAGCACTAGGAGTTGATTTACGAGCAGTTCGTGTGCTGCGCATGTTACGACTTATTCGTGTATTTAAGTTAGTGCGATATAGTCGTGCCGCACGACGCTTGTTTAAAGCAACAATGATTGCCAAGGAAGAAATCATTCTCTTCTCGATTGTGACGGTAATGCTCTTGTATTTGTCGGCGATAGGTATCTATTATTTTGAGCGAGAGGCCCAACCAGATAAATTTAGTAATGTATTTGATAGTATGTGGTGGGCAGTAGCCACATTAACAACTGTGGGGTACGGTGATGTCTATCCCATTACATCAGGGGGGCGTATTTTTACGTTTTTTGTGTTGTTGTTGGGCTTGGGTATTGTATCGATTCCAACCGGATTATTGGCATCAGCACTCCTAAAAGTCCATAACGAAGAAGATTCTTCAGACAATCAACCTTGATGTACTTTGGTGTTAGTATGAAGGCAATCAAATCAATGGTGAGGCATAATCATGGCATATCAACTCAGCGATGCGTATCTGCGGGTAGCGACCGCCTGTCCATTGGTTCATGTTGCGGATGTGGCACATAATGTGGCGCAGATTCAGCAACTTTATGATGACGCTGTTGCTCAAGGTGTGGCGCTGATTGTCTACCCTGAGCTGTGCATTACCGGCTACTCACTTGGCGATTTGGTGTTACAACCACGCTTATTGCAACAGGCAACTGATGCGTTGATGCGCTTGGCCCAATATACCGCTGGGCATGCAACTGCAATGATTGTAGGGTTGCCGTTTTCGCATCAAGACGCCTTATATAATGTGGCAGCGGTGTTAGCTGAGGGTGAAATTAAAGGCATTGTGCCCAAGCAGTTTTTGCCTAGTTATGGCGAATTTTATGAGAAGCGTTGGTATCAACATTGGCCCCACGCCAATATGATGACTGTGATCGATACCAAATCCGTGCCGTTCGGCACCAAGTTGCTATTTGACGTAGCCGGCGTGCGTTGTGGTGTCGAGATTTGCGAAGATTTGTGGGTGCATCAATCACCGAGTATTGCCTTGGTTGATCACGGGGCCTTGATTGTTGCTAATCCGTCAGCCTCGCCCGAGTTAGTGGCCAAAGCGGCGTATCGCCGCCAGCTGGTCAGTGTACAGTCGGCCAAGTTGATTGCTGGCTATCTCTATGCTGGTTGTGATTGGAGTGAATCGACCATTGACGTGGTGATGAGTGGCCATCAGTTGATCTGCGAAAACGGCCGCATCGCCGCCGAACGCCAGCCGTTTGCCCGTGATACCCGTCTGATGGTTGCTGACATTGATATCGATCATCTGCGCTTTGATCGGCGCAAAGATAGCAACCGCGGTGGTGCAACCGGCTATGACGTGATTGTGGCGACGACGACACGACCGGCGGTGATGCCACAACCTATCGTGGTAGCACATCCCTTTTTGCCGCAAGGCGAAAGCGCCACGGCTCGGGCAGAGCGACTCCAGCATATCCTCAATATCCAGGCGCATGGCTTGGCCCAACGGATGCTTGCCACTCGTACACCGTTGTTACACCTCGGGTTGTCGGGTGGACTCGACTCGACGCTGGCCTTTGTGGTGGCCTGCCAAACAGCCGAGATTATCGGCCGGCCAGTCCACGACATACTGCACACCTATACGATGCCGGCGGCCGCTAGCTCTGAGCGGACACAGTTGAACTCGGTGACACTCTCGCGGCTCTATGGCGTGCCCAATCAGGTGATTGCCATCGGCGACTTGGTGCGCCAGCAGTTAATTGCCTTGGGGCATGATGGGGTGACGCAGGATGTGACGTATGAGAACGTGCAGGCGCGCTTGCGCACGAGCATTTTGTTTAACAAAGCGAACCTGCATGGTGGGATGGTACTAGGAACCGGCGATTTGAGTGAGATCGCCCTAGGCTGGTGTACATTTAATGGTGACCATATGAGCCACTACCATGTTAATGCAGGTGTACCCAAGACGTTGGTACGCCACCTAGTGATGCATGTGGCCCAACAGCAAGTCGATTCGATTCGTACGGTGTTGGTAGATATCCTCGAGACGCCAATCTCGCCCGAGTTGACGACTACGGGTAGTGGTGAGGTTAGTCAGAAGACCGAAGATATTATTGGACCGTACGAGCTCCACGACTTCTTTTTGTATCATCTGGTGCGCTGGGGTGATGCGCCTGAAAAGATCGCCCACTTAGCGCGGTTGGCATTTGTGGATGTGTACGATGGTTCAACTATCGACAAATGGCTGAATACGTTTATTCGGCGCTTTGCCACGAGTCAATTCAAGCGCTCAGTGATGCCAGATGGCCCCAAGGTCGGGAGTGTGGCCTTGAGCCCTCGTGGTGATTGGCGAATGCCGTCGGATTTGCATAATGCAGCGCTGTGGCTGGATTAACGAAGATTTCATTAAGATTTATGAAATTCTGATGGATAATACGCATATGATATTACTTGGTGGTGGGTGATATCGAGGTTGATACACTACACGAGGTGTTGTTATGGTGCTGCCGACGTATCAAGCGCCTGTCCTAGTTGTAGATGGAGTGGTATTGCAGTTGATAGATGATCGACTGCATGTGTTGTTGATTCAACGCGCCAAAGACCCGTTCCGAGGGATGTACGCCTTGCCTGGTGGGTATATCGTAGCGGGCGAGACAACACACTTTTCGCTGGCTCGAATTTTGGCCCAAAAAGCTGACATAAAAGTTGAAAATCTCGCAATTATTGAGCAATTATATACATTTGATACCATTGCTCGCGATCCACGTGGTCATGCAGTCTCTGTGACGTATATGGGGCTCGGGTATCAGCTTGAGTTTGGTGGTCATCTCGAGGCGCACAATCCGCGATTTGTGGCAGTGGATGAACTGCCTGAGTTGGCGTATGACCATGCCGAGATTATTGCGTATGCACACGATCGTCTCAAGAGCAAAATCAACTATACCAACGTGGTATTTGCCTTGTTGCCAAAGCGGTTTACGTTGACGCAATTGCAGAGTGCCTATGAGGCGATTTTGCAACGCCAGCTGGACAAGCGCAACTTCCGTAAAAAGTTTTTGAGCCTCGATACGATTACGCCGACCAACGAGTATTTTCGGGATGGGGCGCACCGGCCAGCTCAGCTGTATGAGTTTACGGCGCAGCGGCTGACGAATTTTGCTAAAGACTTCTAGGTGTGTATGTGGGGGCATAGCAGTGCCCCGCCTGCATAGTGTGAGTGGGCGTCGTGTGGGACGCTCGTGCGAGGTGGCCAAGTGAGTGTATACGGGCGCCCTGTCGGACGCCCTTACGAGTGAAGTGCCACGTTTTTGGGGCACAGGAGTGCGCACATTTGAAGAGCGAGTGACAGGTTAGTCTTGCAAGTGGGGGCACAGCAGTGCACCCTTCTGTATCGTCTTGGGAGTGCGCCATATCGGACACACTTTTGCTCGTGCGAGGTGGCCAAGTGAGTGTATACGGGCGCCCTGTCGGACGCCCTTAC
>JBMTAN010000056.1:0-19488 GCA_049428765.1 Roseiflexaceae bacterium
TCGTAATGCTTAATCCACTCATCACTGCCATCCATGCCCAAAGTCGCCCAACCGTCATCACCTTCGCCGGCGCCGGCAGTCAAGCATTATGGTGGCTCCACGGCGTTGCTGGCTCATCGCGCACCATCGTCGAAGCCATCGACTGCTACTCACCTGCCTCAATGCAACATCATATTGGCTACATGCCAGCCCGATTTGTTAGTCAACAAACCGCCATCGACATGGCCAAATCCGCCTATATCCGCGCCATCGACTTAGGCTATACCAATCGCCCCATTGGATTATCCTGTACCGCCACCATCGCCACCGATCGCATCAAAAAAGGTGAACATGGCTGTTGGGTTGCCGTCTGTGACGGCCAATTCATCCATAGCTATGGCCTAATTCTCCAAAAAGGGCTCCGCGATCGCCTCGGCGAAGAGGCCATCATCAGCGAGGTCATGGTACGCGTGCTAGCCCGCCATGTCGATGTCGCCGCCCACATTGATCTCACTCTCGGTGAACACGAGCAACTCGACCAACACAACACTATATACGACGATGCAATCGGGCAACTCCTTATCGGGCAATATGCCATCGTCGAGTACACTCAATCCGCATATCAGGCGCGCTCAATCAGCAACGCTACCATTCTATCTGGATCGTTTAATCCTCTCCACGATGGTCATCGGGCGTTGCTCCATACTGCCATGAGTGTCACCGGCAAACCTGGTTACTTCGAGTTGAGTGTCATCAACGTCGACAAACCAACCATTCCATATAATGTAGTGCGCCAACGTGCAGTACAGTTTAGTACGCCTTCGTTGATCCTCACCCGGGCGCCTCGGTTCATCGACAAAGCGCAGCTCATGCCGGGATCGACGTTTGTACTCGGCTATGACACGGCAGTTCGATTACTTGATCGCAAGTATTATGTCAATGGGAACATTGATGACATGTTTGACCAGATTGCTCACACAGGGTGTTCATTTTTGGTGGCAGGACGGCGGATGGAGGGCGAGCCATTTCAATTGTTTGATGTCCAAAGCGTGCCCGCACACTGGCGGTTTCTATTCGAGACGCTCGACGAATCTACGTTCCGATACGACATCTCCTCCAGCCAAATCCGCCAAGGGCGATTCTTACCCACATCAATGTAATGCATCATATCAACTGATGCAGAGCATGTCATTTAAATGTTAACTATTTATCAAAAAAGTCAACATTTTCGCTGAAATATGAGTATACTACGTGTATATTCTTGTTCATCTCTATAACACTTCATGGACGAAACCTTTTCGCACGAATTGGAGCGGCTCGCTGACGAGCAGTTGCACGACAACAACGCGCATCAGCGACAGCATCGCTGTGAACGTGTCTGTGACATTGCTGCAGCCGGTGGCATTACTGATCCATCGGACTACTATCATGCGGCAATCGTACTACTTCATGGCGAGACCATCGAAGAGTTCGCCACGGCCCTCTACTTCGCCCGCACCGCCACACAACGCCACGATCATCGTGCCTGGGCAGTTGTTGCTGCGAGTTGGGATCGGCTCCTCATCGCCAAACGTCAACCACAACGATTCGGCACACAGTTTATCTGCATCAATGGGCGCTGGAGCCTTGGTGAGATAGACCCAAGTGTCAATGATGCCGAACGTGCATTTTATGGGGTACCTCCACTCTGGGTTCAAATAAAAAGCGCCGCTGCCATGCAGCGACGCGATACAGAGTAATAAGGACTACTCACTCTCACCTTGTTCTTCACGCAAAATATACCCTACGCCTCGTACGGTATGGATAAGGCGGGAGTCACCATGTGCCTCTAGCTTTTGGCGCAAGTACCGCACATAGACCTCGATGATGTTACTCTCACCACCAAAGTCATACCCCCACACCCGATCGTAGATGATGTCGCGCGTCAGCACTTGTTGCGGGTGACGCATAAATAACTCGAGCAACTCATATTCTTTGGCAGTCAACTCGACACGCCGGCCATTCATGGTGGTCTCGTGCGCTGCGGTATCCATTTGCAAATTGTTATAACGCAGAATATTCCCCGTATTACGCCCTTGTATACGACGCAACTGCGCCTTGATGCGCGCTAATAATTCCTCGAAGGCAAATGGCTTAACCAAATAATCATCGGCACCAACCTCAAGGCCTTGAACACGATCAGGCACAGCATCGCGTGCAGTTAACATGATGATGGGCACATCAGATGCAGACCGAATACGCCGTGCAACCTCAAAACCATCAATCTTCGGCAACATGACATCGAGCACGATGACATCGGGTGGACGCTCACGGGCTGCAATCAAGGCCGCCTGCCCATCAGCAGCAGTCTCAACCACAAATCCTTCGAAACTCAAGCCACGGCGCAAATACCCGGCAATCTCTGCCTCGTCTTCGACAACCAAAATGCGTTGCTGAGACATGCGCACTCCTTTCTATGGCATCCAAACTGCAAATACACCGCGCCCGAGTGGGACCACTGCACTCCCTGCAGTTGGTTGACCTTGAACAACCGTGGATGTCGACATGAGTAGCCATTGTCCATCGGTGCTCCATGGCGATAGCGTGTATGCATCAAAATAGCGGAGATAGCCAATGTACATTTCACTCGGAACAAACGCCGACAGCACTTGGCGCTGGCCACTCTCGACATCAACCATATGCCACTCAGCTAGCCCGTCGTTGCGACCAACCAAGACTGCTATACGCCGTGCATCAGGAGACCAGAACGCCGCAAGTGGTTCAGTATCTGCCAACGTCACTAACTGCTGATTCCGCCAAATACGTAAGACACGTTGATCGACTGTCGCTGCAATATACGCCAGCGCATCACCTTGCGGCGCATGCATCAGACGTACTGTCGCCTGACCTTCGTCAGCAATAATTTGACTCCGTCCATCCAAAAATTGTTGCGTAATAACCGCCCGTGGTACATCATTAGGGTTCCCTAATGGCTGTGGGTCTGCCACATAATAATACCCATCACCTTGGTTGTTCCATTGTGGTACCTGAAAATTCGCCGGGTCGTTACTGATAACCGTAACCACATCATCTGCCACATCATACGTCGACATCATGCCACCCACTCGACCAACGCCACCCGTATGCAATAACAACATTTGGCTATCAGGACGCCAATGCATATATGACGGCGCACCACGCGCTACCTGCACCAAAGGATCCGTACCATCACGCTGCGCAACATACGTAATATTACCGCCATCAACCAAAAACGCAATATATTGACTGTTTGGCGACCATACAAACGCCAATGGCACACTCCCCGGTACCGCATACAAATCAATAGTATTACCTGACGCCAACGTCAACACCGACAAGGCAATCGTGGTATCTGTTGTCCGCGCATACGCCACAAACTGACCATCAGGCGAGATAGCTGGTAATCCGAATCCATCAGGCAATGCATCGCGGCGGACAGTAATCACATCACCATTCCGATGCAGTTGCAATTCGCCCTCAGCGGTTACTGCCAACCAATCCGGAATCAACTTTGGGACGCTAACGACTGTTGCATCCCCCCATATATCTCGGACATTCGTCCAGATAAATGACCCTACTACTACAATAAAGAGACTGATAATAGTAATAAATACGATAAGCAGACGTTGCATCACGTAGCAATGCCTCCATAATCACGAATATAGTAAGTATACTCGTGCAAGATGGGAGAACGATGAATCGCGTGGTATAACAAAAGCAGGAATTTTATTGAAAGAGAATGCATCATGCAACCAGCTATTGCCCACGAATTTGGCGAAGGTGCTCCACTTATTTTGCTCCACGCATTCCCGCTCAATCACCAGATGTGGCAACCACAACTTGCCGTGCTCGGGCATCGCTATCATGTGCTAGCATTCGACTATGCTGGATTCGGTTCGTCTTACTGGCATCCAAACACTCCAGCTGATGTGACGCATATCGATGAGTTAGCCCAATATATCGTCGATGCCCTCGACGAATATCAAATTGATACCGCAGCTGTCGCAGGCCTTTCGATGGGTGGCTATCTTGCCTTGGCCCTCTGGCGCATTGCGCCACACCGCATCAACCGACTCGCCTTGTGTAACACTAGAGCCGCCGCCGATGATACCACCACCAAAGCAGCCCGTAGTCACAATGCCGCCATCGCGCTTGAACAAGGTGCTGAGGCCATCGCTGATATCATGCTGCCTCGACTCCTCTCCGAATTTACCGGCAACGGCATCAAACGTATCGTGCGCGACATGGCGGCCTCAGCCCCGACTCGCACCCTCGCCAACGCCCTGCTGATGATGCGTGAACGCCCTGATGCAACGCCACTCTTGCCTACAATCACTGTGCCCACACTCGTGATTGGGGCTACCCTCGATCCAATCATTCCCGCTGAAGAGAGCCGTGCCATGGCAGCCCAAATCCCATATGGCGACGCAGTCATCATCGACGAAGTCGGCCACCTCAGTAACCTCGAGCGCCCGGATTTGTTCAATTCTGCCATTATTCACTGGATGCAACGCGAAGTGTAACAACCATCAAGTGCAACCACATCACCAATACAATAGTCTCTACTAGAAACAACACCCCATGCGCCTGCCGGGGTGTGACAGTCACATGGGTGTAATATATCCACGCTAAACCACACGGCACTCGCGTCTGCTCCAAGCCATACATTCACCACCCGCAACAATCAAACAGATAGCTCACCCACGGTACCGCAGGCAAAGCCTGTGTTCCCATGTCATTTGCAAATGCCCCATCACAAGCAAACAATCGTATCAAAGTTCTGACCACATCAATAACAACCTCATCACACCAATCATCCAACTAATACCCCATTTGTAACACTATTTCAATACTGATTGGTAACGCTTACCCCAAATTTTCTCTATGCATGTAATAGATATTTATCATGTATTACTCGAGTAACTAGTCAGTACATATTACATAGATGATTGTCAATTTTTTGTAGTAATAATTAACAAAAAAAGCACCACACATTCTTATGTGTAGTGTTTTAGGTATTATGTTCTGTATATTTAGGTGGAATGACCTTGTACAAATGCGCCTGGTAACACCATCGACTGCGGTGCATGCCCATGCAATGTCGATATCAAGAATCGGATTGCGTGACTGCCCAATTCAAAAGCAGGGAGTTTAATATGCGTCAGCGTGGGGAACAGTAATTCGGCAACCGCCGATCCGCCAAGTGACATGACTGCCACCTGTTGGGGAATAGGTTGTGTTTGTCTATATGCCATATGATACACCGCTGCTGCGAGCATATCATCATCGCAACAATAAAGTGTGGGCTGATCGCGTTGTGCCTCAAATAACGGTAAAAGAATGCGGATAATCTGACCAAAATCAAAAGGCACCCGTATTTGGCGCATCTGAACTGATGGATATTGTTGCCCAAACGCAACAAACGCCTCACGGCGCATGACAAATGTGGCATCAGGTAAATCCACCGTCAGATGGATTATCGACTGGTATCGCTTGTTTGCATGGCTGAGCAACGTATGCATGGCCTGGTTCACAGCAAACTCCACCGATGATACGCCAGGGATACGATGTTCGACGGTCACGATACGATTGGCATACCGCTTTGTCATAGATGGATTCATCGGTTGCCACAACACGAATCCATCAACTGCACGCTCCACAAGATGTTGCACCACTATCTCTTGTGTATTCTGTGTATTACGGCTACGCACCAGTGATAATGTATATCCAGCTGCATTGGCTGCAGACTCTGCTCCTAAGTAGACAGCACCAAAAAACGGACTATCGACCTTGGGGACAACCAATGCCAACACATTCGACTCACCCGTACGCAGTGTCCGCGCGAGCCGATTGGTTACATAGCCCATTGCTTGTGCTTCAGCCCGAATCCTCTCAGCCAAAGCCGGCGCCACACGCTTAGTACTCTGACAATTCAGCACAAGCGACACTGTAGTGCGTGAAACGCCCACCCGATTAGCGATATCTTGATGCGTCACATTACGCGTCATCCTCATCCTCAATCAACGTTGCAAACAAATCATCGTATGTCTCCGCTCGGCGAATAAGCCGCAATTGCCCATCGCTAGTGTGCAACACCTCGCCACATCGGAGCTTGCCGTTGTAATTAAAGCCCATCGCCCGCCCGTGTGCTCCGGTATCATGAATCACTATCACATCGCCAGTTTGTACCTGTGGCAGTTGTCGATTGACGGCAAACTTATCGTTGTTTTCACACAACGATCCCACCACGTCGTAGTGCTCATCGCTGTCATGCGTCGGCTTACCCATCACGGTGATATGGTGGTAAGCGCCATACATGCCCGGTCGCATCAAATCAGCCATCGAGGCATCAACGCCAACGTAGTTGCGGTAGGTACTCTTAGCGTGACGTACGGTTGTTACTAACATCCCTGCCGGCCCCGTAATCACCCTGCCACACTCCAATAACACCCGCGGCGCCAGCATGCCGCTTGTCACAATATACTGATCGTATGCGCGCGCCACACCAGCCCCAACTCGCTCGATATCGACAGGTGAATCATCTGGGTGATAGGGAATTCCAATCCCGCCACCGAGATTGATGTACTCAAATGTAATCCCCAGCTCGCGATGTATATCAGCTGCCAACTGGAAGAGCATGTCGGCCGTCGTCACAAAATAATCAGCATTGCGCTCGTTCGAAGCAATCATGGTATGCAGACCAAACCGCGTTACACCGAGTGCTTTGGCCTGCGCATACCCTGCCAACAACTGCGCCTTGGTCGCCCCGAACTTAGCCTCGGCCGGGCGGCCAATAATTGTGTTACCCTCGCGCTCTGCCCCTGGGTTATAGCGGAACGACACGAGCTCGGGCAAGGCTACATCATGCGCCAATAGATAATCCAGATGACCAACATCATCAAAGTTAATATGAGCGCCTAGCTTGAGAGCCATGCGGTATTCATCAATCGGCGTATTATTTGAGGTGAACATGACGGCATCACCTCGCAACCCCAAACGCCCAGCCATGATTAACTCTGCAAATGAACTACAATCAAGTCCACATCCTTCTTCGGTGACAATCCGCAAAATCGCCGGATTCGGCGTCGCTTTGACGGCAAAATAATTGCGGAAACCGGGAGCCCAGGCAAATGATTGGTTCAACCGACGTACTGCCTGACGTATTGTGGCCTCGTCATACAGATGAAAGGGCGTCCTGAATTCGTGTGTCGCTGCATCCACAACAGCCTCGCTCACGGGTAGTGCTTTGTGTGTCGCCATCATTTGACACTTTCTGATATGAATTTACCCAGCCGGTGGTACTACTCTATCATCATCAAGTGGCAATGTCGAGTGTTCACTCGCTAGCGGCACAGGTGAATTAGGCAACATCGACGGATGCGTAAACCCCTCACCTAATACTTCAAGCGCCTCGCCAATAATCACAAACGCTTTGGGATCATGCATCGCAACAATCGACTTAATCACGCCTAACTCACTACGCGCTACCGCACACACCAGAATATTGCGCTTGCGATGTGTATACCCACCACGTCCCTCGAGCAATGTCACACCACGCCCGAGCTCGGCAAATACGTCGCGCACAATTGCATCTGGAGTCTGCGTGATGATGAACAATTGGCGCGATCCCTTGCCAGCCGCTAAGGTCGCATCAATCACACGCGTGGCAATAAAAGCCACAATCAAGGCATATAAGGCTTTTTCGGGTCCATACAAAAAGAACGCACCTACATAAATTGTGATATCAACCAACAAAATAACCCGCCCGGGCGCCACACCATACCGACGCTCTACGATGCGGGCAATGATGTCGGTGCCACCGGTCGTGCCCCCCACACGCAACACTAATCCCATGCCAATACCGTCGAGCAATCCACCGTAAATGCTATACAAAAGTGGATCGTCAGTGACAATTGGCAAAAACGGCGCAATATAGTCGATACCAAATGCCAATAGTACAGTGGCATAGACCGTACGCAACGCAAATTTTAGTCCACCCAACATATGAAAGCCGAACACAAACAATGGGATATTGAATGCAATAATCAGCCACCCAATCGGTAAATCCATCAATGAATTAATCATGATGGCCACACCAGTCACACCACCTGCAACCACCTCGTTTGGCACCAAAAATGACCGGGCTGCAGTTGCCGACAGCAATGCACCGAACGTGATAATGCTGTAGTCGCGCAACGTGCGCCATACCGTCTTTGTCATGCCTCGTCCTTTGTATACAAATGCACAGTGTATTGTACCAGCATCACACTACCCAAAGCACTACAAAAAACCTCTCGTCTTACACGGCGGTACGACGAGAGGTGGTGACGCAGTCATGCGTGCTTAGTTGAGTTTGTCAGGACTCATCTGTGGCTTGTGACGACGCATCTTCATGTCCAATGCAGCCATCATCGTCTCAGTGTCCAAAGAGGCAGCCTCAGCTTGGACTTGCAAGCGTGTGTGGCTTCGCTCGATACCCATGGCGCGCAACATCTGCTCAGCCTCGGGGATTTGTGTCATGACTTCGTCGCTGTACGACTGTTCTACGTGTGTGTGATCCATTGGGTGGCCTCCTTGCCATTCAATGTTTTTCGAACCCATTTCTATAGTATTGTACATTTCGCATAAACGCAATACTTTTTGTTTGTACAAAATGTACAAATATGCCAATTTTCATAGAGTAACGACGATTCGCAGGGATGAATACATATCGGCAGTAGTGAAATAATCGGTGGCATGAAGGCGTGACATAGACAATGGCGTAACACAAGGCCGATGATTCGCTGGTTATTTGCTGAAAAGCTATTATCATGCTAGGATAGCACGGCAAAAGGGATAATTTTGGGAGTAACGCAGATGAGCATTCTCGTCGACCGTAACACGCGGTTAGTTGTACAAGGAATCACCGGCCGTGAAGGTGAGTTCCATACCCGTCAGATGGTGGCCTACGGCACTAATGTAGTCGCTGGTGTCACCCCAGGTCGTGCAGGCCAAACGGCAATTGACGGTCAAGTGCCGATTTTCAATACAGTGGCAGATGCTGTCATGTCCACCGGAGCCAATACCTCGATTATTTATGTTCCAGCCGCATTTGCGCCAGACGCCATCCGCGAGGCGGCCGCTGCCGGTATTGGATTGATTGTCTGTATCACCGAGGGTATCCCAGCGAATGACATGGTCAGCACTTATGCGTATGTCAAAGAATGCGGTGCACGCTTGATTGGGCCCAACTGTCCAGGATTGTTGACACCAGGTCAAGCCAAAGTCGGCATCATCCCCGGCAATATCGCCATCCCGGGACCAGTCGGTATCGTCTCAAAGAGCGGTACGTTGACCTACGAGGCAGTCGATGCCTTGACCCGCATCGGGCTCGGTCAAAGTTCAATCGTCGGTATTGGTGGTGACCCCATCATCGGTACCAACTACATCGATGTGCTCGAGCAATTCCAGAATGACCCTGAGACCCAGGCCATCGTCTTGATCGGCGAGATTGGCGGTACGGCCGAGCAAGATGCCGCTCGCTACATCGGCAAGCACGTGACCAAGCCAGTAGTTGGCTTCATTGCCGGGCGCACCGCTCCAGAGGGCAAGCGCATGGGTCACGCTGGTGCCATCATCTCAGGTGGCGAGGGTACTGCACAAGAGAAAATCGAAGCCTTGCAGGCTGTTGGTGTACATGTTGCAGAATTGCCCACCGATATCGCCCGCTTGGTCAAAGAGGCGCTCGAGAAGTAAGCTATTTCGTGATATTAGAGTGGCGATGCGTGGCAACGCATCGCCGCTTTTGTATACCAAAGGAGCATACCATGACACGTTATCACTTTTATGAGGATTACGAACTCGGACTGCAAATGACAACCCCGGCTCGCACTATTGGAGAGACCGAGGTCAGTATGTTTGCCATGCTCACCGGTGATTTCAACCGACTCCATACTGATGCCGAATACATGAAATCATCGCCGTTTGGTGAGCGCATCGCCCATGGGCTACTCGGGCTCTCAATCGTCAATGGACTCAAGTATCGCACTGATCTTGATCCCGATGGAATTATTGCATTTTTGGGACTGAACTGGAACTTCACCGCGCCGATTCGCTTCGGAGATACAATTCATGCGGTATTGACAGTTATCAACCTTCGTCCCACCAAAAACCTCGAGCGCGGCATTATTACCTATGGTGTACAAGTCATCAATCAACATGCTGCAGTTGTCCAACAAGGTGAGATGACGATGATGGTCAAACGACGCCCAGTCGTATAAACAAAAAAATCGGTGCACGGCGTCATTCCGTGCACCGACCATAACTATATAATTACTCGAGATACCCTTGAAGTCGCGCACCGAACTGAGGTGAGCGGAGCAAACGCAACGCATCGGCCTCGATTTGGCGAGTGCGTTCGCGAGTAATGCCAAACGCCAATCCGACCTCTTCGAGTGTACGCCGGCGTCCGTCATTGAGTCCATAGCGCATCATCAGGATGGCGCGTTCACGCTCTGGGAGTTCGCTCAACGCCAAAGCAACATCTTGTTGGAGCATATGTCGGGTGGCGATATCAATCGGAGTATCGCTGATTTCATCAGCAAGTAATTCACCAATATGACCTTCACCATCGTTGTTAATCGGTTGCTCAAGTGATATCGGTTGCGCCGACGCTTGGAGCAAGCGACGTACTTTGCGATCGGAGATGCCTAACTCTGCGGCGACCTCTTCAGGCGTGGGCTCACGGGAGAGACCTTGTTCGAGAACACGCGTAGCACGGCGCATCTGACCGATGGCGTCACTCAAGTGCACGGGCAAGCGAATCAAGCGACTTTGCTCAGCAATAGCGCGGGTAACCGCCTGGCGAATCCACCATGTGGCATAGGTTGAGAAACGGTTTTTGCGCAAGTAGTCGAACTTCTCAACCGCACGCATCAAACCAATGTTGCCCTCTTGGACTAGGTCCATAAATGATAGCGGGCCACCGATGTACTTCTTGGCGACACTAACAACCAAGCGCAAATTTGCTTGAATCAAGCGGCGACGCGCCTCTTCGGCATCATCAATACGGCGTTTGAGTTGACGTTGCTCACGATCTGTTAGTTCGACTAGTAAGCGCGCATTTGGAGAAAGCCCGCCAAGAATCCAGGCTAACAGTAAATCAGGGGCATGTCCTTGTTGCACAAGACGCAGATAAAGCGGAGCAAAAGGTGCAATCCCAGTCATTGAAACCATCGACACGAGGCGCTCACGATTGCGCACAAGATCAAGATTCTCATCGAACTCGGCATAGACGAAAGGCTCTCGCACCACACGTTGGTGTTGGGATGCAACAGCCAGCACATACGGCACGTCACTCACCAATCCACCGACTGCCATCCAGCGCTGACACCATGACTGCACATCAATGGCATGTTCAGTTTGGGCAACCAAGGTGTGAATGCGCTCGTCAATCAGCGGATCAAGCGTAGGTAGCTCTGTCTGCAGAATCTCGCGCGCACAAATACCGGCTTCCATGCGTTGAGCCAAATCAATCTCTTGGGCACCATTAAGCAACTGGACTTGGCCGATTTCACGCAGGTACATCTGTACTGAATCCTCAACGATATCACCTTTGCGGATGCCATCATTGATATATTCCTCTGCGGACTCATCAGTCCAATGTGAATCGGGACCACTCAACATATCTAATTCATCGGCATCGTGTTTGATTGACATTTTTCATCTCACATTCTGTGCTGGGCAAATCGCACGCACATTTCAATGTGCTTCTATGGAGTAATACGATTATGGTCAATCTCTGGATGTGCCAACCACTATGATCAGCACCTAAGTATCATGAGGAAATGATGAAAAAAACTCCTGTGGAGCATACTGCCCCACAGGAGTCTTATCAGATCAGGTTTACGAACGACGACGCAAAATCGTCTCACCAATTGTCTGGAACGCCGCAAAGACCTCCGGAGATGCATGGACCTCTAGTTGCGCCAAACCACGTTGGATGCACTGCTCTGCAGCAGCATAGGCTGCCTTGATGCCACCTGCCATCTGAATCGCAGCAATCACAGCCGGCACCTGGTCAGGTGCAATCGGGCCCTGGATAATCTGGCGCAATACCGAGTCATCAGACTGTTTAGCTGCTAGCAACAGCGGCAGGGTGATAGTCCCCTCACGGAGATCATTCCCTGCAGGCTTGCCTAATACTGCTTCACTCTCAGTCATATCGAGAACATCGTCGATAATCTGAAAGGCTAAACCAAGCTCATACCCCAGTTGACCGAGCGCAGCAACCGCTTGCTCACTACCGCCTGAGACCGCGATACCTGCTCGACAGGCTGCCTCAAACAACACCGCTGTTTTGTTGCCGATTTTACGGTAATACTGCGCTGTAGCCTGATCAAACGGCTCTACCATGGTTACCGGGTTCAGCTCACCTTCGACCATACGCTGGGCTGCATGCACATAAAACCCAATAATCCGTGGATCAGGCTCGTCGGCTAACTCACGCGCCGCTAATCCAAACAAATAATCGCCAAGCGCTAGTGCTACATTGCGATTCCAACGCTTATGCACCGTTGCTCGCCCACGCCGTGCACCAGCATGGTCAACCAAATCATCGTGTACTAGTGATGCCGCATGCAGCAATTCAATTGCAACAGCTGGATGCACTGCACGCGCAAAATCGTACGTCGCAACTTTGGCGGCGAGCAACACCATCATTACACGTAATCGCTTGCCACCTGCCTGCATGGTGTATAGACCAGCTTCTTGGATTGCATCTTGGCGTGAACGAATGCGCGCAAGGATCTCATGCTCAACCTGCACAAAGTCAGCTTGTAGTCCGGTCGCCTGCATGATATCTGCTAATTGCATCCTCCCAACGCTGGGCGTATTTACTTGGAAAGCTGCAATTGACATGCGTTGACCTCTGTAATCTGCTACCGCTATCGGCAGTGCGTTAACTATATCACAAAGTCTCAATCTGTCAACGCAACGTATTTGCACATATCTTGTTGATATTTTGCACGCTGCCACCTAGGAAATTATCCAAGGCGACAGCGTGCACAACGGTGTTACCAAGCGCCGCGCACCACCTCGAGCTTGCTGAGATGTGAGGCTTCGCTGAGACTGGCCAGATAGGTCATATCATTGCTATACTCGATAACCGAGATGCTGGCATTAGTGACCCAGATGCGATTCATGCCGTCCATGTGCATACCGAGCGCATCGGCCACAAGGATTTTGACGACCACATCGTGCGTTGAGAGCAAAATCGTTTGATCGGGATGAGCCTTAAGCAGATTCTCTTTGAAGTCAAGGACGCGCTTGAGAATATTGCTAAAACTCTCACCACCTGGCATTTGCGAGCGAGTTGGATGGAGGCGCCATTCGCGCAAGCCATCGCCAAATTTGGCTATCACCTCATCAACCATTAATCCGGCCCATTCGCCATGATCAATTTCAATAATTGCTGGCTCGATGACAAACGGTGTCTCGGGATGATACTTGTGCACGGCCTCTCCGGTCAATCGGGCACGCTGCAGTGGGCTCGCATAGATAGTATGGAATGACTCAGTGCGCAAGCGCTCGGCGAGGGCCTCAGCTTGACGGACACCCATCTCGGACAACGGTGCATCGTACTGACCTTGATAACGGCCGATTCGATTCCATTCGCTTTCGCCATGGCGAACAATAACTAATCGCATATGGTATGCTACCTCATGACTAATGTATTTCACTCTTTGGCATTATACCATTGACATGATCGATATCGACAATCCTAGACAGTAATACACACTATGACAACCTCTTCACAACCACTCATGCCCGTGTTACGACGCATGCTTGATCAAGTCGAGCCGCTAGCGCTGATATACGACCAAACACCAGACGGCGCACAACGGTTTCTGGCACTACTCGACGATATCAGTCGTCTTGCAACCGACTGTCAATCCCAAGGTCTTGATATCAATAGTGAACTTGTACGCGTTGATGCCGTGGTAGGTCGGGCCATGCGCGAGGCTGAGCGTTTTGCGAAAGCACATGCAGGTACGCCGATACCAACCGATAGCATCCATGGACATCGACTATTAGCACTTGCCGCGGCGCGCAAGTCGCATAAACGCAAGCGATTCATTACCACCACAAGTATCATTACCGCTATTTTGACGTTGATTACCTATGTAGTGGTAACCGCACCACCTGTGCCGAATACAACTGGCATTCTCGATTTGGCGGTATCAGGGCAATCAGCAGCGGCGTATGCATTGGCACAACAAGAGCATGCTGCGTTCCCCGATGATCTCGAGACAATGCTTTGGCTCTCCGTCTTATCAGAAGTCAACGGGAATACGTCACAAGCCGAGGAGTTGTGGGCGCGTGTCCAATCCCAAGTCGAGGACAAAAACACATTGCTCTACAAAAGAGGTAACACTCGGTTATTGTCGTTAAATCTTGATGCAGCCGCTGAGGATGCTACATTGCTGCAACAAACGCCCGCCACTTACCCCGAAGGCATCTTGCTAGCTGCAGGTGTCGCCGAGGCACGCGGGGACGTCTTGACAGCCATCGAGCTGTTTGGAGAGGCAGCCCGTGTGGCAGACGACGCAGGCCGCCAAGAGATGGCCGTGCTTGCCCGTGTCCGTATGGGTAATCTCATGCAGTACGGTATTGATGCCACCATCACCCCAAGCCCCTAATTATTCATCTGGCCCAAATAAGTCGTCGGTTGTCGGTAGTGGTTTATCAATGACCTGCCCGGCAACCGTGTAGCCGTGCGCCATCGCCGTATAAAACTGTTCATCGTAGGGGCGCGTCCGCACAACCACTGGCATTGGCACGGCATGCCCCAAAATCAAACATTGCTGTCGTGAATCAAGCGTCGAGAGTACCGTGCGTAATGCCGATGAGCCACTCACACCAGTAAAGACGGCATCAATGTCTTTTTCGTCATTCAGTAATGCGGTTACACGACTGCCTAATTGACTCATCACATCACTATCAATCGATGACGGCCGCTGATCGACCACAAGCAGCGTCACGCTATACTTACGCATCTCGCGGGCAATCGTGCCAAAAATGGTTTGCTTAGCAGATAGCGGATTGAGGAATTTATGCGCTTCTTCAATCGTTATGACTAGTTGTGGTGGTTTTTGTGATGGATCTTTGCTAGTCAGATACGCCTCGGTACGTTCGCGCCAGCGCTGGTGGATTTTGCGCGTAATAATATTAGCCACGAGCATATAGTCAATCGCATTATCAAAGCGACCAAACTCGAGCACCACATGCTTTTTTGCCATCAGCTCATCAATCAGCGTATTAATCACCGAGCCATTAACCTGATCGCGCACATACTCGCGCCGTCGTAGCGACTCGAGCTTGCGTTTGAGCGCACTCAGCGAACCATAGTGGGTACCAGTGTCGTCGGCAAATGTCTGCAATTCCTCGGGTGACCAATCTAGCAATGTGCGCAACCATTTATCGTGATATTGATCGACCAAGCGATACGCAGACTCAGCCGCGGTGGCGTTCAGATTCAGCTCATGCTGGATGAGTAACACATCATCGACCTCGATCTCGTTTAGGCCAATCAATACCTCATGGTCGTAGCTCGAGCCACGACGATTTGATGAGGCGGCGTCGAGGGTATAGATGCGCACACTTGAACCAAATATTTTGCGCAAGCCTTTGACAAACCCACCGCCCTCGGAGGTGGCGTCGTTACCGTACTCGGAGTGCATATCAAAAATGAGATTCGCGGCAACCCCAGACTTAATCGTGCCACTGAGCAACAGGCGCGTCAAAAAGCTCTTGCCTGTACCGCTTTTGCCAAACACGCCGTTCGAACGCTCGACTAGACGATGTAAATCGATGCAAACCGGCACATCCATATCGAGTGGTCGGCCAATCTCAAAGTGAGTCGCATCCTCGCGACCAAAGACACGGGTAAAATCCCCCTCGTTAGCCTCATAGACCGGCGAGAAGTGCGCTGGAATAGTTTTGACGGGGAGCATACCCTCACTCACATCACGCGGAAGCATCAGTGATGGACGTAAATCAATGGTGCCATAGGTAGTAGTACCAGCGAGCACCTCTTGCATAAATACATCGTCGCTCGGCGGATCAAGAAGCACACCAGGTGATGTAGCTGCCAGCTCAACATCGGTGAGCATCGCAAAAAATTCATGCTGTCGCCCCTCGACCAACAAAAACTGACCGACGCGCAGTGACTCAATGGCTTGACTGCCGTCAATCCGGGCAGTTAAGCCATCAGTGAGCGATCCACTGACAATCACACCGAGTCGTGAACGTTGCGACATACTACGTGTCCTTTGGGCTGAGCAATTACACTGCTGGTTTTATTATACCGTAGCACAAAAAGAGGAGTGGGTGGGAGCTATGCTCACCACCCACCGTTGGTGGAAACCGGGTTGCCCCGGGAGGGTTAGGGGGCGACGTGAAGCGATATATCGTTGCCGATATTGTGATAACCGTCGCAATCACCACTCAATGACCTAACTATACCACGCCAAAACAGCACAAACATAAGAAAATCATAAGAACAATCTGATAATTAGATGCAAATTAGGCAACCTAATCAGCAATTTACTTACAATCACTCGTGATAATCAAAGCCGGTAATCATGCCCTGCGAAATCTCGTGACGGAGCCAAATATCGAGAATTTGTCCAGAGATAGCCGTTGATGGTGGCGTCGCAGGCATTGCATCACGATTAAACCAGCGACCATCGGCTAACTCCTCGGCATCGATTTGGATGTCGCCGCTCTTGTATTTGGCCAAAAATCCGACCATAACTTGATGGGGGAATGGCCAGTTTTGACTGCCGACATAGCGAATCTGGTGCACTTCGACGCCCACTTCCTCACGCACCTCGCGGGCAACGCAGGCCTCAAAACTTTCACCGGGCTCAACAAAGCCAGCAACAAGACTATACCGATTACCCCAACCTGTTTTAGTGGTCAACAAGACGCGATCAGGACCATCGTGGATGAGCACGATAATCGCAGGGCTGACCGGTGGAAAAATCTCGAAAGCGCATGGGTCGCAACGATAGCCCCAATTATTCTCGATGGCGCGATACGGCTGCCCACAACGTGTACAAAAGCGATGGAGAGTGCGGAACTCGACAAGCTGTTTGGCGTAACTCGCCGCTGCCACCACCTCAGGTGTCACCCCAGGGTGATTCATCAGCGTACGCAAATTAATCGCCTGCAAGCCCTCTGAGAGCTCACAATCAGGGGCGACTGCGGCTGCATGCACCGCAAGATCTCCTTGCGTCCCGAGCGGAAAGTGCTGGGCAATTGTGATACTGTGCGGGCCATGTGGATCGCCGGCAAGGGGTTCGGCTAGAGCATTCACGTCAACTACCAAATCCTCACCGCGCATCACATACCACACATGCTTCTTCCCTTGGGGGCGCTTGGGTGGATACGTCCGAATGAATGGATCCATCAATGACCTCTTTGTCTATTAAACGCTACTGTCGTCACCAGGACGATTAAACCAACGAAAGAAGATAACGGTCAGGATTGCAAAGTAAATCAAGCCACCAAACAGCCACATAATTAAGCCGGCCAACTCCTGATCCGTTTGGGCGCTCATACCCCATGGTCGCGCCACACCCTCGTAAGCCGGATAAACCACAAAACCGGCAAATGTCAACAATGCACCGATAATCGTAGGCGGAATCGACATGAAGAAGAGATAAATCATCAGCGCACCGGGTGTTGAGCGAGGCAGTTGTGGCAGTTGGCTATAGACCGGCCACCACGATAAAAACGCACCTACGATGAACATCACATGCTCAAGTACATGCACGTTTTGGTCGCGGACAGCCAAATCATAATTCGCCGGCACATGCCATCCAATCAAAATGGCGTTCGAAATCAAAAACACGGCCACAGGATTGAACAGCGCTTGCCCAAGGGCTAAGATGCTACCATTACGGAACAACACACTGCCAAGTGACGCCGGCATGCTACCAATTAAAAGAATTGGCACAGGAATCATCAGGATCAGATGCTGTACCATGTGCATCGATAATGAGACAAGTGACAACGTATCAATTGGTGAAATCAGTGCTACAGCCATGAGCACAAGAGCCAACAAAAACCGGTTGCGCTCCACCTGAGTGGCTGGCTCCAATTCCCAACGGCGTAACAACGGACCGGTAATGAGCAAATAGCCAACAGTAAGAAGTGTCAAGGCCATGATTAGGCCAGGTTCGAAGTTCCAGGCATATACATTCATCACATTACCTCAAAAGTTTAACCCTCTTTATCTTACAACATTCAGACTACGCAAAAACAAAAATCCGCCACAGGACGACACCTGTGGCGGAGCAAATTGTGTTGATTAACCAGCAATGCCGACATGCACTGAGAAGAGCGTCAACATGATTAGAACCAACGAAACGGCCATCAAGAATGGCACAACAAACAAAAATTGAAAAATCTTGAAGTCGCCTTTGATGTGCATAAAATACAATACGACACCAACGCCTTTGGTAAGCATCAGTACAATCAAGATAGCCAAGAACAACTCGTGCAGAAACAAATCCTGCACCAAGAAAATAGCTACTTCGACTGCAGTAACGATTGCCAGTACCAAACCGACCATCCAATAGAAGCGCGTGCTATGCTCGGCGTGGGCCTCGTGATGCTCCACATGTGTGTCATGATTTGCCATGCGACCCTCCTACATCAAATAGACAATGGTGAAGATTGCCACCCACACCAAGTCAACGAAGTGCCAGTAGAGACCGCCCAACTCGATATCCATTGGGTTTTCAGGTGAGTCTGGGAACTTGTTGACTTTGACATACACGGCCAACAACCAGATGATACCGATGGTCACGTGCAAGCCGTGGAAGCCAGTCATCACGAAGAACGTCACACCAAACAAGCTGGGCACAATAGCTGCCGGATGACCATGATCTTCACCCAGTTTAAGAATGGATGGATCCAGATTAAGCGAAGACAGCATGCTATACACCTCATCACTGATTTGCAGTGAGTACGACGGCGCCAACTTGAGGCCGACATGATAGAGGTGGCTGAACTCATAAATCTGGCCGCCGACGAACGCCGCACCGAGCAAAATGGTAGCCATCTGCCAGAAACGGAACTTCTTCCAATCGCGGACTTTGGAGGCAGCCAAGGCCAACACCATGGTCAACGAACTGGCCAACAACAACGAAGCCAAGACAGTCGTTAACTCAATACCGAGGTAATTAAGGCGTGGGTCAAGCTCCCTTAGGATGCCAGCGCCATTCAAGACCTCTTTGGTGCGAGCGTAGAAAATCAAGTGGGTCACAATCAATGTCGCAAAGAACAAGGTCTCCGAACCAATGAAGGCCCATAGTCCCAACTTGCGACTATCCACACCCATCGAACCGACAAGTGGCTTTTGGCCGGCCTCGCCGTGGTGTGCATGACTTGCAGAACTGCTCATGAATCCTCCTCATCAAGCGCCGGCCCCCAGGGTGGGCC
>JBMTAN010000057.1:0-17500 GCA_049428765.1 Roseiflexaceae bacterium
GCAGGGCGTGGTGGCCGATCACCGGCAGGACGCGGGGTATATGGTCGGTCACCAGCAGGGCGTGGTGGCCGATCACCGGCAGGACGCGGGGTATATGGTCGGTCACCAGTTGGTCGATTGGTCGATCGCGACTCATCACTGTTGGTTTCGTCGCTTGCCTGGTTGCTACCACCGATTGGTTTATCGTCGGATGCGTACTTAATTAATACACGCCAGAATTCTTGCATTCCCTATCCTCCATCAGGGCGATGTCACCTTTGTTTGGTGTCAATCTACATTAATTGCTTCGATTGTCCGGGCAAAGGACATAAGAATTGCCCTATCCTCTTCTGTTACAGATTGAAGTCGGAGCGCACTGGCGAGGGTATTGCGTTCGAAAAGATTTTGCCAGCATTGCGGTTCGGCACACACATATGCTCCCCGACCATTAAGTTTACCAGTGGTGTCAACTACAATACGCCCCTCAGCTATGCGCACGATGCGGACTAACCCACGTTTTGGGGTGCTTGTGCGACAGCTGATACACAGTCGTTGTGGAATATGTTTGGGGCGTTTATTGTGTTGGGTCATCCATTCACCGTATAGTCAATATCAGGGATTGTGAATCCTGATATCAGGCGGTCATTATAGTAGATGTATAAACGGCTTGACGTTGCACGAATTTGGACTGTGAGGCCGATATACTCATGTGCAAGTGGACCATAGGGAACATTCTGATACATGATCATTCCCTCAACATCAACTATGCGATCCTCGGCCTTTGAGTTGGCCAATTCGATTTCTTCGGCCATGTTCTCAGCATCTGCTGCATGACGCGCTTCATTGGCCTCCCGCACCTCATCAAGTAATGTACTTGAGCTTTTGATGTCGATTTTCCACTTCGTTAATTTGGCGGCCAATCGTACATTTTGGCCTTCTTTACCGATGGCCAATGAAAGCTGCTTGTCTGGAACGATAACCACCGCCTTATCGACCTCGATGATTTGCACCTCAACAACTTGGGCTGGGGAGAGCGCATTGGCGATGAATTCCTTAATGTCAGGAGTCCATTGTACAACGTCGATTTTCTCGCCGTTGAGCTCAGTGACAATGCTTTGAATGCGCACGCCACGTACGCCTACACAGGCTCCGACTGGGTCAATCCCCTCTTGACGAGCTGCAACTGCACACTTGGTGCGAATGCCGGCCTCGCGGGCGATGCTTTTGATCTCGACGGTACCGGCGAGAATCTCAGGCACTTCCATCTCAAAAATACGTCGAATCAAATCGACATCAGCGCGTGAGACAATCAGGCGTGTACCCCGCTCGTCGCGACGTATCTCTTTGAGGAGTACCTTGAGTCGTGCGCCAGGGCGATAGTTGTCACTCGGTACTTGAAACTCGCGTGGTAAGATAGCTTCGGCTTTGCCAAGGTCAATGATGACATTATTACCGGCCATGCGTTGTACCACGCCAACGACGAGTTCACCGCGACGTGTATTAAATTCATTGAGAATGTTATCGCGCTCAACCTCACGAATGCCGTTCATGATGACTTGCTTCGCGGTTTGGGCGGCGATTCGACCAAAATCGCGAGGAGTTGTCTCAACAGTTATCTTCTGGTTTAGCTCAATGTCTGATTGTAGCTTTCGCGCCTCATCGATATGAATCTCCATGCGGCTATCGTATACTTCGTCGACGACGATTTTGTCAGTAAAGACATGGGGTTCACCCTTGGTAGGATCGATTTTGACGACGATTTCGACCGGTGGAGCCTTGTCGCCGAGTAATCGTTTGTACGCAACAACTAGAGCCTTTTCAACTTGTTCAATAATGAGCTCTCGCGGAATGCCACGTTCGGTGGCAATCGCAGATATTGCTGCAAAAAATTCAGTACGCATGACATCACCCTTTTCAGACTGCGAAAGAGAATAAGAAAAGTGGGGGTTGCCCACTTTACAAAGGTGCAAAAGTATCTTGACGTGCATATGGTGGCATAGCCGCCGCTACATCTTCTGCTATAGTATAGCATATGATATCTTGATTTGTCATGTTGGACTTGCCTGCTATGCATGAGAAAGTAGTGAGTAAGCCAAGTTTGCTTGCCGTCGATGCTGGATTGCGTTGTGGTCTTGCACTATTTGATCTCACGAGTGGCTCGTTGCGTTGGTTTCGTTCACATAATTTTGGATCTGCTCCACGATTACGCCGGGCCTCCGTAGCACTCATTACTGAGATTCCTGATCTTGTGGCGTGTGTGATTGAGGGTGGTGGTATGATTGCTGATCCATGGATCAAAGCCCTTACTTACCGCCGTATTGACTATCAACAAATCTCAGCCGAACAATGGCGTCCAGGTATGTTGTTGTCACGTCAGCGTCGAAGTGGTGCCGATGCCAAAAAAGCTGCATTGACAAATGCGCGCAACAGCATCGCAAATGCTGCCGATAAACGCGCCAAATCACTGTCAGATGATACAGCCGAAGCTATTTTGATTGGTGAATGGGCGCTTCTGAATTTCAGTGAACTTTTCCCAACATTGGATATACGAAAGGAATCGGACCATGACGAGCCTGCGTGACGAACTGAAAGCCCTAGTACGACGTGAAATTGAGCAAGCACTTCCCACATTGATAGACCTAAATGACTGGATGTACCGGAATCCAGAACTTGGTCGTCAGGAGTTTCAGGCAAGTGCCAAAATTGTCGATATCATTGGCGAATATGGAGCTACTGTCAAAAAGAATCTCGCAGGCATGGAGACTGCATTTGTAGCTGATTTGCCAGGGGGCAACCCTGGGCCACGTATCGGTATAATTGCTGAATACGATGCACTGCCGGAAGTTGGTCAAGGGTGTGGACATAACATCATAGCGACGGCGGCCTTAGGTGCTGCCATGGGTTTGGCACGTGTAAGTGATCGGTTACCAGGAAGTGTTCAACTATTAGGGACTCCTGCCGAAGAGTCTGCAGTTCCAAATGCAGGTGGCAAGATTCATATGATTCGTGAGGGTCATTTCAAAGGCCTTGATGCTGCCATCATGATTCATCCAATGACTGATGATCGCCTCGATTATGATTCATCGCTGGTTGCCAAAGGGCTTGAAATTGCATTCCACGGCAAGTCTGCTCATGCGGCTGCGAATCCGCAGGACGGCATTAATGCGTTAGATGCATTGATTGTCATGTTCTCGAGCGTGGGGTTGCTTCGACAGCAGGTGCGTGACGATGCGCGTATTCACGGTATTATCACGCACGGCGGGACGGCTCCGAATGTTATTCCGAGTTATACGGCTGCACGTTGGCGTATCCGTGCAGATGATATTGAGTACGCTAATGAGTTGTTCAAGCGAATTGTAAATTGTGGTGAAGCAGCTGCTTTGGCAACAGGATGTACAGTCACGTGGGAGGAGTACATGCCTGCGTATCTCAACATGGTGCCAAACAAGGCACTTGGAGGGTTGTTTGCCCAGAATCTGCAGTCGGTCGGTCGTGATGTCTCCAAAAGTAAACCGCGGGCTGGATCGGGTTCTACCGATTTGGGTAATGTCAGTCACCACGTACCGGCAATTTGTGCCTATCTGGAGATCTGTGGCAAAGAGGCCAGCTGGCATTCGACTGCTGTTGCCGATGCGACTATCACTGCGAAGGGACATAAGGCAATTGTTGATGGTGCGGTTTCGATGGCCCTGACAGCTATCGATTACTTGTTCGATGAGGATGCGCAAGTAGCTATCAAAGCAGAGTTCGATGCGGCGCAACGATTTACAGGTGATGTGTAACTAACGGCGAGGAACCGCCTGAACCAAGAGGAATTGTGGTGGTTTGTCTGAAATACATGAAAGAGCCCGGGAATGAACGACATTGTATTTGCCACTGCGCGTGCTCAGCGCGAAGCTTTCATCAATAAACATATCTCTGCGCAAGAGCTCTTGGCCGCCCACTTGGCACAAATTGCCAAAGTGAATCCAGCAGTTAACGCCATTATCACACTTGATGAAGTGGGAGCGATGACACATGCTGCCAGCATTGACACCCTACATGCGCGTGGAGTGGATTGTGGGTTGCTCGCAGGATTACCAGTAGTCCACAAAGATTTGACGCCGGCTAAAGGACTACGCTTTACGCAGGGGTCACCTATTTTTCGCAATCAAATCGCCGAGGTTGATTCGCTGATTGTCAGTCGACTCAAGCGTGCTGGTGCGGTGACTATCGGTAAAAGCAACGTGCCTGAGTTTGGTGCCGGCTCGCAGACATTCAATCCAATATTCGGTGCAACGCGCAATCCGTACAATCTTGAACGCACAAGTGGTGGTAGTAGTGGTGGTGCTGCTGCTGCACTAGCGACTGGTATGGTGCCGATTGCTGATGGTAGTGATATGGGCGGTTCGTTGCGTAATCCGGCGGCTTTTTGTGGCGTGGTTGGGTTCCGTGGGTCGCCCGGTGTGGTGCCGGCGCGTGATTCATGGTCGCCGTTATCGGTTGATGGTGCGATGGCGCGCAATGTGGCCGACATGGCGTTGATGCTGGCGGCTATCGCCGGGTATGATGAGCGGGCGACCGTTAATGCGGCGGTAGACACGCATGCACTCTCCACCCTTGCGCCAGTATCACTCAAGGGTAAGCGAATTGCCTGGGCGCCGGATTGGGGTGGTTTGCCGGTCGAATCTGAGTTGGCCGAGGTGATTGCGGCGCAGCGCCAGCGGTTTGTGGAGCTCGGTGCGATAGTTGAGGACGTAGCGCCTGACTTTAGTGGGGCCGATGAGGCATTCCAGGTATTGCGGGCACTTGGCTTTGAGACGGGACTTGGACCGTTGCTCGATGCACATCGTGAGTTGCTCAAAGACACCGTGATTTGGAACATCGAGGCCGGGCGCGCGTTGACTGGACCACAAGTGGCCCAAGCACAACGGTTGCAGTTGCAGGTGTTCCAGCGCATGCAACAGTTCATGCAACGCTATGACATGGTAGTGGGGCCGGTGACGCAAGTGTTGCCGTTTGATGTCAATCAGCCATATGTGACGCAGATTAATGGTTTGGATTTGCCGACCTATATTGACTGGATGAAGTCGTGTTTTTATATAACGGTGACGACGCATCCGGCCATCTCGGTGCCATGTGGCTTTAGCCGGAGTGGTTTGCCTGTGGGGTTGCAGATGGTCGGTCGGTTCCGCGATGATGTGAATTTATTGCGCTATGCCTTGGCATATGAGCAGACGATTGACATGACACAATTCCGCCCAGCTGTGGCACAATAGAGATGTGTATCTCGATTATTACCTAGGTGGTTTATGCATATTACGTGGTTAGGTCATGCAACAGTCTATATGGTGACTGCACACGGCACGCGCATCCTGCTTGATGCGTGGGTCGATAATAATCCTGCATGCCCCAAAGAGTGGCATGAGTTAGTCCGGACGCAAGGTGTTGATGTAGTGTTATTGACCCACGGTCATGCTGATCACTCTGCAGATATTGCTCGATTACAGCAGGCTACTGGTGCGCAGGTGTTTTGTCAGTACGATGTGGTTGAGTGGTTGACATGGCAGGATGTGCCTGCTGACAAGGTTGTGGGGTTTAATAAAGGCGGCACGATCCGCCATAACGATGTGCGCATCACCATGACTACGGCACAACATAGTAGCAGCTGGCCAACGGCAGCTGGATCCCGGACACTCGGGAACGAGGTTGGCTTTGTGATACGAGCTGATGACGATATTACGGTGTATGCATCGGGCGATACAGCAGTCATGGCCGATATGGCAGTGATTGCTGATTTATACGCACCAGACTTGGCAATGTTGCCAATCGGTGATCGATTTACCATGGGGCCATACGAGGCTGCGTATGCGCTCAAATTGTTACGGAGCGCGGCAGTGTTGCCCATCCACCACAGCACATTTCCGCTTTTGACTGGAACACCGTCACAACTCGTCGATGAACTTGCATCGCGTGGGGTAACGTGTGAAGTTTTGATGCTCAAGCCTGGTCAAACCGTATCTCGAGGACGTTAAGATGAAGATTTTGATTCCACATCGCGTTGCACCATTGATTGAGCAACGCATTTTGTCGTTATATCCTGATATGCAAATCGTCCAAACCGACGACGAAGGCGCGCCACAAGGCGATGCCAGCGATGCAACGATTTTTATGCGCTGGTGGACAAGTGTTGAAGGATTCCGTCACACCATGTCATTGGCGCCAAATGTGAAGTGGGTATATACGCCAAGCGCTGGCATTGATCATCTTGATACTGATTTGATGCGCGAGCGCGGTGTGATTTTGACAAATGCAGCTGGCGCACATGCAATTCCAATTGCCGAGTTTGTGATGATGTTTGTCTTGTCTCATGTCAAAAAATCTCGCCTGCTGATGAACTATGATCGGGCCAAATGGGATGAGACCGAACAGACAAAACTTGACGAACTTGACGGTAAAACGATGGCAATTATTGGACTTGGGAGTATTGGGCAAGAGACGGCCAAACGTGCTAAGTCATTCGGTATGAGGGTTGTGGGCAGTCGGCGTCGTCCACAGACGACCAAATATGTTGATGAAGTGGTGGCGGATGCCGATTGGATGACACTTCTGCCTAACGCAGATGTGGTGGTGATTGCAACACCATTGACAGCGCGTACGCAAGAGATGGTCAATGCCGAAGCGTTTGCCAAGATGAAGCACAGTGCATACCTGATTAATGTGGCGCGTGGCCAAGTGATTCATACCGATGATCTGATTGTCGCATTACAGAATGGTCAAATTGCTGGCGCAGGACTAGATGTTGCTCCTGAAGAACCATTGCCAGTTGACCATCCTTTGTGGGATGCGCCAAATGTGTGGATTACCCCGCATATCTCCTATTCATCGCCCAAAACACGTGGGCGGATGATGGATATGTTTATCCACAACCTTGAGCGGTATATGCATGGTCAAAAGTTGCACAATATTGTTGACTTTGATGAGGGTTATTAGTTGTGATAGTTGGAGTTGATGTTGGTGGTACCAAAACATATGCAGTCATGTGTGACATCAACGGTCATGTGTTGGCGCGTGTGCAATTTGGTACCGGCAACTGGGAGAGTATCGGGCTTGCGGCAGCGGCAACACTATATGCTGAGATAGTGCAGTCACTCTGCACACAGGCAGGTGTGGCAACGCACCAAATTGCTGCGAGTGCCTGGGGTTTAGCTGGTCTTGACTGGCCTAGTGATGAGCTACGGTTACATCCGTTAATTGCACCGTTATTTAATGAAATACCGCTGACGCTGGTGAATGATGCGTTTTTGCCGCTACGTGCAGGTACGCGCCATTCGTATGGGGTTGGCGTGATTGCTGGTACAGGGAGTACCGTGGCGGGGATTGGCGTGGACGGCCAGCGAGCGCGAAATTTTGGATTAGGGAGGACTTGGGCGGGATTTGATGGTGCTTCTCAGTTAGCCACGGAGGCGATGCGCATGGCGACGGAGGCTTATTTTGGTCGCCGTGCCCCTACCCGCTTAACCGAGGCCTTGTGCCAATGGGGATCGGTATCTTCTATTCCTGCACTTGCTGAATCGCTTTCACGTGGGGAACTGAATCGTGACGTGGCATCATTTGCACCTTTTGTGATGCATTTGGCTGGTGAAGGTGATGATTCTGCACAAGAAATAATTCATGCAGCTGCAATGCTTCTGGCAGATAATGCGCTTGCGGTGATTGCGCAATTGGATATGCAACAGCTTGAGTTTGATGTGGTGTTAGCGGGTGGTGTAGCTACAAATGCCACGCCGAGTTTTTATCAGACAATGCTTACCGCTATTCATCGTGAATCGCCACGTGCGCAGTTGGTTCGCCTACGTGATAAGCCAGTGTTGGGGGCATTGTTGCTAGCATTTGATAGTCTGAATTATCCTATTGAACCAGAAGTGCTCGAACAACTTCGAGCCGAGGTGTAGATATATGTGGGTGCGTGTTGTATTAATCCTATGCGGTATGTGGCTGGTTGGATGTAGCTTTGGTCGTCCTGCTGATGTACAATCGACTGCGTTGCCAATCACTGCCACGGTGCCAACGATAACCGAGACGGTTGAGCCCACGGTTACCACGATTCCAACGTTGACAGTGACGCCTGCACCGGTTGATACTACAATTCGTGTACGTATTGTGGCAGCCGATCGCAACTCGTATGCGCCGGTCATCGATATTATTGAGCGTGCCGCACAAACAATTGATCTTGATGTGGCTGTGGATATTCGTTCCCCCGATGGGACATTGGTGCTGCAACAGGGGTACCTTGCAAATGACAGGATAGATGTGTGGATTGCAAGTGCAGCTGATACCTGGCAACTTGGACGTGTAGGTGCTATTTCGTCGGCGCCGATTACTACTGATGTACCAAGTTATCCGTTTGTTGCACAGTTAAATCGCGATATGGTTGTGGGTGGAATCGCACCAATCGCAGCACACAACTATTTCATTAGTATCTATAACACCGAGATTTTGAGCAGTGTGCCGACCACAACAAATCAAGTTCAGTCCATGCCAGGACTACTGTTACGTCCACGCTATCGAATGGCTTTTCCTTGGGCTGAAGGGCGGTGGTTTGACGCCATGATGCAAGCAGTGCAGGCGACGAGCGTGATTAGTGATGGCGTACAATCGATTGACGCAGACGCAGCAACTTCTGCTATGCAGACACTCGTTGATTTGCGCACGCTAGGTCCACGTGATGCGACATCATATATCGAGTCAACAACAGATTTTTTGAATAGTCGCGTGCCGTATACGATTGACGGAGATGCGGCATTGCGACGGTATGCCGTTTTAAGCGACACACTCCTGCTTGACTATGCGCTACCGCCAGTTTTGAGTGTTAGTGATACATTATGGTTGCCACCTATCGATATGGTGTATGCTGTACTCCCCGCAAACATTGATGGAGATCGACGTGCTCAAGTTTTGCTGCTGATACAGCAACTCCAGCGTCGAGATGCACAAAATTACTTATACGAAGAGATGCGTTGGATTCCAATTAGGAATGACGTATTGTCTGCCAAGAGTGATGACCGACTTGCAGCTGTGCTTGATCAAGTAGGGCAGTTGGCTGACGCGCAAGTCTATGATGATGCAACAATCTGTCGATGGGATAGTTACGAACAAGTGTTGCCCTTTGCTCTGCTCAAGATATGGCGTATACCTGTAGCTGTTGAGGCGCTCCAAAAACAAGTGGAAACTTGTCCAGCTTCGAGTGCATTGCCTTAAACGATATAGCCTCATGAACAGTTGATGACAAAATGTAATCTCATTTGCTTGTTGGATTGTTAACGGCATGGTACATTGGTCTTCAAGGATGAACGTATGAGTAGTCAACTTCAGCATATTCGCCAACAACATGGGTATTCGATGGTTGATGTCGCTGTTCGCACCGGTATTCCTGTGCGTGATATTGCGGCAGCTGAGCATGGTTTGCGGCGGTTTGATGCCAATCAGCTTGCGCAAATCAGTGCGTTATATAATCTGCCCATTTCCCAATTAACCAACACAATTCGAACGCGCTCAACCCGACCGTTTACCGTCCTGTTCGGCATAGGTGCAATGTTTATTTTGACTTCTGCATTCATCATGTTGGGTGGTACGCTCACCGTGATGAGTATGCCTGCCACACGTACAATGATGGAGACGCGTGTTGTATCACAACCGGCTGATTCCGTTATTGGATCAAGTTCTCAATTGCGTCAACGTTTGTTGCGCATGGGACTTGGTGAACAAATGGCACAAGAAGTAATTGCTGAAGATTCTGAGACATCGAATCTAGTTGATTCTCCTATAACTGAAACTGAAGCATTTCGTCCTTTGGCGGCGATTGCCTCCAAACGAGGCTTGCCAGGTGCTCCTTTTGGCTGCCCTGTGCAACCAATGAGTGGACGAGTTGTCATGACGCAGGGATATGGTGTTGGCACTCACGCACCTACTGCAATTTGGGGGGCGGTGGATTTGGCAGTCGATGGTGATGGCGACGGCTACGCGGAGCCTTCAGCAACCATTGGGACTCCCGTAGTTGCACTTCACGGCGGGATTGCAAAGGTTGTTCCAAACAACTGGCTGGCAGGGAACTATGTGCGTATCAGCGATGATCTCAATGGTTGGGCTACTGCCTATGCGCATCTTGATTCACTCAATATCACACATGAGCAACGTATTGAACCAGGTATGATTATTGGGTGGGTCGGTACCACGGGGTATTCGAGTGGACCACATTTGCACTACGAAGTCTATCAGAACGATATCAATATCAACCCACTCTCGATTCTTGAATGTTGGTGATACAATACGGTTGTTCGCAATGTGGCGGAACCTGTTGGTTCCGCTATTTTTGTTTGAAAGAGGTGTCCCTTGTATCGTATTCTTGTCGCAGAGCCTATTGCCGATGAGGGCCTCGCGCGTTTGACGGCATCCGCTGATGTTGATATCAAGCCCACGATAAGTCGTGCTGATTTAATGGCAGTGATTGATCAATATGATGCGCTTATAGTACGTAGTGGCACTAAAGTAGATCATGAACTGTTACAGGCAGGTTCGCGATTGCGTGTCGTAGGTCGTGCTGGTACTGGTGTTGATAACATTGATGTCGAAAGTGCGACGCGTCAAGGTATCGTGGTAGTAAATGCGCCTGCATCGAATAGTGTGGCTGTTGCCGAATTGGCGATTGGCTTAATCCTCTCGTTGGCACGACATATACCGCAATCACATCAACATGTAGCTGGTGGTGGCTGGAGCCGAGCGAAGTTCATGGGGCATGAGGTACGTGGCAAAACCCTTGGCTTAGTTGGATTTGGTCGTATTGGCGCTGAAGTAGCTCGCCGAGCTCGAGCTCTTGAGATGGAAGTTGTGGCGTATGATCCCGTTGTTTCTATTGAACGTGCGCAACAACTCGGTGTTGCACTGGCATCAATTGATGATGTATTACAGCAAAGTGATTTTGTCTCGATGCACGTGCCGTTGGTTGATTCAACGCGCCATTTGATTAATTCGCAACGGCTCGCATTAATGAAACGTGGCGCCTATATTATCAATGCGGCACGTGGTGGTGTTATTGATGAGCATGCCCTTGCCGAGGCTATCTCAAGTGGACATATTGCTGGTGCAGCCATCGATGCTTATGAACAAGAACCACCAACCAATTCACCACTTCTCGGTGATCCACGAATTATCACCATACCGCACTTAGGTGCATCAACTGTCGAGGCGCAAGCAATGACTGGTGTTGATGTCGCTGAGGGGGTTATTGATGCATTGGCTGGACAATCACCGCGCTATGCGGTCAATGCGCCATATATCGCTCCCGAGGACTTGGGGTTACTTGCACCGTACGCTAAACTTGCGCGCAGCTTGGGTAAGTTGTGTATTGGCATCGTCGAGGACCCAATTCAACGCTATGAGTTCGTCTATGCCGGTGAGTTGGCATCATCGAGCACTTCGCCGGTCCGTACTGCCATCCTCCAAGGCTTGCTCTCAGACGTAAGTGAACAACGTATTACCCCAGTTAATGCGCCTGTTATCGCCAAAGAGCGCGGTCTGCGTTTTAGTGAATTGACCTTGCCCGAGGTAGAGAACTACGCAGGAATGCTCGAGTTACGTGCGTATACTGCAAATCGCATGCATGTATTTAGCGGTACGGTCCTCCGTGATACTCCGTATGTGGTCGAGATGGATGGATACTGGGTGACGTACGAACCCGCTGGTTCGTTACTCTTTACCTATCATCGTGATCGTCCAGGTATGATTGGTCGTGTGGGCACATTGCTTGGCAAGCACGATGTGAATATCTCGAGCATGCAGGTTGGTCGTATCGCCCCGCGTGAACAATCATTGATGGTATTGACTCTCGATGACAGTGTGCCATCTGAGGTGATTGAACAGTTAATGCGTGAGACAAATATTGAACGAGCTGTCGCATTAGAGCTATAAATATGCGTGGCTTGGATTCATGAATTGTGAAGCAAACAAGGGGTGGTGCACTTAGTGCACCACCCCTTGTTTGCTTTGTAGTACTAAACCTGAGACGCCTCGGACAACGGTACTTCGATATGTTCAGATTTGCTGAACACGAGTGTCTTTTGGTCCTCACTGACTTCACCAGTAACATGGTCGCCACTGACAAATTGTTGTTGTAATACTGCACGAGCCATTGGTGTCTCGATGAAGCGTTGAACTGTGCGACGGAGTGGGCGAGCGCCGTAGGCTGGATTGTATCCTTCTTTGGCCAACCACAACTTGGCATCGTTGGTAAGGGCCAATGTGATGCCTTGCTCGACCAAGCGCTTCTGTACATCGGCAGTGATGATGTCGACGATTTGGGTCAACTCTTGAGCCGTCAACGGTTGGAACAAGATGATGTCGTCGATGCGGTTGAGGAACTCAGGGCGGAATGAGCTCTTCATGGCCTCCATCACACGCGCTTTTGCGCTATCGCGGTCATCTTGCGACTGTGTAGTGCGAATCAGACCGATGCCTTGTTGTTTGACATGCTCGGTGCCCACATTTGACGTCATAATCACGATGGTGTTACTGAAGTCAACGGTGCGACCCTGCCCGTCAGTCAAGCGACCATCATCGAGGAGTTGCAACATGGTGTTGAACACGTCATGATGTGCTTTCTCGATTTCGTCGAACAATACGACCTGGTATGGGCGGCGTCGGATGCGCTCGGTCAATTGGCCTGCGTCGTCGTAACCGACATATCCGGGAGGTGCGCCAATCAACCGGGATACAGTATGGCGTTCTTGGAACTCCGACATGTCAACTCGGGTCATGGCCTCTTCGCTGTCGAACATGAATTCGGCTAACGCCTTGGCAAGCTCAGTTTTGCCAACGCCAGTTGGACCAACAAAGATGAAACTGCCGATTGGGCGCCGTGGATCTGCTAAACCGCTACGGGCGCGGCGAATTGCATCAGAGACTGCAACAATTGCTTCGTGTTGACCGATGACGCGTTTCTGCAGACGTTCTTCCATGTGGACAAGTTTTGCGCGTTCTTTCTCGAGCATGCGCATTACCGGAACCCCGGTCCATGACGATACGACTTGGGCAATGTCCTCGGCATCGACCGTCTCATCGATGTTGGCGTCTTTGCGCCATTCATCGCGGCGACGATTGAATTCTTGCTCAAGGCGTAAGAACTCGGCGCGGATGACGACGGCCTTCTCGTAGTCGCGCTTTTGACTAGCATCCTCTTCGGCGTCGCGCAATTCTTGGAGTTTCTGCTCCATTTGGCGCAAATCCTTGGGCATTGAGAACATGTCGATACGCAACTTGGCTGAAGCTTCGTCGAGCAAGTCAATTGCCTTGTCCGGCAAGAATCGATCCATGATGAACCGACTTGACAGGCGGGCTGCCGCATCAATGGCGTCGTCGCTGATTGTCAACTTGTGATGGTCTTCATAGCGATGGCGCAAGCCACGGAGCATCTCGATGGCGGTGTCTACATCGGGCTCCTCCACAAAGACTGGACTGAAACGGCGCTCGAGGGCTGGGTCCTTCTCGATATGTTTGCGGTATTCGTCAAGCGTGGTTGCACCGATGACCTGCAACTCGCCACGCGCCAAGGCTGGCTTTAGCATATTCGAGGCGTCAATTGAGCCTTGAGCGGCACCGGCACCGACGACGGTGTGTAACTCGTCGATGAAGAGGATGATTTGGCCGTTGCTGCCTTTGACCTCGTCCATCACGCCTTTGAGGCGCTCCTCGAACTCTCCACGGAACTTCGAGCCAGCCACCATGGCGCCCAAATCAAGTGATACTACTTGTTTGTTGAGCAGAGGTTGAGGTACATCGCCATTGTTGATTTGTTGGGCGAGCCCCTCAGCGATAGCGGTTTTGCCGACGCCTGGCTCACCGACAAGTACTGGATTGTTCTTGGTACGGCGACTGAGGATGCGTATGACGCGCATAATCTCGGCGTCGCGCCCGACGACTGGGTCAAGTTTGTCGTCAGCAGCAAGTTTGGTCAGGTTTACGCTATATTTTGATAAGACCTCGTATTTGCTCTCGGCGTTTGGTGAATCTGAACGCATTGGTCCCCGAATCTCCATTAACACTTGATACATGCGCTCTTGTGTCACATTGAAGCTACTCAAGATGCGTTGTGATGCGCCATCGCGCTCACTGAGGATGGCAATCAACAAGTGTTCGACGCCTGTAAATGGATCGTTAATCCGCTGAGCCTCTTCCTCGGCGCGTTTGACGAGTCGTTGCGTGCGCGGCGTAATGTAGACCTGATTGCCGTAGATGTTTTGGCCATAGACCTTGGGAGATTTATCGAGTTCATATTCGACCCGTTGAGCAACCACATCGCTGTCAACGCTGAGCTTTTGCAGGGCCTTGACTGCGAGGCCGTCTTTTTGACGGAGCAATGCCAAAAAGATGTGCTCGACATCTAATTGAGTGTGGTGCATGTTGCCCATGATACTTTGTGCTTCGTGGAAGGCTTCCTGGGCTTTTTCGGTAAATCGATCAAGTCGCATTGTTTACCACCTTTCGGTTGTCGGGGAATGTATATGATGCGACAACCTGTAGTCAGTATAACACTGGCTATTTTTTATGCTATTTGAGAATTGTTAGAAAGTATTGCGCCCTCAGATTCGATATCCAAGGGCGCGTGGTGTTTACATGTGTGAGGCTATTTCGGCAGCCAAAAACGTTAGCTGTTCACGGAGTGAGGCACGACTGTACCAACCTCGTCCATCCCAAATTTCGCCGCTGAGGTCGTCGGCGCTATAGAGGATTTGGCCGAATCGCACCCCACGAAGTTGAGCGACTGCCAAGAATGCTGCTGTCTCCATTTCAACAGTGAGACACCCTTCTTGTCGGCGACGGTCAACTTTGATAGGTGTTTCTCGGTAGAATGCATCTGTGGTCCAGGTTGGCCCGATTACATATGGTAGTGCGAGTCGTTCAAGGTGTGAAACGATGATTGAATTGACGTCTGGTTGTGCATCGATCCAGCGTGATGGAGCGACATAATGATATGACACACCTTCATCTCGTAATGCTTTGCTGGGTATGACCACATGGCCAACCGTGAGATTCTTTTGGAGCGAACCTGCGCCACCGACGGCAAGAAACGTACGACCTCCGTGCGCGATCACCTCTTCCATCAGAGCGGCCGCTAATGGAGCGCCCATACCTGGGTGCATGAGTCCGATTCGTTGGCCGGTTGCCATCGTCATCTCATAGAGAGGATGTCTCCCCATTTCAGAGCGTAGGGTATGGACTTCACGCAGTTGCCCATCCGCCACCAATTTGTCGATGATTTCGTAGAAAAAACAAAATACAATTGTTTGTGGGATATCGACTGGAGGGCAATGCTCATCGGCGTTAATCATTGCCCGTGGGTTCGGATCAAATTCAAGAATGGGTGGCAGAGTATCGTCGTATGTCATAGCATGTCGTCCATTGACCAGTGATTGTTCCAGCGCACATCGACTTCGTCGCTGACGCGTTGGAATCGAATATCGGTTGACAGGCGCATATGGCCATCAGGGTCTTCGTTGGTAGTGGCGGCGTGAATCATGTAGGCACTGTGCACCATCATGTCGCCTGCCTCATAGTCAGCAATCAACCAACGGGCGTCGAGGCGATCGGCCAAGTTGGGTAGATCCTTGGTGAGCCAGCCGGTCGACGACATGTTTTTGTTGTAGGCGTTGATTTGCTCCTCACGACTGAGACCTTCGTTCTGGGTGCGGAACTCGGCCTCCATGCGCTTGCCCCAGGTATGTGAGCCCTCGAGGTATACCAGGCCACCCATGTGCACAGGGATGTCGCCGATGGGGATCCAACTGGTGGCCACACGGTCGGTGCCGGCGCGCAGGTAGGTTAGGTCGTAGTGGGCGCCGGTGGCAGCGGATTCGAACGGCTTGGTGTATCGGACAATCTTGCGTTTGTGTAAATAGGGGGCGCCATCGAAGAGGTGCTCGTAGAACTCCCAAATCGGCTGTTGCAGACAAAACGCCTCGTAGGCGCACCAACGGACAATCTCGTGGTAGAGTTTGCCGATTTGTTTGTGGTCCTCGCCACCACCGCTATAAATGCCGTCAACGGGATCAGTGCCAGGCTTGAGTAAGCCAGTCTCGGCGAATGCGGCAAAGAATCGCTTGCGGAAGGCAAAAATCGCTTTGCGGTCAAGGATGCCTTTGAGCCAGAGATAGCCTTGGGCTTCGTATTGTTCACGCAGTTCAGCAATTGGAGCACTTGGGTTTGACGGTGTTAAGCGCCCGAGTCGGCGTTCATTGCCCTCAAGAATGAATCCATTGCTCTTGAGCGGGGTTGGATAAGCGACATCGCTTGTCATGGGTCAACTCCTTTTGTTGGGACATGCGTCTATAGTAGCATATCCGCTATCCTCAACGACACTCCGGACGCGTGCAAGATGCATCTGTAAGGACGGTTGGCGAACCGCCCCGACTGACGATCTCTGTTGGTATAATCTGAGGGCAATAGACTGAGGATGAGGAGTCCGTCATGGCCAATCATACAGCGGTGATGTTTGTGCAGATTATTGAGCGTCCTGCCCGCAAATTAATCGTGAAGCGCAGTCAATCCGCAGGTGATTATTTTGCATATGTGGCCGAAATAGGCTCGGGTGAGCATAACGCATCGAGTGCCTGGGATGTGTTGATGCAGATTACTGACGCTCTGGCTGAGCCGGTCGGTGTGTGGCTACCAGCGCAGCTGTGCCCACCTGGGACTGGCACGTATGCGCATGGCGTCGAAGTTGCAGATGATTATCGCGGCGAGATTCCCGCAGGGTTTGATGTGATTGCGCTTGCACCAAGTGCGTATATACTCTTTCAAGGTGAGCCATATGACGATGCGGACTTTGTGCAGGCCGTGGGCGCATGCATGGAGCGTATTGATGCATTTAATCCGGAGGTGTATGCATACCAGTACGCCCCTGAGATTGCACCACGGATGCAGCTTTCGCCACAAGGGTGGCGTGGATATATCGAGATGCGACCGGTTGTGCGGATGTAAGTCATGTAGTTGCCTGCCCTGCAAGTATCACGCGGAGATGCAGTGATACGGAGGTAGAGGTTGTCTGTAGATCGCGCGGAGGTGTGGTGGGGGTGAACCATGCGCGCCGTGCGCCCGAATGTCACCGTAGAGCCGTAGCACTGCTACGGCTCTTGTGGTAAGGGCGTCCGAAAGGGCGCCCCAAACGCAGATGGGTATATGGTGGATCGCACGGAGGGTATGTGGTTTGGTACCACACATGTTTTGCACGGAGGTGCCGGGACGCAGAGGATAGTAACGTCCCCACACCGGCATTGCATGGCCATGTGGTACGTTGTGGTGTGGGGCGCGGCAAGCCACGCACATGCGTTTTTCCGCACACGCGTGCATCCGTAAAGACGGTTTGCGAACCGCCCCGACAAGATGATCTCTGCCGCACAGTACTCGTGCAAGATGCATCCGTAAGGGCGGTTCGCGAACCGCCCCGACAGATGAGATATGTCCGCCACAGGCGCGGAAGAAGTGTGTGTAA
>JBMTAN010000058.1:0-16806 GCA_049428765.1 Roseiflexaceae bacterium
CCTTTGGACGGCGCCGACTCTTGACACGACTGCTAATAGCGTGACATGACATCGTGTACTGTCTCAATTACTGTGTGGCGGATGCTGTCGTGCATATTGTTCCATAATGGTAAGCGTAATAATCGACCACTGAGAGAATCGGTGTGGCGCATTGACCCGCTCACACGAGTGTACCGCTGACCAGCCGGTGAACTGTGTAATGGGATGTAGTGGAAGATGGCATTAACTTGGAGTTGCTTGAGTGTCTCCATAACTTGATCGCGTAGTTCATTGGTTGGCATCAGCATATAGTACATATGTGCATTGTGTTGGCATTCCGCTGGAATTATCGGGCGTCGAATGCGCTCGTCAGACTCAAGTCCTGCAAATGCATCATGGTATATATTCCACGTGGCTAGGCGATTTTCGGTGATTTCTGTACCGACTTCGAGTTGTGCCCACAAGAAGGCTGCAATTAATTCGCTCGGCAAAAACGATGAACCAACATGTTGCCACGTGTACTTATCTATTTCACCGCGGAAGAACTGACTGCGGTCGGTGCCTTTCTCCCAAATTATCTCGGCCAAATTGCTATAAGCGGAATCATGGACAAACAGTGCACCACCTTCGCCAGAGATAACGTTTTTGGTTTCGTGGAAACTCATTGCAGCAAAGTGCCCAATGCCACCAAGCGCGCGACCTTTGTATGTTGACATAAAACCCTGAGCTGCGTCTTCAATGACCAGCAAATTGTAACGCTTTGCAATCTCCATGATCGTATCCATCTCACAACCAACGCCGGCATAGTGAACTACGCAGATTGCACGGGTACGTGGTGTAATCGCCGCTTCAATTAGTGTCTCATCTATATTGAGGGTATCTGGGCGAATGTCTACAAACACGGGGATGGCGTTTCGCAGCACGACAGCATTTGCCGTTGATACAAATGTATATGACGGCATGATGACCTCGTCACCAGGTTGCAAATCCGCCAAGATACTTGCCATTTCAAGCGCTGCTGTGCACGAATGGGTAAGGAGTACTTTGTCTGCATTGGTCTGTTCACTCAACCAGTTTTGGCAGAGCTGGGTGTATTTTCCATTCCCCGAGAGTTTACCTCGTGCATGTGCATCAGAGATATACTCAAGCTCTTTACCAGTCATATATGGTTTGTTGAACGTGACCATGTACTTTATCCTTAGTTTCTGGCATCTGTAAGCCAGTATACATGAAAATGTACAGTTTATGCTTGTAAGCCCTTACGACGTGGGTTCGCCAGATACGTCCTAAATCGTTGTAGGACTGCTGGCCACTCATCATCTGTTATTGAAAACCAAGCGGTGTCACGATTCTGTGATTTGACTATTAAGTGTTTCCGAAACACGCCTTCGTGTTGAAAGCCGAAACGAAGTGCAGCGTTTTTACTCCGCACATTATTGTTGTCACACTTCCATTCCACACGCCGATAATTGAGCTCATCAAATAAGTAGCTTAACATCAAATAGGTAGTCTCGGTTGTGAGAGGTGTGCGTTGTATACGTGCATCGTACCAAATATGCCCTAGTTCGGCTCTGCCATACTGTGCAGCGATGCTCATTATACTAATCATGCCAACTGGGGTATTATTGCGCAGGTCGACCACAGTATGAAAGAGTGGATCGCTCGATTGTTCGCATGTGACTAACCAGTCACGCATTTCTGCTTGAGAAGTAAAAGGGCCATAGGGCAAGTATCGCCAGGTAGCAAGGTGCAGGACACTCGCGTGACCTGCGTCGTACAATGCACTAGCGTCGTCGTAGGCTACAAGCGGGCGGACATGTACATGCTTGCCAGCATGCACACGTTTAGTCGGTTGTTTCCACGCCATTAGCACCCTCCTTCGCAAAGCACCTGCCATGTGGTTCGTGCCATTGCCCGGGTTGTGGGTAAGAGTGAATCAAGGTCAAGCCATTCATTCGTCTCACAGGTGTTGCCGCCTTGTGGACCACAAATCAGCGTGGGTACGTGCCCATGAAAGGCAAAATGGCTTGTGTCAGCAACACTACGGCCAAGAACATGCGTAATTGGTGATTGGTACTCCTCGCTAAGATGCGCATGCATGCACATCACAAGTGGGTGATCTGTTGGGACAATATATGGACCAGGAGCAGGAGTAGGCCGCTCATCGACAGTGAGTTCCCACGTTGCATGCCTACAGGTTCGTTCAATGATTGTCTTGATTTGATTGGTTGCGTGATCTAGCGTTTCACCGGGCAGAATATGCCGGTCAATCCATACATCAGCTGCTTCAGGTACGAGAATCATGGTGCCACCACTTTTTACACCAATGACATTGAGTGTTCCCGTAAGTTGGAACTCACTGTTCCAGCCTAAATCAACAGCACCCGGTTCCTCAAGGGCGGCGACAACGCGTGCTGCATCGGCGGCAGCATTTATTCCTCCGCCAAAGGCGGCATGCACGGTTTTGCCGAAGAAGCGAATGTGGAACACATGGCGCCCGCGTTGGCCAACAGTCAGTGTTCCGGCATTTGCTGGTTCTGGCACGAGGTTGCCGATACACCCTTTGAGGTAACCTCCATTAATGATGGCATGTGCGCCGCGCGACCAGTTCTCCTCGTCGCTAGTTGCGGTAATCAGCAACCGCCCGTTGAGTTGATCTGCATATGGGGCTATTTGTTCGGCAATGGCTAATACGCAGGCTGCACCACCTTTCATGTCGTGTGCTCCAAGGCCGTACATGCGATTGCCCACAATCGTTGGCGTAAATGGGTCGGTCTGCCATCCCGCAAAGACGTCAAACGTGTCGAGATGGTAATTAAGCATGAATGAGCGCTCACCGTGACCGATCTCAGCAACAATTGTATCGCCTGATTCAGGTACGGGCAATCGTGTTATCCGATAGCCAAGTTTGTCAAGGAATTGTGCGGTATAGTCACTCATTGCGCCTTCGTTGTTCGTTACCGACGGTATGGCAACCAGTGTGTGCGCAAGCTCGGTGAGTCGAGCAGTGGTAAACATTTGAAGGATATTATTGATAGACATAATGTTAAATTCCTTTAATAACAGATTCAATTGCTGCTGCAACGTTGATGAGTGTGGCGTCGCTCCATCTCGTACCCATAATGGTCACACCAATTGGTAGGTGTTGAATAGTGCCGTTGGGCACTGTAATCAATGGGTAGCCAGCACAGGCGGCCATCGTGGTGCTGTCACCAGCTCGGTGATAATGGTCGCCGTTGATTTGGTCGATGGGCCAGGCTGGTGCGCCCGAAGGCACGATAATTGCATGAAGTTGGTGGCGTTGGAGTGCTGCATCGATACCTTTGGGGCCGGCGTGTTCTTGACACCAGCGTCGTGCTTTTTGGTAGCGACGTTTATCGGCAATCGACATCGCTTCGGCAAGTTCGAATATTTCTTGATCGAAGAAAAAGCCTGGATTTGGATGGGCATGATTATAAGCTATTAGGTCTGACAATGTTTGTGGTGCAATGTCTTGCATTCCTTCGAATGGGATGCGGGTCTTGAGGTAGGCGTTGATGGCCTGCTTAAATTCATAGAGTAATACGGTAAACTCGGCGTCGTTTTTGCGGACCTCATCAGTGTGTTCAATGACCACATCGTCAATAATAGTCAATCCATGTTTTGTGAGGTTGTCAATCAGTGTGTTAAAGCGTTGGTCGACAATCGGATGGAACCCAGAGTAGTACTTACGAGCAACGCCAATCCGCAAATCCCGCCAGCTTGAAGGGTTGATCGGGTTATTCAGTGCATGAAGCAGGTCTAGTGGAATATGTGCAGTTGCGCTATCGTCCGGATCTTGTCCTGCGATGATTGCGAGCACTGCAGCCGCATCAGCGACGGTGTTGGCGTGTGTGCCGACTGTGTCTTGACTCGGTGAGATAGGAATAACACCCATCCGACTTACCAACCCTACACTTGGCTTGATGCCGACTACGCCACAGCGAGCTGATGGTGAGATAATCGATCCATCCGTCTCACTCCCTAGCGCAACTGAAACAAGGCCAGCCGCAACAGCAGCAGCCGAGCCCGAACTCGATCCACTTGGGCAGCGTGTGGCATCGTGCGGGTTGGTGCATTGTCCACCACGTGTGCTATATCCTGAACTAGATCGATTCGCACGGAAGTTTGCCCATTCGCTCATGTTGGCTTTGGCGATAGGAATCATGCCGGCTGCCCGGAGCTTTTTCATTAAAAATGCATCACCAGTTGGTCGACTACTCAACAATGCGGCTGAGCCGGCCGTGGTATGCATGCGATCGCCGGTATCAATATTGTCTTTGATGGCAATTGGCACGCCGTCGAGTGCTGAACGAGCAGTTCCCTCTTGCCAGCGGGCATCGCTGAGTGCCGCTAAGAGCGCTGCATCAGGATTACTCTCGATTATTGCACGATTATCGTCTGCGGCAATCAATGCCTGTGTCGCTGCTGTTAACTGCAGACGGGATTGGCCGGATTGGTGTCGTTCAGCAAGTTCTGTAAGCGTGATAGGGTTTTGCAAAATTGTCATACGTTCTCCTTGTTACTTAAAGTCGCTCCAACAGCTGCAATAGTGACGCCGATGACTGCAAAAAGTGCTTGGAGTGAGAGCATTTCGTTGAGCACAATGAACCCGATGATGGTACCTGCGATTGGTTCAGTGCAAACAAGTACACCATATACGCGGGCGGGGATGCGTTGTAATGCACTAAACTCACAAGTAAACGGTACTACCGCCGCTGCGAGTCCCATGAGTAGACTCTGCCACAAAATATCAGGTTGTAAAAGTGCCATGCCACCTTGGCTAATGCCGGGTATCAGCATGATGAACCAGGCGATAATCAATGCAACGACGAGACCATCAAACTCATCGGCTACTGCACCGACTTTGGGTGAGACGACAATATATAATCCCCAAAACATCCCTGCTACTAATGCAGCAACAATGCCTAACGGATCGAGATTGGTGCCAATATCTGGGATGAGTGTAGCTAAACTCGCAGCAGCAAGCACAATCCACATGCGGTCGCGCCAATGGCGGGCGTTTGCCACTGCAACGATCAGTGGCCCTAGAAATTCAATACTGATGGCGATGCCAAGTGGGATGCGTTCGACCGCAATATAAAAAAAGAGCGTCGAAAGGGCAATACTCATACCGAATGCAGTCATGATTTTGGGGTGACTGCGGAATGTGCGCCAAATCGTAGGGCGAAAGATGAGTGTGAGAAACAGAATTGCCACGCCAAGTCGTAGCCAGACCGTACCGCCGGGTCCAACCACAGGGAACAAATCGCGTGCCATAGCAGCACCAAATTGCACAGAAATAACAGAAATCATGACGAGTAAGGTGGCTGGAACACGTTGCAACGAACCTGCGAGACCATGTGTGTGCATATGATACTTCTATGGGATAATTGACTTGTTCCATTATAAAGCGAATCGAGGCAGGATATGTTCGGAGTTGTCACAGTTCGTTGTCGAAACGCAACCACTTGTATTGGCGATGAGCGTGGTGTGGATGGCATGCTTGATTCAGGTGTACTTGACACTGATGGTGTTCGTCCAGTGGTGCTGAATCCTACGACGGATGGGCTGGCGTTAGGCGATGATGTTCCACTCAACATCGGTATGTACAATGCACGCATTGCTGATGCAGTAGCGACTATTCGTCAATCGGGTCAACCGGTTATGATGATTGGTGGTGATTGTTCACATACAACTGGTGTGTTTGCAGGACTTCAAAAAGCCCATGGCCCAACAGCACGAATTGGTCTGATTTGGTTTGATGCACACGGAGATTTTAATACGACCAAAACGACGCTGTCAGGTATGCTTGGTGGTATGCCTGTAGCCGTTTGTGCGGGATTAACATTGGCGCGTTGGCGCGAGGCTGCGGGGATAACAGTGCCGCTCCCCACGAATCAGATAGTGATGGTCGATGTTCGTAACTTGGATCCAGCTGAGGCGACGTTAATTGAGAGTACCGATGTGAGTGTTGTTCCTTGCGATTCTCATGCTATGCGTGCTGCAATCACATCATTGGTATCTACCTGTGATTACATCTATTTGCATATAGACGAAGATGTGCTCGATGGTCGCTATGTGCCAAATCACGGAACTGTTGAGCCAAATGGGCCGGATATGTCTACTGTACAAGCAGCAATTCGCTGTGTGCATCAAGAGGCTGGTGACAAGTTGGTTGCGCAAGCGCTGGTGTCAGTGTACAACAGTGGTACCGGAGCTGAAACGAGTTTGGCTAGTGGCATCGAATTGCTTACAACTATGCGAGAAATCTGGTAAATTGAAGAGAGTGATCGTCATGCTCCGGTTTACAATACGAATCACATCTTAGGAGTAGTGTATGAATCGAGACATTCTTCGTCAGGTATCTGTCATTCTGATTACCATCATCACCCTTGCCGTCAATGGCGCAGCGACGTCGCTCCCGCTGAATAATGTGACTACACAGCAGTTATCAGATAGTTATTTAGTGCGGTTTGTACCTGCTGGGTACGTGTTTGCAGTTTGGGGGATAATCTATATTGGTTTCATTCTCTTCTCGGTGTGGCAGGCACTTCCCACGAATCGTGAAAACCCGCGTTTACGGGCAATCGGTTGGTGGTATGTCATCGGGAGTATAGCAAACGCGCTCTGGCTGGTGTTTTGGCATTACTATATGGTCGAAGTCACGATTGTCATGATGCTCAGCTTGCTCGCTACACTCATCTATACAGTGATTGTCCTGAATAAACAAAAAGCCACCACATTGGCAGAAACAATCTGTGTTGATGTGCCGTTTCATATCTATACCGGATGGATAAGTGTGGCAACGGTTGTGAATGTGACGGTGCTTCTTAATAAGTGGGGCTTTACTGATGATGCATTAGGGTTGTGGTGGGCACCTATTTTGACATTTGTGGCGGCAGCACTTGCACTTAGTCAGCGATGGCTGCGTCGAGATACTGCATATGGTATGGTGATCGCCTGGGCATTGTACGGTGTCGGTGTAAAACAGACGCAATATGGTACATCGGGTATGTTACCTGATGCTCCTTCGTTAACTGCACTCACAACGACGGTGTCATATTCATTATTGGTGATTCTTGTGGTTTGGTGGGTCGTTGACGTTGTGCAACGCCGTCGTACAGTGTAATTTCTTACCTTTCTGCCTCTGCATTGCAAAATGCAGAGGTTTTTTGTTTTTGTGGCCAAAAATTGCGGTATGATGTGTGTACCCGCCAATCTACAAATAAGGAGTGCTATGGGAGCGCAACAGGCAAACGTGTCATTACACCGACATCGCATCGTCAGCAAGATTTCGCCGTACCTGTTTGGTGGTTTCGTAGAGCACATGGGTCGCTGTGTGTATGAGGGTATCTACGAGCCAGCCTCGCCACATGCTGATGCCAATGGTATTCGTCGCGATGTGTTGGCTGCACTCAAGGATATGGGTGTGACTATTATCCGCTATCCGGGTGGTAACTTTTTGAGTGGTTATGATTGGCGCGATGGTGTTGGTCCAAAGAGTCAACGACCGCGTAAGCGGGATCTAGCTTGGAAGTCCATCGAGACCAATCAATTTGGCACCCATGAGTTCCTCGCATACTGTGCTGAACTCGGTGCTGATCCGATGCTTGGTGTGAATCTCGGAACTGGCGACATTGCCTTGGCTGGAGCCTATGTCGAGTACGTCAATGCCCCTGCTGGGACGTACTGGGCAGATCAGCGTGTGGCCAATGGCCAACGCGACCCATGGGGTGTCAAGTGGTGGTGTCTCGGAAACGAGATGGATGGCCCATGGCAAATTGGGCATCTCGACGCTGTGGAATACGGCAAAAAAGCGCTAGAAGCTGCTAAGGTAATGAAGTGGCATGATGAATCAATCAAATTAGTCTTGGCAGGTTCATCGTCAAACGCTATGCCGACATATCCGACGTGGGATCGAACCATCTTAGAGCTTTGTTACGACCAGGTTGATGTGCTTTCGATGCATTACTACGCTGGTAATCGTACTGATGATACTGCCTCGTATTTGGGACTTGCTCGTACGTTTGAAGCATATGTGGACACACTTGCCTCGACCGTGCAGTATGTTAAAGCGTTGAAGCGCTCCAAAAAGACGGTTAAACTCTCGTGGGATGAGTGGAATGTCTGGTACAAAGACATGACCATGGACGGGAAATGGGACGTTGCCCCACATTTGATTGAAGAGGTCTACAACCTCGAGGATGCATTAGTCGTCGCACAGTGGCTCAATGTGTTCTTGCGTAAGTCGGATGTACTTGAGGCTGCATGTTTGGCACAAATGGTCAACGTGATTGCACCAATCTTGACGACGACCGATCAAATGTTGCTCCAGAGCACATATTACCCATTCCAAATGATGGCGAGCCGTGCACGTGGCAATGCACTCGATGTCTATGTGGATTCACCTGTTTATTCCACCAAGAGTGAGGCTGATTTGCCGTACGTCGATGTATCAGCATCATGGGACGATGCGTCGAACACGGGAGCTTGTTTTATTGTGAATCGTCATCAAACGGAGAGCATGACCGTGACGATTCGCTGCGATGACGGCCTGGCGGCGATCAAAGCGACAGCGGCGGTATCGGTGTATGGCGATAACCCGAAGTCATACAATACCTTTGACTCGCCACACGCGATTGTTGCTCGTCCGCTACAGTCATTTGCTCATCAAGACGGTGCAATCATTGTGACAGTGCCACCTCTGTCGGCAACCGCAGTTGATTTGAAGAGCTAGAATTCGCTTCAAACAGGCGTTGGTCTCAATGACCAACGCCTGTTTGCCTATCTGTGTGGTGAGCTATGCCGCGATTCCGTTTTCAATGGCAACATATTCCCATCCACCTGCGTGAAATACTTGCCGCAAGCGCACATCTGACAGGGACTGAACCGGAGCACTTCATCAAAAAATTCGGTAAACGACCGACACTTGAATTCATTCGTCAAGAATGGCCGTTACTGCTTGATCACTGGCTCACCCACGATGTGTTAGCTTCAGCACGTATTGCCTTAGCATTGCGACAGCACGATCTTGGTGATCCTGCTATTGCTGACGACATTGCGTATTTGCATACATGTCGCAATACGCAACGGCTTCGCGAGATTGTACTACTTGAATTTATTACGTATGGAGAGAATCCTGTTGACGTGTCGAGAGTTGACTCCGATTCAACAGCACCGGTAGCACATTCATCAACGCCGCCTACGCAACAAGACCCAATTGAAGTACTGCGACACAATTTGGTTCAGTTACTTCAAAAGAATTTTCCGACGGTATCATTGTCAATCCATGATGACGGAGATGTCTCAATGACTGTTGGGAGTAGCATGCTATTCCTTTCAATAGTTCCTGATCCATTACTTGTCCGTGTCTACGCTGTGTTGCTCAAAAATATCCCTCCCACTCCCGAACTCTACGAGACACTGAATCATGTCAACCACCAATTACAAATTGGGCGAATTTTTGCCATTGACAATGTCGTTGTACTCGAGTCAGCAGTTTTACCCTTTTCTTTAAGCGAGCCGGTACTGTTGCATACAATCGCATATATTGCGAACGTTGCAGATGAGTACGATGATCGATTGCAACGGAGTTTTGGTGGCGATGTGTGGGGGATAACCGATGCAGGAGATGTAATTGATGTTTGAGCGTTTGATGCAACTAAGTGACGAACTCGTTGGGCTGGTTGATCTGGTACGTACCAGCACTGTGACAATCACTGGTATGAATGTCTCATTGAGCAATGGTAGCGTCGGGTCAGGTTGGGTGTATGATCGCCACGGACATATCGTTACTAATCACCATGTGGTGGACGGTATGTCGCGCGATATAAAAGTGCAATTTGCTGGGCGCAAGGCAGTAAATGCCCGAGTGATTGGTAGTGATCCCGAAAGCGACCTAGCAGTACTAGCCTGTGAAGATGTGGTTCAACTGTCACCACCATTGCATATGCGGCTGTTGCCTGCCCGACTTGGTGAGCTATGCTTTGCGGTGGGATCTCCTTTGCGTTTTCGTGAGTCGGTGAGTTGGGGGATTGTCAGTGGTTTGTCGCGTCAACTCCCTACTGATTATGGGTATATCGAGGAGAGTATACAGACCGATGCGGCGATTAATCCAGGCAATTCGGGCGGTCCACTCGTCGATTGTATGGGCAAAGTTATCGGGGTGAATGTGGCTAAGCTCGGTACGGCCGATAACATTGGCTTTGCAATTGCAGCTGAGATTGTTGCTGATATCGTGCCAGAAATTATTGCCCACGGCCATGTGCAACGTGGGACATTTGGTATTTCGATTGGTGAAACATGGGCCGATGATGGTAGTGAACAACAGGTGATTCGTGTACGCCGGATTCGAGATGTAAATACGCCGTTCCAACTTGATGACGTAATTCTCGCAATAAATGATTTGCCTATCCGTCGCCGGTATGATGTGCGCAAAGTGTTGTATCGTGACGCTATTGGATCGTCGTTACGTGTGGCAGTACGACGGAGTGGCGAACGTGTTTTGCTCGATGTTCCAGTTGCATTGCGCCAACCAGTCACAAAATTGCCGGAGTCTGATTAATCACCACCATCGCCGCCACCATCCCCATTGCTGTCGTCGTAATCGATGTGATGTGGAAGTGATGATGAACTATCATCAGCTGCTGTACCTTTGTGGATGAGTTTGATCATGACTGCTGGTTTGGGGCGCAGTGTAATTGAAGGTTGTGCATGGATACGTTGCCAACCTGGTAGCGCCCAGCTCCCGTGTTGCATCATTTTGGTCAGAATAATTGTTGCTTCAAGTAAGGCGAATTGTTGACCAATACACAAGCGTGGCCCGCCACCAAATGGAAAATACGCATATTTGGGTAACCCTGCCCGAAAATCAGCTGTCCAGCGCTCTGGAATGAATGCATTCGGATTTGGATACCATCGCGCATCGCGATGCATCGCGAATTGACTCATAACCACATCTTTGTGTGCACTAATCTGATATCCGCCAATCTCTACTGGCTCAACGGCATGTCGTGAGATGGTGTACGCCGGTGGATAGAGCCGCATTGCCTCACGTATCACTTGCTCTGTGTATGTGAGCTGTGCCATGTCTGCCATCGTGGCAGTTCGTGCACCGAGGACATCACGCACCTCGACTTGGAGTTTGTGTAATACTTGTGGGTGTTGTAAGAGTACCCACATCATCCAGGTCATCGTCAATGCGGTTGTCTCATGACCTGCCAAAAACATCGTTTTGCATTCGTCACTCAATTGTCGGATACTCATCGGTTGATTGTCGTCATCACGTGCCGCCAAAAACATACCGAGAAGATCGTGTTGTTCTGCAGATGACTGCATCCGCTCTTGAATGATTGCAATGATTGTTTCGTCAAGTGTCTTGGTGGCCTCTTGATACCGCTGATTGCGCGCTTTGGTGAATGGGATTTTGGTTAGTTGGCTTAACAGCCCTAGCCCATCACTACTGAACTGATCCATGACTGCATCCAGCGCATCGCTGATGTTGTGTTTGTGTGTCTCACTGACTTGGCCAAACAACGTCTCTGCTACGATTTGTAATGTGAGCTGGTTCATCGCTTTGGTTAAGTTGAATGCGCTCCCCGGCACGATGCTTGCTAAAAAATTCTTGGTGTGCTCGGCAATAATGTGGCCGTATGCCTCGATGCGCTGTCGATGAAATGCAGGTTGAGCCATTCGCCGTTGACGTAACCAGAATTCACCATCACTACTTAATAGCCCATTACCAAACACGGGACTGGCGTATTCCTTGAGAAAGGCATCTTTTTGGAACGACTTTTGTTTGGCAACAAGTACCCCCTCAATTAACTCCGGATTACTCACGTAGTACATGGATGCATTCCCTGGGAAGTGCATCTCGACAATATCAGGATATGCGGTTTGCATCCGCACCATGGTTTCAATTGGGCGTACACTCATATCAAAGGTGTGTTTGAGGAATGGTAATCCATCTGATTGTGGGATAGTTTTAGTCATGATCTCCTCTTCGCTTCAATTGATATATTACCAGCTTTCTAATACCATGAATGGCATTTTGTAATAGTATTTCTCGCGTAAATCAGCGTATGCATATGCTGATGCTGTGTATTTATTTTTCGGAGTGTTGTTCGCTGTTAGTTGTTTTTAATGAATACAAGTTTACATAACATATAACTCGTATTATCTTTTGTTGTTGATAAAAAAACTATCCGCAAGTGCGTATCAAGACACACTTGCGGATATGAGTCGACCTATTCTTTGATTGGCACACCGAGGTGTTCACAGATAAGTCCATGGAAGTGGTGTACACCATTCTCGCGTTCAACCGAGAATCGCCCTGTCTGGTACGATCGCGACCGCAAGCGTCGTTGTACCGTCTCACACAATTCGATGTCTTCGCGCTGGACGAGGTCGCTAAATGCAAAGTTTTTGGCGAACTCCTCGGCTACATTGGGGCGATTCATGTCGCGTAAATACCACTCAAAGATCGTGATTGTGCGTTCTGGGCCCAACGGCAAGATGATATTAATCTGCAAGTTGTCGGGATAGACGTTAAGCATCAGATTGGGGAAGATCCAGTAGTACAACGCCTGAGCTTCGGCATCTTTCTCAAGGTTGCGACGATAGAGTGAATCCTCTTTGGCGCGAATTGGCGCATGTTGCTTCGAGTAATAGCGCTCAGTCTCAACGAGATATTGGTTATAATCAATCTCTTTGAAGAGCCCTGGGTGCGCCACTGGGATGTGGTATCCCTCGAGGTAATTATCGACGTAGACCTTCCAATTACACTCAATCTCATAATCGACGCGCTTATAAAAGCCCATCTGTTCAACTTGCATGTGAACCGTCTCAGGGATGATCTTGCCCAACACTTCATGCAATCCGGGTGTTGTCTCGTCGAGACACACAAAGATGAATGGCCCCCAAGTGTCGACGCGTACTGGTCGTAACCCAAACTCATCTTTGCTGAAGCATTCAACACCGTCGAACTCAGGTGTGTTCATCAACTTACCGTCGAGGCTGTAGGTCCAACCGTGGTATGAACACTGCAATGTCTTGCGGTGCCCCGGTCCATTGGCTACCGCACCGGCGCGGTGCCGACACACATTGTAGAACGCGTGAATCTTGCCGGCGGTATCGCGAGTGATGACCAACGGTTCGTCCACAACACTACAGGTAAAATGATCGCCTGGCCGTTGTAGTTGCTCAAGCCGACCGACAAGTTGCCATGTGCGGGCGAAGATTTTTTCTTTCTCCTCCGCTAATACTGCTGGATCGGTGTACCAATCCGCGGGTATGGTATGGGCGTAGGCGATGTTTTTGTCATACACAAATGATGAGGCCATCTACTTATCCTTGCACGCTCAATAATTCAACGTCGAATACGAGGGTTGCGTTAGGTGGAATGACGCCGGCTGCGCCGCGTGATCCATAGGCGAGATCTGACGGAATGGTTAGAATGCGCCGTCCACCAACTTTCATTGACAAAACGCCTTCGTCCCATCCTTTAATCACTTGCCCCACACCTATGATGAAGGTGAATGGTTGTTTGCGATCGCGTGAGCTATCGAACTTGTTGCCATTGGTGAGTGTGCCGGTGTAGTGTACTGTCACTTGTTGGCCTGCCTTAGGGGCATCGCCAGTGCCGACAACTTCGTCGCGGTATTGCAAGCCTGATGGGGTGGTGATAGTGTCGTTTGACATGGAGGTACTCCTGTTGCCTCATAATGGCTGAATGGACGATTGTCCGTTACAGTTCATTCTACCACGTGCACCAATATGCATTTGCCTAGGCTGTTGTCACCATTCTGCCCGTAGTGTCCTAGCATGCTACAACACTACGGGCGTGGGAGACTACTTCGTGAAGTTCTTTGTTAAGAAAGAAAGCATTTCTTCAGGGTACTTATTAAAATAGGCATAGCCATCAAAGCGTTGATTATTGCCAAATGGTCGAACCTCTTCTGTCCCTACCCAGATAACTTCTTTTTCGGTTGGTGTGGCAGCGATAATCGTTTCAATGTCATTTTTGCCAGTGACTTGATCAAATGTGTACTTATCCTTTTTTACTTGAAGATATAGTACGGGAACGCTAATCGATCGCACATACTCGTGAGTTGTCGCATACCCAAAACCATATTCATTTAGTTGCTTCTCTCCTACAGCTGCTGCAATGTCCACCCCCAGCATGTTTATCAGGAACCGACCAAACATTTTTTCTGAAATAGTGGGTTGTAGCGCGATAATTGATGTAATATTGGCATTGTTAAATAGTGTGGGTTCTTTATCCCATGCTAAGAACAAGGCATTTGCGCCCATACAGTGTGCCACAAAGGCGATTTCGTCATTTTTCAGGTCTGGATGATTTTGAACATAGTTCAGTGACCCAATTACGTCCTGCCACTCAGTCATTCCAGCGCCAACTGGTGCTGCCTGCCCAATCATATTCCTGCCTAAACCACCATCGCTCTCGCCCTGACCTCTGTGATCATAGAAGAGAATACTGTATCCTGCGTCATACAAATGTTTGACCATCGGCAAGTATTCTACAGGCACGTCGTCGAGTCCGTCTACTGCGCCATACCGGGTTGTTGTCAGCGCATGATTGATGATAATGGTGCGATTGCGTGTGATATCGGGGGTCATCAACCAGGCACTTAAGCGGATTCCGTCAGGTGTCATCACATCAACATTGGTGTATTGCATTCCATAATCGCTTGGTGTTTTGGGGTTATTCATGCGACTTGGTGATACGCGCATATTAACGGCGACATTCACGAGTAAACGCTCTTTGATTCCACCAAGATTTGTGAACCAAAGTATTAGTAGTACACCCACCAATAGCAGTACAACCCCAAAAAACGTCATCAAATAGTTCATATTCTTCACTTCATTCCCTTTCACATGGTACCAAAGCAATTACTTTTTATGCTACAACTTGTTAATTGTGTTATAAATTACAAGTTGTTACTTATAATTTAAATTACAAGTTGTTACTTGTCAAATTGCAAAGAGTACATGCAGTTCAAGAGTTTCTAAATTGCTATGCTATAATTCCGAAAAAGGAAGGATGCTACAATGGATTTTCAGCGCGCCAGAAGTATTGATGAAAAAAATAAACGTTTATATCAAATCAAAAAAGCAGCCATCACCCTTTTTGATACGAGCACATATCAAGACATAACGTTATCCAAAATTGGTGAAGAAATCGATTTTACCCGGGCGAATTTGTATAAATATGTATCAAATAAAGAGGAAATATATCTGTATGTGTTAATTGATGAATTAAACGACCTTGTTGCAGAGATGGAGACCGAGCTTGTTCGTGATATGCCACTTTCTGCAGTTGATTTCTCACGTGCTTGGGCCACCATCCTGACCCGTCATCCGCGATTTATGAAGTTGCTGTCCATTCTATTCACGATTATCGAACCGAATGCCACATTAGATGCACTGATTGAATTTAAGAATAATTTGCAGCACGGCAAACAGGCAATGTATGGCATGATACAGCATAATTTTCCATCAATGCAGCATGAGGATATTTTGAAATTATTGGATTACGCATTTTCGTTCATCATTGCGCGCTATCCAATGAGTTACCCCACCGACAAACAAATCGAGGCAACCATCAGATCGACTTCGTACTACGAATTCCCTGCATTTCAGGAGACGTTTGCAGAGTTACTCACATTGATGATTGGGAACCAAACAGCTGGTGATTAACGTTTGACGTGGTATTTTGATATGTTTTATGGGGTGTAACCATCCCCCGGTAGAGCCGTAGCAATGCTGCGTCTCTACCGGGGGAAAACGACATTTTCAACAAATCTTGCCGCGTTTGCCGGCGCTGCCATGGCCAATCGGTTCGTCACCGATCCAGCGCTCGTCGATTGGTTCGTCGGCACGCTGGTAGCGGGTGTCGGTCGAGAGCCGGATTTTGTTGGAGGCGTTGTCCAGACTCGTGTGCACCGTAAAGACGCTGAAGATTAGCACGTCGCCTAGCTCGTAATTGGCCGAGAGCCAGCGTCCACCCAGCGCTTTGCGTAGTTTGGCTGGGTCTTTGGAGAGCCAGCCGCCGTCGCTGATATTGCCACCACCGCCCATTTTGGTGTAGCCCTCGCCCACCTTATTCTCACAAAACTCGTCGACATCCTTGCTGCCGTAGCCTTGGTTGAGCCGATCGTGCGTATGTGAGCGCTCGAGCACGAGTAGGCCACCCATCTCGAGTGGAATGTCGCTGAGGGGCGTCCATGCCGTGTAGAGTTGTTTGGTGCCGCGGCCCATGTAGACGATGTCCATGTGCGGTGGTGTGCCGCGTTTGGGGGCCACTGCCCGCACCCAGGTGAAGTCGTAGTGGCGCACTTCGTGCTCCAACAACTTCTCAAACGCCTGAATCATTGCGCCATCATAGAGCACGTCCATCAAGGCAGGATTGTCTTTGCTCAAATCGGGCATGAATTGCACGTTGGCAGTGGGTCTGGCAATACAGTCGAGAATTGGGTAATTGGTGTCGATTTGGCCTTTGGCGGCGAGGCGCTCGGCCATGGTCAAACGGGCCTCAATCAACTTGGTTTTGTCGAGGATGCCTTTAAGGTAGACATAACCTTCAGATACCATAAATTCACGGAATTGCGCAGGCTTTTCAAGCAGTGGGGTGCAATCGGTGAGATAGCCAAAGAAGTCGGGGTCTGTTGAGATCTCTTTCTTCATCGAGGTCAGGCGCGGCATCGTCGTCGCGGTCATGGTGTGCTCCTTTGCAGTTATCCAGATGAACTTATCATAGCACGGGTTTTAGTTAAACCACCGTAGAGG
>JBMTAN010000059.1:0-15968 GCA_049428765.1 Roseiflexaceae bacterium
TGATTGCCTGGCTTGTCATTCCAGTGTATATCATGGCAACCGTGAATACGTTGTTTGGCGACGCCCCCAAAGCATATTGGTATTTATCACGCTCATCAGGAGTAGTCGCCTATCTGCTTTTGTGGCTAAGTGTGGTGTGGGGCTTGCTTTTGACAACATCGATTGGTAAAGCATTAGGTAGGGTCGCTGCGTTTGTTGATTTACATCGACATATTTCGTGGCTGACGGTGGTGTTTGTGCTGGTGCACGCCATCATTTTGCTTGGTGATCGCTATATTACCTACACATTATGGACATTGTTCGTTCCCTATGCGGATACGACGTATCGACCTGATGCGGTAGCGCTTGGGCAAATCGGATTTTATCTATTGACATTGGTGACGATTAGTTTTTGGGCGCGGCGCTGGACTGGCCAAAAAATATGGCGTGGAATCCACTATATGAGTTTTTTGGTGTATGTCTTGATTGCGTTGCATGCAATTTGGGCAGGTACAGATGCTGATGCTCTGTATTGGGTGTATGTAGTCACCGCGATTAGTGTGTTATTTTTGGTGCTGCTGCGTCTGCTCAATTGGGTGCTGGCGCGTCGTGATCAACCGGTAAGCGCAACACCAGAAACAACATAAATACACATATGGCCCCACTGATTAACGCTAGCGGTGCCCCACTTGCGTTGATTGCAACCAAGGAATCACCTCGTCCGAGCCAAGTCGTCATATTGGTGACCAACAACCCACCAAGGGAGGGGACACCGATCAACGTGACGGCATGTAGGCTCATGACACGTCCGCGCAGATGACTCGGTACCGATAGTTGAAGCATGGTGGCAATCATGGTGGTGGCCGCGGTGCCGATGATGCCTACAAGCACGAGCATAATGACGCCTAGCCACCACCACGGGGCTACGGCAAACCCAGCTAGTGTGAGCGCAAAGCCGATTCCGGCAATCCGCAAGTTGCGTTGTGTTGGACTAATGTTGGGGAGTGACGCAAGTCCAAGTGCGCCAATCATAGCCCCTGCGCCTGCAGCCGATAACAAGATGCCATATCCTTGTGCGCTAATTCGCCAGATATCATCGGCATACACAGGTAATAATTGTTGGTATGAGCGCCCAAATATTGACATAATTGTTGATGTAATTAACAGTATGCCGGTCAACGTATGAACCCAGGCATACTGGATACCTCCAAGGAGTGCGTCACGTAGATTTGCACTTGTGGAGCCTTGCTCGACCTCAAACGGCATTTGGGTGACTGCATAAATAACAGCCAAATAACTGACAGCATTACCAAAGAATAACCATCCAGGTCCCATGACACCCAACAAAAAACCGGCTAATGCAGGGCCAATTAAGGCGGCACCATTATAGGTGGCTGAGTTGAGCGCTAAGGCATTCATCAGATCGTGGCGTGGCACAAGTGTCGGAATCAGCGCTTGGCGTGTCGGGTTATCGACGGCGAGCAAGACCGCCCCCACGAACGTGGCTACAAGGATGAGTGTTGGTGAATTGAGGTTGCTCCAGGTGAGCAGTGCTTGGATTAAGGCTACTGCCATCATTGACCATTGGGTGATGGTTAAGATTTTGGCACGTGGAAATCGGTCGGCGAGGAACCCACCGAGTGGTGGTAAGACAATCATTGGTATAGCAAAGGTGAGCCCGAGCCACCCCAAATAACGTGGGTCGTTGTCGGTCATCTTGTAAATGAGCCAACTTTGGGCTACGTTTTGCATCCAGGTACCCATGTTGGAGACAAGGAGTCCGCTCCATAACAAGCGGTAAGGACGATGTTGCAGGGCTGGGTATTGTTTGCTCAGCATGGGGTCTTACACCTTAATCAAATGAAAGCATGCCTTTGATGACGCCAGTTGCTGGATCGCGCCAGGCGGGCATGCAATCAGCTAGTAGAGCGGGAGTTGTATGGTGAGTTACCCATGCTGGGACTGAGATACTTGGTAGAGCTGCAATAACTGCATCAAAATCAACGGATGTGGCATTGCGGCTGGCCATAATCGTGATTTCACGGCGATGGAGATCGGGATCACTAACACTGATATTGCCTTGGACAAGCCCGACGAAGATAACTTTGCCACCGTGGCCTGGTATCATCACTGAGCTCTCCATGGCACCGACATGACCGGTTGCATCGAGTACAATGTCTGGCGCATGCCCACCACAGAGCTCACGTGCTGTGGTCTGCACATTGTCACCAGGAGCGTGGGCTGCTGCGACAAGTTGATGCGTCAGTGCAAATTCACGGCGACCGGGGCTTGGGTCGATGGCAACAGTAGTGAGTCCACGGGCACGAGCTGCCAATGCCACGCCGAGTCCAATCGGGCCGAGCCCGATGATGACAATACGGTCGTCGGTGGCAGGATGGGCGCGACGGACTGCATGGAACCCGATTGAGAGCATCTCGACCATGGCTAAACCATCGACATCAACCCCTGTGGCATGATGGAGGTGCGATGCTGGGAGATTGATGTATTCGCGCATGCCGCCATCGATATGAACACCCAGGACGCGGAGCGATTCACAACAGTTGGTCAACCCACGCTGACAGGCACGACAGGTGCCACACTCAAGATATGGCCGGACGGCAACGATATCGCCAACTGCTACGTTTGATACGGCATCACCACAGGCGATGACCTCAACGGCAAGTTCATGCCCCAAAATACGTGGATAGCTGAAGAATGGTTGTTTGCCGGCAAATGCGTGTAAATCGGTACCACAAATACCGACGCGTCGAACACGTGCTTGGACTTCGTGAGAGAGTGGTGATGTTGGATGTGGCACCTCATCGATTTGCATGTCACCGACCGCACGCAAGACAATCTGACGCATGCAAATCACCTCTTTCATAACTAAACAAGTTGACGGAATGGATAGCGCTCATAGAGAAATGCGTCGTGTACCGTATTACCACATGAGCGACGGACAATCAGGTTGGTTGCGAGTTTACGGTTGATGGGTTTGCTCTCGGGTTGGCGAATTATTTGAATGAGGCGCTCCATGGAATGTATACCTATTTGTACTGCCGGTAAATCCATCACTGTAAAAAACGGGCAGAGCACGCTGGCGAATTCGATGTCATCAAATGAGACCACTGCTATGTCATTGGGGATACGTATGCACAAATCGGCACAAGCATGGACAAAGCCCATTAATACCAAGCAGTTGCCAGTGACGACAGCACTCGGCCGATCGGGGCGGGTTAACAATTTGTAGGCCATGGCATAGCCATTATCCTCGTGGGCAATGCTCTCTTCGTAGATGAGTGATGAATCGAAGGCAATTCCGGCCATATCAAGGGCCGAACGGTAGCCGTACATACGATCGCGAGAGGTCGAGATTCGATTATCCGTACTAATAAAGCCAATTCGCCGATGGCCTTGTTTAATCAAGTGTTGCGTTAATTGTGAGGCTCCTTTGACGTTATCGCCTTGGACGACATCGATATTGAGCGCAGCAATTTCACGATCTACTAGGACGGTAGGAATCTGATATTGATCGAATTGTTCAAGTGCCTCGCGCGATAAGTCGCTGCATGGGGCAATAATTACACCATCAACGCGCCGATTGACAAAATCGCGGAGCGAACGCCGCTCACGTTGAGTGTCGTTGTTGCTGCTACAAATAATCACGCGATAATCATGGCTATCTGCAGCCGTCTCGACACCATGTGCAACTTTATTAAAAAAGGGATTTGCGATGCTTGGAAGAATCAGTGCAATCGTATGCGAACTGCGCTTTTGTACGGTATCTCGTTGTTGAGACAATGGGCTATACCCAAGCTCTCGAATGGCATTTTCGACGCGCTGACGTGTCTCGGGGTGCACACTACTGTTTCCGTTGAGCACGCGTGACACGGTCATTGGCGATACATTTACGCGAGCTGCCACATCGCGGATAGTGGTTGTAAGTGACGATTTACGTGGTGACATTTTGTCAACTTCTTTAGACACCAACCTGATACCACTATAGCATACATATGCAAATCGCTCGACAAAAAACAGGTAAATTGTAAAGAAATCGGTATCTTAGCCACCGAGCGCAGACATGCCACGTACAGTGGGGAGAATACCATCGGGGAGTCCATGGCCCCATGGTTTGATGGCTACTGCATGGCGAATAATCTGCATCAATTCATCGTCATCGACACCACTGCGCAAAGCAGCACGCAAATCAACCTCATCATCGCGTAGTAAGCAGAGATGCAATCGACCATCGGCAGTGAGACGCATACGATTGCAGGTACTACAAAATGGCTCACTGACCGAGCTAATGAAGCCAATAAAGCCTTTGGCACCACGAATCTGGTAGCGATGCGCAGGGTCGGCGGCATGCATACCGTGATCAGTGATTGGGCCAAATTCGCTTTCGATGCGTTGAATCAATTCGCTACTAGGAACGACTCCATCGTTGGCTACATCAGCCACGCCGGTGAGTGGCATGACTTCAATGAACCGTATATCCCAGTCGTGGCGCAGTGTAAGTGCTGCTAGCTCAAGTACATCATGGTCATTGAGGCCACGGATAACCACCATGTTGAGCTTGAGCGGAGTAAGTCCGGCTGACTCCGCAGCATGGATGCCAGCCCAGACATCACTGAGACGGGCACCACGAGTCATCTGCGCAAAGCGTTCGGCATCCAGTGAGTCAATGCTTATATTGACGCGGTCGAGCCCGGCGGTTTTGAGATCGTGGGCAATCGGGGCAAGTTTGACGGCATTGGTAGTCATAGCGATGTGCTCAATGCCATTGATGGCTTTGATATCGCGTACAAGAGTTACCAAATCACGCCGGAGCGTTGGTTCGCCACCAGTGAGGCGGATTTTGCGAAATCCGACGGTAGCAGCAGCGCGCACTACCCGCAACAACTCATCGTTGGTGAGTAATTCGTCTTTGGGCATGAATTGCATGCCGTGCTCGGGCATACAGTAGACACAGCGTAAGTTACAACGGTCAGTCAGTGATATCCGCAAGTAGTCGATGCGCCGGCCGTAGTTATCGTGGGCGGGGCTGCTCGTGTCATAGTGTGGGCGTTTGATTGTAAGCGGATCAATCAGCGTAATGGGTTGAAGACGACTCTCTTCGTATTGCATGATAAACCCTCTTCGTTGTGGGTGGGACCCCACTAGGTATCGGTGTACCTAGTGGGGCAGGGATTTTTAAATGTGTTCGAGTACACTTACGCGTGCAGCTAAGCGCTGAGCAATGCTTTGGAATACGTCGGCATAGGCGTCACTATTATCACTGAGGACGGCAGGTCGACCATCATCACCACCAGCACGAATACTCATACCCAGCGGAATCTGACCAAGTAGTGGAACCCCAAGTCGATCAGCCAAGCGCTCAGCTGCGCCGGTGCCAAAGATATCATAGCGGGCACCGGTATCAGGCGCAATAAAGTATGCCATGTTCTCGACGATGCCCAAGAGTGGCACGTTGACCTTGCGGAACATCTCCATGCTCTTGATGACGTCGATGGCGGCGACTTGCTGTGGTGTGGTGACAGTGATTGCCCCGGTTAGACCGACATTTTGGAGCGACTGTGCCAATGTTAAAGCTACGTCGCCGGTGCCTGGAGGCATGTCGATAATCAAGTAATCGAGCGGTGCCCAATCGACCTGATAGAGAAACTGACGGAGGAGCTGTGAGACCATGGGGCCACGCCAAATAACAGGTTGACTGTCATCGACTAAGAACCCAACGGACATCAATTTGATACCGTGTGCCTGGAGTGGTTGCATACGCGGCTGACCATCGGGGCCGGTCTCGGCGTCGGGTTGACCGGTAGCGCCCATCATGAGCGGAATCGAGGGGCCGTAGATGTCGGCGTCGAGCAGTCCGACGCGGGCCCCCTCGCGAGCGAGGGCTGTGGCCAAATTGACGGCAACGGTCGACTTGCCCACGCCACCTTTGCCGGCGGATACAGCGATGACGTGGCTGACACCAGGGATGGCAGCTTTGTCGAGGATGCCGCCGTGTGTGCGCACTTGGGCGGTGAACTCGACGTTGATATGCTCACGGCTGACACCGAGGATTTGCTCGATGGCATCCTCGCAGGCCGTGCGAATTTCGTGTTTAAGAGGACATGCGGGCGTGGTCAATTCGACCGCAAAACTCACGCCGTCATCTTTGATGACGACATTTTTGATCATCTTGCGCGAGACAAGATCGCCGCCGAGCTCGGGCTCTTGGACGGTACGAAGCGCATCGAGTACCTTGGCCTCGGTCAGTTGATTGCGTGAAAACAAACCCATAATTGTCCTACATGCTTATTCAATGAATATAGTAGGCATTGTACCACAGGAGTCTCTGTCGGGAGATTAGGATTCGCTTGGTGGTCGCGACGATGGGTGCAGAAATTCGGTCACAATCCGCCCTTGGGCGAGGTGTGACTCAACGATTTTTTCGATGCGGTGATGATTGAGATGGCAATACCGTATCGGTCCTGGCCAAACCGTCATATTGGGACCATCATCGCAACGACCCTGGCAGCCGCTGGCGCGGATCTCGCACGTCGTGGTGAGCTGATGTTGTTCAAGAGCCTGCACAAGCGTAGAGCGCAGTGATTCACCGCGACAAAAGGCACCATGGCAGAGATACACGCGTATCGATGGTTGTGTCATGGTTAATATTATACGTTGCCGATTGCTTTTTTGTGTGAACCGGCGAGTATATGTCATAATACATAGAACAAATACTAAAGTAACACTGCTTTTCACTGGTTCATTCACTTGTTGTCTAGAGGTATAGTAGGAGCGACCCATTATGGGGATTGCTGCAGATATTGCATTGATTTTGGTAGTTGCGCTGATTGGTGGCATTATTGCGCAGCGCTTAGGTCAGCCGTTGATTATAGGTTATATCACGGCGGGTATTCTCGTTGGGCCATATACTGCTGGTCCGACGGTGACTGAAATTCATGATATCGAGGTGCTGGCCGAGATTGGTGTGGCGCTGTTGTTGTTTGCACTTGGACTCGAATTTAATTTCCAAAAACTTGCCAAAGTGAAGTGGATTGCCTTTATTGGAACACCTATCCAAATCGGCTTGAGTATGCTGGTTGGCTGGTGGGTGGCATCACTGCTCGGCTGGAACAATACGGCGGCGCTGTGGGCCGGTGGCATCATGGCGCTGTCAAGCACCATGGTCATCCTCAAAACGCTCTCGGCCCAAGGTGAACTTGGGTCGTTAGCGAGTCGTATCATGATTAGTATGCTGATTATTCAAGATTTGGCGGTTGTGCCTTTGATGTTGATTTTGCCAGAGCTAAATCAACTTGAGAGTGGCATGACCAATTTATTGTGGGCAGCAGTGCGGGCAACGATCTTTTTGGTGACGATGATTGTCGTAGGGACTCGCGTCATGCCGTACCTATTGCGGCGTATCAGTCAATGGGGATCACGTGAACTCTTTTTGGTTGCGATTACGGCCATTGGTTTGGGCATTGGCTACGGCACCTACTTGGTCGGGTTATCGTTTGCGTTTGGGGCATTTGTTGCCGGTATGGTATTGAGCGATTCGGAGTATAGCCATCAAGCGTTGAGTGACATTGTCCCCTTGCGCGATATTTTTAGTATGATCTTTTTTGTATCAGTAGGAATGCTGCTCAATCCGCTCTTTTTATGGCAGAATGCGGTTACTATTTTGATTTTTGTGCTGATTGTGATCGTAAGCAAAGGATTGATTTTTGGGGTGCTGACCCGTCTCTTCGGCTATCGTGGCGATGTGCCTTTGACAGTGGCACTTGGCCTCTTTCAAATCGGTGAGTTTGCCTTTGTGCTTGCGCGTGTGGCGCTTGATAAACAGATGCTAACGAGTGATCAGTATAATCTGGTGCTCGCTACTGCATTAGTGACGATGATGCTCACACCTACGATGATGCGCTTGCGTGAACCGCTTAATGCGTGGATTCAACGCCAGTGGCCAAAACCACCGCCGCAGGTAACGGTTGAATTGCTAGATGGCGCACTAGATAACCATGCAATTATCGTTGGATATGGTCGCGTGGGTCAATACACAGCACAACTACTCCAGCGACTTAATTTGCCGTTTGTGGTGGTCGAAAGCGACCAATATCGACTTGATGAACTCAATGCACAAAAGATTCCGGTTATTTATGGCGATGGTGCGAGTGCCGAGGTATTGCATGCCGCCGGGATTCAGCATGCACGTTTAGTATTGATTGCCGTAGGATCGGCGTTTGATGTGGAATCAATCGCACGTCGGGCTCGTGAGTTGGCGCCTGACGTGCATATTGTGGCGCGTGCTGCCAAGATGACCCAAATCGAAGTGCTCCGTGAACTCGGCATCTATGAGGTCGTGCAACCCGAGTTTGAAGCCGGTCTTGAGATGATGCGCCAGACGCTGTTACACTTTGATGTGGCAGCTGATCGAATTGAACAACTGAGTGATGAGGTGCGCTCTGCCGCCTATGTGCCGATTTCGTCACCGCATGTGCAAACAAGTTTACTCAGCTCGATGGCCCAAACACGCATTGGATTGGCGTTACATTGGTATACCATGTCAGCAGAAACGCCCATCGTCAATGTGTCGTTGGAGCAAAGTCGTATTCGTGAGCAGTCCGGTGTGTTGGTTATCGCCGTGATCAAAAACGGTGATGTACAGTTGACTCCGAGTGCTCAGACGGTTCTTGAAGTCGGTGATATTGTGGCAGTGTGTGGTACACCTGCACAACGGCAAGCGTTTGAGTTGCTCATCAACCAGCCGGTGAGTGCATATGTGCTTACCGCTGCACGTGAGTAGATACAGAGAAAGGAATTGACGATGCAGGTCCGTCTGTCAGAAATTCTGACACCAGAACTGTTGCTGAAACACGAGCAACATATTCGTGACTTTTTGTCAATGGAAGGTGTCTCACCAGCTATACCACTTGGTGATACATTATTGTCTGACCGTTTAATCAAAGAATTGCTCGAAGAATTGGCTGGTGCCTAGTCCTGCCAATCGCGCTGTATTGCGGAGTGTGCCATGGTCGACAACGTTCGACCATGGCACGTATAGTTAGTGTGCGGTGCGTAGGGTATGCATTAATTCATCTCCCCACTCTTGCGTTAGTGCCACGCGTCGGCGCTGTTGACTCGAGGCATAACAGGCAAACATAACCTGTTGCCGGCGATATGCCTGCGTGATATGGGTGGGGAATTGACGCCAATCTACACCGCCAATCAATGTTTGGTGCAACTGTCCAAACAATGCCCGCTGGGCTACGTCATCATCATCGGGCCAGGCGGTACGCCCTGCACGGAACGCACCCTCGCTCCACCACTGCCAGCCTTGATTGAGTGACACCCAAATCCGCCCGCGCTCGCCGATTATCTCGAGTTGTTGCTGATAATACTTGTTGGTCTCGCCCGGCACGGGTGGCGCTGATGGCCCCGCATTGAAAAAGAGTCGAATATCGCCAATCCCCATCACTGCGCTCGTATCGGCCGGCACTGGCGTCTGGCCGAACCACTCCAACCCCTCACAACTCGCCAATACCCATTCAGGTGCAGGCAAGCCGGCCGCCTCGATGGCGGTAAACGTCAAGTCGAGTACGTGTGGCCCTTGCTCCAAAATATTGACACCCGTGCTGGCTCTGATACTCCGAATGGCACCGAGTTGCTGGGTACGCAAGATCTGCCAAATCTCTTGCCAGTGCGGCATCCACTGATACTGCGTGTTGACGGCAATCAAGCGTTGCTCACCGAGTGTGGCGATTGCCCGACTCTCCGAAGGCGTGAGTGCTAAGGGCTTTTCGATTAAGATTGCCGGTGCACCAGTGGCAATCGCTGCCTCGATGATGTTCAGGCGAATTTCGGGCGGGGTGACAATATCGACTAAGTCGGGCGCAGATTGTGCGATGGCCTGCGCCATGTCGGTGTAGCGCGATAGAATCCCGAATCGTTCGCCGGTAGCATGTAGTCGAGATTCATCGCGATCACACAGTGCAACAACCTCGACATCGGGGTGCGTCAACATGGCGGCAAGGTGGGCTTGAGCGCGCCCACCACAACCGATTTGGGCGATGCGCATGCGTCTGGTCATACAAGATGCTCCTTGGGGGAGGGGATGTGTTGCGCATATCCTCGCATTATTCGCCGATTTGGTCAAGTGGTATACTTGGGTTCATGAGCGGCATCATTGTGCAGAGAAATCACTATGACCCATCATACATTTACTCCTGACATGCTTACTACCGGGCAATAGGCCATCGCCATGCGCCAGAGCTTTGTTTTGGGCGACTTGGATAGATTATGCCCATATCGACCACATCCTTGAGGCGGCCAATTAGACGCCAAGTCATGGCAAAACCGTTCCTTGGCGCTTTGTGGTATATACAGGGACTGCACGTCAGCAACTCGGCGATGCGTTTGGTACGGCCTTCCAGCTTATGAACCCGCTCCCCCGGTTGGCAGTGAGGGCGAAAAAGCCCAAATACATCGTGCGTTTCAGGCACTGGTCTAGCTTGCGCTGGGCATGTGCCCGAGTGGGAGGATTTGGTTGCCATGGGCTGTGCCGTACAGAACATGCATCTGCTGACGAGTGATCTAAGTTGGCCGGCAAGTGGACCAGCGGCGCCACTGCCATGCACCCACATGTGGCTGAGGTGGTTGGCTTTGCGCCCGATTTCAAGCTCTACGGGTTCTTCTATACCGGGCACCCAGTAGTTGCTTGACCTGAAGGCGTGCGTCAACCGGTTGTTGCGCGAATGCTCCATTCTATATAGGAATAATGTATGTCACATCACACCGATAGCCCATATAGCCACCCGACGTATCGCACGAATCCGTATGATTGGTACGAGGGGTGGCGCACCGCTCACCCTGTGTATCAGACCTCTCTGCCGAGTGGGGCACCGGTGTATGTGATGACACGTTATACCGACGTATTAGCAGCACTCAAGGACCCACGTCTCATCAAAAACGTCTACAACGTGCGCCATCAAGGGTGGTTGGCTCAACGCGTATGGCGACGCTTTAGCGACAGCAACATGCTCAAAGCCGACCCGCCGACGCATACGCGCTTGCGCCGCTTGGCTAGCGACGCCTTTCAGCCACGGCGTATCGCCCAGATGCGACCAGACATTGAGCGGATTGCCGATAGGCTGATTGACCGGATGCTGGGTAAGGCGCAATTTGATTTCATTGCGGACTTCGCTTTGCCCCTGCCCATATACGTGATTAGTCAGATGTTGGGCGTGCCCGAGCGCGATCACGGGCGGTTCCATGCCTGGTCGAACGCAATTATCGCCTCGGGTATCTTGAGTAGCGAACGCATGGTGCTGACGCGCGAGATGGTGGAGTTGAGTCGCTATATGCGTCGTCTGATTACCGAGCGCCGCCGGCGCCCCGGCGATGATGTCGTCAGCCAATTAATTGTCACCGAGGTCAACGGCGAGCGTCTCAGCCAAACCGAGTTGGTGGTGACACTGATTCTACTCTTGATTGCCGGCCACGAGACGACGGTGAATTTGCTAGGCAACGGTCTGCTAGCGCTCTTACAACACCCAGATCAGTGGCAGTTGCTCTGCGCCGATCCGTCGCGCATCCCGGCGGCCGTTGAAGAACTGTTGCGCCTGGTTAATCCGGTGCAATTGGTCAACCGCTATGCCGCCGAAGAGCTGGTGATTGCTGGGGTGACTATCCCGCGTGGGGCACATGTACAACTCGTTCTGGCCTCGGCGAATCACGATGCGTCCGTGTTTTCGCAGGCGGATACGCTCGATATTACTGCCGAGACGGGACGACATCTGGCCTTTAGTCAGGGTATTCACTACTGTCTCGGTGCGCCGTTGGCCCGGCTCGAGGGCGTTGTGGCGTTCGAGCGCTTGACCCAGCGCATGCCAATGTTGCAGTTGGTCAATCCTCATCAAATTGAGTGGCGCCCGGGTTTGGAGTTGCGTGGCTTAGCGCAGTTGTTGGTACGGCAGTTGTAGGGAATGAAAGCCATGAAGCCTAAGTGTTTTGCGATGATCCCGTGCGCAAATGTAGCACTCCACAATGCGCAACCTAGCCCTATCGACTCAGTGCAGGGTATGTGGAGTAGAGAGAGAAATCCATGAATCGTCGGCGATTTTTGTATGGCCTCATGAGTGGGACATTGCTCGGGTGTGCACCATCGGCAGCAACCGAAAGTAGCGCTCCACAGGTAGTGAAAAGCAAAGCAGTCACCAGTGCCTCCACCTACGATGTCATCGTGGTTGGCGCCGGGATTGCCGGTCTGGCTGCCGCCCAAGCCGTACAGGCGGCCGGTAAGCGGGTGGTGGTGCTCGAGGCCCGACAACGCGTCGGTGGCCGGGTCTGGAGTTGGCGCAACTGGGGCAAGCCGATTGAGCTGGGCGCCAACTGGATTCACACCAAAACCGGCAACCCGCTGGTCAATCTGGCCAAACAAGCCGGCGTATCGACTACTAGTGACCCTGAAGAGGCCGGCGACGAGCGCTTAATCGACATCGTCAACGGCAAGTCGTTGACCGGCGCCACGCTCGAATCGCACTACGATCGGGCCTACGATATCATCGACAGCGCCGTGGCGCGCGGTGAGAGCCTCGATAAAGATGTGTCGTTGCGGGCGTCGATTGCCCAAGTATCGGCGTATAAAAAGTTGAACACGGCCAACAAACGCTTGTTTGAGAGCATGCTGGCGCAGATTGTCGATGACGAGTATGCGATTGAATCTGAGAAGATTTCGCTCTTTCAGTACGAAGCCGAAAACGCCGCCTATAGTGGTACCGACCTGTTCGTCAATGGCGGCTACGACGGCATCGCCAAATTACTCGCCAAGAATCTGACCGTCATCCAAAATACCATCGTCAACAAAATCGCTTGGGGCAGCCGCGGTGTGACGGTTACCGCCGGCACCAAATCATGGCAAGCCAAAGCGGTGATTGTCACCCTGCCCCTCGGTGTACTCAAGGCCAACAAAGTGACCTTTGAGCCAGCCTTGCCGACCAAGTACCAAACGGCCATCAATCAACTGGCGACGGGGGTGCTCAACCGCTGTATTCTACGCTTTGATACGGCCTTTTGGGGTGATACCTACTCGACGTTTAGCATTGTCGGCAGTGATCCACATCAGTGGTACCAGCTGATCCCCCTTAACGGCCCGTACGGCATCCCGGCCTTGGCGGCGTTTAATGCGGGCAGTGCGGCGCGAGCGCTTGAGACCAAAACCGATGCCCAGTTGACGGCCGAGATGACGGCGATCGTGCAGAAGGCGTTTGGTAGCAAAAAAAGCAGCACGGGCATGGTTGCTACCCGCTGGGGGCGCGATCCGTATGCGCTCGGCGCCTATTCGTATGTGCCGGTGGGCAGCCCGATGAGTGCCCGCACCGTGTTAGGTACGCCGGTCAGCGCACAACTCGCCTTGGCTGGCGAGGCCTATACCAATACAGACCCGTCGACGGTACATGGTGCGTACAACAGCGGTCGCAAGGCGGCCAGTGCCATCCTCAAATCGCTCAAATAAACACAGCGGGCAGACGGTATGCCGCCTGCCCGCATCGGTGATTGCTGGTTATGCCTTGAGTTCATCGATGCGCACCGCGCGATCGACCTGGGCCGAGCGGTTGGCGGCCTCGACGATGGCCGTCAAATCGCGCCCGAGCTGATGGTTGTCAGTCTCGGCCGGGTTGGTGTTGTTGAGAATATGGCTCACCCACTGATTGAACGCCGGTGGCTGGTCGTCGTCCGCCGAGATGGGGCGCATCTGCCAGGCGTTCTGAGCCTCGGGGATTTTGGTGCTACGTACGCGCAAGACGCGGTTCATGCCGAACAGCAGGCTGTCGTTGTCGACGGTGCCACCCTCGGCGACGATGCGGCGTTGATCGATCATCTCGCCGATACCGCACTGCTCATAGATAATCGAGCCCTCGGTGCCGTGGATCTCGATGCTGAACGGGGCATAACGCATGGTAAAGCTGGTCTCGACGATGCCGACTGCGCCGTTGGCGTAGCGCAGTGAGAGCGCCACGTTGTCGTCGACTTGACGGCCCGTCTTAAAGCCGTAGTTGGCCATCACGCTGTCGGGCATGCCCAAAAAGTAGCGGGTCAAGTAGACGGGGTGACACAGGTCGGTGAGTACGCCACCGACCGACTCTTTGGGGTCGAAGAAGCGCTCAACTAGCCAGCCGTTGGGTGACTCAGGGGTGCGCAAGGCACCGTTGTGGGAGTCGCGCACACGCACGAGCGAGAGCTCGCCGAGGGCACCGCTGTCGATGAGCTTTTTGATTTCGACGCTATAGGCGTTGTATCGGCGGTACATGTTGACGACAAACTTGATGCCTGCCTGTTGCACGGCGGCCATAATTTGGTTGGCCTCGCTGACGGTGGCGGCAATGACTTTTTCGGTAAAGATATGCTTACCGGCCTGTGTAGCGCGCGTCATTACATCGAGGTGGTCGACGGTCGGGGTGGTGACAATCACGCCATCGATGCTTTTGTCGTTCATGATGGCATCGAGGTCGGTCATGAAGGGCACGTTATACTGGGTGGCAGCAGCTTGACCACGCTCCACATCGGTATCCCAAATGCCGACCAATTCGACATCGGGGTGATTGACGGCGGCGTTGGTGTAATCGCGGGCGTGGACATGCCAAAAGCTGAGGACAACAACACGAATCATGTGCGGGTTCCTTTCTGCTACGGTGCAGGGATGTAGAGACAATCCACTTCTATGATAAATCCAATTGGCGTGTGGTGTTGCTGCCCCCTCGTTATCAGCGGCGGGAATTGCATGTGTCAGCCCAGTGTGGCGAGATACAATGCAGCTATTTGGAGGGCAATCCGTGGGTTATTTGGATACTCATAGTCACGATTTAGCAACACGATTGCCGAACATCGGCGTTGGGCAAAGCGCACATAATCGCAATTGAAGCCTAACCACGACCCTGTGTGCGCCACGTATGATTCACCGTGCCACTGCCCGAGTTGTAAGCCAAAGCCGTAGTCCACGTGGCTCCCGTTGTTGAGGACGGCAGGTGCTGATGCGACTTGATAGGTCTGTTGCGACACCAGCGTATTGCCATAGAGCGCTGCATCATATATGGCCAAATCACCAAGTGTGGTGTATACCGACCCTGAACCGTAGATTGCATCGAGTGGGTCTGAGTCATACAGCGTTGGCTTTTTGTGGCTGCCGGTGTAGCTGCGCGCCAAGCGATCGGTGGTGCGACGTTGGGGATTCGGCATCGAAAAGGTGCGTGTCATGCCGAGCACATCGAATATGCGAGTCTGTAGCACATCAGGGAACGCCTGGCCTGTAATGCGTTCTACGACAACGGCGAGTAATTCGTATCCCACGTTACTGTAGTAATACGCTGTACCTGGTGGTGTGCGTAAGGTGCGTTTGCGCCGCATGACGGCGACGATATCGGCATTGGTCGGCGCATCGCTCCGGGCGAGCAGCGCCTTGGTGATGCCGTCTGCATAATCGGGCAACCCGGCAGTGTGGTGGAGCATTTGACGGATTGTACATGTGCCCGCAATGCCGTTTAGCTCGGGGATATAGGTGTTGAGCGGATCGTCGTAGGCGAGCTGACCGTGTTCGGCAAGCATCATGATGATTATCGCCGTCATTTGTTTGCTCATCGATGCAATATGGAACCCATGGTCAACCGTGAGTGGGGTTTGTGCGTCGAGGTCGGCGAGCCCGTAGGCTGCCTGATACATAATAGTCCCGTTATGGATAATCATGACCGCTGCGCCAGGCGTGTGGGAGGTGATGAACTGACCAAAAAATTCATCAACCTGTGTATGCACCTGTTGGCGGTTCGGTGTCGTGGGTGGCGTCATAGATGTGCTCCGATATGGGTACGGTCTTAATTTTTGATGGCGGGTATACGGCGTATGATACTCTTTGTGCATGTGCATCGCTTACCAGTAACGTCTCGTGGTGCACGTTTGTATCGCCATTATACATAATGACACTATCGCTATGAGGCACATGCCATGCC
>JBMTAN010000060.1:0-15631 GCA_049428765.1 Roseiflexaceae bacterium
CAACAAGATGCACGAGTGGCCAACGTGGCAACTCAAGTGCGACAAATTGAGAGTGAAGGCAATGCAGACGATGTAATTCCGGTGATTGTGACACTGGTGAATCCATATGGCGATGGCAATGTTATTCAACCGCGTAGTACAATTGCAGTTCGTAAATCACAAGTCCGCAATCTCCAAAGTGGCTTTGCTGGGCGTCAAGCCGGACGAATGACAGTGAATGCGCGTCAACCGGAGAATTTTCCAATCGTAGGTGGAAAGATACGACGCAGTGATGTTGCACTTATGGCGCGTGACACCGCCGTCTTGAGCATCCAGGAGGACAAACCAGTCCCGGTTGCAATGGACGAAAGTACCGTGATTATTGGCTCATACGATGCCAATCAGTCGGGGTATGGTGGATTAGGGATGACGGTTGCTGTGCTTGATACGGGTGTCAAGACCGATCATGAGTTCTTGTCTGGGCAAGTCGTCGCAGAAGCCTGTTTTTCGAATGCATCCGGATATGGTACCGGTACATCGCTCTGTCCAAGTGGTACAAGTACAACAAATAGTACGTCCAACGATGTCGGGAGTGCTACTCCTTGTGGATATGGTAGTTGTGATCACGGTACCCATGTCGCAGGTACGATTGCAGGTAAAGTGACACCTAAATCGGGTTATACACTTCGTGGCGTGGCCCCTAATGCTAAGATTATCGGCGTGCAAGTATTTACTTACTTTGCCGAGTCAGGAAGTATTGGATCATATCCTTACGACCAAGTTCTGGCGATGGATTGGCTTTATGATAATATGTCCACTCCATCATGGGGAACACTGGCTGCACTTAATATGAGTTTGGGTGGTGGGGAAAGTACTACCACCTGTGATTCATCAAATGGATCATTGAAGACCTATATTGATGCGTTGCGTACCCGTGGTGTCGCAACCGTCATCGCTAGCGGTAATGATGGCTGGAGTGACAAAATATCGAGTCCAGCGTGTATTTCATCAGCGATTGCGGTTGGTGCAACGACATCGAGTTCTGCAATTGGATATGGAGGTCACACTGCAGTTGATCAAGTTGCATATTTCTCAAATGCACCAACGAGTGCCAATAATAGTGCGAATGGTAACGGTGACAGATTACTTGATCTGTTAGCTCCTGGCTTCTTTATTTATTCTGCAACGTCTGCATCGACAACTGCATATGACTACAAAGCCGGCACATCCATGGCCACTCCGCATGTGGCTGGCGCCTGGGCGGTGATGAAGCAAGCGGCGCCCACTGCATCGGTGAGCCAGATTCTGCAGTGGCTTTATGCATCAGGGACATCGATTACTGACTCGCGCAATAGTCTGATCTTGCCACGCATTAATGTGGATGATGCAGTAACGCTCGCATTAGCGGCTGCTTCAGCAACGGCAACGCCGACTTCAGTCTCTGGTGCAACCAGTACCCCAATTCCACCAACCAGTACCCCAATTCCACCAACCAGTACCCGCACCCGCACCCCTATCCCACGTCCCGGAGCATTTAGAAAGTTGGGGCCTGCCAATCGTCAAACTAATCGCCAATTGCGAATTACCCTTTCGTGGACGGCAAGTGCTGGTGCAGCGAGATACGAATACTGTTTGTCCACGGTTGCTACGAGATGTAATGTATGGAAGAGTGTGGGCACGTCTCGATCAGTGACGATACGTGGTTTACAGCGCAACAAAACCTATTACTGGAATGTACGGGCTCGGAACAGCGCTGGTGTCACATTATCCAACGGTGGTGTCTGGAGATTTAGAACAATTCGCTAATCTCGTGCTTGGCTCACAATAGCAGCCTCTTGTGCATCTGTCGCGACAGTGCACAAGAGGCGCATTTTCTTCATAAATACCGCGTGCGATCGATACGCAAATTATTGTGATTGTCTGTACTTACACGCATATTGAGTCGACATGTGCCATGGAAACTTGACATTTTCGAAAGATAAAATTAGGATATTTTCACACACGAAAGAAAATATCATTGATTGAGTGAGGGCATCATGAGTGCACGCACCAAAGAACGCCGAGAGCGGATTATCTCCCTCGCTAAACAAGAGGGATTTGTCAGTGTGACGGCGCTTTCACAGCTATTCCATGTTTCTGAGGTAACGATTCGAAGTGATCTCGATGTACTCGAGTCAAAAGGGCAACTCATCCGAACCCACGGTGGGGCATTTTGTAATGAGCAACGGCGTCCTACGCTCAAAAGCGGTTTACCGAACCGCATTGACCGTGTGGCTAACGGAGCCTTTTCGCTGATTGACGATTACGATGCAATCATGATTGAGGGGGGGACGCTCGGACAGGCGTTGGCATCGCGGTTGCATGAACGTCGTGGCTTAATGGTTTATACGGATAGTATCGATGTTGTCTCTCAACTCCAGCAAACTACGCATACGGTGGCGTTTTTGGGTGGTGTAATTAGTCAAGGGCGGAGCATTGGCTGGCCCGATACGCATCAATTTTTGCCTCCTGGTATGCGGGCACGCGGATTATTTTTGTCGGGACTACCGACAGACGAAATAGGTCGTGATGTGGTGGTCCGGCGTGATACATTGCGTCGGCGTATGATGGATGTCTGTGATTACGTTGTCCTGATGGTTGAAAGTGCGGATTTAGCTGATTGGATCCGCCGCGATCAGCAAATTGATCTTGAGCGTGTCTCGCGCATTGTCACTGATGATGCTGTTGACAGCCCCACGATTGCTCGCCTTGCAGGATCAGGGATCCCGATGACGATTTGTGGTGCTGTGGGGCGACGTCACGTTGAGAACGCGCCCACACGGCGCTGGCGGATTGGTTTTGCCAATCAAGATGAGCGCTTACCATTTGCCTCTGCTGTGCGGGTTGGCATGACTGCTGCCGCAGAGTCTGTGGGGATTGATTTGTTGTTGGCCGACAACAAAAGTGACGGTGCTGTAGCCCTTGCCAATGCTGAGACATTCATCAAAGCCAATGTCGATCTTGCCGTCATGTTCAATACCGATGCCCGTACGAATAACATGATTATCGAGGCGTTTCGTCAGGCGAATATCCCAGTTATTGCCATTGATATTCCCATTCCAGGTGCGACGTTCTTTGGTTTTGATAATTATCGGGCCGGCCTGATGACCGGGCGCTTGCTTGGGCAGTATGTTCGCCGTCAGTGGCATGGAGTGATTGATGTGGTCTTTTCACTCGGTTTGCCTATCTCAGGTCCCGTCCCTGCGGCCCGTATGCAAGGTCAGATTGATGGCTTGCGCGAACAAGTGCCTGTCCCTGATGGGCGCATCGTGCATCTTGATAGTCGCAACACCAGTGTTGATTCGTGCGCTGCGACTCGAGTTGCCATCAAAAAAATCCGCCGGAGCGATCGGGTGGTGATTTTGGGAATCAACGACGAGGCCGTTCTCGGGGCGTTATCAGCGTTTCACGAGGACGGTACGCTGAATCGCTGCGTGACAGCCGGACTTGGTGCCGATATCGATGCCCTGCGTGAGCTCCGCCGGCCGGGTAGTCGTATGATCGGGGCGGTGGCTAGCTTCCCCGAACGCTATGGTGAGCGCGTGATTGAACTCGCCGGGGCGATTTTGCAACGGCGTGCTACGCCCCCAGCTCGCTACACCAATCACTGTTACGTGCTTTCGGATGAATCTATGCGGACTCTCGATTTGACGGCGTTGCGTGGGGGCGTCATCTCAGCTAGTGAATATGGCGCACATCGGCGATAATCTGTATATGTTATTTGCATAACAAAGGAGTATGGATATGAGTGAGGTAAACGGCTATCCGGCGCTGGCTGAGCAGTTAACGGCGCAAGGTGTTGATGTGGCCCATGTCAAGGCTGCCCTCAAAGCGCAACATATCGAGACACCGAGTTGGGGCTATGCGAATAGTGGAACACGATTTAAGGCCTTTGCCTGGCCAGGGGCTGCACGTACGACCCGTGAGAAGCTCGACGATGCAGCCATGGTACACCGCATGACCGGTATTGCTCCGTCGGTGGCTGTGCACATCCCGTGGGACAAGCCTGAGGACGGCGATTATGTGGCAATGTGTCAATACGCCGAGTCACAGGGGATTGTGATTGGTGCTGTCAACCCCAACGTCTTCCAAGATGATCAGTATCGTCTTGGCTCACTCGGGCACCCCGATCGCGGCGTGCAGGAACAAGCGCTCGACCACTTGATTGAGTGTTGTGAGATTATGACCAAAGTCAAAAGCAACGCCCTCAGTTTGTGGTTTGCCGATGGCACTAACTACGCCGGCCAAGATAGTCTGCGTGGGCGCAAGCGGCGCTTCGAGGAGGGCTTGACGCAGGTCTACAAGCACTTACCTGCTGGCGGTCGTATGCTCATCGAGTACAAGTTTTTTGAGCCGGCCTTTTATAGTACTGACATCCCCGATTGGGGCACAGCCTATGCCTGGGCACTCAAGCTTGGGCCGCAGGCGCAGGTGTTGGTCGATTTGGGTCATCACGCTCAAGGGGTTAACATTGAGCAGATTGTGGCGTTTTTGCTTGATGAGAACCGGTTGGGAGGATTCCACTTCAATAACCGTAAGTACGCCGACGACGACTTAATTGTCGGCACGACTAACCCGTATGAGCTCTTTTTGATCTATAACGAATTGACCGGTGCGGCACTTGGTGCTGACGAGCCAGCCCGTAGTTGTGCCCACAACGTGGCCTATATGCTCGACCAGAGCCACAATATCGAGGGCAAAATGCAGGCAATGATCTACTCGGTCGTTAACTGTCAAGAGGCGTATGCTAAGGCGCTGTTGGTGCCGCGTAAAGCACTTGCAGAGGTCCAAAAAATCGGTGATGTGTTGGGAGCTCATCAGTTGCTCAGTGATGCGTACCGTACTGATGTTCGACCGTTGTTGGCACAGGTGCGGAGTGAGATGGGCGTGCCTGTCGATCCGGTTGCCGCATTTAAGGCCAGCGGATATGAGCAAAAAGTCGCCGCCGAGCGTGGTCTGACCGCAACATCAGGTGGATTTCAATAAACGACACGTATCTTTTCTTTTGTCGAAAACGGTATCACTGATAACCGTAGCAGACAAAGGAGAGATACAATGGAACGACGTATTTTGGTGGTGAGTTGGGCGATGCAGGCGGAGGGTGAGGTACCTCGTGAGCGATTACGGGTGATGACCGAAGCCCTCCGCCTGAGTGTGTGGCGGGTTGGGTGTATTGCCCTCGCATGTGGTGTACACCCGCACTCCATACGTATGGTGATTGAGTGCAATGATACCCACGAACCACAACACCTGATTGAGTGGGTGCGGGCAGCTGCGCGCTATGCAATTACCTGCTATAGCGGTATAATGCCCGTCTGGGCCGAGTCATATGAATGGCAATGGGTGGCACGTGGGTGTGCCGGTCAAGAGATTATGGCTTGCTGGCGCGAGTAATGTCGCAGTCCGTTTGATGTCGTAGGGTGATGGAGTGCATAACTCCATTGCCTTTTTTGTAATATCCGAATGTTCGGACAAATATGTTATACTGGTGGCGACATCAATGAGTGACCCAAGCAGTGGTATGATGGTGGCGTCCCGCACACATACCAGGAGGAACGCAAAGATGCGTCGATCGTACGTTGTAGATACGACACACAGCCCAGGTGCACTGCTCAAGCCAGTGGCCTTACAGGGCGTACAGTTGCGCGATCAGTTTTGGGCACCCCGCATAGCAACGAACAACTCAGTCACACTCCCGTCGCAATATGCACACTGTGAAGAGACGGAGCGGATTGCCAACTTCCGCCGTGCAGCTGGGCGTGAGGCCGGTGAATATGTTGGTTTGTTTTTTAATGATTCAGATGTGCATAAATGGCTTGAGGCGGTTGGTTGGAATGATGCTATCAGTGATGCGCCGGCATTACAAATTATCCGTGATGCAGTGGTCAACGACATTGTTGCGGCGCAGGATGTTGATGGGTATTTGAACTCATACTTCAGCAAAGAGCGCGTCGTTGAGCGTTGGACCAACATGGATCTGCACGAGATGTATTGTGCAGGTCATTTTATTCAGGCGGCGATTGCGATTTATCGCACCAGTGGCACGCAGACGGCACTCGATGCCGCCTGTCGCTTGGCCGACCATCTCGATGCGACGTTTGGCCCGGTGAGTGAGGGCAAGCGTGAGACCAGCGATGGTCACCCCGAGATCGAATTGGCATTGGTGGAGTTGTATCGTACCACGCGTGAGTCGCGCTATCTGCGTTTGGCGGACTTTTTGCTGACGGTACGTGGCCAGCACAAGGTCGGTACCAAGCCCTTTGATCGCTTTGATGCGGCCTACCACCAAGACCACGTGCCGTATCGCGAGTTGCACGAGGTGGTAGGGCATGCGGTGCGCATGTTGTATCTTGCGGCGGGTGCAACTGACGTGTGGCTGGAGACGGGCGATGCAGCGCTCAAGCGCGCAATTGATGCGCAGTGGCAGAACATGACGCAGAAGCGTATGTATGTCAGTGGTGGGATTGGTTCACGCTGGAACGGAGAGGACTTTGGGGTGGACTATGAACTCCCCAACGAAACCGCCTATACCGAGACGTGTGCGGCGATTGCCTCGGTGATGTGGAATTGGCGCCTGCTTCAAGGCACCGGCGAGGCCCGCTATGCCGATTTAATGGAATGGACACTCTACAACGCGGTGATGCCCGGGTTATCGTTGAGTGGCAACGAATATTTTTATCAGAATCCGCTAGCCAATGATGGCAAACACCGGCGTTCACCGTGGTTTGGTTGTGCTTGTTGCCCTCCTAACGTGGCGCGCTTGTTGGCACAACTCGGGGGCTATGTGGCGAGTGTCGATGCCGATACCCTATGGTTGCATACGTATATTCAAGGGGAGGTTGATGCGACTGACCACGGACTCGTCGCAGCGGTACAGGTCACGACGGAGTACCCATGGGATGGCACGGTGCGCATCAAGATTGTCCAAGGTGGTCAGTACGGCCTCAAGTTGCGTATCCCGAGTTGGGCAAGTGGGGCGACCGCGACCGTTGCTGGAGCGCGCCAAATAGTCACACCGAATACCTACTTTAGTGTGCGCCGAGTATGGCAAGTAGGTGACGAGGTGGTACTGAACTTGCCGATGAGTCCACGATTGATTCGTTCGCACCCTGCATTAGTGCATACCGTCGGGCGCGTGGCTGTCGCACGTGGACCGATGTTGTACTGCGTCGAGCAGGTTGATCATGGCGCCAGTGTAGCAGGTTTGCATCTCGATGTGACGAGCGTCTGGAAGGTGGTTGATGGTGCAGGTGATTTGGGCTATCACAAGGCACTCAAAGTGCGCGGAACGCATGTAACGACCACCGATGATCAGTTATATGTCGATTGGCGACGCGATGCGGGTGTGCCGGTTAATCTGACGCTTATCCCGTATCATCTGTGGGCTAATCGGAGCGCTGGTGCGATGAAAGTCTGGCTGCCATTGTCCTAGGAGGAGTCGAGGCATGTTTGTCGGCGTTGATCTGGGGGGCACCAAAATCGCCTATGCGGTCATCGATCATAAGCAGGGACGGGTGTTGGCTCGGCACGTGGCAGCCACCAGCTCGGCCGATGGATCTGATGCTGTGTTGATTCGCATGGCTGAGGATATCCGTCACGTTGTGGCTCGTGCTGGCGTGACTCTTGCTGATATCTATGGTATCGGCTGTGGTGTGCCGGGGGTGTACGATGACGCTACCGGTCATACGCTCTTTTTGCCGAATCTCATGGGAACGTGGCATCAGGTGCCGGTAGGACCAGTATTGACCGCCTCGCTTGGGGTGCCCGTCTGGTTAATCAATGATGCTCGCGCATTTGTGCTGGCTGAGGCGACATATGGGGCCGGGCGTGGTCAACAAAATGTGGTGGGATTCACAATTGGCACAGGCATCGGCGGTGGCGTGGTCATTAATCAGCGTCTATATATGGGTATCAATGGCACTGCTGGTGAGTTTGGTCATCAAACGCTGGCGCTCGATGGTCCACAATGTGGTTGTGGTAACTACGGGTGTCTGGAGGCGTTTGCCAGTGGTACGGCGATGGTTGCACAGGCAAAGACGTTGATTGAGGCCGGGCAAGCGCCTGATCTGGCACATCAGGTGGCGAGTGGTCTCCATTTGACACCGAGTCTGATGGCGAATTGTCGTGATATAGCAGTACATAAGATGTTGGTGCAGGTATATCAATATTTGGGCGCAGGAGTGGCCAATGTCGTGTCGTTGTTCAGCCCAAACGTGGTGGTGCTCGGTGGCAGTGTGTCACAGCTTGGTGCCCCATTGTGTGACGCTGTCCGTCAGGTTGTTATCCAGCGGTGTCGGGCAACGCCAGTCGAGCGCATTCCGATTGTGACAGCTGAGCTCGGTGGTGATGCAGGTGTGTTAGGTGCTGCAGTTTGGGCTGTCCATCGCAGTGGGGCAGAGATAGCCCACACATTGACATAAAAGAAAAGGGGTATGAATGGAGATTCGTTATCAACCACAGAATCCGGCGAGGTATAGACCGAATATCGCGTTGATTGGCTGTGGTGGTATTACCAAGAGCCATTTGACTGCCTACAAGGCGGCTGGGTATAGCGTCGTTGCGTTGTGTGATATTGATGAAAAGCGCGCCCGGGAGCGTCAACAGGAGTTTTATCCGGATGCGGAGGTGTATACAAATTCTGCAGATATTCTCCGCCGTGACGATATTGCTGTGGTTGATATTGCCACGCACCCGGCAGATCGAATTCCTTTGATTGGGGCGGCCATCGAGGCTGGCAAGCATGTACTCAGCCAAAAACCATTTGTGCTCAATCTTGATGATGGCGAGCGACTGGTTGAGTTGGCGCACAAGCGGGGCGTGCGGTTGGCAGTCAATCAAAACGGGCGTTGGGCACCGCATGTGGCCTACATGCGCCAGATGATTGCGGCAGGGCTGGTTGGGCAGGTGAGTAGTGCTGATTTGGCGATTCAGTGGGACCACAACTGGGTGGTGGGCACGGTATTTGATAGCATTGATGACCTGATTTTGTATGACTTTGCCATTCACTGGTTTGACATGTTGACCTGTTATTTGCCTAATCAAACGGCCGAGCGGGTGGTGGCCTCGGTGCGACACACCGCAAGCCAAAAGGCGCGGCCGCCGTTGTTGGCGCACGTGATGGTAGAGTACGCCAATGCTCAGGCGACGTTGAGCTTTAATGCGGATGCGCGCCAAGGGCCACGCGACAGTACGGTGATTGTTGGTGCTCAAGCGACGATGCATAGTGACGGACCTGGGCTTGGCAATCAGACGGTGACGGTCTATCGAGATGGTCATGATCCGGCGCAACCGACGTTGGTTGGTTCATGGTTTCCCACTGGATTCCACGGCACGATGGGCGAGTTGTTGTGTGCAATTGAAGAGAATCGGGATCCGAGTAATAGTGCAGCCAACAATTTGACGAGTTTGGCGCTCTGTTTTGCAGCGATTCAAAGTAGTCGGGATGGTAAGGCGTATCGGCCGGGTGAGGTGAGAGGGATTTGAGAGGAGGTGAAAGGTGATTAAGTGAAAGGTGATTAAGTGAAAGGTGATTAAGTGAAAAGTGATTAAGTGAAAAGTGATTAAGTGAAAAGTGATTAAGTGAAAAGTGAAAAGTGAAAAGGGTTTGGGTGATTGGGATTTGGATGAAAGGTCGGGATGCAATCGGGCGATGTGCGGTATTCATAAAGGTGTTAACACTGATGGCATAGAGATGCGTGGATGATTACGACGAAAGGAAACGACGATGAAGACGTGGAAATTTGTAGGGATTAATTTCGATCATATGCACATGGGTGATTTGTTGCGCAAGGTGAGTGAGCACCCAAATGCTGAGATTGCGGGGATTTGTGATGCGGATCCAGCACGAATGCAAAGTGCGATTGATACGTTCAACATCCCGGCTGAGAAGGTGTTCACTGATGTACATGATTGTCTCAAGACGACACAACCCGATGTAGCGATTATTTGTGCGGGTACGGCGTTCCATGCGGACTATGTCGAGATGGTTGCGCCATATGGCGTGAATGTGTTGGTTGAAAAGCCGTTTGCTGCCACACTTGAGCAGGCCGATCGTATGATTGCTGCCATGCAAAAAACCGGCAAGCAGATGATTGTCAATTGGCCACTGGCCTGGTACCCACCTCACATTACTGCCAAGCGTTTAATAGATGAGGGTGTGATTGGCAAGGTGATTGAGGTGCACTACTACGATGGCAATCGGGGGCCACTCTGGCATTTGGCGGATAAGGTTGAGGTCTCGCCTGAGGAAGTAGCGCGACGTAAAAACGAAGCATGGTGGTACAAAAAAGAAGCTGGCGGTGGCTCAATGCTCGATTACCTTGGTTATGGTGTGACCCTCGGTACGTGGTACCACGGCGGTGATAAGCCAATTGAGGTGATGTGTATGGTCGATGAGCCGCTTGGGCTCGAGGTCGATGAGCACAGTATTACAGTGGCGCGCTACGCCAAGGGCCTGTCGAAGTTCGAGACGCGCTGGGGAGCGTTTAGCGACCCATGGACGCATCAACCGCAACCCAAGTGTGGGTTCGTGATTGTCGGTACCGATGGCACGATTGCCTCGTATGACTATGAGGAGACGATTCGGGTACAGACGCGCGCCAAGCCCGAAGGCTTTGTGATGCCAGTCGATACGCTCGAGTCGCCGATGCAAGATCCGATCCAAAACTTCATTCATACATTGAGTACTGGGGCACCGATTCATGGCCCATTGTCGATTGAGGTCTGTCGGATTGGTCAACAAATCGTCGAGACGGCGGTATTAAGTGCGCAAACCAAAAAAGCCCAACCATTGATTCCGTAACGATAGAGCGTGGTGGTGTAGATACATGAACGTGAATCTACACCACCAGCATACATCGGTGCGACTAGGAGTTCGTAGTCAGTGAATCCTAGGGACGGGAGTATTTGGGTTATCTATTGTGGTGCGATTCCAAGACGGAAAGGATATTCCATGTCACAGGCTGATGCCGCTGAGCGATATTTGGATGCGGCTGAACAGATATTACGCGATATCCGGGCAACACAGTTGCCGGCGTTGCGTCAGGCAGCGCAGGTGTGTGCCGACAGTATTGCGAGGGGTGGTTTGGTGCATTTATTTGGCACGGGGCATTCACGGATTCCGGTGGAGGAGATTTTTCCGCGCCACGGCAGCTTCCCCGGCTTTCATCCGATTATTGAGCTGTCGCTGACCAATCACACACAAGTAGTGGGCAACAATGGTCAACGCCAGGCGATGTATTTGGAGAAGCTGGAGGGATTTGGTGAGATTATTCTGCGCAACTTCATCTTTGGGCCACATGACTGCATGATGGTTTTCTCGAATAGTGGCGTAAACGGCGTAGTAATCGATGTAGCCCTTGGCGCCAAGCAGCGCGGGATGCCGGTGATTGGTGTGGTATCACTGGCACATTGTCAGGGCTCGCCGATCAAGCATAGTTCGGGCAAGCGCTTGACTGACATTGCCGATATCACACTGGACAACTGTTCGCCTCTCGGCGATGCCATGGTGAGCGTGGATGGACTTGAGTACCCCGTTGGGCCAGGGTCATCGATTGGCTATGTGGCGTTGGTGAATATGCTCAAGTGTTTGGTGGCCGACGAGTTGACTAAGCGTGGTCAGCAGCCATTGGTACTGACGAGTAGTACGTTGATTGGTAGTGCTGCGTCAGCTGAGTTATTTGACCGGACGTATGACGATTTTCGTACACGGATTGCCCCGCTCTATAGTGGGCGACGGGAGGACTAAATGAAGGAACATCCACTTCGCACTACAGTTGTGGGTAGCTACCCTTTTCCGGCGTGGCTCGAGCATGCGGTTGAGCATTTTGGTGATTTTGGCCGTGACGATATTGCCGAGATGCAACGCGATGCTGCGATTGTGGCGATATATGACCAAATGCAAGCTGGGCTTGATGTGATTACCGACGGTGAGCAGACTCGGCTTGATTTTAATTTGTCGTTCTATGGCTATATCGAGGGCATTGCGCGTGAGGATGCTGGAGCGCGGCGCTACGGCCCGCCAGCCCACGACCAACGGGGCAAGCATATGCTAATCGGCGAACTCAAGGCACCACGTGGATTGGGTGTGGTCGAGGAGTATAAGCGACTCGTCGAATTGGCACCCAAGGGACCGACGCTCAAGGCGAGTGTGCCGGGGCCTTATACATTGAGCGGGCGGTTGATTCCGAATGCGAGTTACCCTGATCGATATGCATTGACTGAGGCGTTGTTGCCCATCGTGCAAGCAGAGTTGGTGGCCTTGGTTGAGGCTGGGTGTGAGGAGTTGACGGTCGATGAGCCGTCGATGAGCTGTTACGCCTACAAAGAGGACACAGCTCGCTTTGTTGATATTTTTAATCGGACAGTGGCGCCGGTGGTCGGTAAGACGCGACTCTCGACCCATTTGTGCTTCGGTAATTTCAAAGGGCGAGCGGTTGGGCCACGCCAATATGCACCGATGTTCCCAGCCTTTTATCAGATGACGGTCGATGAGATTCATCTTGAGATGGCTAGCCGCGAATTCGCTGAGCTTGAGGTGATTGAACAACTTGCCAATTACTACGATGTGGCGGTGGGGATTGTCGATGTCAAGAGTTATTACATCGAGACTCCACAGGATATCGCTAATCGGGTGCGCATGTGTTTGCAGTATGCGCCGGCAGATAAATTGGCGTTTGCGCCCGATTGTGGTTTAAGTCAAACGGCCCGCTGGGCGGCTAAGCGCAAACTAGCGAATATGGTAGCCGGTGTCAAGATGGTGCGCGAGACATTATAACGAAAGGGAATACCCATGAACATCACCATGTTAGGAACCGGTTTGATAGGCCGGTTTTATACGATGACGTTGCATAGTGGGCGCAGTCGCGATCGCGTGACAGCGGTCTACTCACGCAGTCAGGCGAGTGTCGATGCCTTTGCTAAAGAGTTTGATGTGGCACATGCCACCACCGATATGCATGCAGCTATCAATGATCCGAACACGCAGTTGGTGGTGATTGGTCTGCCCAATCATCTGCATGAGCAGGCGGTGATGGCGGCCGTGGCGGCGGGCAAGGGGATTTTGTGTACCAAGCCGCTGGGACGTAATGCTGCTGAAGCGTATCGAATGCTACAAGCCGTGGAGCAAGCCGGCTTGTTCCATGGATATCTTGAGGATTTGACGTATACGCCCAAGACGCTCAAGGCACTCGAGTCGGTTAAGGCGGGTGCAGTAGGGACGGTGCTGTGGGCGCGGTCGCGCGAGACGCATCCAGGACCACACAGCGCCTGGTTTTGGGATAAAGAGCAGTCTGGTGGTGGCGCCATTATCGATATGGGATGTCATTGTATCGAGATCGCCCGGAACTTTATTGGCAAGGATATCCGCCCGGTCGAGGTGATGTGCTGGGCTGACACGCAGGTACACCCGATTGAGGCCGAAGATCATGCGGTCGGCATGGTGCGCTACGAGAATGGGGCGATGGGCCAGTTTGAGGTGAGTTGGTCGTTCCGCGGTGGCATGGATTTGCGCGACGAGGTGGCCGGCACCGAGGGGACGATTTGGCTGAATCACTGGTTACGCACTGGCTTTGAGATGTTTAGTGCCAACGGCCAAAACGGCTATGTGGCCGAGAAGGCTGAGGGCGATACGGGCTGGTTGTTCCCGGTCGGTGATGAGGTGGCAGCGTTGGGCTATACGCCGATGTTCCACGATATGCTCGAGGCGTTCGAGCAAAAGCGGGCACCGATGGAGACGTTTTATGACGGCTATGTCGTTAATGCGATTATGGATGCGGCGTATGCGTCTATTGTGTCAAAAAAATGGGAGCCGGTGCAGTTGGCTGAGTGGCGTGGGCGTAACGCGGTGCCACATGTGTCGGTCCGACGCGATTATGATGAGCACTATTTGTTGATCAAAGAAGAGTTGATGCCTGATGGATCGACCAAGGTGATTTTGCGTCACAAAGAGACCGGTGCACTTGAGCAACGAGTTAGCAAATGATTGAACCACTCCAGCGGGATGCAGTATTTTTAGCGGATGTGACTGCCACAATGGCACGCCGTGATGGTGTGTCGTTGTGGTGGTTGGGTCAGAGTGGCTATTTAATTGCGTATGATGGCGTGTGTATTGCAATTGACCCGTATTTGTCGGATTCGTTGACGGTGAAGTACGCAAACACCAACAAACCGCATCTCCGCATGGGACGGCGTGTTGTTGACCCGTCATTGCTTGATATGGTGAGCCTCGTGACGTCGAGTCACAACCACACGGATCATCTTGATGCGGAGACGATTGGGCCGATGATGCAGGCTAACCCTGAGTTGCAGATTGTCTGTAGTCAGGCGAATGTGGCGTTTGCGGCAGAGCGGTTGGGCGTTGTGCAGTCGCGGGTGACTGGAGTGGGGCGCGGGAGTCCACTCACGCATGGGCCTTTTTGTCTGCATGTGGTACCGGCAGCGCATAACACGCGTGAGCAAGATGCGGATGGGCATGAGCGCTATATTGGTCTGGTGATTGAGGTTGGTGGCGTGACGATCTATCATAGTGGCGATACGTTGTGCTATCCGGAGTTGGTCAGTGAATTGGCACCGTGGGCGATAGATGTGGCCTTGTTGCCGATTAACGGAAACGATCCGGCACGTGGGGTAGCAGGCAATTTGAGTGCGCAGGAGGCAGTCGATGTGGCGCTCCAGATTGGTGCCAAATGTCTGATACCGTGTCACTATGATATGTTTACATTTAATACGGTTGATCCAGCGGAGTGTGTGCAGGATGCGCTACAACGCGATCAACCATGTCAGGCACTGCGTTTGGGCGAGCGATATGATGTGATACGATAACGGCGTATTGCAAAATCGCTGGAAAGGCCGCATATGCGTGACCCTGCTACGCCACAACTGCCATCAAGGCGCATGTGGACGTTAATCGGTTTGACCGGAATCAACATCGCTGTACAACTGATAAATGCCGCAATCATCAAAGAGTCAACGGCGCTGACCAGTGCTGAGTGGATGTGGTTGCTGGTGGTGTATGTTGTTGTCCTTGGGTTTAATGGGGTGCGGTTTGTAGTGTGGGGAATTATTCACAAGCGCTACCCGATAGGGGTGGCGTATGCCTCGACGGCGCTCTTGTTCCCAGCGATTGTCACCATGTCGTATTTGTATGGTGAACCGGTGACATTAAAGCATTTGGTAGGAGTGGCGCTGGTGATGTTTGGCGTCGTGTCACTCGTACGTCAGGTATAGCGAGGCTTATGATGGCATGGCTTTTTTTGCTGGGGAGTGTCCTGTTTACTGTGGTTGGCCAGCTCGTCTATAAGCAATATAGTGTGAACAAGCGCAAGTTTTGGTTAATCGGCGGTATTGGTCTCTTTAGCTTGGCGGTGCCGTGTACGATGTGGGCAGTACGGGATTTGGGCATCGGTATGGTCTATGTGGGGACATCGCTCTCGTATGTGTTGGCGCCGTTGCTCGGTCAAGTCTTTTTTGGTGAACAGGTGTCAATGCGTCAATGGGGCTATTTTGGGTTGATTGTGGCGGGGGTGGTGGTGTATGGGTGGTGAAAAGTGATTAAGTGAAAAGTGAAAAGTGAGTAAGTGAAAAGTGAGTAAGTGAAAAGTGAGTAAGTGAAAAG
>JBMTAN010000061.1:0-14612 GCA_049428765.1 Roseiflexaceae bacterium
GGAGCGATTCGTATTGGTGCGAGATTCTATTCGACAGCTGCTTGCTCGCTCGTATCAATGCTGACCGAGAAGTTATCCGATGTTACATCATCCGGATTGAATCCAAGGGCGCGCAAGCGAGCCATCAACATCTTCTCGCGGGCTGCATGGTAATCGGCTCGTGAGCGCTCTTGTTCGGCCCGCTCATGTTCTTGGTTGGCTCGCTCACGATCGCGCTCAGCGATTTCGGACAGTTCGACATATGATAAGAAGCGTTCGCCATTGGGTCGACTCAGTGTGAGTTCGCCCTCATGCACACCAAAGGTAATGCCGAGGCGCGGGCTGACCCATCCATTAAGGTCAGTAATCTCTTCGAATGTGACACCGTTATGCAACCAGCCGAGGTACTCGCCGGCATCGGGATCGTACATGTAGTACTCTTCGACTCCAGCGCGCTCATAAAACTTGAGTTGGCGGCATACGCCAACCATGCTTGTGCCGGGTGCGAGTACATCAAAGACGACCTGTGGTGCAACATTCTGCTCTTCCCATTGACGGTAGGCTGTGCGTTCACCACGTGTGACGCCAATTGCCACAAACACATCAGGAGTGGCAAACACACTACTCCCCGGGGTGATATACCAAGGCACACTACCGGCTACAAGTGTGTCGCTACGGTGGCGCAACAATGCATCAAGCCCACCTTGTAGTGTGACAATCCAGCGCAAGCGCCGTGTACTCTCGCCGGTAATTGTGCGGTGTGTCATGACCTACTCCTTTGTAACGTCGTGCTAACTGTTAATAATCTGTTTGATGGCGCGCGAGACGCTCTCTTCGGGGCTGACTTTGATTTGGACATCAACTAGCGTGCCGTCTAGACCAACTACAAAGTGGCTGCGTGTAACGCCCATGTACTTTTTGCCGTACATGCTCTTCTCACCCCATACACCATATGCCTCACATACGGCATGATCGGTATCGGCGAGGAGTGGGAACGGCAGATTGAACTTTTGTTTGAATTTGGCGTGCGACTTGACATCATCTGGGCTAATGCCGAGCACGACCGCACCTGCAGAGAGTAATGACTGATGATTATCACGAAAGCCGCAGGCTTGGGTGGTACAACCAGGCGTATCGTCTTTGGGATAGAAAAAGATTACAACACGTTGACCACGATACTGTGAAAGCGTCACTGATTGGCCTGCATCGTCGTGCAATGTAAAATCAGGGGCTACGTCACCAATTGCCAGCGTGCTCATGAGTCGTTCCTTTGGTTTGTAGGACAAGAATGATGTGGATATATCAGCTACTGCATAGTAGAATGCGTAAGTGACATATGCTACACGTAGCACATGCGTGCTATCATATATGAAGTAGTGTAGCAAAAGTATGTTGAAGCTACGATTACAAGTTGATGTCGAAAGTTATTTATTATGCGCTTTGATGTCTTGACGCTTTTTCCTACGATGTTTGACGGGCCGCTTAACGAGAGCATCCTCAAACGTGCCCAGCAGGCTGGACATGTTCACATGCATATTCACGATATTCGCGCCCATGCCACTGATCGTCATCAAACGTGTGATGATACACCGTATGGTGGTGGTGCTGGCATGGTTATGAAGATAGCACCGCTTGCGGCGGCAATTCGTGATGTAACAGCACACGATGATACTCCACCTCATGTGATATATCTGACACCAGATGGTGAGACATTCAATCAGTCAATGGCAGTTGAGCTAGCGCGCCGCCCTCGACTTATGATGATATGTGGCCATTATGAAGGGATTGATGAGCGCGTTCGGTCGACATTTGTTCATCAAGAAGTCTCAATTGGTGACTACGTTTTGACCGGTGGCGAGCTAGCGGCAATGGTTGTTATAGATGCTGTTGCACGTTTGATTGGCGGTGTCATCAAAGCTGATTCACTTGCCGAAGAATCACATAGCGACGGTCTCCTCGAATATCCCCACTATACTCGACCTGCAGTATGGGAAGGACAAGCAATTCCTGAGATTTTGGCAAGTGGGAACCACGGTGCAATTGCGAAATGGCGCCATCAGCAACGGTTACTGCGTACCGCACGTCGTCGTCCCGATATGCTTCGCCGGTATCTACTCACCGCTGAAGATCGACGTTTTCTCGATGAAAATCAAGAGCTTATGTGAATATTTAGGAAATGGATAGATCTTGTGAGGGTGCCTGCAGGGTATCAGAATGTAATGTTTGCGGACGTGGCGCTGACGACTTTTTAGGATAGGTAGCAGAGTTTCAATGATTTTGTCATCTGTTTGAAAACAATTCGTTCTTGCCCATCCTATCGTAGTCGATTATAATACCAGACAAGAGCAAAAAGCTCATTGATTGTAAGGCATCTGCGTTCGGTTTCCCCCTACAAGGATTTGTTACGACGTACGTGCCTGTCACCAGACGGAGGAAACCTAATGTTTGGAGGTAAAAAGCCCCAAGCCGCTATGGCGACGGTGGGTAACACCAAGCCAGAAACTGTTATCGGGAGCAATACGAGCTTCGTTGGTACAGTCAAATCCGACGGAAACATGCGGATTGATGGTACGGTCGAGGGCGATATCGAGGTGCTTGGCAACTTGATTATCGGCGAGACTGGTCGCGTAATCGCGAGTATCAAGGCGCAGAATTGTCATATTTCAGGAGCAGTGCGTGGTGAGATTACCGTAGTAGATCAGCTTGAAATCTCACCAACTGGTAAGGTTTGGGGTGATATCACGACCTCAGCATTGCATATAGAGCCAGGTGGTTTGTTCCGTGGGCAAAGTGCAATGTCTGCAAATGCCGATGAGCCATTGTTGCTTGAAGCTCCTTCATCAGCAAATCGTACCACTACTGAGCGATAACGAAAGATAGGTGCTCGTATGCAATCACGTACGCGCACACGTCCGACGACCGAGCGCGGGCGACGATCAACTATTTGGCGTCGCTTGTTCTCTGGTCGTCGCCGTCTTTCTCCTGCCACCATTATCATGGTGGTGGTTTTCCTTTTGTTTGCTGTCAATTTCGTAAACCAAATCATCCGGCAGGCGCAGCTCGAGCAGTATCGAGATTCACTGGCTGTTGAGGTCGCTGAACAAACAGCACGGAACGCTGAACTTAAACGTGAAGTCGAGTATGTTGAGTCAAGCGAATACGCAGAGTTAGTGGCTCGCGAGCAACTTGGCTATGCGCGCCCAGGCGATGTGGTCATGATGCCGACGTATCCCAATCAGACTTCCGACAGTGTTGAGTCATCAATGAGCATACGAGGAGCTACGTCAATTGTGACTACGCCGTCGCAACCGAACTGGCAACGCTGGTGGCAGTTTATTCAATCAACTCCATGATGACGCCAATTTCCATAGTGATTGTGAACTGGAATGGACTGCGCTTATTAGAGCGCTGTTTGGCCAATTTGTCACCTACTACTTCAGCCGATGACCAGATTGTGGTCGTCGATAATGGCTCACATGATGGGAGTGTCCAGTGGCTTGCTGCAACGTATCCGCATGTTGAGGTTGTGGCACTTCCACACAACGTAGGGTTTGCTGGCGGTAACAATGCTGCCTTTCCCTATTGTCGTCATCCGTGGATTTTGCTTATCAACAACGATGCATTTGTGGCACCTGATACACTGATGCACCTCAAGTCTGCGAGCCAGACGGTCTCACCTACAGTGGGGGCAATTGCCGCGACGTTAGTATTTGATCATGCCCCAGATCTCGTTGCATCGAGTGGCATTGTGCTTCGGCGTGATGGGGTGGCTATTGACCGTGATATGGCGCGGCTGCTCAATGATATGCCACACACCAGTATGCCCATTGCCGGCGCAAGTGGGGGCGCTGTGTTGTTACGCCGAGCAATGCTTGATGACATTGGCTTCTTTGCTGATGATTTCTTTAATTATCTTGAGGATGTTGATTTGGCTTGGCGCGCCCTCTTGCGCGGCTGGCAAAGCGTGCATGTCCCGGCTGCAGTAATCCGCCATGTCTACTCCGCGACGAGTGGGCAGGGATCTGCGTTCAAGCAACGTCTGCTTGGGCTCAATCGTTGGCGCACTCTCATCCGTTGCCTCCCCACCAGGTTGTGGTGGTGTTACTGGCCTCGTATCATCGCGTATGATATGATTGTTTGCCTCGTACTTGCGTGGCGTCGACAGTGGTCAGGTATTTGGGGTAGAATTGAAGTTATCCGGCATTGGTCTACCCTGCGCTCCCAACGTGCGATGATTCAGTCACGAATGACCGTATCGTCTGAAGCAATCGATACCATTTTGATGCCGGCCCCGTGGCCGTGGCAAGAATACCACGAACTCCAACGTCTCCAGGCTATCATGCACCAACGTACTACAGCGCCCAAGGAGTAAATCATGATTGCATTCCGGACATTCTGGCAAGCATGTATTAACATTTTCGAAGATCTCTTTATTGTGTTGTTAGCGAATGTGATGTGGGTTATCATCGCATTGCCTCTACCGTATCTTGCGGTTACGTTTCTGATTAACACGACGACTGTCCCTGGCGGAATCCTTATGCTCCTCTTGATTCCATTTGCATTAGCGTTTGCTAGTGGTGGATTGACCTATTTGGCACGCCAAATCATCGACGGCAAAGCTGTTCGCATCCCAGACATATGGTATGGCATGCGCTTTCAATATAAGCGTCAACTCCAACTCTATGCGCTGTGGTGTGTGGTCTTGTATACCTTGGCGTTCAATATGTGGTTTTATAGTCAAACAACGGGTAATTTGCAAATCTTGACGTTTTTGTTTTTCTATTTGACGATTTTTTGGATGATGTATCTGGCCTTCTTGATGCCATTGAGCCGGCGATTTCCTGATCACTCAATTCGGTTGTTGATGCGCAATGCAGCCGGATTAATGTTTACCGTGGCTGGCTCAATGATTATCATGATGGTGCTGACCGCCGTATTGTTAGCGATATCATTGGTGTCAGTGATTGTGATGGTCTTCTTCTTTGCAATATTCACTACCTTGTGGGGTACGCATATGGTGGATGCTGCTATCAAAATCATCGAAGATCGTGAGTCGGAATCCGACGATGATGGTGATACGCATGATGCTGCTCGTCGCCCTGCTGGTCAAATTCGTCCACGTGACTAATCAACGCAAGCTCACCCCACCATCGACCGGCAAAATAACCCCTGTGATATACGGCGCAGCTGCCAAGAATAACACCGCCTCAGCAATGTCTTGGGCGGTGCCGGCTTTTTTGAGGGGAATGTGCTGTGTTGCTTGCGCAATGCGTTGTTCAGTCCAATCGTCGGGGACAAGTGAGAGTCCTGGTGCAATTGCACTGACCCGGACATGAGGTGCGAGTTCACGCGCTAAACTGAGCGTCATGCTAGCGACCGCACCTTTGGTGGCAAGGTATGGTGTGTAGTTACTCCAAGGCCGAAACACGCCGGCGTCGCAGATGTTTACGATAGCACCCTGTGTTTGTGCCAGCATCGGTATTGCAGCTTGTGTTGCCGCAAACATTCCCTCCACATTGACCGCCATCAGCTCGCGCCAGTCTGTGCGGGTTACTGTGCCGATGGGAGTCGGTCGCCAGATACCTGCGTTATTCACGAGCACATCAAGCTGGCCATAGCGTGCCTGTGTGGCTGCCACAAACTCCTCAGGAGCGCCTTCACGTGACCAATCTCCTTGCCATGCCCAGACTGCTTGCCCGCGTTCACGCCAGAACTCGACCCGAGTACGGGCGGGCTGGTCCGATGAATGGTAGTGGAACGCCACCCGCATGCCAATCGCGGCTGCCGCATCAACAATTGCGCCTCCAAGACGAATCGCTCCACCACTAATAGCAATAACCTTGTTGTGTAGTCGTTCAACCCCGATCATTGCAGTACTCCATTTGATAACACGACCTTTTGCACATCATAACATTGGTAGGTATACAACAGTGGTAGGATAAATATGTCGATTTGCTGAGGAGCACTATGCCTGTTTCAACGTTTATTTTTGATTTTGATGGCACAATTCTTGATTCAGAGTCACAGGATTTTATTGTATCGGCCGAAATGTGGCATGCGCATGGCCTTGAACTCCATCTCGAAGAGTGGCGCAAAGGATTAGGCACTGTCGGTGCGTTTAATGCCTATGATTCGCTCGAAAAGGCGCTTGGTCGTCCGTTCGATCGCGATAGCTGGCGCACCCGTAATCATGCCCGATTCCTCGAATTATGCGATGCTGAACCCGTACGTGAAGGTATCTTGGCATTGTTCGATTATGCCGAGGCCAACGATATTACCCTGACAGTTGGCTCAAGTGCAGATCGTGCTTGGGTGACACGCTGGTTAACCAAGCATCAACTCATTCAACGTGTGGCGACGATTGCCACCTCCGATGATGTATCGATGGTAAAACCATCACCAGAGATCTTTTTGACGGTGGCCAAGCGCCTCAACGAAGACCCAGCTCGTTGCCTCGTATTCGAGGATTCGGCTCATGGTGCTACTGCTGCCGCCCGTGCCGGCATGCGCTGTGTGGCGGTGCCTATCCCGGTATTAGTTGATGCGTGGATGCCACCCGTCACGTTGCGTCTGCGTAGCCTTGGTGAGTTATCGCCAGCACAGTTACTTGCACAAGTGCATGGACATACAGCTTCTCCTGTCGATCTGTAACCCAAGTCATTCGCTATACATCAAAAACACCCCACACTCATACATGCGTACTGGTGTGGGGTGAAGTATTGATATCGCGCGTTAGCCCGGCTTTTGCGTGCTAATACCGTGCAAAAATAAATCGACGAGTGTGCGGCTGAGTTGCCCGGTGTCATGCCCGCGCCCTTGGGCTACCGAGAACGGGTAAAGAATGCCGAGCAACACCCATGTGCTCGCCTGGACATCAACCATGCGTATGATGCCGTTGGCTTGACCAGCGCGCAAGATAGCACGAATCCGCTCAATGAACTCACGGTCGTAGCGCATGGCAAAATTGCGTCGCTCGACCTCGCCCAAATGCTGTAACTCGAACATGGCCAGGCGCATGGCTGAGCGTTGTACTGCGTTGAGACTCAACAGCCCTTCGACAATCGCAGTCAGCTGACTAATGGTGTCACTTTGTGCACTACTTGCACGTTGAACGATGCCAATTAGTTGTGTCAATGACTGCTCCATGATAGCCAAAAGCAACGCCTCTTTGTCAGCAAAATGGTAATAAATTGCCGCTTTGGATGCGCCTGATGCCTCGGCAATCTCACGCATCGAAACTGCATGATACCCTGATGCCACAAACCGGTTTGCTGCCTCGATGATGATTTTCTCACGGAGATCAACGCTCATGAGTTATCCTAGAGACCGCGAATAAGTCGTGCTGACTCATCCCATGGAATACCTGATATCATCAGTGCAAATGCCAGTGTAAAGAAGATCGCCGCGGCCCGATGTTTGGCTTTGTCATCTGCGCCCTTACGAATTCGCCCCGAACCAATATGTGCTAAGGCAATGGCAATGATCATCACAAAGATGTGTTCAACTGCCCAAAAGCGTATGGCGCTGTTTTGCATTGCAGCTCCCATATTGCTCATCGCACCAGTGGTTATAGGGCTAAATACCCCATACAATAACAGTCCAAGTACAAGTTGAAGGCTTGAAAGATGAACGAAGGCTGCCGACAACATGGCTTTGCTCTCGTCCCAGAGTTGTGCTCCTGACCAACCACGAAATGCTTGAATAATGATGAACACAGCAGCCAACAAAAGCGCCCAACGCGTCCATGAATGGAGAAAAAGCGTAATACCGTATGCGCTCATAGAAAAACTCCGTTCGTGTGTTAACAACATAATAGGGGTGTAGCACACAAACTACGCTACACCCCTTTATTATACATATCTAGTATGAGTCAGTGTGCGCCTCAGTGCCTATGATGTATGCGGTGCGTTGTTTGTGTCAACGAACCACAACAGCGCTGCCATCGGCGCAATAAACCGTGCTTGTTCGCCATATTCCGTCAACGCGCTGATACCGATGATTGCGAGGACGAAGCATGCGTTCCATCCGGCTACTGACCAACGCCGATGGCGCATCTGACGAATCATCATAATAATCTGGCCGATAATGCCGATAATCATCAAGGATCGATAACCATGGACATACCACGGAATCTCACGAGTAATCACCGTGTAGATGCCACCATCGTTGAGTCGTGACATCTCAACTGGGACGACTAGCATTGATCCAAGCAATGAGATACCGCGTTGGAGCGCAAGCCATGGATGACCGAGTATCCACTCCACACTCTGGGCTATAAGCGTGTTGCTGAGCGCCATATATTCACGACTGTTCATGTCAGGGAGCGTCTGTGCCATGGTCTGCATTGCTAGATCCGGCATCCACGCCCGGGCAATATTAAATCCCGTGTGACTACTCCACGACATTTGGTCGAGTACGATGATGTGATACGCGTGCCAGCTGATTGTGATAACGAGTGGTGTGAGTAGGTATGGCAACGCTGATCGGCCAGCGACATGCCAGACGTGCCAAGCAACCACCGCAACAAGAATTGGTGTAAATGGGAGCATGAATGGCCTGAGTGCATCGAGCCAGACAATTACCAACCCCATCCCAAGCAAAATCTGTGGTTTGTATGATGTTTGTTGGAGCATACGCCATAACCAGATAAGTGGTGCTGCAAACAGCGCATCATAGACCATCCACACGTTACGATCATCATAGCGAAAAACAAAGGCACTCCCGACGAGTAACCCGACCATAACGACACTTGCGCCAATGTGCTGCCAAGAGTTGCCGCGCAACCACGGTGACAACGCCCAGATGACCCCCACAATCATGCCGGTACGCACCAAGATGGCTAGATAGCCGATGCTCCATATTCCAGGTAACGCTAGCCAGTGAATGGCATATTCGATGGTTAGCAATGGAATTGGCATTGCCATACGCATTGTGGCAATATAGCTCCAAAAATCAGCCCACCCATTGAATGCCGTCAAATCAACGCCTTGCATCCAGTAGGCAGTCGCATAACTATACACACCTTGGAAGCTCATTGCTGACACAAATATCGGTATATGGACGCTTGGATGTAGAGTCGCTGTCAGCCATCGTCCGAGTCGCCAACTTGTCGCGCTTACAACGAATGTCATCAGTGGCTCAAGTGTCAGAATTCCAGTCTGCAGCCATTCGAATCCCCATAATGCTACGCTTGCTCCGCTAAGGAGTACATACCAACGTAGGTTGGTACGGTAAATCCACCAGACCGCCAGCCATACACCAATGATGAATGTACCCCCGAGAATATAGCCGATTACGGGCGTGATTGATTGATAGGTTGTGCCATACCAGCGTGCAAGCCGAATGCGTTGATCGTCGACACTTGTGGTCGGTTGTGACGATATAAACCCATAGAGGTTGAATTGTTGATTTGTCAGTGGCACGAGGTGATCTTGCTGTGGAATAAATGCATACGGTACTAGCCATTGGTAGCGCCGAATTGTAGGCGTAAGCTGACCCGATACCGCCTCTGTTGCGCCGGTAATTGTCATCATGGTCGGTGCATCGTTTTGGAGCGTACTTTGAATAATCCAAAAACTTGTGTGCCCGAGTGCTGCGCTAATCACCACATTCATGGATTCCAATGAGTGATTGACATTGGTATTGATGAATTGAAATGCCTGTTTGGGTTGCTCAACCAACCATCGATATGGTCGTTGCGTGGCATCTTCAATGATGCTCGTTTCGTTGAGGTGGAGCCAATCCTGTTGGATGGCCTGTTCGTCAGTCGGCACAATGGTAATAGTTGAGGGTGTATAGCGGAACGATAACCACACCACTCCCATCAGCATGAGAGTGGTGCATAGTACCGTTGCGATGTTGATGTATCGAGTGGGTATCTGCATACCAACAGTGTAATCTAATCTTCGTCGTCGTGCTCTTCGCCATGGGCTGTCATAATCATCAACCCACCACTATTGGGCATCATTGACATGGCTCTGAACCGATGGTCGCGCGGAGGTTGCGGCTGATTGGCTGCACACGGCGTACCAAATTTGGGTTGGGCATACGGCAAATGTGTTGTTCCACGCGCGAGGATATGCAGATAATTGGCCAACTCACCTTCCCACGGCTGCCCATGATTCCATGGCACTGCAGAGCGGGCATTACAGTAGTGTGCCACAAACGAGCGTCGAAGGCGATCTTTGCTCTTATTGGTATGTGATCGGTGTAGCACGTGCCCGCCAAAGAACACCACATCGCCTGGGTCAACCTCGACCTTGATCTCACGCTCTGGATACTTGGCAGCAACTTTGACGAGGCCGTTTTTGCTTTCATCCGTATTGCTAGCACCATAAATGGGCTCAAGATCAGCAAGAGTTTGATCGCCGTTTGGTGATTGACCATCGCTATCGGGGTAGATTGGCTCAGCTTGTGATCCTACCGTCATCCACAGACAGCCGTTTTCCTCGTCGGCCCGATCAATTGCCAACCACGCGCCAATCAAGGTGTCGGGGAATGAGGGAATATAGTAGCTGTCTTGGTGATATCCTTGGCCTGGTTGCCCAGGTTGCTTGAAAAAGAGCATTGTTTGTAGTGCAAGTACATCAGGTCCAATCAATGCCTCAAGGACATCGAGAATGCGCGGATGGAGTAAGTAACGCTCGTGAATCTCCGACACACGATGGAGCATATGCACACGGAGCCAATATTGGACACGTTGCTCGGGTGTGAGATTATCAGGAGGCAACGGTACCCCAGGAATAACCTCGCGACCGTAGCGTAAATTGTCGGTGTGTTCGATTAATTCAGCAATCTCGGCTCGTGATACCAGCCCTTTGACAACGAGATACCCTTGTGAATGAAAATGGACGTATTCGTCGACGCTTACGTGATAGCGGTCGCTCCGTGGAGCCTGTATGATCGTGCTCATTGCGTTGCACACTCCTTTCCGTCATTGGATTGGTAGGACATTGTTGTTCGTCTCTATCATAACATTGGTGTAGGTGACCGTTATAGGTGTATCAACGAAGTTATAAGTTTCGATTAAGAAATATGAAAATTTGTGAAGTGTAAATTGTTTTGACCGTATTTACCTGGTAGCTGCTGTCGACTTCCATAGACCGATTTTTTGTCCGATTCCGCAATATTTTGCCCAAAAAAACCATTAATTTAACATAATAATTTATTTGTAATCTTACTGTAATCTAAAAATGGCAAAAAACGGGATGAATGCGGGGGGTAAAGGGGGCCAACATGTTTGACACTCATAGTGCACTATGATATTATTCAACCTTGCAAATGCTGATGCAAATGCAACAATCGGTTACGAGGAAGCCAACGTGCCCTTCTCTAAGGCGCAATGTATATTGCGACCAGATCCGAGGGCAACATATTTTTTTGTGTGCTGTTGGACTGAGGAGAAAGCAGAGAGCATGCCGACGATCAATCAGCTAGTTCGCAAGCCCCGCAAGCCAGTAGAGCGCAAGGTGAAGGCACCTGCTCTACGCTTCAACTACAACTCGTTGAAGGGCAAGTTAACGCGTGGCAGTGGGTCACCATTCAAGCGTGGTGTATGTACGCAGGTACGCACGATGACCCCAAAGAAGCCCAATTCTGCGTTGCGTAAGATTGCACGTGTGCGTCTTTCGAATGGTATGGAGGTTACGGCCTACATTCCAGGTGAGGGTCACAACTTGCAAGAGCACTCAGTGGTACTCATTCGTGGTGGTCGTGTAAAAGACCTTCCGGGAGTACGGTATCACATTGTGCGTGGCACCTTGGACTCACAGGGTGTATCAAATCGCAAGCAGGGTCGTTCGAAGTACGGTACGAAGAAGAACGCTGCACCAGCCAAGAAGAAGTAACACACGCCTTCGTGCGTTCATGTAGGTTGAGAGGGAAGCTATGCCCCGACGTGGCACAACAGTAAAGCGTGAAGTTCTGCCAGACAGCCGCTATGGCAGTGCGGTTATTTCACATTTCATCAATAAGACGATGATGCGCGGCAAGAAGAGCTTGGCCGAGACAATTGTGTACGGTGCCCTTGAGATGGCTGCCGATCGTCTCAAGAAGACCCCGATGGAGGTACTCGACGGTGCCTTGCGCAACGCGGGTCCAGTCATCGAGGTCAAGCCCCGCCGTGTTGGTGGTGCTACCTACCAAGTTCCGGTCGAAGTAAAAGCAGAGCGCCGACAGTCGTTGGCAATCCGCTGGTTGTTGGCTTCAGCTCGCTCACGCAGTGGTAAGCCAATGGTTGAACGTTTGGCCCTTGAGTTGGTCGACGCCTTCAACAACACAGGTACGACCATCAAGAAGCGTGAAGACGTACAGCGTATGGCTGAGGCCAATCGTGCGTTCTCACACTACGGTCGTTTCTAGGATTTGGGTTGATGTCGCTTGGGCGACGCTTCTAAGGAGTAGATAAAGGCTATGCCTCGAGAGACGCCGTTACATCGTTACCGTAACATCGGTATTATCGCGCACATCGATGCCGGTAAGACCACTACCACGGAGCGTATTTTGTACTACACCGGTCGATCATACAAAATCGGTGAAGTGCACGAGGGTACTGCCACAATGGACTGGATGGAGCAGGAGCGTGAGCGTGGTATCACCATCACCTCGGCTGCCACCACTGCAGAGTGGACAGTAGAAGATACCTCATACCGTATCAACATTATTGACACCCCAGGTCACGTGGACTTTACTGCTGAAGTAGAGCGTTCACTTCGTGTGCTTGACGGTGGTGTTGTGGTGTTCGATGCCGTTGCTGGTGTGGAGCCACAGTCAGAGACTGTATGGCGCCAGGCTGACAAGTATCGTGTACCACGTATTTGTTTCGTCAACAAAATGGACCGCACCGGTGCCAACTTTGAGCGCACGGTTGACATGATTATTGACCGTTTGGGTGCAAAGCCAGTCTTGATTCAGTTGCCAGTTGGTGCCGAGGACCGATTCCGTGGCATCATCGACTTGATCGAGTCAAAAGCTGTGTTGTACTCGAATGAAGACATGGGTCGTAAGGAAGAGTTTGTCGACATTCCTGACGAGTTCCAGGCCAAGGCTGCACAAGCTCGATTGGAGATGATTGAGCGCATCTCAGAGACCGATGACGAATTGATGATGATGTACCTTGAGGGGCAGACACCATCAATTGAGCAGCTTCGTGCTGCATTGCGCAAAGCCACTATTGTTGGTGCGTTAGTGCCTGTAATGTGTGGTGCTGCATTGCGTAATAAGGGTGTACAACGTATGCTCGACGCTATCGTCTACTTCTTGCCATCACCGCTTGACATTCCGCCGATTCGTGGCACCTTGCCAGGTGTTGATTCAGAGGCTGAGGATGCTGAGTTCATTATTCGCAAGACAGATGACGTAGAGCCGTTTACGGCCCTTGTTTTCAAAATTGTTGCCGATCCATTTGTTGGTAAGTTAGCTTACTTCCGTGTCTATTCGGGCAAGCTCGAGGCTGGTAACTACGTGCTCAACACGACGCGTAACAACCGTGAGCGCGCTGGTCGTTTGATTCAGATGCACGCCAACCACCGCGAAGAGATCAAGGAAGTATATGCTGGTGATATCGCTGCAATGGTGGGTCCAAAGCAGAGCTTCACGGGTGATACCATCTGTGATCCTGAGAACCCCATCGTGCTCGAGAACATCCGCTTCCCTGAGCCAGTGATTCAATTGGCCGTTGAGCCCAAGACCAAGGCAGACCAAGACAAAATGGCTGTGGCATTGGGTAAATTGGCTGAAGAAGATCCCACCTTCCGCGTCTTTACTGACCAGGAGACGGGTCAAACCATCATCGCTGGCATGGGTGAGCTTCATCTTGAGGTTATCGTTGACCGCATGCGTCGCGAGTACAAAGTTGAAGCCAACCAAGGTAAGCCACAAGTCGCCTACCGTGAGTCAATCACGCAAAATACCGACATTGATAGCAAGTTTGTCCGTCAGTCAGGTGGTAAGGGTCAATATGGCCATGTCAAGTTGACTCTTGAGCCACTCGAGCGCGGATCAGGCTTCGAGTTCGTCAATGGCATCGTCGGTGGTTCGATTCCTCGTGAATACGTTCCTGCCGTTGAGGCTGGTATCAAAGAGGCGATGTCTGGTGGTGTTATGGCTGGTTATCCAGTTGTTGACGTCAAAGTCACACTGTATGACGGTTCGTACCACGAGGTCGACTCATCCGAAATGGCCTTTAAGATTGCAGCCTCAATGGGCTTGAAGGACGGCGTCAAAAAGGCCGGTCCACAAATCCTTGAGCCAGTCATGAAGGTCGAAGTGGTCACTCCCGAAGACTTCCTTGGCACCGTGTTGGGTGATCTCAACAGCCGCCGTGGTCAAGTCGAAGGTATGGAAGCACGCGGTAACGCACAGGTAGTCCGCGCTTACGTACCGCTTTCAACGATGTTTGGTTACACCACAGAGTTGCGTTCAGCAACCCAAGGTCGTGCCACTTCGTCGATGGAGTTTGCCCACTATCAACCAATGCCTGATCACTTGGCTCAAGAGATCATCACCAAGCGACGTGGCTAATTCTTTGGTATAATACTTATCTTGTTCGTAACATTGCACAGTGTGGAGGCATGAGGAGTCATGGCAAAGCAGAAGTTTGAGCGTAACAAGCCACATATCAACGTCGGCACCAT
>JBMTAN010000062.1:0-14152 GCA_049428765.1 Roseiflexaceae bacterium
CATGAGTTCCGCATCTATTGGAACATCATCTTGCCAGTCATTGTGCCTGCACTTGGCGCACTTGCGATTTTGACTTTCATGGGTAAGTGGAATGAGTTCCAATTCCCATTGCTCATCCTCAAAGCACAAGAGACATACACCTTGCCTGTTGCATTGAGCACCTTGCGTTCATTGCGCGGTACGGAAATTGGTGTACAAATCTTGGGTTCGAGTATCGCCATCATCCCAATTCTCATCGTCTTTATCATGGCCTCACGACAATTCATGTCGGGCTTGACTGCAGGCGCAGTCAAGTAACTACTAGCATTGGTACGTTGTGTATGTTGAAGCGCATTACACACATCATGATCTGCACTTCGTTACTGCTCACGGCATGTAACGGAGTGCAGACTGTTTCGAATGCTCCAGCCAGAGCCGTATCGACAACCGTGCAACAGACACCATTGAAGCCGTCTGTTGGATGTGAACAACGCTTTGTGCGACATGAGCTCCCTCATCATACCCACAGTGGTGATATTGGCAGTTATGTCTATGTAAGTAATGGCAGTGGACTCGCTATCGGTGACCTCAATGGTGATCTGCGTGATGACATTGCGCTAGGCAACTTGGCCGGGTCAGTAACTATTTTGCTTAACCAAGGTGGCTTGGCGTTTGAGTCCATTCAAACATCATTGAGCGATGTGCGGGCACTCAGCATCGTCGATACCGACGGCGACGGTACAAACGAGCTTGTGGCCACCAAACGCTTTGAGCGACCAGTTATAGGCCAACTGGATAGCCAAAATCAATTGCAGCTGCGCCCCATGCCCAACGTATATACAGCGTTTTATGCAATGGGCTGGCAAGATGTCAATCGCGACGGCTACCTCGACGTCGTCCTTGGGACATACGACACCGAACAACTTCAAAAACAAGGACTTATTTTTAATCAACGAGGCGGAGGCGGCGTGTTTGTCTATACATATGATGGACAAACATACACTGGCACACGACTGAATAACGGTGCTGACGCACTTGCCATCGCATTCCCCGATCTCAATCAAGATGGACTTACGGATATTCATGTGGGCAATGACTTTAATCGCGCCGATGGAATTTGGTTGCGCCAAGGTGATGCTTGGCAAAAAATCGCGCCGTTTGCGCAAACCACCGAAAACACCATGGGAATCGATTACGCCGACTTTGATAATAATGGTAGACTCGATATCTTTGCCACTGATATGAAGCCCTACAATCAAGATGTCAAAACCATGGCGATGTGGCTACCAGCCATGAGCAAGTTAACCCGACCATTAAGTGCCGACGATCCACAATATCCCGAAAATACGCTGTATAGTTGGGATGGCAAGCGCTGGGTGAATCGCGCGTATGACCTCCAAGTCGATGCAACTGGATGGAGTTGGTCAGGCAAATTTGGCGATCTTAACAACGATGGGTGGCAAGAGTTGTATGTGGTAAACGGCATGATTGCCAAAGACCTACTCGGTCATCTAGATAATGCCGAAATCCGTGAAGCGAACATGTTGTTTCACAATATCGCGGGCACAAAATTCACCCCTGTCGACTGGGGGTTAGGAGACACGTCGAGCGGTCGCAGTATGAGCATGGCAGATTTTGACGAAGACGGCGACCTTGATGTCATAATAAATCCGCTTGATGCACCAGCGGTCCTCTTCGAAAACCGCATGTGTGGTGGCAATGCAACACTCATCACGCTCAATGATCCAACAAGTGCAAACCACGCAGCCATTGGGGCAATTGCCACAGTCCATGTAGCTGATTTAACTATGACACGCCAAGTTAAAAGTGAATCAGGGTATCTTGCAGGAGAGAGTCGTACATTGCACTATGGTGTCGCAGATGCAAAAGTCATCGATAGTATTAACATCATATGGCCGGATGGTACACAATCGATGATTGAACAACTACCCGTCAATCATCATATAACTATCACCAAAGGGCAAACTAATGAATAGTAGTGTTTCGTCGTTTCGACTCGGCTATATTTTTGATATACGGGCAGAAAAGCTGCTGGCAATCATCGGTTTATGTGTGGGAATCATTGCAGGGTACTGGGCATATCTAAACCTGATGCCCGGATGGGTGATTGCCGCAACGGTCATGGCCGGCGTGCTACCAGCCTATACCAAACACGTTTGGTATATCTACCGGACACATGGCTGGTGGAGCGCCTTGTTGACCACACTGGTAGCGGCGCAGAGCTTCCATGGATTCGAACATGTGGTGCAGTGGATTCAATATCACATTTTGCGCCAGCCGTTTTTTGTGGCAAGTGGGATTATCTCTCCTGCAAATGCAGAATGGGTACACTTTGTGTGGAATTGGACGGTGCTGATTATCATGAGTGTGCTGGTAGCAGGCGGGTTGCGCAATACTTTCGCCTGGTTGATGTTAATTTGGACATTTGCCCACACAGCTGAACACACCTATCTGATGTGGCGCTACTTACAGACGCTTAATGAGTTAGCAGCACTTAATGCATGGGGCGTATCCGCACAAGGGTTGCCTGGCTTCTTTGGACGTGATGGATGGCTTGCAACCAGTGATGTCACTCGCGATACGTTTTTATGTCGACTTCCAGGTCTTACAACTGCGGTGAGACTCGATGTGCATTTCTGGTGGAATGTCGGAGAAACCGCGCTGCTTATTTTAGCGACATATGCTCATCTAAACAAACAGAAATCACCACCAGATCGACCCAGCTAAAGGGTATAATAAACGCGAAGCATCATACCAGACATACAGGATAGGCATGCAACGTATTCATCGTGAGTCGCGTTGGTATATACAGTATTTATACCCCAATCAGACATCAACTAAATACTTTCAAAGCATACTGCTTGCTGCAACAAGTACGTTACCAGTGATGCTTTTGTTTCAGAGTATTTTAGGACGATTTGAGCTCATCAGCACGATATTGCTGGTCATCGCAACAGGTATCGGTGCAATATGTTTACGGTTGATTACTGCACAACAGGGTGGGCCATATATTGTATTGAGTGGTATTCTAGCGCTCTTATATACATTGATTGGAAGCATTCGTTGGGGAATTCAACCTGCCTACTTTGATTTTTGGGGTGGTTTGCTCAGCTTCGTGTTGAGCATGATCGTAGTAATTGCGCTGTTTTTGATATGGCTCCCCAATCATTCAGTCACCGAAGCGTCAATACAACTGAGTGTATTTGACTACGTTGGCATGGCATTTCTTTTTATGGCATCTGTCGGCTTGCGCTGGTATCAACTTGATACACTACCAGCAGCCACCAACTTCGAAGCCATCCAAAGCCTGCAAGCGCTAGCAACATGGCAAACAGATGCCACAAACCCAATCGCGTTGACACCCGACATGACGAGTCAACTAATGAATACCCTCCAAGGGGTAAGCATGTTTGTGTTTGGCGAGACGATTAGTGGCGCACGGAATATCTCGGTCATTATTGGGAGCATTGCAGTACTGTTGACATTCCTCGCAACGCGTATGTTTTTTGATGCACGCACTGCATGGATCACTGCGATTGTATTGCTAGCTATGAGCAGTCACATCGAATTTAGTCGATTAGCGATACCTGTGATTGTCGATACCGCACTGATTGGTGCCATACTGTATGCAATAGCTAGTGCTTGGAGCAGCGGGCAGCGTCGCTGGTATCTCGGAGCAGGTCTGTTGCTAAGTCTCACGCAATACTCCTACCATACCGGCAAAATCATCCCCGTTATCTTTGCCCTGTGGCTGTGCATGTACGCCATACAATATTGGCAAGATGTCGAGAGCCGACTCATACAGCTGACAAGTATGTGGGGAATCGCAATACTTGGTGCACTACCGCATTGGATGAGTATTGCGCAACAATGGCAGGAATACATCGCTATCATTCGTCAAGTCAGCATTTTTGATAGTGCGACAACGATGAACCGCACATGGTTAGCGGAGATTGCCGCACAACAACAGCTCCCTGAGTGGCACGTCATATTACTGGCAATTCGTGATGCTGCCGCTGGAATTATTGCCGTACCACTACGCGATCAATACGAAATAGGGCTGGCAATGTTGACAATTCCAGCCGCAGTCGTTTTTGTGTTTGGGTTATTTATCATGGTCAAGGGGTACAGCGATCCGCGCTATTGGCTCCTCTTCATCGGCATGATGAGCGGTGTGGCAATTGCGGCAATTACTATCAACACACCAGCCGCCCAACGCATGATATACATCACACCATTTGTTGCAATGGTAGTAGGAATCGGCATTGCCGAGATGGGGCGGTGGTTCAAAATTGATTGGATTCAACAAGATTGGCACATCAATCCAATTATCATTCAGGTTTTAAGTTTTGTACTTGCCATCACAATTGCAGGATATGACACACAGGCCTACTTGGGCACAACACGTAATGCTCTCACCAACCCCATCGACCAGAGTGCAAACGCCATTAGCATACACGCCCAACAATACCCGGCAGGATCAACCATCTACTTGTTTACCCAACCTGAGTTGTACTATCACGATAGTGCACTCATCAAGTTCAAATTACCACAAATCACCGGAGTAGATGTGTACCCACCACTCACAACCGCACCACCTTGGCAACTTGGCAATGGCACGTCGTTGTTCGTGTTCAATCAGTCGCGTCTTAATGAACTAAGCATCATTAAGCAATATTATCCGGGTGGCAACGAAAGTCGGACATACACAGCTGATGGCCAAATTCTGTTAGTTTTTTATGAGGTACTGGGAGTAAATACGCTCAACATGCCTTAGTTGCTGTGCTACAATGAAGGCGAAAAAGATTAGCTGCATAACCGAGTGAGGTTTGCGATATGACTAGTGGGCAACAAAAGCCAATCATTTCAGTGGTAGCCCCCGTCTACGACGAAGAAGTACTCTTACCAGAGTTTTATCGTCGTGTCGTCTCTGCAATAGAGCAACTTGGTGTGCCATTTGAGATTGTGCTCGTCAATGATGGTTCTCATGATCGATCTGGTGCCATCATGGACGAGCTCCACGCCCAAGATCCGCGTGTCAAGGTGTTGCATTTCTCACGCAACTTTGGGCATCAAATTGCCATCACCGCAGGAACAGACCACGCCCAAGGGCAATCAGTGGCAGTAATTGACTCCGATTTACAAGATCCTCCCGAGGTTATTGTCGACATGTACCACAAATGGCGCGAGGGGTACCAAGTCATTTACGGGGTACGTAGCGAACGCGAAGGCGAGACTGCCTTCAAGCGGGCAACTGCTAGCATGTTTTATCGGCTGATTCGCAAAATTACCAATATTAATTTACCACTCGATACTGGAGACTTTCGCTTGATGGATCGCCGTGTAGTCGATGCCATGAAGAAGATGCGTGAACACCATCGATTCATGCGAGGCCTTTCAGTATGGGTAGGGTTTAAACAAACCGGAGTATCGTATCGACGAGATGCACGCAAAGCAGGGGTCACAAAGTACCCATTACGCAAAATGCTACGGTTTGCACTTGATGCGATTACGAGCTTTTCGTATTTGCCCTTACAACTCGCGACCTATAGCGGTTTTGTCATCGCTGGTCTGAGTGTGCTAGCTATCTTAGTGGCGATTATTCTACGCTTATCCGGAAATGTCATCGCGGGACAAGCCACGACACTAGTGAGCGTGCTCTTCCTAGGCGGCATTCAATTGATATTTTTAGGCATCATTGGTGAGTATCTCGGTCGAATTTACGACGAAGTGAAGCGGCGACCACTCTATATAGTTGCCGAGCGACATGGATTAGAGGCACCAGACATTGAGTGAAATTCCCCAAGAAGTACTATATGGCACAGTACAAACTGTGCGTGGCACCAAATTACATTCCACCAAGCCACCACGTGAAAAAGCCTTTTTGGTTGGTAGTGAACTAACCGGCGATCGGAGCCCATGGCCAGCAGAGGATTCTTTAGCCGAGTTGGCGCTGCTCGTGGATACTGCTGATATTGACGTGGTTGGGCAAACGTACCAACGGCTAAAAAAGCCGTTTTCGCAATACTATATTGGACCCGGCAAAGTCCAAGAAATTGCCGCACTCAAAGAATCACTCGAATATGACCTTGTCATATTCGACGATGAGTTAACACCGGGTCAAACGCGCAACCTTGAGGAAACACTCAAAACCCGCGTCCTCGATCGCACAACAATCATTCTTGATATCTTTGCCCGACACGCACGCACCCGTGAAGGGCGAATCCAAGTTGAACTAGCGCAGTACAAACACCTCTTGCCGCGCTTGCGCCGGCAATGGACCCACCTTGAACGTCAGGCAGGTGGTGGTGGGGGATCAGCTGGAGGCGTGGTTGGATTACGTGGTCCTGGTGAGACGCAGCTGGAGGTCGACCGACGGTTGGTCAGCAAACGAATTGCTCAGCTCGAAGAGCTCATCAAGGATATTCATGCCCAACGTGAAGTCTACCGTGAGCGCCGCAGACGCACGGGCATTCAAGTGGTCGCTATAGTCGGCTACACCAATGCCGGCAAATCAACGCTCCTGAATGCGATGGCAGGACCTTCGGTCCGTGCCGAGGACCGTTTGTTTGCGACACTTGACCCTACAACACGGCAAGTGACCTCACCGCGTGGAACCCAGTACTTATTAACCGACACGGTCGGCTTCATCCAAAAGTTGCCAACAGAGCTCGTGGTGTCGTTTAGAGCAACGCTTGAAGAAATCGCCGATGCCGACTTGTTGCTACATGTCCTCGATATCACCCACAAAAACGCAGATCAACAAACACAAACCGTGCTTGATACCCTCAAACAACTCGGCATTGAGCACACGCCGATGCTAACGGTACTCAACAAAATCGACAAACTCAGTGGTGTTGACCAACAGGAAGTAGCCGGTATGGCTGAGGCCCTTGGACTCCCGAGTGATTATGTGGCGGTGTCTGCCCAACAAGAGTGGGGAACTGACATACTCGCACAGCGCATCGAACAGATGCTCGAACAACAGATGACTACTATTCGTGCATATTTACCCTACCGCCGTGCCGATTTGCTCCAACTGTGGCGCCAACGTGGTGTCGTCTTGAGCGAAGAATACGACGGTGATGGTGTCGTGGTTGAAGGTCGCATACCGAATGACATCATTCACTTAATCCGGAGTGCAACCACATCGTGAGCGAACACGAATCACTCTCACCACAAACTATGCGCAAAAACTACTACAAGGGTATTTTTAATGGCGCAGTGTTTGGCATGGGTGAAGCCGCCAGTAGCCCTGGACTCGTACTATCGCTATTGATTCGTCAACTTGGTGGATCGCTGACGCTCGTAGGACTACTGCCTGTCATCCAAAGTGCAGGCTACTTGTTGCCACAACTCATTGTCGGTGGGCGTGTACAAGCACTGAAGCATAAGTTACCTGTCTATCGTATGTTTGCGTTTTTACGGATACTTGCCCAAGGAGCCATGGTCACTGCCTGTTTTGTGGCAGGAATGGTCGACAGCATATGGGCACTTGCCGCCATACTTATCAGCTATGCTTTGTTTAATATCGGTGGTGGCGTAACCACACTGAGCTTTCAGGATGTGGTCGCCAAAATAGTTCCTCCAAGTCAACGTGGACGCTTTTTTGGGACACGTCAATTACTCAGTGGCCTCTTAGCCTTTAGTGTGGGCGGCCCATTAGTACGCTGGGTATTGAGCGATGAGAGTCCATTTGTCTTTCCCTATAATTTTGCGGTTATCAGTGGATTTAGTCTGATTTGTTACGCCATGGCAATGTCAGTCTTTGCTACGGTCAATGAACCTCCTGCACAACACGTCGTGCCACGTATGTCGTTCCGCGACACGCTCAAGGCCGCTCCAGCAATGCTTCGCAATAATTTAGACTATCGACAATTCATCGTTGTGCGATTATTCTTGCTCATTGGTCGTATGGCTGAACCATTTTTTATTATTTATGTCACCGAGCAGCTGGGACTACCGCCAAGTATTGCTGGAATATTTGTGGCGAGTTCGGCGGTTGCTGCTGCCATATCAAACGCCATTTGGGGTCGGCTCGGCGATAGTCGCGGCAAACAGTGGCTATTACGCGTCACGGGGACTATTGCCATGTTGCCACCATTGATGATGCTCCTAGCACCGAGCATCAGTGCAATCAACAGCGGTGTGTTGATTGGCTGGCTATTGCTCCTCAGCCTCGCAGCTGGCACCTCTGCGGACGGTATCGGCATCGCAAGTATGACCTATTTGCTTGAGGTCGCACCACCCGAACAACGCCCATTGTACATGGGGTTGGCTAACACAATCCTCGGATTTGGCGCACTTATCCCAGTACTTGGAGGAGTTTTGGTGAGTACATTCGGCTATCAACTTGCATTTATGATAGCTGCCACCTGTAGTTGTACAGCCGTGATTCTGGCGCGAACACTCGGCAATCGACCAGCCACCACGTAATCGACCGCACACATAGCTATGTGTCAGTTGTAGAGAGCGTGTCATTCAGCCAAAAGACTGGCACGTGTCAGCCAAACCCACTATCGTCATTCGTTGTACATCCATACGTTTTATACAAAAAAGCGACCCATGCATGAATATGCACGGGAATACATGATTCCACCACCAAAAGATTCACGCCCAATGCCCATCAAGCGAGTGCCTGATCGACAAATTGCCACGTCTCGTCAGCAGCCTCAACATGGGGCACATGGCCACAATTAGGGACGATGGCTAGATGCGCATCTGGTAAATCATCAACTAATTTAAGTCCATCCGTAGCAGGAAACACTGGATCTCCATCTCCCCATATTAGATAGACTGGGCAGGTTATTCGACTTAGATGGCGCGGGACGGGCATATCGCCATCTTTGGGGGCGGCAGATTGGGTAATCTGCGCTTGCAAATGCCCTTTTACGTGAATTGGGGCAGCGTAACGTTGAATCTCAGTCGATGTGACCCATGTCTTGCGTTTACTGACACTACGCAACCCAACACCTATTAACTGTGGAGCTGTCGACCAAAACGCAAGCGCATAACCGATTATCGGAACAAGCACAAGCTTCGCCATTGGTGGCCTGTCGGTGGCGTATGCCTCAGGGGCGAGAGCAATCACTTTGGTGATACGCATAGAATCAAGCAATGCCATCTGTAGTGCAACCCGACCGCCATACGAGTGACCAATAAGCGTAGCATGATCTACCCCAAGTTGTTGTAGCAATGTCAGCGCCATGCGCGCTTGTGCATCTGTCGAATAATCTGCGGGATCTGTTGAGCGCGAGGAAGCGCCTGCCCCCATCATATCAATGGTAATCACTCGTTTATTGCGGGTAACTAGTCGAGTGACCAGTTCCTCCCATGTATCACTCCAACCAGCAAAGCCATGGAGCAAGACTACCACTTCGCCATTACCGTACTCGCGCACTGCGATTTCATGACCACGATACGGCATAAGTCGTGTCGCTGGCGTTAGTAACTGTGTGACATCAGATTGCTCGCGCAAAGAAATAAGGACATATGGCAATATGAGGAGCAACGTCATCAGTACAAACGATACCTGCATTAACACAATAGATTCTCCTCTGTGTCACCGAACTGAAGTGCAACGGCGCTTGCTACCACATAATCACCATCATGACTCAGACTAATATCGATATGGTGCACATGATGTTGGCGGGCGATATCGGCTGCTCGGTCATGCAAACAGACCAGGGGTTTTTGTTGAGCATTGCGTTGAATTTCGATACTTTGCCAAGGAAGTGCAACTGAACCACTGCCAATACCCTGTAAGCCAGTGCCAAGTAACTTCGCAACTGCTTCTTTGGCAGCCCAACGTGCTGCATACGCAAGGACACGGTCACCACAAATAGCTTGTTCATTAGCAGTAAAGATACGATTGATAAATCGATGACCGAATTTATGCATAACGCGTTCAATACGCGCTACGCGCATCAAGTCAACGCCGGTACGAATGCGCAGATTCATCACTGTCTTCCAATCAATGCAAGGTCTGTTATCTCGGCCATATAATCATTGCCGCGTGCCTCGATACGAATAGATTGTAGATAGCGAGCCAATCGGAGGTACTCGTCCTCACGCAGATCTACATCAAGACGATACCATTCAAACGGTGGCAAGGCACGATAACGGATTCGACCAGTATCAGTCACCATAGTATCTTCTGATTTAAATGCATATAAGCAGAAATTTCGTTCTAATTGTTCATCTGCAGGACTAATATATTTGTAGACCAATGTAAACATGACAGGACATTCAGATCCAGCAATACCATCAACCGGTACCGACTGTGTCAATACACGTACCCATGCAGTCAAGCGGAGCGATGTATATTCGGAGATATCTGCATCAAGCGATTGTTCAACACCTACAGCAAACGGGCGCGTCTGGTTGCCGTCACGGCGCAGTCGTAGCACACGTACCTGATCCTCTGCTGAACACAAGTCAGGGCTCTCTGGCGAACAGCCTTGAACGACCGAGATACGACCGTTCTGCTCATCAATACGCATATTAGGTGCCTCAGCACGGCGAAACTCATTCCACCCACCTACTGTCGTCGTACCGCTATCATCAGAAGAAATATCTTGCCAATCAGGATCACGGATTATCTGCCACATCGCATCAACTGGGTCTGCAATGATGCCAGCATGGTCAATGACGACTAGTTCACCAGTTGCAAGGCTGATTGTCTTACTGGCGTTTTCCACAGTTGCACTCCCTGACCGAACCGCAACTTCATAATGGATTTGGCGTTCCGTGGAATAGATATGGACACTATAGCTGCCACCTGGTGTCATCCAAATAGTGACTCCATCGGGAAGAACGACATTATATTCAACTACTTGATAGGGTTGAAACTGGGCAACGTCATAGCGAGCATAACCACTGTGTTGTTGCAAACTCACAATTTGACGCTGATTATTCCAGCGTGATACTTGATACGTATGGTAAACGAGGTCACTACCATCGTCTTGTGCCCATAATTGAATATGTGTAGTATCTGGGAGTACAAGCGATGCAACAGGACCATACCCAGCAGCAGGCATTGTTCGCACACGGTCGCCCGACCGTAAAGGAATACAAATATCAGTTTGCCCAGGGCATGGATCGACGTTCTCCGGCAAGCGTTCTATGGCGCGACTCGTGACACTGCGTGGCTCTTGGAGCAACACACCAACGGCCACGTGGCTCCGCAACATGGCACCTTCTTGCGTACGCATAGCACTGGTATAGGCCTGCCACGCCAGCTGCATTGTCACAACCGCAACAATCACAAACAACCCGAATGCGACTGTAAGAATAACCCATGCGCTAAACTCAGGCTTGCGCCACCATGTAGGAACAGGCATATTTGATTGTGATGGCGGATTTGTTGGCGTCATATCACCCACTTTAGTAAATCGGCAAATACCGCTCTAACTCCCAGGTACTCACGTGTTGGCGATACTCTTCCCATTCTTTTTGGCGCGATTCCACAAATCGCTCAAAAATCAAAGGTCCGAGTGTATCTGCGATGACTTCATCTCGTTGCAACGCTTGAATAGCATCACCAAGCGTCATCGGTAACGGCACATGAATGCGAGAACGTGCATTCATCGTAACCAAATCCTCTTCGGCTGCAGCGGGCAAGGGGAGTTCACGTCGAATCCCATCGAGTCCAGCTTTGAGCATGACAGCATATGCAAGATATGGGTTACACGAAGGATCAGGCGAACGCACCTCAATTCGTGTCGTTTGTGGGCGGTCACTGAGCACGCGTGGCACACGAATAAATGCACCACGATTCGTACGACCCCAGCTGACAAGTACTGGTGCCTCAAATCCAGGGACTAGACGCTTATATGAGTTCACCAAAGGCGCAAGCACCGCAAGCATGCCTGGAGCATGCGCAAGAATTCCTGCAACAAAATGTTTTGCCAAGGGTGAAAGTCCATAGCCATCTTCACTATCTGCAAATAAATTTGCGCCTGTTACCGCATCAACCAAACTCTGATGCACATGCATGCCACTACCCGGTAATCCGGTCATAGGCTTTGGCATAAATGAAGCAAACATTCCTTGGCGCAATGCACGTGAACGCAACACTTGGCGCATAGTCATGACGGCATCTGCAGCAGCCAAGCCAGACTCGAGTTGCAAATCGATTTCGTGTTGACCGACGGCACCTTCGTGGTGTGTCGCATTCACTTCAACATGGTATGCTTGCAATGCTTTGACGACTTGACGACGAAAATGTGTATAGCTATCATTTGTGGCATCAAAATAGCCGACCGAATCATTCGGCACAAGCACTGGACGACCATCAGCATCTGCTTTGAACAGGAAGAACTCTACCTCAGCGCTGAGACGATAAACAAACCCCATTGCAGAGGCTTCATCAACGGCACGACGCAATACTCGGCGCGGATCACCTGCATACGGACGACCATCAGGAGAGTAGACGTCACAAATCAATCGAGCAGTGGCAATCCCGGCGTCGCCATCAGGTGGCGCCACTGCAAACGTCGATCGATCGGGAATGAGGTACATATCTGTTTCGGCGACACGCGCCGGCCCTTCAAGAGCAGAGCCATCAAACCAAACACCGTGATCGAGACAATCTACTAGATTACTCACCGGTATAGTGACATTTTTGAGCATGCCAGCGATATCAGTAAATTGCAAACTTATAAACTCGACATGATGTTGTTGTACAAGCTTTTGAATATCATCGTTGGTCACTGTGGCGTTCCTTTCTGCACCAGATGTCACACATCATGGTGTATTTGGTTGAGTCAGTGGCACAAATCGTAGTTGATACTCACCACCACGCGATTGATACGTCATCTCCTCGAGCATGACAACACCTTGCGCATTACTTTGAAGGGTATACCGTGCAAATTCGACACGGCCAGGAATCACCACAAGTGGCGTGGTATCACCAAGCGTATCGCGAAAGACAAGTTGCATGGCACCTGCTTGTAACTGCGCCTGTACAACCACCTGATACGACGTATCAGGAGTGAGTCCTTCTATTGTACGCCACATCACCCCTTCAGAGCCAACAAATCGCACTGCCATCGCCGAAAGCGGTTGCGCATCCGGCTGGAGCAGGACCAATTCCTCACCTGAGCGGATCGTGCATGATGCAAAGAGCACCACACACGATAGCCACAGGACAATATGCTTAACCGTACGACTCAGGGCGCGAATCGACATTGTAGGTCTTTGCAACATCAACTTTCTCGAACTTCAAGGGTGTGACTGACACCACTTTGAGCGTGGTGCGACAATCGACACACACAACAGATGTGCCTTTCACCACGTGGCTTTGGACTGCTAAGCGACGACGGCAGACCGGACATGGTGCTACTTCTGCAGACATAAAATCACCTCAATACAAATTATGCATCCCGTGAAAACAATGAATCGACAAACGTAGGGGCATCAAACATGGCCAAATCAGTCATCTTCTCGCCGGTACCGACATACCGCACCGGTCGTTGAATATCTTGCGCAATGGCGAAGGCAATGCCACCCTTTGCAGACCCATCCATCTTGGTAATTGCCACTGCGGTGACATCAGAGGCCGCCGCAAATGCCTTGGCTTGCAAAACGCCGTTTTGGCCGGTTGTCGCATCAATCACAAGAATCACTTCATGCGGAGCATCTGGTATTTTGCGCCGAATAATATTGCGTAGCTTGGTCAACTCTTGCATGAGATTTACTTTGGCGTGTAAACGCCCTGCTGTATCAATGATGAGGACATCACAATCACTCGTCGTTGCTTGTTCGACTGCGTCATAGACAACAGCACCAGGATCAGCACCTTGACCACGCGTAATCACTGGCACGCCAACGCGGTCAGCCCACGTCTCAAGCTGCTCAGTCGCAGCTGCACGAAACGTATCACCAGCAGCTAGCAGAACTTTTTGACCACGTGCATGATAGCGATGTGCCAACTTTGCGATCAGAGTAGTCTTACCGGCGCCATTCACGCCGACCACTAAGACCACATGAGGCTTCGATTGAATGTTCACTGCAACCTGCTGATCCGCCAATACACGCACCATCTCGGTGCGCAACATCTCACGTGCCTCAGCAGGATCATTGACGCCGTTACGCCGGACACGGTCTTTGACACGATTTACCAGATATAGTGACGTCTCGACTCCGACGT
>JBMTAN010000063.1:0-13938 GCA_049428765.1 Roseiflexaceae bacterium
GGATTTGCCACAAGCCAATCTCACGGATTCCCGGTGTGTCAGCTACATATCCACCACCGCTAAGTGGGATGAGTTGAGCCACAGTCGTGGTATGGCGTCCTTTGTTAACGGCGCCAGAGACATCCCCGACTGCCAACGCCAAATCGGGATTAATGGCGTTGAGGAGCGATGATTTGCCTACGCCCGATTTACCGGTGACAACGCTGATATGACCGGGGAGCCATGATTGTACCTCGGCAATACCCTCGCCGGTTCTAGCACTCACGGCACAGGTGGTGTAGCCAATATTCCGATACACAGCGAGTGCTGCATTGGCCTGCTCGGGTGTGACCAAGTCAGCTTTGCTGGCGACGATCCGCGCTTCGATGTCGTTATACTCGCAAATCAACAAATAGCGATCGAGCATCCGTGGATGGAACTCGGGCTCGGCTAGTGCTACCACAATCAAGGCCATGTCGACATTCGCCACAATCAAATCTTCTTTGATTTTGCGAGGACCGGCCTCGACTCGTGAGAGGCGTGTGCGGCGGTCATAAACTTGTTCAACTGCGCCATACCCGGGACTAACCTCGACGACTTCGACTTCGTCACCGATGACAGCGATGTCACTTTTGAGTTCGATTTTTTTGAGGCGGCCACGCAGGCGACATTCGAGGATGCCGTGTTCCGTCTCAACCCAATAAAAGCCACTTTGGGCTCGTAAAATGATGCCGCGCATGTATCCTCATATTCATTAGATCAAACAAAAAAACCGCTCACCGAATAACTCAGGTGCGTGCGGTTCAACAAAAAACCGCAGGCTATGCGCCTGCGATCGAATATCGTGTACGTGATATTCAGCGATACAGGCGCAAAAGGACACGAACAGCTGCTGATACTGATGCAATCATAGAACTGTCCTTTCTGCACAAACACGCGAATATGCCACAAGCATAGCACGCCCAACAAAGCCATGTCAAGTGCGTTCAAGGGTGTTGGTGGTTCATGCACCCTTTTATGAGCCGGTAATGGCTAATCGGTGTAATACTACCGCCACAATCATCATGGCGATTGTCAGGTTTTGTGCCTGTTGCTGTATTTCAAAAAGCCGAGGCAGCACCCAGATGACACTTGCTGTCACCAAGAGTGCCACACCGCCGTAGACCAGATGTAACGGATTGGTCAGCGTTTGGCGGAGCCCTGCAAGCATGAAGACGCCAAGTGCGATCTCGCTTGCCATTAGTAATGCCCACATACCGCGTATCACTTGCGATCGTACCGACAGGCGACCACCACGCCACCAATCGAATGCGGCACTGAGCGCAACGACTGCCGTCATGATGCTAATAGTAGTTAGCAGTTGGGTATGAAGTAAGATAAAGCGCATTCTACCTCCCGATGCCGATTTTGGGGCAGATGTCAACGAGTGGGCAATAGTGGCACTGTGGCGTACGTGCATGACAAATCTGTCGACCCAAATTGATGAGGTGCACGTGGTACGCGTATTTTTCATGATCGGGGATGGTCACATGCAGGATATGATGCGCTTTCTCGGCATTGGTAGTATCCACAATCCCAAGTCGCGCCGAGACGCGTCCAACGTGGGTATCAACTGGCATAAAGGGCATGCCGTACGCAAACATCAGTGTACATGCAGCAGTTTTTGGGCCAATGCCTGGGATACTGATAAGCCATTTGAATGCATCATCGGTCGACATCTCGGTCAGATGGTCAATCGAGTAGCGGCCTGTCGTGTGAAAGAGATACTCGAGGAGTTTTTGAATGTGTTTGGCCTTGTTGCGTGCTAAACCAGCGACACGGATGATATCAACGAGCTCATCAAATGGTGCATTGCGCACATCGTCCCAACTGAAATAGCGCTGCTGCAGGTTGGCAAATGCACGCCCGCTATTGGTGTCGGTGGTGCTTTGTGACAAGATGGTCTGCACGAGTTCATCGAGTCCTTCGTTGCTTTGGTGCCAGATGCGCTCGCCGAAGTGTTGGTCTAACCGGCGTAGGACGGTATCGATGTAGTTTGTTTGAGTCATAGCGTGTGTGATGGTATGATAACTGTTAACCAATGTCACTATATCATTGAATCAATATTGACACTTTTTGAGTGGTCATATCGTCAATTCATTTTGCGAGGCAGTTGTGTCAGATCGCGATCGACGGATTTTACTTGATTTCATCGAGGCATGTGTATTGCCGGATTGTCCGGTGTGTACACTGGTCGCCAAAGCCGAGCTGCGCACGCTCCAGGTCTACTGTGCAGAGGGCGCAGGTGATGAGTTACGACGTGCTGATGTGCGTGCTGCCCGTGGGTTGTGTGTACGCCATGCAAGTCAACTTCAAGAGGCGCGCGACGCGATGGCGGCAGCGGTGACTGCCTACGATGTTATGAGTAATCTGCTACGCGACCTTGACGCCGTCATCAATGGTGGTAGTGGTTGGTCACGCAAGAAGATGACAAAACCAACGGAATGCCCTGTCTGTCTCGATGTCGCCCGATATACCCGTGCGGTGTGCGCAGGTGTGTCTGCGTGGTCGGATGATGCCGATCTCTGTCAGGCATTGCAACAGTCGCATGGTATTTGTGCGCCACATCTGCGCTGGATGGTGGCCAACACCAAGCCGACGCCCGAGTTGTTGGCTGCGCAACATGTGGCGTGGAGTCGGGTGCATGCCGAGGTGGGTGAGTTTGTGCGCAAGCGTGATGATCGTTTTCGTCACGAAGCACAAGCTGGCGAGAGCGATGCTTGGAAACGAGCTTGGCGGATTATTAACGGCAAAACGGAGTCCCCGAACTAGTCATTAATACTGTATAGGGAGGGTCTATGGAGAGCGCATTGCGTGTACCTACGCGTAGAGAGAGTTGGCTATACGCCATCGCAAATCTCGGTGGTTCTATTCCATACCAGGCGTTTGGGGCTGTGGTGTTATTTTATTACACCGATGTCAAGCAATTATCGCCTGCAGTTGCTGCACTCATCATGTCAATCTATGCAATTTGGAACGCAGTCAATAATCCGATTATCGGGCACATCTCCGATCGAACCAATACCAAGTGGGGGCGCCGACTGCCCTATATCCGCTTTGGGGCAATTCCGTATGCCATCGCATTCGCACTGATTTGGCTTGCACCATTTGACGGTAAAACGCAACCTACTGAGTTGGCGATTTGGTTCTTAGTCACCATTATTGTCTTTGAAGGGCTAGGTACGGCCGTGAGTATGGCCGGTCATTTGGCACTTTTGCCTGAGATGTTCCCCACTTATAAATCACGTCTTGATGTGGCCGTGCGCATGAATTGGATTCAAACGACCGGTTTATTTGTGGGTGCCGCCTTACCGCCAATTTTAGCGTCGATACTTGGGTATCCGCTGATGGGCATTGTCTTTGCAGTAGTGGCGTGTGCAGCGTATTTTATTGGTTTGCAGGGGATGTTTGAGCAACCAAATTATCAACCGACACCGGTTAAATTTGTTGATGCAATCAAACATACCGTGGTGAATCGCAGTTTTGTGAGCGTCATGATGGCGCAAATGATGCGGTTTGTGGCAACCAATACACTGACATCCGGAATGTTCTTCTATGTCAAATATTCGCTCAACGCCGACCCCGCCCAAACCACCATCATTCTCGCTACGGCATTTGTGGCAGCTGGATTGTACTTGCCTCTTTGGCGTAAGTATATTGCCCAACCACTCGGGCCACGTACATCGTTGATGATTGCCTATGCGTCAATTGGGTTAGCTGTCATCCCGCTCTATTTTGTACAGGATGTTAATTTTGCATTAGTAGTTGCAGGGATTGAGGTGATTCCTCCTTATTTTGTTCAGAGTTTTAACGTTGCTTTGGTAGCTGCCGCTATAATTGGCTTCCCTGTCGCTGGTATGATTATGCTTGGAGACGTCATCATGTCTGACGTAATTGACGAGGACGAGATGCGCAATGGGTCGCGCCGCGAGGCTATGTTCTTTGCGGTGAACGGTGCTGCTGTCGCACTCAGTTCAACAATTGCAGCGACGGCATTTGGAATTATCAGCACTATGTACGGCTATAATCCGTTGCTTGATGTACAACCTCAATCGGTCGATCAAGGATTCCGCGTGTATATGATTTTCCTGCCAATTATTGGCGCAATTTGTGCAGTAACCGCGCTGTCGTTTTATCCGCTCTACGGCGAGCGATTACGTGCCATTCGGGCCTTTGCACAACGCGACTAGTACACCGGTAGGTGTGGTGTGTTTATGCAGAAGATTGATATTTAACGTTTGAAGTGTTCGATGTTCAATCGTTGGTGTTGACAAACACAGGCCGTGAAGCGAAATACTCCACGGCCTGAAGGTTGGCTTTAGGCGCCCCAAGTTAGTTTAAGGACACGCATCCAGTTGTCGAAGCACAATTTGCTTAGCTCAGTGTCGCCATATCCGCGCTTGCGTAAGGCATCGACGAGTACCGGTAATCCTGCTGCATCTTTTATGCCGGCGGGAATAGTTGCACCGTCGAAGTCTGAGCCGAGACCGACGCGCTCGATGCCAATCCGCTTGACCAGATAATCAATGTGGTCCACCATCGTCTCAATCGGGGTGTTGGCATCATTTTTGCCGTCCTCACGCAGGAACACCACTGCAAAGTTGAGCCCGACCATGCCATCTGATTCCTTGATAGCGTCAAGTTGCTTGTCAGTTAAATTACGCGTAGATTGACTGAGATTCCACACATTAGAGTGGGTGGCCACGAGCGGTTGTGTACTGATTTTGGCCACATCCCAGAATCCCTTTTCGTTCATGTGGGATAAGTCGATCATGATGCGCTTTTGATTACAGGCTTTGATCAACTCCTTGCCGACATCAGTCAATCCTGGACCGGTGTCAGGCGAATGATGGTGTCGGAACGGCACGCCCTCAGCAAAGATGGTTTTGCGGCTCCAGACCGGCCCAATCGAGCGCAATCCAGCTTGATAAAACACCTCGAGCGCATACAAGTTTTCGTCAATGGCCTCGGCACCCTCGAAGTGCAGAATACCACTCATGGCTCCTGCCTCACGGGCAGCCAAAATCTCGGCGACGGTTTTGACAATGCGGAAATCGCCGTGTGATTCGCGCTCTAGCTCGTACAACTTGGCCGTCATCTTGAAGGCCATCTCTTGTGAGTAGTGCAAATCGAGTGATGGAGGCAAACTATCGCGGTCGGTTACCACGGCTGCATTTGGGTTGCCAGGGATGTAGACGGCAAAAAAGCCACCAGCAAGTCCGCCACGGCGTGCGCGCGTCAGGTCAATGTGACCGTGAGGACTCTCCATAAAGTTATCATCACTAGCTGTGTCTGCGGTAAGTCGGAGCAATGTGTCGTTGTGCCCATCAAATACCGGAATAGGTTTATTCATCTGCGTTCTCCTCTGTGTGTCACTACCATGCTACGGTGCTGTCAAGTAGCTGTCAAATGCAGTGTGGTAAAATAATGCAGATTGTTAGATGGAGCGTGATATTACATGATTTCCGAAGCTTTGTTTCCTTTGTTGCGTTGCCCTAGTTGTACCTCGACCGACCTTGAGAATCGCACCGATGTCGTCGCGTGTCGACAATGCAACGTGCAATACCCCAAACGTGCCGGGTATATTGATTTGATGCCACGTGGTGTTGATTACGACTATGTCTCGAAATATGTCAGCGAAGAAGAACAGCTCGCAGAGGAACTTGATTATCGCGATTTGGCTCCACCAGTGCTAGCGGCAGGTGTCCGCAATAAGACCACTGTTCGCTTGCTTGAACTCAACAAAAACGATATATGTCTTGATAATGGCTGCGGTAATGGTCGTTTCGCTGTCTGGAACGCTGATTTGGTCAAAACCATGGTCGGGAATGACCCTGCCACAATGTTTGCTGATGCTGCTATCACTTCCATTGAATTGACCCAAGCTGACTCGCGTAATTTGCCGTTTGCTGATAACGTATTTGACAAGGCGTTTTCGCTCGATGTCCTCGAACACTTCCCGATCGACGTGATTGATGCTTATCTTGCCGAGCAAGCCCGTGTACTCAAGCCGGGTGGGCGCTTTTTGGCCATGTCAAACACCCGAGAGAAATCAACGCTCCAGCCGCTGGTCAATCTGAGCCGCTGGATTGGCCGGCAGTTTGTGAAGGCTGGTGTTTATGACTTTGAGCGTGAGAAGCTTCGTAAGTCCGATCACATCAAAGCCCTCGAAACTTGGGAGGATGTTTTGGCAGCGTTTGAGCGTGCTGGCCTAAAGCCTGTCAAAGTCGTCTTCTGGAATAGTGTTTTTACGAGCTTTGTGGAGCATGTATTAATGAAGCTCGGCGAGGCCTGGGCTGGTCGTAATAAACAAGATGACAAGAGCGCTAAGAGTGCCGTGATTAGCGACGGTACTGACCGTGAGATTCGTGCCCGCCGACGCTTGCGCGGCCAACTCGATCGCAAAGGTGGTCTCTTTTACCTGCTTAACTTCATCACGTGGATGATGGAGCTTGACTTGCACTTGTTCGGTAAACTGCATTCAGGCAGTTACTTCATTGTGGTGGAGAAACCGCGACAATGAGCATTCGTCCGCTATATATCTCTCCAACAGGTCGCGGTGGTGTGGATATCGGCATCCAGAACATTTTGCGCGCTGTCAAGCGTGCTGGGCTGACGGGTGCCGAATTGATGCGAATGCCAGAGCGTTATAATTTTTTGCCGATGCTGATGCCGTATACGTTACCAGCTGGTTGGTCGGATGGGCGCGATATCATACAGGCGCGGTCCCGAGTGGCGTTTGCACTCAAGCGCCCCTGCATCCCGCTTGTAACAACGGTACATCATTTGACCACCGATCCGCGCCTACAACCGGTGAGTTCATTGGCTCAGCGAATTTTTTATCGGTTAGTTGAGTCGCAATATGATGGCTGGTCAGTTGCCAAGGCTGATGCGGTGGTGTGTGTGTCTCGTTACACCCAGCAGATGACCGAGCAAACCTATGGTCGTAAGGACACACACCTGATTTATGACGGTATCGACACGGATGTGTTTACGCCGGCGCCTGGTGGTGAGCGTCTTAACGAATTGCCGGCTAGTGATGCGCGGATTCGCTTGCTTTTTGTAGGTAATCGGACGCGCCGTAAGGGCTTCGATTTGTTGGCTAACATCATGGACCAGCTGCCAGAAGACTATGTGTTGTACTATACTGCTAGCTTTCAAGCTGGAGTTGATACGAACCCACACCCACGTATGATTCCAATTGGGACGCCTGATCGTGATGGGCTGGTGGCTGCCTACCGATCGGCAGATATCATGCTGTTCCCGTCACGACTCGAGGGGTTTGGGATTGCACCAGCCGAGGCTTTGTCCTGTGGGATTCCTGTTGTTACCACGAATGCCTCAGCGTTGCCTGAGGTCGTTGATCACAACCAGAGTGGGATTTTGATTGAACCTGATGATGTGGTTGGGTATGCGAATGCCGTGCGCCAGCTCGGCGAGGATGCTGTGATGCGCCGTCAGTATGGCCAGTTTGGCCGTGAAAAAGTCGCGCGGCAGTTTGGCTACGAGATGCTCGGCACGCAATTTGCTCGATTGTATGACTCGTTATTACAAAAATAACCATACAAATAGCGCCGCAGCATGCTGCGGCGCTATTTGTATACCCCATCTCTACCGGGGATATTGTAATTAATCGTTGAACAAATTCCCCAAATTAACCGATGAATTGCTGGCGTTGGCTTGTGGCAGATATTGTGCGATTGACTGAGCCAATGCAGTCATTGGCATCGTCTGGAGCCATACACGCCCAGGACCACGTAAGGTGGTTAAGAACAAGCCTTCACCGCCGAACAAGATATTCTTGAAGCCCTTCATCATCTCGATATCCATCGACACGGTTGGTTCGATCATCGCCACATGTCCGGTGTCGACTTTGAGGATTTGATTGGCCTGCAAGGTGTATTCGACGATTTCGCCATCAAATGCCACAAACGCAATGCCTGGTCCTTTGAGCTTCTCCATAATAAAGCCTTCACCGCCAAAGAAGCCAGCGCCGAGTTTGCGTTGCAGGTGAATATCGTAAGAGACGCTCTTCTCTGAACATAAGAATGCCTGCTTTTGCACGATGACTTCTTGACCATCGGTGAGGTGCACAGGGATGATTTTGCCAGGAAAGTCTGAGGCAAATGAAATCATGCCACGTGACCCTACAGCATTATACTCGGCTACAAATAGTGATTCACCTGTCAACATTCGACGGAACACGCCACCAAGCCCACCATTCATGTTGGTGTTCATTTGGATGTTGCCGCTCATCCACGCCATCCCCCCGCTTTGGCTAATGATGCTCTCGCCGGGATCGATTTCACAGACAACGACTTGCATAGTCGTTCCGATGACTTTGTACTCCATCCCTGTTGTGCCTTTGCCAGATTTGTCAACAATTGGATCCGGCAAATCAATGCGTTCTGCTGTCATCGCAGTTCCTTTCATGTAATATCGTTTGTGATGTTTACATTATACGCATGTTACTACATATTGGTTGCAGCTATTTTGCAAGCAATTCAGCGTGTTGTGCAAAGAGCATACGCGTATGTTGAGCATCATGTTCTATCTGGTGAATCAAGGATTCAATACTAGTAAACTTTTGCTCTGGTCGCACAAAATCAACCAATTCGAGGGTAACATGTTGGTCGTATAGATCAAGGTGTTGATCAAGTACGTGTGCTTCGATGCGTGGTTGTAGTCCTGCAAATGTCGGGCGCATGCCGATATTGGTGACGCTAGCTAATCGCTGATCCCCGACGAGTAAAATCGTTGCGTACACGCCGAATTTAGGGAGCATGATGCGCGAGTCAATACTCAAGTTTGCTGTAGGGAACCCAATAGTACGACCGCGTTTGTCACCGGTGACTACCACACCGGCATAGGTATGCCGATAGCCCAACATGGAGTTGGCAAGTGCCACGTCACCATCTTTGAGCGCTGCTCTGATGCGCGTTGCACTCGGGGTTGTGGTGTCAATCTGAATACGTTGAATTTGCTCGACGGTGAATGCGTGTGTATTACCTATATCGCGAAGTCGATCAACTGTGCCTTCACGCCCGCGTCCTAACGCAAAATCCCATCCCACCCATAATTCACTTAGATTACTTGCCGCTTTAATTCGCGTCATAAATTCAGCTGCGGTCAGCTGGCGAATCTCGTCAGTGAATGGAACGACATAGGTTTCGTCTATACCACATGATGTCATATCGATCATTCGTTGGGCAGGCGTTTGGAGTAATCCCGCAAAGCTATCTGGGCGGAGCAGTTGATCGGGGTGTGGGTCAAATGTGATGACCACTGCGCGCTTGTTTTGGCTTTGTGCACGTGTTGCAAGTGCGTGCATGAGGTGCCGATGACCACGGTGCATGCCATCGAATACGCCCACTGTAGCTATTGCATTGGTTGTATGGGCTGTTTCGGGGAGTCCAGTGATAATCTGCATTATGCGCTCCATTGAAAGACTTTGTGTGGTGAGATTTGGCCGTTAGTGCGGCGGGCAATGGCAATCAGCTGTTGCTGCGCATCGCACAGCGCCACTTCATCATCAATCATGTCTGTGGTGCGCAGTGGCAATCCGTTGCGCACCCGCCGCACGGCATCGTCATCGATAGTCATATGGGACAAATGGCTGATGGCCTGTAACGGTGACACCAGATGCGCCAGTACATGTTCGATGGTAAGTGTGTCGAGTGCTAATGCATCGCGTGCATTGAATGCGCCTACCATGGTGCGACGGAGGGCACTAAGGTGTGCCTGTGTGCCCAACATCAGACCAATATCACGTGCTAGAGATCGGATATACGTGCCCTTGCCGCACTCAACGTCAATCTCGATAGAATGTTCACTAAATTGACGTAATGTAATGGAATAGATAGTGACTGGGCGAGCAGGGAGATCGGGAGCAATTCCTTGTCGTGCGAGGTCGTACATGCGCTTCCCGTCTACATGCAGTGCAGAGACTTTGGGAGGGACTTGCATAATGTCGCCAGTCAGTCTTGTAAGAACGGATTCTATGGTTGATTGCGTCAAGTTTGGTATTGGCGCGGTTGCAATTACCTGTCCGGTTGCATCGTCGCTATCTGTGGCGCTCCCTAAGGTGATTTGGGCATCGTAGCATTTGCGTGTATCGTCTTGCACATATTCGATTAAGCGTGTTGCCTGGCCAATTGCAACGACCAAGACCCCGCTTGCTGCGGGGTCTAGGGTGCCGGCATGACCGATGCGCTTGATGCGTGTAATGCGGCGTAGGCGAGACACGACATCATGAGATGTTATGCCGAGTGGTTTGTCGATGTTGATGAAGCCGTGCATAGTGCGTGTAGATCCGGCAATAATCGGTCGGCAGCCTCTTGAATAGTTAGATCAGGGAAGTTAATACCGGAGGCATGGGCATGACCACCGCCACCGTGTTTTTTTGCGACACCTGAAACCACTACATTGCGCGAGCGCAGACTGATTTTGACACCCTTCTCGCGCTCTTTGATGAGCATAATGATTTCTGGTCCATCAATGCGCTGGAGCATGTGGAGCGCTTCGTCGGTCTCATCGTCACTTGCACCAAATTCATTGACCCAGTCGAGTGGCACGCTACACCAAACGATTTTGTCGCTGGTATGCATGTTGTTGATGACGCGAGATGCCAACGTGAGTGCTTCGAGTCGGGTAGATCGAAATACACGAGTGACGATTTGTTGATGGTCGGCCCCTGCGGCAAACAGCTTAGCACCAAGTTGGAGAGTCTCAGCATGGGTATCATAAATCTGGAAGCTCTGGGTATCTGTCATGATGCCCAAGAGCAATGGCGTTGCGATACCTGCAGTGATGGTCACCCCAAGTGTCGGAAGGAATTCAGTGATAATCTCGCATGTTGCACATGATTCAGGTACAACCAAGTTGTTTTGGCCAAACTGTGTGTTAGTTGCGTGATGATCGATCTGAATAATGGTGGTGTCGTGTAATTTGTCCATGTGTTTGGCATCGATGCCTCCAAGTCGATCGGCTGATGCGCAGTCGACCACAATGATGAGGTCGGGGTTAGGCCATGCGGTGTTTGCATCAAGCGCAATGCTTTGGTCGATATGGTCAAGCCATGCCAAATACGTGGGTACGGGTTGTTGGATAACCGGAATAATTGGTGCGTCGGTGAGTTGCGGCAAGGCCTCGTAGAGGCCTATCAACGAGCCAATTGCGTCACCGTCAGGATTTACATGAGTAACAAGCATGATGGAACCCGCATTTTGAATGCGTTCTTTCCAAACATTGCTTTCACGACTAAAAAGTGAGTGGCGGTCCATCACATCCTCTACTGTGGTTTGTTCATATCACGAATGAGTTCACCAATGCGCAAACTATGGTCTAGTGTTTCATCGAGCCGAAAGCGGATATCTGGCGCAGTGCGTAGGTGACGGAGCTCGCGTGCGAGCTCCCGTCGAATAAACCCTTTGGCTCGATCCAATCCAGCCATTGTCTCTTTGCGCGCTTTGTCATCACCCATGACTGACACAAAAATATGCGCCATCTGCAAGTCAGGAGACATATCGACGCTGACAATCGTGCAGAATGCGATGCGTGGGTCTTTGACTTCGAATTGGATGAGGCGGCCGACGATTTGTTGAACCTCGCCGGCCACTTGTTGGGTTCGTTTACTCATTAGGCAGTACGCTCCACGCGCTCCTTGCGGAAGAACTCGAGATTGTCGCCGTTTTGGACATCCGTGAAGCCCTCGACAACTACACCACATTCATAGCCTGAGTTGACTTCGCGTACGTCTTCTTTGAAGCGACGCAAGCTGCTCAAGCGACCTTCGTGGAGTACAACGCCACTGCGCAAGACACGGACACTTTGTTGGCGGTTAATCTTGCCGTCGGTGACATAAAGCCCTGCAACGATTTCACGTGAAGGTAAGCGGAAGGTGTTGCGCACCTCTGCATACCCCTCGGTGACTTCGCGGTATTCTGGGTCGAGCATACCGATCATGGCTTTCTTCATCTCTTCAACTAAGTTGTAGATGATGTTGTAGAAGCGGATATCGATACCATGTTGCTCTGCTGCACGACGACCTGCAGGGTCTGGTCGTGCATTAAAGCCGATGATGATGGCGCGTGATGCAATTGCCAAGTTCACATCACTCTCGGTAATCGTACCAGTGCCGCGGTGAATAATCTTGATTTGTACCTCGTCAGTATTAAGCTGTCCGAGGGCATGTTCAATGGCTCCAATGGAGCCTTGCACATCTACTTTGACAATCAAGTTGAGCTCTTTGATCTTGCCCTGTTGGATGTTTGCAAACAACCCATCCAGACTTACTGAGCGTAAGTTTGCCATGGCGTCGATACGGATTTGGCGCTGACGTTGGACAGCCACATCACGGGCAATGGTGAGGTCGTCCATTACCTGTAAAATATCACCGGCCATTGGAACTTCATTGAGACCGAGAATGAGCACTGGCGATGACGGCTCTGCAAAGCGGATACGTTTGCCTGTGTCGTTGAACATGGCACGGACGGTACCGGTGCCGTTGCCAACAAGGACGTTGTCATCGAGGCGCAGAGTGCCATTCTGAATGAGTACGGTGGCGATTGGACCACGTTGTCGATCCATTTCGGCTTCGACGACTGTGCCAACAGCTTTGCTGTCGGGATTCGCCTTGTAATCGTGAATGTCTGCGACAAGCAGAATCATTTCGAGGAGGCCATCAATATTGGTGCGCATCAAGGCTGAAACCTCGACACTTGGCACATCACCGCCATATGATTCGACAATCACGTCATTAGCTGCCAACTGTTGTTTGACCAAATCAGGATTTGCGCCGACGGAGTCAATTTTGTTGATGGCGATAATCATTGGTACGCCAGCAGCTTTAACGTGTGAGATTGCCTCAACTGTTTGGGGCATCACCCCATCGTTAGCTGCAACCACAAGCACGACAATGTCGGTGACTTGCGCTCCACGGGCACGCATGGCAGTAAATGCCTCGTGGCCTGGGGTGTCAAGGAAGGTAATCTTGCGACTGCCGACCTCAACTTGATAAGCGCCGACGTGCTGGGTAATACCACCTGCCTCGCCTTCAGCGACACGAGTTTGACGGATAGCATCAAGCAACTTGGTTTTGCCGTGGTCAACGTGACCCATGATGGTAACGACTGGTGGTCGGGTAATCAGTGCCTCAGCAGATTCTGCAGCCAGTACATCTTTGATGTTCTCGACAATTCCAGCAAGTTGCTCTGGTACATACTCGACAGTCTCAATATTGTATTCAGTACAAATCAATGCAGCAGTCTCATAGTCGATTTGCTGATTGATATTGGCCATAACGCCGCCCTTGAGTAGTGACTTGAGAATCTCGGCTGCACTGACACTTGTGGCCTCAGAGAGTTCACGAACAGTCAAATTACTACCGAGTTGAACTGGTCCCTTGGGTCGGACTACCGGGCGCGGTGTATTCTGGCGGTTTTGGGGCAATCTACTAAGAATGCTTGATCCCTTGCCACCCTTGCCACCACGTCCACGTCCTTGCCCATCGCTTTCAACAGCATCTGATGAGCGAATGGCGCTTTTGCGGTCAGTGGTATTACGTTGACGGCCTGAGTTACCACCGCGTGCGCCTGGGACTGCACCACCGCCACCTCCAGGGGCACTACCTGGTCCACCTGATCCGCCAAAACCACCACCACTGCTACGTGGTCCACCTCCCATTCCACCACTTCGTGGTGGACCACCTGATGGGCGGTCACTGTTGAATGGTCGATCGCCAGCAGGGCGTGGTGGTCGATCACCAGCAGGGCGTGGGGTGTATGGACGGTCGCCACCACCGGCTGGTCGGTCACCGGCAGGACGTGGGGTGTATGGCCGATCACCAGCAGGGCGTGGGGTGTATGGACGGTCGCCACCACCGGCTGGTCGGTCACCGGCAGGACGTGGGGTGTATGGCCG
>JBMTAN010000064.1:0-12790 GCA_049428765.1 Roseiflexaceae bacterium
AACAGTGCTTGATCAGGCCGCCATCCGCCTGCGTGAGATTCGTGGCGAGTAGATAGCTGAGATTTAACGTACATAACGAAGCGGAAGTGATACAATGCCCTCGAGTAGGATTATTGCTTGTTCACCAAGGAGAAGTGCACAATGGCGTACGGCGTCAAACTAGCCCCAAAGCCAATTACCCCGGGATTGTCGATTAAGGATCTCGTCGATAATCACTTTTATTCGTATAACGCCGGGCGCCTACGCGAGGCATGCCAGCTCTTCGCACGCAAAATTGCCCAACCCGATGTCACCATTGGAGTCACCTTATCGGGTGCACTGACCCCGACTGGTCTCGGTACTGCCGCCATCGTGCCGTTAATTCAAGCTGGATTGGTCGACTGGGTCGTCAGCACCGGCGCCAACCTCTACCACGACATGCACCGCTCGCTCGGCTTCGAGTTGTTCGGCGGGAGTCCATTTACTGACGATGTCGCCTTGCGTGAACAAAACATTATCCGCATTTATGATATTTTGTTCGACCAAAAGGTCCTGCTCGAGTCGGATGACTTTTTGCGCCGCTGTATCGCTGAACCCGAGTTCCAAAAACCGATGTCGACCGCCGAGCTCCACTACCGGCTCGGACGCTACACCCAAGCCCGTGAGAAGGCCATCGGCACCGACTACGTCTCCGTCTTGACCGCTGCCTATGAGGCCGGCGTACCACTTTACACCTCGAGCCCAGGAGATTCAACCATCGGCATGAATGTGGCGGCCATGGCGCTCGCTGGCAACAAGCTGCGCTTCGATGTCGAGGCCGATGTCAACGAGACGACTTCGATCGTCTACAACGCCAAGAAGCATGGTGGTAAGAGTGCCGTGATTATTCTCGGCGGTGGCTCACCCAAGAATTTCATCTTGCAGACCGAGCCACAACTCCAAGAGATTATGGGTATCGCTGAGAAGGGCCACGACTACTTCGTGCAGTTCACCGATGCCCGCCCAGATACCGGCGGTTTGTCGGGTGCCACTCCTAGCGAGGCCATGACCTGGGGCAAGGTTGATCCCGAGCAGTTGCCAGACTCAATCGTGTGTTATGTCGATAGCACCGTTGTCCTGCCGGTCTTGACAAGCTATGTACTCGAGAGCACCGGCACGCGCCCACTCAAGCGCTTGTACGATCAACGCGAGGCCATGCTCAAAGAGTTGGCCGACGACTATGCCAAGGTGCGCGACGAGGAATAACGCCGTCGTATCACACACAAAACGCCGTGGTCTCAGCTGAGACCACGGCGTTCGCCATTCGCCATGATTTATCGGCGATACAACAACCAGCCTGCGGCCGCCGCACCAATGACCACAAAAGCCGGATTGACTTTGGTAAATGTCAGGATGACAAAAGTGACCAAAGCAATGACAAGTCCATCCCAGCGTTGCCAGAGATCTGGCAGTTGCATGCCCTTTTTCCAAAAGACACTGCGCCCGATATCATACGTGGTCCACAAGAGCATGCCGACCACCACCGGGCGCACTGCTTTGAGCATGGCAGCCACCGTAGGTGAGTCTTTGATCTGGAAAAAGAGGAAGATGGCCAAGAGCATCAACAATGATGTCGGCAACACGGAGCCGACAATTGCCGCCGTAGCCCCACTGACACCGGCAACTTTGTAGCCAATGTAGCCAGCAATTTTGGGAGCTATCGGACCGGGGAGCGCATTGCCGATGGCGAGCGCATCAGCATATTCGGTCTCAGTACTCCACCCCTCGGCAACTGACATACGTTGCATGAGGGCCATCGAAGCAGGGCCACCACCCCATGTCAGCATGGCAACTTTGGTGAACACCCAAAACAAACGAAACAACAACCAAGCCGATTCAAGCATGTGACCCTCTACTCTTTTCCGTCAGATTCGACGCTTTTACCGAAAGTCGGTGTGCTATAATTACCCAATATTATACATTTGCTCACACTCCCGAACGAGGCCGGTAATGATACAAAATAAACATGTTTGGTGGAAGATTATTGCGATCGGATTACTTATTCTCACACCATTCATCGCAACACCAATCCCAGCATCTGCATCGACACAAATCCAACAAGTTGATTCAAATAACAATCCTATATCATCGAATCCAGTCTTGACTGCAGGTCAGGTGTTGACTTTGTACGTCAAAGTCACGAATATCTCAACAAGTAATTTAAATAGTGTTTCTGTAACATACTCAGGATCCTGCACCAATGTCACCGCGAATGTCCAAACTGGAGCACAAGACATTACCGCAGGGAGCTTTAAGCAGTACTTAATTGAGGTCAGTGCACCAGCCGGAACAGCCACAGCAGCATGTAACAATATCAGAGTCACCCCTAGCGTAGGCACTGGATCGGCGACACTACGGTTTACTATTAGTGGCACGGGGCCAACGGCAACACCAACTCCTACACCTGAGGGTATTTGCGATGCAAGCGACCCACCAAGTGACATTACTGGCGCTCCTCGCCTCTATAGTAATGCTGCAGTTGATCACGGCATTTGCTTTGCCGGAGACGTAGATACATTCGCATTACCGATGAATCGTGACAAAGTGTATGACATCTACATTTCGAGGTCATATATTGAGCTCGATGATGGCACCAAGGTGCAATCGTTGGATCTCGTACTTGAGTTGTACGATCCACTCTTCAGGTTGGTCACCGTCAATGATGATTTTTATGAGCACAATAGTAGCGATAGTGAGACGATTGCAATCGACCCCAAGATTGCAAGTTATCGGGCACCCATGGATGGCACCTACTATGTACGAGTGCGCGATGCAACTGGAGTAAGTGTAGGATACTACACGTTCAACTTCAACAACTTGAGCTACCGCGGTGACGCAGACAACAACTACGACGACACCGTTCCCAGCAATAGTGGTATCTGTCAGGACTTATATGAGCCAGATGGATTACCCGAACAAGCACGGATGATTTTGAGTAATCAACGTCAAACCGATCGACGACTCTGCCCCACTGGCGATGCTGATTGGATTAAGTTCTTTGCCAAGGCAGGCAATACGTACATGATCTACACGAGCACCGACGATGATGCCGCTGGTGTCGACACATATATCAGCTTATTTGACCGTGATGGATTTACACTGCTCGACACCAACGACAATTACGAAGCTAGTAGTCTCGATTCAAAGATTGTCTTTACGGCAAGCGCCGATGGTTTCTACTTTGCCCAAATCAAGAACACCGGCGATCTCGGAGGGCCGTTCTTCAATTATGCGCTCATCAACGAAGTATGTAACGAACTCAATCGTTCGACATGCGTGGCTGATTTGCCGACACCGGAGCCGACACCAACTCCCAATAGGAATAACACCAACGAATCAGATATCACCGATGAAACAGAAGATGATTTTAATTTTGACTACGGGGATGAGAACCAAGACCCGGAGAGCGATGTAGGCTTCTTTACCACGAGTGTTCGTCCTACCGATGAGCTATTTAATGGTCCATTTCAGGGGTTTATCAATAGTGCGTTCGAGACATTGTGGAACCGCACTGAGCGCCCGATTATTCGTCAGCAGGTTAGTCGCGGCTGGGTGTGGGGGCCCGCTGGGTTGATGGCACACGCCGAGAGCTTTTTGCAGATTAGCGGTGGCCAACGCCAAGTCCAGTACTTCGACAAAGGTCGCATGGAGATCAACAATCCAAACGGCAATCGTCAGAGCAAGTGGTTTGTCACAAGCGGATTGTTAGTTACCGAGTTAATTAGTGGTCGGATGCAAGTCGGCAGCAACGACTATATTGCGCGAGAGCCATCAACAATGACGATTGCAGGAGACATCAACAATACGCTTTCACCGACCTATGCAAGTCTCAACTCGTTGCTCGGATTACGCACTATCAATCGAGTAGGTCAAATTGTTGATCAGCAGATTTTGCGCGATGGCAGTGTCATTCCGTTTAACGGCGAGGGCGCAAGCATGACACGGCTGGCCTATTATGTCGATGAAACAGGTCACAATATCCCCCAAGTCTTTTATGATTATTTGATGCGCCAAGATACGATTTTTGTAGATGGTCGCACCGAGTATGGCTTGGTGATGGACTGGGTTCACACGATGGGATATCCGCTAACCGAGGCCTATTGGACGCGCACGACGATTAGTGGGGTTGAGCAATGGGTCCTGATTCAGCCATTTGAGCGACGCTTACTCACCTATGTTCCCAATAATCAAGCTGGCTGGCAAGTAGAGCAGGGCAATGTTGGTCGCCATTACTACCGCTGGCGCTATGGCATTGATCCGTAGGTAATCGTATGAGTGCCCTCATGCATCGCACAGGTGATGTATGAGGGCTTTTTTATGACTGATAGGGTTATGTAATCTTGTGCGTGATAGGGATGCGGTATCATTGGTAATAATCACAAATCCATCAACGAATTGTTAGTTACACGCTATGACGAACGAGCCAAATTACGCCACAACTCGAATGAAGATGACTGAGTTTGCTTTACCGGTCGTTCATTACCGTGACAACCCATTTCGTATTGTCCAAACTATCTGCGAAAATATCGGTGCACGGCCAGCAACATCCATTGCCGAGGCTCAAACTGCATCATACATGGCCAAGTATATGCGTCGTGCCGGGCTTACGGTCTGGACAGACCCATTCATTGCCCCTATACCATCCGGCGGCGATGCAATGTTAATCGCACTACTCGCCACTGCAGTCATCGTGCTATGGCCCACTAATCAAGCTTATGCAGTTACCGCAGCAGTGTTATGTATTATTACAGCTATTATTACCGGGAGCTCGGCATTTGCATGGCTCACACTTCGCCGCGCCGAAAGTCAAAACGTGATTGGCACACTTGCATCAGTGCATCCGCCTACCCGGCGCGTTGTATTATTGACACCACTTGATACACACCGTCCACCAGATCCGTTGTTTGGTCGCGAGGTGCGATTAGGTGCCAGCATTGCCCTATTGACATTAGTCGTGATTGAGTTCATTGCACCACTTCCTCTTGCAGCGCAAATCCGCATCGCCATTATGGCAATTCCTACTATTTACTTAATTGTGGCAGCTAGTACCGAACTCTGGAGCTACACCCAGGCACACTCGGTTGGTGCAGTCAGTTATGCGAGCGCCATTGCCAGTGTGCTCACGGCTGTGGACGACGTCGGTCGGCTTCAACACACCGAGATTTGGGTTGTCGGGCTCGGCAGTGGCACCACGGGCGCTGGTATACGCCAACTCCTCAAACAGTACCCCTTTGACCATGAGGGAACATTCTTTATTGGGGTCGAGGGGATTGGACGTGGGGCGCTCAGTTATATTATTCGCGATTACAAAAATCGGTTTCAAACGGCAGATTCAACCCTTGTCCAACGCATCATTGAGGCTACCACCGGTGTACGTGCCGAACCAAGTATTGCTGGGTTTACCACGATTGTTGATCCGATTCTCAAAGCCAAGCGCCGGGCGATTAGCATTGCCACACTCGATCAAAAAGGGCGGGTACCGCTCCAAGGGAGTACGAAAGACACCCCCGCAGCCGTGAACCCCGCCCTGCTCGAACAAGCCACGCGCCTGATTGCCAACACCATGCGTAATCTCGAGCACTAACGCGATAGTGTAGCTACTGCCTGTCCAATCAATGCCAACGCTCGCTGGACTTTGTCAGTCTCATACCCCACCGTAATGCGCAAATGTCCCTCCGCGCCGAGCGTACTCCCCGGAGCAACAAGTACATTTGCCGTCTGACGGATATGCTCTGCTATCTGATACGATGATGCATCGTGGTGCACGCGGACAAAGGCAATGCTAGTAGCATGCGTTGTCCCCAAACTAAATCGCCCCTCTTGCCCATGCAACCACTCACGCATAACGACCATACCTGCCTGCGTAATCTGCTTTTGGCGATCGAGTAGCATCTGGCGCTTGGCAGGTTCCAATGCAATCTCAGCCATAGTCATACTTGGGGCTGCAGCAGCAATGACGGCGTATTCATGACGGCGCCACAACTCTTCGGACATCGCAGGGGTCGTGATGGCCCAACCGATGCGCAACCCGCTGAGTCCATACGCTTTTGACAAACTATTGGTACAAATCAGGCGATCATACATCCCCCAAAACGTCGGCGTCGGTGCCACGCCAGCATGCTCGGTACCGTGATAGACCTCGTCGACATGCAACCAGGCACCGACACGCGCACAGGCATCTACAATCGCCTGCATCTCACTCGGAGTCAGAATCGTGCCGGTTGGGTTATTAGGATTGACAATTGCCACTAATTTGGTGCGTGGCGTAATCACTTGGTTAAGTATGGAAAGGTCAATGCGCCAATTATTGTCGGCACGAAGTGGCAAATCGCGGACAATGCATCCCATGTTACGCGCCGTCCCCCACACTTGGCGATAACCGGGGGTCATCACTACGACCTCGTCGCCAGGTGATAAAAGGGTTTCACACACCATGGCGTTCGCTTGTGAGGCACCAACCGTCACAAGCACATTTGCCGCTGTTGCATTGGGATAGAGGCCTGCAATTGACTCACGCAGGAGCGTAGTGCCGTTCACCTCAGGATAGAAGAGCCCAGTATCGAGGACGCGCTCAATTTCGGCTTCGTTCAGCCATTCACGCGTCGTCACACACTTGACGCTACTATCGGCAAGATTGTACGCAACGGTACGCTCATACAGCGATTGATAGTGTTCGAGTTCAAATGGGACAAATATTTGGTTCGTCACACGTATTGCTCCTTGCATGAATGTGGTATCTCTATCATACCAAGCAAATTCAATCCAGTTGACAAGTATGCAAGGGTTTGCTACTTTGGAGCATCCCCCGATTTCGTCGTACATACAGGAGCCACCTATGACTCCCATTCTCTTTAGCTCAGCATGGATAGCGGCTTGTGCATACGCCATCAACCATAACGATGCCTATCGCAAAGCGGCAAGTAACTGGCGTTGGCCACTGCTGTTACGCGTCATGCATCCTCATCAAGAGCCTACGGTCATCTATCTTGATCTCTATCAAGGTAGCTGTCGAGTAGCCCGCATCGCCACTCCCTCCGATTTCACTCACGCCGAATTTGTGCTGGAGGCATCTGAGGAGATCTGGCGACAGGTCCTGACCGGCCAACTTGATCCCATTGCCGGTATCATGCGCCGCCAACTGACGCTCACCAAAGGGAGTTTGACTACACTAGCAATGCACGGCGCTACTGCTAAAGCATTGATTACGGCAATTAGTCAGCCAGTATCACTTAGCGCGCCAGCACCTCAGGCACAGCCTGCAGTTGCCCCCATCCACCATCAATCGTTTGTAACTACTAGTCGCCATGGGTTGAATAACAACAGTGTGCCGATGCGGTTATGGCACAAAGCCAAGCGACTTGGTGTGTGGGACCCAGCCGACATCGACTTCAGCCAAGATATCATCGATTGGCAAGGGCTCAACGCCACAGAGCGCGACTTGCTTTTACGCCTGACAGGCATGTTTGTCGCAGGCGAAGAGAGCGTCACACTCGATTTACTGCCATTAATCATGACGATTGCGCGTGAGGGGCGGCTCGAGGAAGAGATGTTCCTTACCACGTTTTTATGGGAGGAGGCAAAGCACGTCGACTTCTTTGCCAACGGATTCCTTCGTCATATCACTCCTGATGCCGGTGACTTGTCACACTACCACACACCTGCCTACCGTACGCTTTTTTATGAAGAGTTGCCACAAGCGCTCCATGCCCTGCATAACGACAGCTCACCAACAGCCCAAGCCAGAGCATCAGTCACCTATAACATGATTGTTGAGGGCGTCTTGGCTGAGACCGGCTACGAGGCCTATTTTGCGGCACTTGAGCGCAATAATCTGATGCCAGGTGTCCGGCAAGGTATCCTCTACCTCAAACGCGACGAATCGCGTCACATTGCCTACGGTGTCTATCTTCTGTCGCGCTTAATTGCCGCCGATCCGCAGATTTGGTCAGTAATTGAGCAACGGATGAATCAGCTGATGCCACTCGCCATGCAAATCATCACCGAGATTTTTGCAGCCTATGACGACATGCCGTTTGGACTGACGTTCGATGAGTTTAGTACTATCGCCATGACCAACTTTAGTCGACGTATGCAACGGATCGAGAAGGCGCGGTTTCAACCGGTCAATGCTGATGAGTTCGACGAGAGTGATGCATGATTTCAGGCATAGATTCATATATTGCGAGACATCACCACACGCCACAATTCTTACAAAATAAATCAATGGTATGATTTTGATGTGGGTACTTCCCCCCCATCTAAATCGCACATCATCACACAAAGGACAGCGCATGACAGTTCATTCGCCCCTGCCCTATCTGCTCATCGACGGACAGCCAACCTGGCAAATGCCTGAGTTGCCGAGCCTACGCAAATTACCACCCCGTGCCACATTTTGGCTGTATCCTGATGCCGAACAGGCACTTCAACGTACCGCCGAAGCCTCACCACTTGTCAAATCACTCAACGGGACTTGGGATTTCACCTTATTTGATACCCCACGTGAGGTCACGCCCGAGGCGCTCCAACAAGCCCAGTGGCGTCAGCTCGCTGTCCCTGGCAATTGGACCATGCAACTGCGCAACGAGTCGTGGTACGGCGAATCGTTTAACAAGCCACACTATACCAACATCCAAATGCCGTTCCCCGAGCCGTTCCCATTTGTACCCGAAGCGATCGCCACCGGCGTGTATCGAAACCGCATTGCCATCCCTACCGATTGGGCCGGTCAACGCATCGTGATTCACTTTGGCGGTTGTGAGGGGATGCTCTATGTCTATCTTGACGGGCGTTTCGTCGGATTTAACAAAGACAGCCGCACTCCGGCCGAATATGACATCACCACGCTCGTCAGTGCTGGGCAGCACCACGAGCTTATCTGTGTCAATCCGCGCTACTCCGATGCTAGCTGGGTCGAGGATCAAGATCACTGGTGGCAGGGCGGAATTCACCGCGATGTCTACCTCTATGCCACACCGACTGTCTACTTGCACGATGTCGCCACCAGCACCACGCTTAACGACGATTTCAGCCATGCCACCCTGCACGTGAACGCCTTTGTTCGTAATCAGCACGGGCAAGCGAGTGGTACACTCCACATCCAACTCTTTGATGCAACTGGCAACGCAGTGCTGGCCAACCCGGTCACCAGCGATGTCCCCGGCGCTACCAAAGGTATTAATCTCGGCGCATCAATTATCGACACCGCTGAGACAACCGTCAGTATTGATATTTCTAACCCACAACTCTGGAGCGCTGAGCGCCCATATCTTTATACGGTTGTCATGACACTTGACGTTGCTGGTCAGCGCACTAGCACGGCAATTCGCATTGGAGTGCGACATGTGGTCGTTCGCAATCGCGAATTGTTAATTAACGGCCAAGCAGTGATGATTCATGGGATCAACTACCACGAACACCACGACGAATATGGCAAAGCTGTGCCGCGGAGCACCATGGAGCTCGATATTCGCACCATGAAGGCCCACAACATCAATGCCGTGCGCACCGCGCACTACCCCAACAACCCCTATTGGCTCGAATTATGCGACGAATATGGCTTGTTCTTGCTCGACGAGGCCAACATCGAAAACCACTACCTGCCCAAACTCAGCGAGGACGTCCGCGTCAGTGCATCCTACATGGAGCGCGTGCGCAATATGGTGCATCGCGATCGCAACCACGCCTGCGTGGTAATTTGGTCGCTCGGCAACGAAAGCGGTTACGGCCCCAATCACGACATGGCTGCCGCTTGGATTCGCCACGTCGACCCGAGTCGTCCACTGCACTACGAAGGCGCCGTGTCGCCGTTTTATAACGACAAAAGCTATGCACCTATTGGCTTCATCGAGCATTGGAAGCGCGGTGCCATGTCGACCGACTTGATTTGCCCTATGTACGCCACGATTGACTCCATCATTGCCTGGGCCAAAGAGACGGATGATCACCGACCGCTCATTTTGTGTGAATACGCCCACGCCATGGGTAACAGCACCGGCTCGCTCTGCGATTACTACGCCGCATTCGAGACCTATCATGGGCTTCAAGGTGGGTTCATCTGGGAGTGGCTTGACCACGGCATCAAATCAGTCGCACCCGATGGCACACCGTATTGGCGCTACGGCGGCGACTTCGGCGAGATGCCTCATGATGGCAACTTTGTTAGTGATGGTATGGTCTGGCCCGATCGCACCCCACATCCGGGTATGCGCGAGTTCATGTACTTTGCGCGACCTGCAAAGGTGACTGCAGTCGATGGCCAGCCCCACACCTACCGTATCAGCAATCGGCGCTACTACACCACCCTCAACGATTTGCATGGGCGATGGACAGTCCGCGTTGACGGCGTCGTCATCCAACACGGTGAGTTCGCCATACCAACCATTGCCCCGCAACAATCAGCCGATATTACCGTGCCATTCACCATGCCCTCACATGGCGAGTGCTTCGTCGAATTCGAGTTTTATACCACCAGCGACACCCCGTGGGCCACCGCCGGGCACGTCGTCGCCTGGGATCAAATTGCCACTGCTACCAGTTATCAGGTTGTGCTGCCAGCTAGCCAACCAGTGGCGACGCTCACCACCACTGATCTGACACTCCACAACGGTAACTCCACTGTGGCAATTGATGGCAAAACTGGCCAAATCGCCCACTTTATCAATAACATGCCGATTATCGGACCAACGCTCAATTTGTGGCGCGCCCCAACCGATAACGACGTGATGCAGGCAACATTTGGCTTTGGCGAGCTCCGTGCCTTGCCACTCTGGCAAAAACTCGGGCTCGACCGAATCGCCTACCGCGTCGTCAGTGTCACACCGACGACAACCAATGATGGTCACCCGTGCATCGATGTCGAAATCAACGGCACCGGCCGCGATCAATGGAATGATGTCGTGGCCCACCATCGCTATCTGGTGTACGGCGATGGCACGCTCCGAATCGATACCACCGTGAGCTTGGCCGAGGACTTCGGTGATCTGCCACGTGTCGGCATCAGTCTCAAGTTGCCTACCGATTTGGCGCAGCTAGAGTGGTACGGCCACGGCCCACACGACAACTACAACGACCGCAAGTCGAGCACTATCGTGGCTCGGCACCAAAGCAACGTCGCCGATCAATACGTGCCCTACATCATGCCCCAAGAGCATGGCCACAAGGTCGACACACGCTGGCTCACCCTCAGCGACAATCATGGCCACGGCATCAAAGTCTGGAGCCCAACTCGCTTCGAGTTCAGCGCCATACCCTACAGCGATGCCGAGTTGACGGCGGCAACCCATACCATCGAGTTGCCTGAATCACAGTTCGTCCACCTCAATCTCGACTGTGGTATGCGCGGGCTCGGCACAGGGTTGTTCGTTGATACATTGCCCGAGTACCGCATCAACGAGCACGCCTACCAGTTCAGCTTCTTCATCGCCCCATTAGCCTAAACGTCATGGAAAACGCCCGGGGGTGTCCTACGACATCTCCGGGCACTTTTTTCACAATGCAAAAGCGAGTTACATCACGGAGTATCACGTCAAAGCCATTGTCGAACGCTACCCCAATCTACACTTGCAAGTCAACAAAGGTGAGATTCACCGCATCATGCACAGGCACATCAAGCATGGCAGCCTATGGCTCGGGTAGAGGCGCGCAGGTGAATATGGCGTGCTTGCCAACGGCGATGTCAGACCCATCTCCATGACCTGTTGAATTGCTATGTTGACCCTACAATAGGCACTGACTACGACGCATATGTCGTCAGACGCAAAGGCTTGGTTATCCCCAGCATTGATGACTTGGCAAAAATCATTGGCTACTTAGGTGCGTACCACTAACACACCACCGATGTATCATCTCAATTGATATCCACCCGACCAAACCAAGTCATTCCACAGTCATATTGACGGGTTGTATCACAGCAATGCGTGGTGACACATCAGGTGTAGCGATGACATACGAGCTTGTATGATGGTCATGCGTCAGTGCGATGAGCGAATGTCGGGCAAGCTCAGTGCTACTATGCGAATTGTGCAGGGCTGCATTCATGAGAATTTGATAATCATGCAATGAGAATAGAAACGATTTTTATATACAATCTCGCCATATTTCTCCTGTTTTCATGTTAATTTTTTACACAATGACAGTATGGCAATAATACTGCGACATACATGTTTTTTCTATGACTGTAGTCGTTCAATAGTAGTCCAACATGTTAATTTTTTGCTACAGTATCACTCAAAAAACCGAATAAAATCTATATTCTCCTGTGAGAAACATTAGCTCTCATTAATCACGAAAAACAGTATGAGTGTTTGATGATAGATGCAAAAATCGCTTGACGGCATATGTTTTTTATCTACAGTTACCAATGTATGTATTTTATTTTTACTAAATTAAATACATACAGTTAATCTTAGTTCTGGGTAACATGATCCCCTATGAAATGGAGCTCGCTTGAAACGCTTGCAAATTGGTTCACTATTTGTGTTGTTGTTCACTTCGCTTGTTTTGGCTGCATGTGGCACACCTACCGCCACGCCAACCGCTGTACCAGCGGCAACAGCCATTCCACCTACCGAAGTCCCCGCACCTAAAGACATCGTGGATACTGCGGTAGCCGATGGTCGCTTCACCACCTTAGTAGCAGCAGTGCAAGCCGCTGGGCTTGTCGACACCCTCAAGGGTGAAGGCCCATTTACCGTCTTCGCACCAACTAATGATGCATTCGCCAAGTTGCCCGCTGGCACTGTTGAGGACTTGCTCAAGCCAGAGAACCTCG
>JBMTAN010000065.1:0-12277 GCA_049428765.1 Roseiflexaceae bacterium
GACGCATCAGATGCGTCTGCCCTCGCACGCATTTACAACCAAGGTATTGCTGATCGCAATGCCACATTCGAGACGCGTCCACGAAGTGCAGATGAGATGCTGAGCATCATTGACAATCTTGAGTTCCCGTGCGTAGTAGCCTGTCATGCCGATCAGGTCGTCGCCTTTGCTAGTACATCGCGGTATCGCACGCGTGAATGCTACGCAGGCATTGCTGAGTTCTCTGTGTATGTTGACCGCAACTGGCGCAGGCGCAACGCAGGATACGTTGTGATGCAGGCGTTACTTGTAGCTACACAAGCGCAAGGATTTTGGAAGCTGCTATCACGCGTGTTTGTCACCAATCATGCGAGCCGTCGACTCCTCGCTAAACTTGGATTTCGTGAGGTTGGCATCTATCACGCCCATGCTCAACTCGACGGCAAGTGGCGTGATGTGGTAATTGTAGAGCGCTGGATTGCTGATATCCCACCTTCTTCTTATTAGCACATTTGCACATCCAGCTGATACTATTCATACGTATTGGCTATTAAGGGTTATTGAGAAATACATCATACACGAACCCTCAAAACCGATACATGTTATATGTGAGAGGAGTCTAACAGGATGCACATTCCAGAGGGTTATCTCAGCCCAAGTACGACAGTTGCTTTATATGCAGCAACTGCGCCGTTCTGGTATATTGCCGGCAAGCGCGTCAAAAAGATGCTGAGTATGCGCATGGTGCCATTGCTTTCCGTGTTCGCTGCCTTTTCATTCATCATCATGATGTTCAATTTACCACTCCCAGGCGGCACGACAGGTCACGCAACTGGAGCAGCCATTGCCGCCATTGTATTGGGACCATGGGGTTCGATTTTGGCTGTCTCAATCGCTCTAGCCATTCAAGCCATTTTCTTCGGTGACGGTGGTATTCTGGCCATCGGCGCCAACAGTTTTAATATCGCTGTTGTCGGTTCATTCGTGGCCATTTGGGTTTACAATGCAATCTCCGGCAAAAGTGCGCTAACGTCGCCACGCCGTGTGATTGCTGCTGGTCTTGCAGGCTATCTTGCCATCAACGCAGCCGCATTCGTAACCGCCCTGCAGTTTGGCGTCCAGCCTTTGTGGTTTACTGACGCCAACGGCGCACCATTGTACGCCCCATACGGTCTTGATGTGGCGATCCCAGCCATGATGATTGGGCATATTGGTATTGCCGGGTTGGCCGAGATGTTCATCACCGCCGGTGTCGTTGCCTACTTGCAACGTAGCGACATAGCGTTATTATCACTCACGGCCCAAAAGGATTCCGAGACCAAAGTCGACGGCACTTGGGCTGGCACCCGTCGCTTGTGGGTCATGATTGCCTTGATGATGATTCTTTCACCACTCGGTTTATTGGCCGCAGGTACTGCTTGGGGTGAGTGGGGTGCTGATGAGTTTGCCGATCCCACAGCCCGTCAAGCAATCACAGAGGCCTCGCTTGGTGCTGAGCCACCAATCGCCAGCACTCCAGCAGGCTTGGAGTCATTAGGATCATGGTTTGAGGCTCCTATTCCCGACTATGCTGTGCCGTTTATCTCAAACGAGGCAATAGGCTACATCTTCTCAGCGGTTATGGGTACTGGATTAGTCATGCTCTGTTTCTTGCTGTACGGCGCCATCGCAGACCGATTCCGCAAGAACAACAGTGCAACCAACTAAATACCCCGTCATCTTTTCTATCATCTCTGCAATGGGGCGTTTGCATACGTGCACGCCCCATTGTTGTCAATGTTATTTGCCCAAGGAGTTTTGGTATGGGTGGTGAGGCGCATCACGGCAAACGTCGTGGTAATTTTATTCAACGGACCATCGACGCACTCAGTGAGACGCTCGAACGCTCACTCTATGCCGAACAGTTATCAGAACAAGGTGGTGTACTCCAACGACTTGACCCTCGTGTCAAGTTTGTTGGCATGCTGGGGTTAATCATCAGTGCGGCAGCCGCACGACATGTGTGGGTTGTAGCAGTCGTCGCCGTATTTGCATTGGTGTTGGCATTAACATCGCGCATACCCATTATCAAGTCGTTCGGGCCAATCTGGATTGGTATGTTTATTTTTAGTGGTCTCATCGGTTTTCCCGCTATTTTTATTACTCCTGGCCCTACGCTGGCGATAATCCCATGGCTCAACTGGCCGATTAGTGAGTATGGTCTCCGGAGTGCCATATTCTTGTTATTGCGCTCCGAGGTCAGCATCACGTTGTCGTTCCTACTTATCATGACCACTCCGTGGATGAATGTGCTCAAATCGATGCGCGTCATCGGTATCCCCACACTGGTAGTCGTGATTTTGGGCATGACATACCGCTACATTTTCTTGATGCTGCAATCTGCGAGTGATATGTTCGAGGCTCGTCAGAGCCGTATGATTGGCAAGTTGCCCGACAAAGAAGCACGACGATTAGCAGCAGCCACTGTTGGTGTTCTCCTCAGCAAAAGCTTTCAACTCGGCAATGATGTCTTTTTGGCGATGCAATCGCGCGGATATCGTGGCGAGGTATATACACTCGACGAGTTTCGCTTAACCTCAGCTGATTACATTGCGATCCCCTTATTGAGTATCTTCGTCGGCATCTGTTTGTGGTTTGGCTTGCAATAGGCACATGGAGTACCTTAATGGAAACAATTTTTAATCTCAGTAACGTCGAATATGCCTATGCAAATACCGTCGATAATCCGGCACTCAAGGGCATCAGTATGCAGATTCAACGCGGTCAACGCGTCGCCATTCTTGGCGCGAATGGGTCGGGTAAGTCGACACTCCTGCGCATTCTTGATGGGTTGTACTTTGCCCAATCGGGCTCGGTTGAGGCTTTTGGACATACACTTGATGAATCCCACCTCATGGACGATGAATTCGCCTTAGCATTTCGTAAGCGCGTTGCCTTTGTCTTCCAAAACCCTGACGTACAGTTATTCAACCCAACCGTCTTCGACGAAGTCGCCTTCGGGCCGTTACAATTACGCTGGGAGACAAGTACCATCCGTCAAAAGGTCAACGAGGCACTTGACATGCTCGAGATTTCGCACCTCAAAGACCGAGCCCCACATCGCCTATCCGGTGGTGAGAAGAAGCGCGTGGCCATAGCCTCGGTTCTTGTCATCGATCCCGAGGTCATCTTACTGGACGAACCAACCGCAGCTCTTGATCCCAAAAGTCAAAGCCGCGTTGTCGACTTTCTGGTCGGTTGGGCCAACACTGGCAAGACCGTTGTGGTGGCCACACATGATCTTGATACAGTGCCTGACATTGCCGATGACGCATACGTGTTCAAGCAAGGGCAAATTGTGGCACATGACGCTCCGGCAACAATCCTCGCGAACCACGACATGCTCTTCGGAGCGAATCTCGTGCATGCACATTATCATTTACACGACGGTCAGCCACACAGTCATGCACATCTGCACTTCGGGCATGAACACGACCACTAAATACTATACCTGTGTCATATCACACAGCCCTCAGCGTTCTATCATGTGCTGAGGGCATGCTATTCTCATGCTATCAATGGTATGATATTCACGGTTCGTACAATAGAGACGGGTTTTCATGTCATTACGTAGGATTCCTTGGTCGTGGATAATCGGCGTTATCCTGATTAGTTTGGTCATCACGCTTGCGTACCATAATCGCGCTGAACTGACAGAAGCGTTTCATTTGCTTCAAACAACCGAGCCAATCTGGGTTGCAGTAGCGTTATTCATGATTGCACTTGGATTTGTGTGTGCTGGTTGGATCTATGGATCGGTCCTGTTAATTCTCAATCACCGTGAAACCATGCTCTGGTTAGTTGGCACTGCCTTGGTTGGAATTTTGCTGAACCAAGCCGTGCCCATGGGAAGTGTCGCTGCATATGCGTTTTTGGTGGCCGCACTCCGCATCCGTGGATTTCCTAGCAGTAGCGTTGCTGTTGTTGCGGGAACTGAGTTACTCAGTTGGAACGGTGCCGCACTCCTCATGTTTAGCGCAGGTTTACTCTATCTCACGCTCACCGCAGATTTCACAGCCACGACGCCAATTATCACCGCCGTGATTATCACCCTCGGTGTTGCCACGTTTTTGGGAGTGGTTGCAACCCGCCCCGCCGAAAGTGTCGCACGGTGGTTACATCGGTTCCGGCGTGGATTGCTCAAAATCGGCATCGAATGGGATACCAAATCACTTGAACTTTTAATCGAAGAGATTGCTAACAGCAGGGCAATTTTCGCTGCCCAACCAAGCAAATTTATCCGAATTATAGGGTTGCAAATGGGTATATTCGTGTTTCATGCACTCGCCCTGACAGCACTCTTGTACGGTATGCGCATTGATGTGCCATTTTCGGATGTACTCGCAGCCTACGGTATGTCGCTGATTGTGAGTTTGTTTACCATCCTGCCTGGTGGTGGTGGTGCGGTTGAAGCAGCGTTATCGTTTTCGTTACATCTCCAAGGTGTTCCGGTTCATGGAGCACTAGGCGCGGCCATTTTGTTTCGATTGTTGAGTTTTTGGATGATGTTACCCTTGGGTGCAGTGTTCTACCAACTATTGACAAAGCCAAGATCGGCAAAGGAGCACAAATGATTATCGTAGGCATCATTATTTCGGTTATCGCTGCTATCATCTTTGCGGCAATTGGATTTGGCGTCGTTGGTGGTATTCAATACACCATCCGCACGCGCATGATGCCACGATTCAAGATCATGGGTAATCGTCCAACAACTCGTGTATTTAGCATCATTTATATCATCGTACTGGCTAGCTTGCCAACTACCCTCGCCATCTATACTGCCTGGCAAATCATCGCCATGGTGCGCGCCATCGAGTAGAGGCATCAATGATCTGGCTCACGCCAAGTGCGGTCAATCCACAAGAACGTCGTTGCTAAATCGACATCCCGAGCAAATTCTATCAAATAAGGAATACGATCTATCGCATCAAGTTCGAGATTCATCTGTGGTGGGTACGCAGGATTGAGTCGCCAATAGCGATCATGCAAAAACTGCTGGCATTGGTAATCCACCACCCCCATCACCCCATTTATCAAAATACTCACTAGCGGTCGCGCCCACTGTGCATATCCCCAATCAAGACGCTCACCATCTATGTAGCGCAATGATTGCCCGACCCCCATCGAACACAACGCAATATCATTCAGTGACGGTGGATGTGGTTGCTTTCGTGTATCAAGTGCATGCGCCAAGGCTGCCACACTCGGATTATTGGCCACTACACCTCCATCAATATAGCCCTCGTACGCCGGAAAGTACGTCGGCGCCGCACTGGTGTACATTGCCACCTTGTAGGCCGGTACCTCTTGGTCGCCGTATGCTCCGCCCATATTCGAAAAAAACTTTGCAGCCCAACGCCGCCGAAGCGGGTTGGGCGATGCATTATCTAAATCAAACGCAGGAATTAATACGTTCTGCTTCAGTTGTCCAAGCGTGGTAGCGCCAAAAATCCGGCGCAACTCTTGCTCTAGCCCACGCCCATCATAGTTCGCCCCCAGCATATTGCCCAAATCAAGCACATCATCAGCCCACGAATCACGAAAAATCGTGGATGCCTTGCTCTCATACAAATGCCGGATTTCACGCGGGTGCATGCCGTTCGCCAGACCTAACGCAATGATGCCACCCGTCGAGGTACCAGCTATCACATCCGCATCCTCAATGAATCGCGGGAATTCCTCGAGAATTCGCTCGAGTAATACCAGCGTCATCAGTCCGAGAATCCCTCCACCATCAAATGCAAGAATACGATAGCGACGCATATGGGCTCCTACGATAAGCGACGCCAGCTCCGCCCAGACGCCCCAATGAATTCATGTGACGCATCTGGCCCCCAACTGCCACCCACGTACTCATGAACCGGTGAATTCAACATCTTCCATCCCTCGATAATCGGATTAATCAACGACCACGAGGTCTCAACCTCGTCACTACGCGTAAACAGCGTCGAATCGCCAATCATGGCATCGAGCAACAGCCGCTCATACGCCTCGGGAGATTCACCCCCAAATGCATCAACATAGTTGAAGTTCATCGTCACGGGCCGGATATCATTCGCTTGCCCCGGAACTTTGGAATTAAAGCGCAATGCGACGCCCTCGTTTGGTTGAATACGAATCGACAATTCATTTGGTGCCGACCGTGACATTGGCCCATCCTGAAACAGCATCAATGGCGCACTACGAAAGGTCACCGAAATCTCACTTGCTCGCACTGGCATGCGTTTACCTGTCCGCAAAAAGAACGGTACGCCGGCCCAACGCCAACTCTCGATTTCAAACCGCATTGCCACATATGTTTCAGTATTTGAACCGTGTTGCACACCAGTCTCGTCAAGATATGCCGGTGCAGTGCCAGGTCCGGCTGTATATCGCCCACGCACCGTATGCCGATTCACATCATGTGCAGCAATGGGACGAACTGCCCGCAATACTTTGACTTTCTCGTCACGGACTGCATCCGCACTAGCACCACCCACTGGTGGTTCCATGGCGGTCAACGAGAGCAGCTGCATCATATGGTTCTGCACCATATCACGGATTGCACCGGCTTGTTCGTAGTAGCCACCACGCCCTTCAACACCGATATTCTCGGCCACGGTAATTTGCACGTGGTCAATATAACGACGATTCCACATCGGCTCAAAAATACCGTTGGCAAAACGCAACACCAATAAGTTTTGTACCGTCTCTTTGCCGAGATAATGATCGATGCGGTAGACTTGGCGCTCATCGAACACTTCATGGATGACGTTATTCAAATGTAGTGCACTCGCCAAATCATGCCCAAACGGCTTTTCCACGATAATCCGTGTCCAACCACCATTTGCCGAGTTGGCTAATCCTGCTGCACCCAAATTACGAATTATGTCCTCATAGGACTCGGGGGGAGTCGCCAAATAAAACAACCGATTACCGGCAGTGCCTTGTTGTTGATCAATATCATCAAGTTGTTGCGCCAGTGCCAGATATCCTTCGGCATCTTCGAATGTCGAACGAATATAGCCGACACGCTGCGCAAAATCATGCCACATCGACCCGGCCATGGTTACCCGTGAGTGCTTATTCCCCTCATCAAAGAGCAACGTGCGGAAGTAGTCATCGCTCCAGTCACGCCGAGCAAACCCCAAAATCGTCACCTGATCGTGCAAAAGCCCTTCACGACGCAGATTGTATAATGCGGGAACTAACTTACGCCGCGTCAAATCTCCGGTTGCCCCAAAAATCACAATCGTACATGGATCAGATGTGCGTGCATTTGGCACACGCTCGATCGTACGCACCGACATAGATACCCCCTTCACATGTCACGGAACATCCGGTGTCATCGTCGGGAGTACGACGCTGTCTACCCGTTGATTAAATGGTAACGGCGGATCAGGGATGGGCGCACGATACAATGTACCCCCATTTATAAAGTACAAAACCGGTCTTGCTTGGTTCTCGTCAATCACCATTGCCGTCAAGTTATCAAGCGTGATATCACTATCAGGAGGCACCGTGATTTGTTGAATAAACCGGCCGGTGCGCTTCTCAATTTGGATAATACGCCCAAAATAGTTATCCAATATAAAGAAAGACCCAGACTCAGCATCACCAGTAACAATCAGACGCGCGGCGGATTGAAGTGGCGGCAGAATATCAGGAATCGGCAATGATTTTTCGTATCCACGTTGACCATCCTGTATATCGCGCAAATACTGAATTGTGCCATCTGGCATCAACAAATAAATGCGTCCATCAATACCCATATCAACTGCAGTCTCAAGAATCTGCCCCCCATCGTTCTGAATCCATGGCTCAGGGAAGTCACCAAACTGTGTTGATAGGTACCGCAAAATGTTCGCCGGTGTCACACCCCACAGGTACAAATTACCGTTAAACGTCTGCATCCGCATTGCCCGCCCTGTGGTACTCCATTCCAAACTACCCGCCAAAATACTGTAGTTCCAATCGTTCCCATTACGAAACATATAGATAAATGGACCATTATCGATACTCTGCGCCACCGCAATAATACTATCGAAGCGCCATGCAATATCATGCACACGCGAAATTTGCAAATCACCGATTTGACTGTTTGGTCGCAACACCACACTCGGATCACCACCCTCACGGGGGACCTGATATAACACACCAGCATTGCCGTCATGCAAATAAATTTGCGAGAAGTTAAACGAATTCTCTACCGTACTTGCAGGTGGAGGCACTACCACGCTCGTAAACACACCACTTTGGATAGGGTGCTTTGCGACCTGTGTAACGTCTGTCAAGAATGATCGGCGTTGTGTGATGACCTCAGCCTTTTCGATGCGCGTTACCATCGTCAAATATCGCTGTCGGTTGCTTGTGGTCGCAGTGATAATACCCGTCTGCTCAAGATCAACCAGCATCGTCCGCGCTACCTCAATGCGTTGTAACGCTTCACGTTCGTCAACCGATTCATAAATCGATTGCACCGCAATCTCGGCATTTTTGAGGCTATTCTCACCACGTTGTAGCCGATTTTCACGAGCCACGTTTATCCCATAAAAAAACGCCACTGCAATAATCGCAATCATTGCCGTAAACATGGCCCACGGAAAAGGCGGTGCCTGTTTGCGATACGACAATGATAATCCGGCCGATCGTTTGGCTGCTTGCATGCGACGATTGTTACTGTTTTTGCGCGGAATCCAACGCCACGTAAAGACGTTCTGTACCACCGATCCGATAAGTTCACCATAGCGAATAGGCTCGGTAATTTGGGTGCGGTAGCGCATCTGTTGGGCATAGTGTGTATCGACCGGCGTTGATGGTACCTCAACTTGCGTTGCATCAATCACGCGTGCAACACCGCCACGTTGCGTAAACGCCTTGTCACGCCGCGCTAACCGTGCAGCCTGAGCCTCAATGTCATCCCCCAGATCGATTGGCGCCGGATTCGGTATCGGATCGGGCGAATACGGCACCTCAGGCGGTTTACGCGTAATGCGCTGTTGCTCGTTTCGCGTTGTCAATCGCCAACGACTTATGGACTGATTAAACCGAGACTCCTCGCGCCCATAAAATACGCCACTCACCCAATCAACAACTCGGTTAATCCATAGTCCAGTGCTATCCGTGGCAACCATGAGCTGTTGTGTAATACTCGAGAAACTCCCAGTACGTGCAACTTTTTTCTCGATAATAGGCTCATCAATCAATAACACTACACCATACGCAGAGCTAATCGACGCCTTTTCGCATAAATCGCGTAACGCCAATACCATGGCTGATGGCGTTGACTGCGAAAGAATATCAACAACCGTAGCTTTGGGTAACACACTAACCATGTTGCTTGTCGACAAAATTAACCCATCACCAATCGCTATTTGATCGCGATAAAACTCGGGCTCAACCGACAAGCTGCCACCCAATAAATTGGTGCTTACACCAGTCAAACTACCCACGCGATTCTGATTGTTGCGCCATGTCATGTCAATGGGGATAGCGCGTAATTCACCTTGATTATTCACATAGATTTGCCCAGGCAATATTTGTGCCGCAAATACATCATTCCCTTTAATTACAACGGCACTCATCCCTAGTACACAACGCCGTGCAACCGGTAAACTTACGTTATATTCATAAAGTGCATTATTAGAAGCCACTATTGCGCGACGCAAAGACGATTGCACACTAAATGAGTTGTTTTCATAAAATGTTTTGCGCATCGTACGCATCACTAGCTGCAATGCAGGGCGTTGCTTTGCGAGGTCGCCACTCCCCTCAAGCACAACAAACAACTCACCTTTGTACATCGCATTTGACACAGCATCATCTGCCACACATTGCAGAATTGTGTCAGCAATCATGGCATCGTCGTTTTGACTCACACTGAATTGTAGATGCCGGGTGCTGGTGCGCACGCTTACAACTCCTTTACCGGGTGTCTCTGCGAATTATACCATTACACCAATATTATCTGCAGATATCTCGTTTGTGCGATTCATCTGTTATTCATATGTGTGTGCTACGGTACTATGTACATTTTTTGAATAACACAGCACGGTTAGTGACTAGTGACCAAAATTCAACAGAATGTATAAATTCGCTACAATAAGTACACCTCCTCGTAATGTTTATAGCGTATAATCGTGATTACGAAGATGTTCACGTTCAATAACCATAAAGCAGAGGTTCGTCTATGCGTCAGAAGCTTATCTTGCTCATCGTCATTCTCTTTTTGTTGGTCTCCTGTAGCACCCCAAGTAGCGACCAAAACACCGATGCCACACCAACTCCACGTCCACCAGCCCCTGCCCTCGAAAAGCAGACATATACGGTAGCGGTTGGTGAAGTAGTCGATCAAATCAAAGTAAGTGGAACTGTGGCGGCGCTCAAACAACAAGAGCTTTCGTTCGAGCAAAGTGGATTTGTCAAAGTCATCAATGTCCAACGCAATGATGTAATTACAGCGGGAACCGTCATTGCTGAACTCGATTTGGGCGAATTACCGAATCAGTTGCGTCAAGCCGAAGTGAACTACACGCAGGTCAAAATCCAATATGACCGCAGTGCCACTCAGCGAGACTTATCACGTCAACGTGCCGCCCTTGACTTAGCCGAGGCTCAAGCACGTCTGAATCGCCTCAAAGAGCCCAAAGCAGCTGATGTAGCTACTGCCAAAGCGAATCTCGAAAACGCCAAAGCAAACTTAAGTAGCGTTATTGCAAGTACGGCTATCGACATCGAAAATGCACAGATTGCTCTCAATGAGGCCACACGAAATCTCCCACTTATTCAAGAAGCCTTTTCACAGGCATTATATGATTGGGATGGCGTCAAAGACAACGAGAAGCATCAGCAGTATGATCAGCGCCGTCAGGCATATATCACAGCCCAAAACAACCTCGACCGCGGTACGGCAGCCATGAACACAGCAAATCAGCAACTCCAGACTGCCAAAGCTGTCCGCCAACCACTCATCCAATCAGCCGAGGCTAACCTTGAACGTACTCAGATTGCCTATGATACTCTCGTAAAAGCCCCTGATGCCGATGAGATTGCAAGCGCCGAGCGTGCCGTAAAGCGCGCCGAACTAGCAGTCCAAGAAGCATCACAAACCGGCGATCCAGAGCTCGAAAAAGCCCTTTCGGCTGCCGAGTTACAACTCGAGAACATCAAAAAAGCCATCGCAGCCGGGCAATTAGTTGCCCCATTTGATGGCATTGTTGCCGAAATCGGCACGGCACCTGGCAAATCAGTCGAAGCCTATCGCCCAGTGATCACGGTCATCAATGACACCGACAAAGAAATCTTGGTTCAAAGTGTATCAACTGAAGATTCAACCCGCATCGGCGTCGGTATGGCTGTCGACATCTTCTTTGCCCGCGCCCCAGCAGTGACAGTACCTGGCACCATTGTCAAACTGCCCACCAAAGCAACGTCGTCGTCCTCAACAATCAATGCAGACCCTGCCTACCATATCTCTTTTGACTTGCCCAGCAATTTGACCGTTGATGTTGGTGATTTGGCTCAAATTGTTATCACACTGAAACGTCAACCCGAAGCACTTTGGCTTCCGCCACAAGCTGTACGCACCTTTGAGGGACGACGCTTTGTCGTCATCAAAGAGGGTGATCGCCAGCGTCGCCAAGACGTCCGTATTGGTATCGTCAGCAGCGAACGCGTCGAGATTCTTGAGGGCCTGAACGATGGCGATATCGTTGTAGGCCAATAACCCAACCTGAGGAGCGGATCGATGGCAACTAAATCAATCGACTCAGCCGCCAACCGCCCTCGCCGTGCCCTCGGAAGCTCGCCTTGGGCGTGGCTTACAGGCATGGTCGTGGTGGTCGGGCGCAGACTCTGGAGTAACTTGTCACTAATCTTGGCGATTGCGGCGGGTTTTACCGTCGCAGTCGCAATCGTGGTCAGCATCCCTGTCTATGCAGAAGCAGTCGGCTACCGCATTCTGCGTGATGAACTCAGTAGTCCGCTGAATGGCACCCGTCGCCCACCGTTTGCGTTCATGTATCGCTATCTTGGTAGCATATCGGGCAATGTCGACACCCAAAAACTTGCAACAATTAACGCATATTTTGCTGATGAGGCTGCAAATCGGCTCGGACTCGATGTCACCAACCAAACGCGATACATCGCTACCGACAAAATCCCGCTCCGGCTCACATCAGATGGTGGCGGTCAACCACTCGGATGGATCTCCCTCGCCTATGCTCAAGACATTGGGAATCATGTTGACCTGCTTGATGGCCGTATGCCTGAGGTTACATCC
>JBMTAN010000066.1:0-11411 GCA_049428765.1 Roseiflexaceae bacterium
TTTTTGGAGATGCGCGACTCAAGACGGTCCTCATCATCTTGGGTGCGGTTGTAGTTCAGCCACTTATGTGTGTTCCACTGCACAAAGTAGGTATGAAACGAATCGAGTAGTTTGCCGTCAGAGCGAAAGTTGCGCACGAGCGCATACTGATCGAATTTTGGTAGGTTTTTATCCTGCATGCGCTTTTGGACAACTTCAAACGCATTCCCCTCGGCGCCGCGGAATCGATAAATACCCTGCTTGGCATCACCGACAATGCACAGGCGACTTTCGAACAACAAGCGCATCCGCACTAGGAGATCCATCTGCACGCCATCAGTATCCTGAAACTCGTCGATGAAGATGTAGCGCAAGGGTTGTTTGATGGGCAAGTTGTATGCGTGGAGTTGTTCGAGCACATATACGGCGGTTTGGATGAGTTGATTCGTCGGGATGGTCTGATATTTCATGCATTCGTGCTGAAAGCGCACGCGGGTTTGTTCGACAATTTGATGCACAATATCGACGACAACTTCTTCGGATTGATAGTCTTGTGATTCAGTAAAATGCCACGACATGTGGGCTGACAGCGCATCCACCTCGGCTTGGTGAAGTTGTATCATCGGCACGCCGTTATTCTCGAGGGTATCCCAGATGCGCTTGATGATTCTGTGCCATTGTTGCACTTGTGGCATGTCGGTACGATTAGGACCAAATGGTTCAAGGCGTTGCGCTAACTCCTCTTCGACTATCCGCTTCCACTCGTGATTGAGTTGTCCCACCTTAAAGAGCGGATTAATCCCCAGCAACGCCCCGTTTTGTTGAATAATCCGCTTCGCAAACGCATGAATCGTGACGATTTGCGCTTGGCCGAGTTGCATCAGCCACACCACGGCCGGGTGCACATACCGGCTAGCCAAGCGTTGCCGGAGCATGATGGTGCGCGCGATACGGCTACGCATCTCGCGGGCGGCCTCGCGGGTAAAGGTAATCAGGCTGACTTCTTTCCTCTGCATCGGTTGGCCACTACGCGGCACACTCAGCAGGTACATCAGACGCTCGGCCATGGTCTCGGTTTTGCCAGTGCCTGCACCCGCACTCACCAACACATCGTGTGCGGCCGGCGCATGCACCACGCGGTATTGGTGGATGTTGATGCCCTCAAATCCGGGTGGGCCGGCATAGCGCCCAGCCTCGCTTTTGAGTGGCTCATGGTGGGCACCTTGGGCGACACCGTCCACTTCCCAGTACGGCGCAATCGTGGGCATGTCGGGATTCATCGACCACTCAACAAAGCGAGCCTCGAGGAATGCGCGATACATCGTGGGGATGTCGTCACCAAAGGGATTGTGTGTGCTGTAGACAAAGACCCTGATGCCGTAGTGACAGAGCCCGAATACCGTGTCCATCTCCGACACCGTGAGTGATTCACTGGTTGCATACAACACCGAGTAGCGTGGCACATGCGTCAGCCCCAGCTGTTTGGCCAGTACCTCGAGGCCGTGCCACGGGTTCGAGGCCACCACGTTGAACTGCAGTTGCTGGCCGGCTGGCAGTGGCGTTTGTGTTGGTTGACGCGTCTGGCGCTCGACGTCAACCAGGGTTGTCACATTGTCGTTGAACACCTCATGGTCGACCAATGTGTCATTGGCAAGCTCGGGGTCTGTATCGTCGATAACCGGCTCGTGTTGGATTGCCAGTGTCGGTTGTGCCACCTGATTGATGTCCGGGCCATCGCAGCGCTCCATGATGTCAACCGGCCAGTAGACAACGGTTTGGCTGGTGCCGTCGGCGAAGGTTTTGCTGCCACGGCGCCCATGGCGATGAATTGCATCGAGCGTCGTGGTATACCACTGACCGTCATTGACGGCATCGCCGTGCTCGTAGAGTGCCACCTTGACGACAAAGCCCTCATCATGCTGGGTTTTGCGGTAGTCCTGATAATTGCGCAACGGCATCCAGTGTTGGGCATGGCCGGTCTCGGGGTGGATATCTGCGCGCCGCCGTGACTTGACCTCCCACAGCACACTCTGTCCATCGCGCGAGGCGCGAATATCAGGCGCCACCGCCACACCTTGCCCGCGCGGCAAGATGGTGACGGGCGCTTTGGTCAGGGGGGTATTATTGAGCAAATCCATCTGGAGTACGACGGCATAACCTTGGTTGGCCAACCACTCCGCCCACGCAAGTTCACAGCGTTGCCAGATCTGCCATTGGTGTGGATGTGTTGTCATAGCGCTATATCACATATGCAGTATTTGCTTGATTATACGCGCAAATGACGTGTTGCGTAATCTTTTTTGCGTACCTACTCTACTTGAGATCCATTTGCATAGCGAATGCGCATCGCGCCGAGGGGTGTGATATTCCCTTTGTTGCCGATTTGGCCGAGGGTATTTGATCCACCACAAAAGGTATACGTCACCTCACTGGCGCAGATATGTTTGTCCCCTGGGGCGACATAGCCGATGTTGTTGGTAGTCCCCGCATTGGTAAAGAACGGCACGGCACGCGTACGGTTCCTGAGTGAGTTATCGCTGAGTTGGCCAAATGCGTTGTATCCCCAACAATAGGCCCGCCATTGTGTGCCCGTGCGAATAGTGGCACAACTACTGCCAAACCCCACTCCTACCCGTACGGCGCTACCGGTGATGGCACTGCCATTACTGAATTGTGCGGGTGTGGCCGAGAGTTGATTCGTGGTCGTACCATTGCCGATTTGGCCATAGGAGTTGTTGCCCCAACAATGGACGCTGGTGTTGCTGACGACCGCACAGGTATGACTTATCCCACTACTGAGCATGGTGACGTTGGTCAAATTCGCTCCGGTCGATGTCTTGGTCTGGACAGGCGTCAACGATGCGGTCGTCGTAGTATCGCCTAACTGGCCATCGCTGTTCTCACCCCAGCATTTGACATTCTTGTTGCTCCCGATGGCGGCACAGGTCATCTGATAGCCGGCGCTGATGGACTGGACATTGGCCAGTGCAGAGGCGCCATCTAATACCTGGACTGCCTTGGTTGTGGTATTGGTTGTACCATCGCCAACTTGGCCACTCCCGTTGAAGCCCCAACAAAAGGCGGTGCGACTTTCTGTAATCGCACAGGCATGCTGATTGCCCACTGTCAGATCGATGGCGTTGCCGAGGGGCGTGTTATCGGTCGCTTTACGTACCTGTACCGCCTTGTTCCTATTGGTGCGGGTACCGTCGCCGAGTTGGCCGTAGTCGTTTTTGCCCCAACACCAGACCTGCTTGGTTGTGTCAATGGCACAGGCTGATTCCGCACCCGCACGTACGAGGTTACTCCGCAGGAGCGCGTTGTCACTGCGATAGACTTGGACTGCGCCGTTTTTTGCGACAAAGGTCTTGTCGCCGAGTTGGCCCGAACTGTTTAATCCCCAACACCAGATGTAGTTTGATGTATCTGATGTACAACTAAAATCTCCGCCAGAGGTGACACGTTGCGGCTGATTGAGATTCGTATTATCGCTCTGTTTCTTGACAGCAACTGATTTTTTGTAGAGTGGGATACGGACACTCGTGGCACTGTTGGTCATATCGCCCCAGCACCATGGTTTGCTGCCGATGATGGCACAGGCGTGTGCATCCCCGGCAGTGACTTGCGTCGCACCGGTCAGTGCATTCCCATTGGCATTGATGACGCGGACAGCCCGCCGATTGTCGCGGAGTGTTCTATCTCCGAGTTTGCCTTTGGAATTGGATCCCCAACACCATAATTCGCCATTATTGACTGCACAGCTAAAAGAACTATTGGTGGTGATGGCAGTCGCATTGTTTAGGAGTTGATTGTTTGTTTTTTTGGATGCCGTCGCGACGTACCTGTTCACGTTCGTGTTGTCACCGATTTGGCCCTTATTATTAAGTCCCCAACATTTGACCTGTCTGTTTTGAATAGCACAACTTGTATCCTCGCCCACTGCAATCATCGAGACATTGGTCAGATTCGTGGTGGCACTTTGTTTGGCAGGAACCGCGCCGGTTCGTGAGGTAGTTGTGTTATCGCCAAGTTGACCGACACCGTTATTGCCCCAACACCACACGGTTGCCGCACGAATTGCGCAGGTATGACTCGCACCAGCCTCGACGCTACTGACTTGGTCGAGTATGGCACCGTTGGCTCTCAGCACCTGTACTGCTCGGAGTTGGTCTGTTGTAGTCCGATTGCCGAGTTGTCCACTGTCGTTGCGCCCCCAGCACCACGCCGTTTGATTACTCACCGCACAACTGTGATAATCACCGACGCTAATATGCGTCACGTTATTAAGCACTTGACCGTTACTCTTTCTGACCTGAACGGCACCGGTGCGCATTGTGGTTGTGTTGTCGCCCAGCTGACCGTTTCTATTGTCCCCCCAGCACCAGACTTGACCACCACTGATGGCACAAGTATGACGAAAAAAGCTACTAATCTTCGTGACGTTGTTGAGTTGGTTGCCGTTGTTTTTTTGGGTGCGCACCGCACCAGTGCGGGTTGTAGTAGTTCGGTCACCTAGTTGACCATACCTGTTTTCGCCCCAACACCAGACTTGGCCGTCCTTGATGACACACCCAAAGCCATTTCCTGTGCTAATTCCAGGAAAGCTACTCGCGTGTGCTGGTACTGGCGCACTGACAAAGAAATGTGTGCAAATCACGATTATGATTATTCCTAATTGATGCGTATAGTGTGTGCGCCACATATGCGGTGTTGCCTTTCGCTACGCTGTCTGTTATTTATATGAATCATAAGGAATGTATACAGGAATAAATCTATCATACACTACTCTCACTTTACTCGACAACTATTTTTTATCTATTATTGCGTTAGAATCGCATATTTTGTACCAAATTGATTCCAGAGTAGGTAGACAAACTCCTACCGATTTTTTGGGGATTAAGTGCTACAATATCCCTTACTATCTGTACGTAAAGAAGGTGTGTCTATGTTTGGCATTGAGGGATTAAATACAGTGACGTTTGTAATCATCTCATTGTCTGGGGTGTTTATCATCGCTATCGGCGTCTGGTTTTTGTGGCATCGTGGCGCCTACAAACGAGCGCTCAACCAACTCGATAAGCGCCCTACCGATGAATTAGTGATTCATGCCGTCATTCGTACAGGGCGCGATTACTACTTTGATCAGCATATGTATGCCCAATTACCACCTAATTCACGCCTCCACAAGATGTCACAGCTGGCGCGCATGCGTCAAGGTAGTCCCTACCACTTTGATGTGCACATCCGGAATGAGATGGTGAAACGCACAAAACACAACTATGATAGCCGGTTCCCACATTTGACACCCGATGAATCACACAATAATTTACCGCAAGTATAAATGTATGTTTACATAAATAAATATTTGCGGTATGCTATATTCGTAAATTTATATTTACGAAAGATGTACGTAATCCATGTTAACTACGGTGCTTGGCATCATAATTGCAGTGATTGGCGTAGTAGTAGCAATTGTCTGGCTTATCCGCTACATCAATAGCGCGTATACACGTGCATTGACCAAACTCGCTGATTATCCGCGTGATGAAGCTGTGATTCACCGGGTTATTCAACTTGGGCGCAATTATTATTTTGAGCACGAAACCTATCACCGTCTGCCTGCTAATTCGTTGTTGCAGAACATGAGTGTGCTCAATGAATTACGCGAGCGTAATCCATTTTTGCACGACGAAAAAATCAAAAAAGATATGCGCAATGCAACGCGTATCAACTACGAAAATTTTTTCCCCAAACGGCCACAACCCGACACTGAGCCTGCTCGTAAGTCGTGAGGCGATATCTCTGGTATGGATTGTGATGTGCCCACACCTATTATGCAGGTCAACTGCCGTGGGCGCAGGGGTTTTCCCATGTGCATACCGTCTCCTTGGACGAGTACGATTCACAAGAGAAGATTGCATGCCACCTACACAGTAACGTTTGAACCAATGAGATTGTTGTGTGTATACGTGGCCATGCAATGACGAGAGATGGAGATGCGTGTGTCTCAACCACTGTGCAAATAACCTCGTGTACAATGGAATAGGTTTTTTGTGACAGAAAGCGATGGACGATGAAGCCCGTTGAATTTGTCTTGGTCGGTGCCGGCTCGCGCGGTGCCCATGCCTATGCCCCCTATGCCGTCAATAACCCTGCCGACGCCAAAATTGTTGCGGTGGCCGAGCCTGATCCGATTCGCCGCGCGCATATCGCTGATCAACACGACCTCGGTGACGATCGCTGTTTTGCCTCGTACGAGCAACTCTTTGCCCTCGGTAAAATTGCCGATGCGGCTATTATCTGCACCCAAGACTCAATGCATGTTGAGCCAACGTTAATGGCCCTCAACGCCGGCTACCATGTCCTGCTCGAGAAGCCAATGGCCACCACGCCTGAGGACAGCACGCGCCTCGTGATGGCTGCTGAACGCGCTAACCGCCAGTTGGTGATTGGTCATGTGCTACGCTACACCGATTTCTTTTATTTGCTCCATCAAAAACTCGAAAGTGGCGTGATTGGTGATCTCGTTACCGTTGCCCACCGCGAAAACGTCTCGCACTGGCACATGGCCCACAGCTTTGTACGGGGCAATTGGCGGCGCAAAGCAGATTCAACGCCGATGATTCTTGCCAAATGTTGTCACGATCTCGATATCATGGTCTGGAACATCGGCAAGACCTGTACGACACTGTCGTCATTCGGCAACCTCAAGCACTATCGCCCCGAGAATGCCCCAGCTGGCTCGACTGCCCGCTGTCTTGATGGCTGTGCCGTCGAGTCAACCTGTCCGTGGTCAGCCAAACGCATCTACCTTGATCTTGAGCCATTTGCCCATCTGACCAAAGGCATTGACCCACGCGGCACCTTGCCTAACCAGTGGCCATTCAATGTACTCAGCCACGACACCAGCTATGCGGCCCGTGAGGCAGCCTTACGCACCGGTCCCTACGGCCGCTGTGTCTACCAATGTGACAACGATGTTGTCGACCATCAGGTGGTGATGATGGAGTTCGAGGGCGGTTTGACGGCGACATTGACGATGCACGGTATGAGCCACGAAGAGGATCGTTGGATGCGCTATGACGGCACTAAGGGCACTATCATTGGCTCGTTTAGTGCCAAAGGCGGCCGCATCGAGATTTTGCCACACCGCGGACAGTCCGAGATGATTGAGGTCGACGGCCGTGATGGCCATGGCGGCGGTGATACTGGCATCATGCGTGGCTTTGTGGCCTCGATTCGCGGTGAAGCACCACCTCGCAGTAGTGCTCGTGAGTCACTCGAGTCGCATCTGTTGGCCTTCGCCTCTGAGGATTCGCGCCTCGCCCATAACGTCGTCAATATGCCTGCCTATCGCCAACAACTACGCGATAGCGTGTCGCAATCATAATGTGAAGGAGTTTGCAATATGTCATATGTCACCAAATTGGCCCAGATGGGCTACGATCTTCAACCAGTGGAACTCAGTACCGGCCGATTCATGTTGGCCGTTCGTACCGGAAACATCGTCTATACCGCTGGCTGTGTCTCACGCTTCGGCACCGATGAGGTCAAAGGCAAAGTGGGCGCTGACCTCACGGTTGAACAGGGCTATCAGGCAGCCAAATTGAGCACCCTCAATGCTTTGCAAGCGGTGCATTCGCTGGTCGGCCTCGACTCCGTGGTGCGCGTGGTCAAGGTGTTAGGGATGGTCAATGTCGGTCCTGGCTTTGATAATACACCCGGTGTCATCCATGGTTGTAGCGATCTGTTACTCGAGGTCTTCGGGAGTGCAGGTGCGCATGCCCGCAGTGCTGTGGGTATGGTAATTCCATTCAATTTTGCTACGGAAGTCGAGTTGATTGTCGAGGTTGCGTAGGGTTGCCCGAATAATCTGCTGAGCCGCAGCAGTGCTGCAGCTGTACGGTTGCGTAGGGGCGCCCGAATGGATGCGATCCCTCCGTCATTGCATGGCCACGGCATTTGGATGAGCAGTGCATAGGAAAATGTAGGGTGGCCGTGCAATCTTCTTTGTGGTGAATGATACTGTGGTGCAGATTGCGCCAAATGAGTGAATGGTACGTGCATCGCCGGCCAGGAAGTAGATTGCACGGCGTGTAGTGTGTCATATCGTATTGGTACGCGGTTTGATGTCACACGCCATGCAATGACGGGGTGGGTGGATTATCCTCCGTACCGCTACGCCTCTGCGCGATACAAGGTAGGAGAAAGAACACTCCTCAGCGTGATACACTCTACCCCTAGATACACACAAAACACCCCCTCGGTACCATGGTACCAAGAGGGTGTCTATCTGATTTAGCTCTCGACAGCCTCAAGTTCGATGTTGATGCTAATCTCTTCACCGACCAAGATACCACCTGTCTCGAGGGCCACGTTCCAGGTCAAACCGAAGTCAGTGCGGTTGATCTTGGTGCTGGCATTGAAGCCGGCGCTGGTCGTGCCCCATGGGCTCTTGGCCTTACCCATAAAGGTGGCATCAAGGGTGACCGCCTTGGTGACGCCCTTGATGGTCAAGTCGCCGTGAATCTTGCCAGTGGTGTCGCCAGTCTTCTCAACCTTGGTGCTCTTGAAGGTGATGGTTGGGTAGGTGGCGGCATCAAAGAAATCTGGTGAGGTCAAATGGCCGTCGCGCTTTTCGTCGCGGGTGTTGATACTCGCCACGTCGATGCTCACGTCAACACTTGAGTTGGTGGGGGTGGCCTCGTCAAGATTGATGGTGCCGCTGAACTTGTTGAACTGGCCGCGCACGTTCGAAATCATCATGTGGCGCACGGTGAACAAAATCTCTGAGTGACTGGTATCGATGTTCCAAGCCATGATTGCAACTCCTTGTTGTACGTGTTTGTAACACGTATGTCGTAACTAACAGGTATACTGTAGCAAGTGATGATAAACATCAGCGTAAACGGTGCGTGAACACCGTGTGTTCACGCTGAGGAGAGAGTCGCATGTCGGTGTTGTGGCGTACCTTGGTAATAATCTGGTTTGCTGTCTCAGTGACAGTCGCTCCCGTGGCGATGCGGTCGACGCACGCCAGCCAAAAGCGCCTGCCCGCTGACCTGCGTACCCTGATAGACCAAGGGCAACCGACTGATGAGATTCCCCTGATTGTCACGCTGACCAATTCATGGGGTCTTGAGAGCTCACGTGCTACTCGCTCGGCCAAAGTGCAACGCCGAGCCGCAGTACGTCAGGCACAACAAGCTTTTGTGCAACGCCAAGCAGGGCGAATTACCCGTATCAAGGGCCAAACGGTTGTGAATCCTATCCTCTTTATGACTGCTCGGCGCGCGAATATCGAGACCATCTACAACGACACCGATGTGGTTTCGATTGTTCAAGACGGTGTAACGCCGTTAGCGATGTACGTTAGTAGTGAGTTGCTTGGCCTGAAGGTCAGCCATGAGTCTGGTTATGATGGCACCGGTACATCAGTGGCGGTGCTTGATACTGGTGTGTTGAGTACCCATGAATTTTTGAGTGGCCAAGTTGTAGCCGAAGCCTGCTTCTCGACGAATAACTTTTATAGTACATCCTATTGCCCCGATGGCGTATCCTCATCGACCGTTACAGGGAGTGGCAAACCATGTACCGGCCTGAGCGGGTGTACGCATGGCACCCACGTAGCCGGTACGATTGCAGGTAAGGCTATCACGACATCTGGTGGTATTGCCACTCGCGGCGTTGCTCCAGGTGCCAAGATTATCGCCATTCAAGTCTTTTCATACTTCAAAAGTGGCACGTCATTTTGTTCATCTGCAGCAGGTTGCCTTTATTCGTGGGATAGTGATCAAATTGCAGCCCTCGATTGGCTTTACGACAATGCCGCTACCCCGAGTTGGGGGACGCTTGCATCTGTCAACATGAGTCTCGGTGGTTCAACCAAGTACACCACGAGTTGCGATGGTATTACTCGCAAGACATATGTCGATCAACTCCGTACGATTGGTGTGGCTACCGTGATTGCCAGTGGTAATAGTGGCTTTAGCGATGGGGTTAGTGCCCCAGCCTGTATCTCAACGGCGATTGCAGTTGGCGCCACCAGTTTGCCCCATTCCGGCCTTACCGGCGATGTGGTGGCATCATTCTCGAATGCACCGACGATTGCCAGTAATAGTGTACTTAATGCCAATAATGACCGGTTACTTGATCTGCTTGCACCAGGGCAGTACGTTCATTCGTCGATGTCGTCATCAAATACAGCGTATTCGTTCCAATCGGGTACGTCGATGGCTGCGCCCCACGTGGCTGGTGCCTGGGCCGTGCTCAAGCAAGTTGACTCGAGCGCCTCTGTCCAGCAGGTGCTTGCTTGGCTCTATCAGTCGGGAGTGACAATTACTGATAGACGTAATGGTTTGCAACTCCCCCGAATATCGCTTTTTGCCGCGATTAATACGGCCTTGAATTATGCCGCAGTGGTCGTTACTGCGACGAATACACCTACACAAACCTTTACCCCGACACGCACATTCACTGCCTCACCGACATCAACGTCAACCTATACGCCAACGGTCACGTTCACATTCACTGCCTCACCGACATCAACGTCGACCTATACGCCAACACATACCCCTCTGCTCACCAATACGTCGATTGTTGTCGCGACAGCGTCGCAAACACCACAACTACTATCGAGTCGCACGCCAACGCGGACGCTACTCCCGCGACCTGCAGCCTTTAATAAGTTGGGTCCCACGCATCGCACCCTTCGACGTTCGCGACCCGTGACATTATCATGGTCGGCGAGTCGCTGGGCACGGAGCTATGAATACTGTATTGCCACCTCAGGCCCAGCCTGTACGAAGTGGCGTAACGTTGGACTGAATCGGCGTGTGACCGTCTATGGGCTCAAGCCAAACACCACCTATGTCTGGCAAGTGCGGGCGCGCAATGCGACTGGCGTCACGCTTTCTTCGAATGGTCGTTGGCGTTTTCGCACTCGATAATCTCCCTATCTCATCAGTGCTTCCGCATCATGTGAGATGTGGGAGTATTTTTTTGATTTGTATTAAATATGATGAAATCGTTGTGAATAAACACAAAAACGTAAATATAAAAATTAATATTTTACACAAAAAATCTTAATATTTCGTTTATACATACAGTAAGAAATATTTTTTACAATAAATTATTTATATAAAAATATAATAATAATTCACATAAAAAATAAATATAAAAATTATTGTGTAATTTAAATCTTTAGGCAAAATTAAGTAACAATTATCAATATATAGCGTTACAGTGCTATACTTGTAAATATTTAAAGGATTTGAGGTGGCATATGTGGTATAAATTAGCCGGCGTGTTGATGGTTGGTGTGTTGTTGAGTTTGCTGATTGGTCAACAGCGTGTGCAGGGCAACAATGCCACCACGCAACAAGATGCACGAGTGGCCAACGTGGCAACTCAAGTGCGACAAATTGAGAGTG
>JBMTAN010000067.1:0-10974 GCA_049428765.1 Roseiflexaceae bacterium
CGCCCCCCCCCCCCCCGCGTCATGGTATTGGATGGCGCCGAATTAGTCGTTGAAGTGATCGCCGATGTAGGCGGTCAAGTCGGCAACGCGGTTCGAGTAGCCGAACTCGTTGTCGTACCATGAGATGACCTTGAACAGGTTGTCGCCGAGACCGATGGTCAATGGCAAGTCAACCGTGCTTGAGGCTGGATCGCCGAGGAAGTCGGTTGAGACCAATTGCTCGTGTGACACGGCCAAGATACCCTCGAGCTCTTCGCTCTCTGATGCAGTAATGAAGGCCTTGTTAATCTCTTCGACCGATGTGCCCTTCTCGAGCTCGACAACAAAGTCAACCATTGACACGGTTGAGGTTGGCACACGCACAGCGAAACCAGTGAACTTACCCTTGAGCTCAGGGATAACCAGGGCCACGGCCTGGGCGGCACCGGTGGTGGTTGGCACCATATTCATGGCTGCTGCACGGGCACGGCGTAGGTCGCTATGCACGTTGTCCTGCAAGTTTTGGTCCATGGTGTAGGCGTGGATGGTGGTCATCATACCGCGTTTGATGCCGAACTTGTCGTTAAGCACCTTGGCGACTGGAGCCAAACAGTTGGTTGTGCACGATGCATTCGAGATGATGTGGTGATTCTCGTGATCGTACTTGTTCTCGTTGACGCCCAAACAAATGGTGATGTCCTCACCCTTGGCTGGGGCGCTGATGATGACCTTCTTGGCGCCAGCTTGGAGGTGGGCCTTAGCCTTGTCGGCCTCGGTGAAGCGGCCAGTTGACTCAACGACGATATCAACACCTAACTTGCTCCATGGCAACTGAGCTGGATCGCGCTCAGCCAAAACCTGGAGGTTCATTTGGCGCTCGTTGCGCTCTTCGTCGTAGTAGGTAATCTCAATGATGTTACCGTTGGCCCGCACATCGCCATTGAATTGACCGTAGTTTGAGTCATACTTCAACAGATGCGCCAACGTAGCGACATTTGAAAGATCGTTTACGGCTACGATTTCGAGATCGTCTCCGTAGGTGTCCAGCATGGCCTTGAAGCTCTGTCGGCCGATGCGACCGAAGCCATTGATTGCGACTCGTGGCATTGTTGCTCAACTCCTCACATGTAAAAAGATGTACGTGCGTATCGTGGACTAGGCATCATTGCGTTTTGGCGTACCGCATCGTTGTGGTACGCAGGACCTGCGATTACGTTCTTCGCCAAATTATACCACGCAACATGCTCCCTCTGTATTCGATACATAACCTGTGCTACAATACGCCAAGATAACGTATTAAAGTGCAGTGTGCGGTTGGTTGTGAAAGGTAGACCGTATGGCTCTGATAGTGTCAGTTCTGGCGATAATAGCGCTCGTTGTTGGCGGATTCCTCGGTACATTTCGCCATCGAGCCTATGGTGTGTGGTCATTGGCTGGCGTCTTAATCGCTATTGTGACGGCAAACATTGTCGGAACATCAATCGGGGTCTGGATGGCTGCTAGTATTGGGACTACCGAGGCAGGCCCAGTGTTGGTCCTGGTCAAAACGAGCATGCTTGTGATTGTATCTTTGATTATTAGCTATTATGCTAGTGATCTCATCCCTGCCCAGGTTGATCCCAAAACTCGTGCCGATAATATTATGGCTGGTTCACTGGGCGTATTTAATGCATACCTGATTATTGCCACCGTACTAGTATATGTACAGGGCCTTAACAGTGAGTTCTCGACGAGCCTCTTTGGTGACGGTCAAAGTTTCAACTTTAATCGTATGTTTGTGGACGGGTTGCCGTGGATTACAACGCTGCTTGTGTTGTATATTTTTGGTTGGTCATCGGTGCGTAAGTTCAAACAGGCATGGGCCAAGTTACGCGGGACATCAAGCAACAATTCGGCTGCCACAACAAGTTCAATGACGACTGGCGCCAACTATTCGTATTCTTCCCCTACATATTCCTCGACAACGGGTACATCTACGCCACCTCCACCAAGCGAAAGCACCGAGAAAAAAGGTTTGTTAAGTGCGATTGGCAGTTGGTTCCGCCGTGATCAGAAGCAAGCAGAACCTGATAGCACTAGCGCAAATCCACCGATGAATAGTCAGATGGCAGGATCATCAACCTATTCATCTTCGTCATACCAAGGGACAAGTGGTGCGACACCTCCGTATGGTATTGCAACGAACAATACCGGGTATGGTGCTAGCTACAACAGTGGTCAGACTACAGGATCAAGCTACTCAAGCACATCAACGGGGTATACTGCGCCCACGTATAGCACTGGTTATACGGCCACTCCTACTGCACCTACATCAAATCCTGGTTACACAACGTCGAATAGCCCAACATACACACCACCATCATCAACGTATACGCCGTCTGTACCATCCCCGAGTTATCCGTCAGCGTATGGTGGCACGTCGACTACCTCATCCACTAATTATGCATCAACTAGTACTGGAAGTACTGCACCGGCAACGACCAATATGTATACCCCTAGTCCAACAAGCGGCTTTAATGCGCCTAATTCTCCACAAACAACCGATACAACGTTGGGTGGGTTGGCTACAGGTGGTGTCGTTGCTGGGGGCTTGTTCGGTGCAACCTACAATCCTGCGATGAATAATGATTTTAGTAATATGAATGACTACGAAGACAACGACGAAGAGAACGATTTCTACGGCGACGAAGAAGATGATGACGCACAAGATGGGTATCGAGGGTAGTATCTGATTTTTCATGATTCGGCCGGTAGGATAATTCCTACCGGCCTGTTTTTGTATGATGTATCACCAATTAGAATGTTATCGACTGTTCGCTAATGGTACTGTTGGGCCATAGCCGTATCCCATTGGAGAGGTGGTTATGACTGGCAATGCGACAGCGATCGCTGATAATCGTACCAGCGGCAATTTTGTTCTGGTTGGCGATATAGTTATGATTACCGATCACTGCATGATCAATATGACACTGCCCACCGATATGGTTCAGTTGCCAAATTACACTACCACTGATGTGTGTACCTGCACCAATATGCGTCCCCGCACCAATGACGGTTGGACCAACAATGGTGACGTCGGCTTCGATGGTAACACCATTACCAATCACGACTGCCCCGTGAATCTGTGCACTTGGGTGGATAATGGTATTCTCGCCGACCCACATATCTGGGCGTTGTTGGTTCCCAGGTAAGCCGAATCGTACTTTGCCATTGAGAATATCATGGTGCACATCAAGATACGTCTGAGGCTTGCCGATGTCAGTCCAGTAGGCATCACTTGCGTAGCCGTACATAGCGTGATTGTTTTGGAGTGCCGTAGGAAAGAGTCCCCGCTCGAACATGTAGTGTTGTCGAGCTGGTACATAATCAAGCAAATGCGGTTCCATGATGTATGTTCCCGCATTAATCATATTGGTGGTAACCTCTTCGGGGCGGGGCTTCTCAAGGAATCGGGTAATCTGTCCTTCGGCAGTTGTCTCCACCAATCCAAATGCAGTTGGATCCTCGACGGGGGTCAGGGCAATTGTCAACTCGCTGTTTCGCTCACGATGATAGCGTAACATGCCCTGTAAATCGAGATCGGTCATGACATCACCATTAAAGACAAATGTCGTGTCAGTAAGCAAATGTGCCACGTGTTTGACGGCACCAGCAGTGCCACGCGGTTCGGGCTCCTCGATGATATGCACCTTCATACCGAGGCGCGAGCCGTCGCCGAGGCTCGCCCGAAAGCGGTCAGACAGATATTGCACTGCCAAAATCGCTTCGTCAATTCCTTGGTCACGTAAGTTAGTCAGCATCCACTCAATAAAGGGGGTGCCCACCAACGGCAACATTGGCTTGGGGGTGTTACAGGTGAGTGGGCGCAAACGCGTGCCCAAGCCACCAACCAAAATAACGGCTTTCATGCCTTTGACTCCTTGATAGTGCGGCGCCAGTAGTCGAGCATATCTTTGAGTGTGGTATCGATAGGAATGTGTGGATGATAGCCGGTGTCAGCAAATAATTGACTATTATCACACACGACGTTGGGTACATCCACTGGGCGGAGGCGGGCAGGGTCGACCTCAACCTGAATGGGTACACTGCTTTGCGCAACAAGTTTGTCAAGAAGTGTGCGGATTTCGTATGAAACTCCCGATCCAACATTATATGCGGTACCGGGCACACCATGGTGGATGAGGGCCTCATATGCATCGGCAATGTCACGCACATCGGTAATATCGCGCCGAGCCGAAAGATTGCCTACCTTGAGAACTGGCTCTTGTAATCCAGCCTCGATTTTGGCGATTTGGGCAGCAAACGCTGAGATGGCATATGCATCACTTTGACGAGGCCCGATATGACTAAATAAGCGCAAGCGGATGGTGCGTACCTTGTGGGACACAAACCATTGATATGCCGCCATGTCTACGCTGGCTTTGCTGACACCATATGGGGTGACTGGCCGGAGTGGTTGTTGTTCGTTGATGGGCATTTCGTCAGGTGCCACCATGCCAAAGATCTCGTTGCTACCGGCAAAAATACACAGTGGGTCAAGTTTGAGCTCAACCGCGTACTGCATCAGTGCTACGCTAGGCATCACGTTGTCAAGCATCGTGCCGAGTGGGTCGTTAAACGACTTCGCAACGCTCGCTTGCGCCGCGAGGTGGATGATAACATCTGGTGCGATATCGGCTATGCAGCCTTTGAGTGCCATAGTGTCACGTAAATCGAGGGTGACGAGTGATACATGATCGGCGAGTGACGGCAATGCTAGTGACGACGATCGAGCGATGCCGTAGAGTTGATAGCTAGGATTTGTTATGAGTCGTTCAGCTAAATGACCGCCTACAAATCCATTGACACCAGTAATTAATATCTTCATGCTGCTATCTTACCAAATCAAGGTGATGATTGCTTTATTATAGTGCATCGTTGCACACAACAATGTCGGAGACCGTACGGTCTCCGACATTGTTGTTACCTTAAGCGATACTGAACAACTACTCGAGCGGTTCACGACGGAATGCAGTGCTCCCATCGGGTATTGGTGCAGAGGTGGTGGTACTGTGTGGCGTAGTCACACTTGAGTCGACCACGACCTCGCTTGGTACGTTGGGTAGTGATGCAGCTTCGGCCAGTGGCACATTGCGATACGGGTGAACTGCCTCAATTCGAGCCAAAATATCGTTGACATCGATATCGGTGAGTTCATTGCGCAAAATCAACGCCTCAGCGATGGCAATAACGGCCTCGCGGTTTTGGTCGAGCAGGTGCTTGACGCGACGGTACTCTTCGGCCAAGATGGCTTCGATTTGCTTTTTGAGCTCGCCACTGCGCATCGCCTCGGGGCCGAATGCCAGGTATGAGTAGAAGCTGTTATCCATGCCGTACGCGCCGACCATATAGGCGGCAATACTCGTGGCTGACTGGAGATCACCAGTGACACCACTCATCTGGATATCGAGGAAGAGTTCCTCCGCAGCACGACTACCGAGGGCAATCTGCAAGCGATTGCGCAATTCCTCTTTTGAGCTGGTGTAGATCTCTTCTTCGGGCTTCCAAGCGGCAAATCCTAGCGCACTTCCGTGACGAATGATAGTCACCTTGGTGAGCCGTTGTTTGCGCAACAACTTGACCGCCGCATACGCATGACCGGCTTCGTGGTAGGCAATACGGCGACGTTCTTCGTATGACATGCCACGAATTGGCTGACGTAGACCATACTCGTGCATCTCACGAGCTCGCGTAAAGTCCCAGTAATTGATGGCTTGACGATTATCGAAGTGCGCATGAATCACAGCTTCGTTGACAATGAAGCGAATCGCTACTGGTGTATAACCGATTGTGTCTGACACCATGCGGTCAATTGGCATGGGTTCATGCTTGACCTTACTCAGATAGTATTCCATGATGTCGCGGCGACCATCGGCATCGGGGTATTCGACGACAATTTTGCGGTCAAACCGGCCTGGGCGCAACAACGCAGCATCGAGCGTCTCGGCCAAGTTGGTGGCGGCGACTGTTAATACTGGTGGCATTTCGGGCTTCTTGCGGCGAATGCCCAGTGAGCGGAGAATCTTACCAAACCAACTTGGATCCTCAGGTGGTGGGTCCATCTGAAGCAAGAGCTCATTGAGCAAGCCGCTCCCGCCACCCATACCGCCCATACCCATCATCATGTTGGTCTGTCCGCCAGTATTCATTCCTTGCGACATTGGTCCGGCACCTGTAGCACCACCCATAAGTGATGAGCTACGAGCCATACCGATGGCATCGATTTCGTCAATGAATAGAATACAAGCACCGTACTCTTTGGCCAACTTACGTGCCTTTCGGTACAGCATCATGACCTTGATGTTCCCCATACCCATCCATACGGATGTGAGCGATGGGGCACTCAAGTAGCCAAATGGTACGCCAGCTTCGGTCGAAATAGCCTGAGCTAAGTAGCTTTTACCTGTTCCTGGTGGGCCAATTAATAACACACCACGGGTAATCTCGCCACCCATTTGCTTGAATTGTTTGGCTCCCTTGAGCAATGTCACAATACGTCGTGCCGCCTCAAGCACCTCGGGATTACCGCGGTAGTCGGCAAAGCTGATACCAGTTTCACCCGGTCGTACCCAGTAAATACGAGTACGTGCCATGAAGAAATACATCAGAGTGAACTGGAAGCCGATGAACACGAACAAATACCCCATCGTGGTAATCAGCTGCAGAATGAGCGGCGCAAGGTTTTGGGTTGTCAAGAATGTCCACGCCGAGGGAACGACATTCAACATCAACCACAAGACACCTGATACAATAGCTATCCAACGGATACCACGCATCAGTTTGTACGGCCAACGATCGAAGAGCTTCTCAAGACGTTGCTCAAACGCCCGCTCTTTGTCTGAGGGTGGATCGCCCTGTGGGCGATAAGGTTCAATTGCCATACAGTGCTCCAGTGTGTGAATTGCGGGGAGTGATGGATCGGTCTATAACAAAAATTAACCGACCGACGATTTATATCGCTACTATAGAGTATAAAAACGAATGCCAACTTTTGGCAAGATAATAAGATGAGTGAACGGTGAGAATGTTGAGACGCATTGGATTGTGGTTTTTTACAATATATGTATTAGTGATTGTAATCAGCGAAATCCAGCCAACTGGTGGTGTGGTTGTTGATCCCGTCTTGACGCGTATTCGCACACGTGCACAGTTACGTGTAGGATATGACCCAGGTTCTCTGCCATTTACGACCGTAATTGACAATCAAGCTGCAGGCCATGATATCGATTTGGCAATAAGATTCGCCGAAACGCTCGGTGTTGAGGTCCTGTTTGTCCCAACAGGTCTTGATGCTGCCTATGATGAGTTGCAACAAGGACACTTTGATATGATTGCTTCGGCGATGCCATATGCCCCCGAGCAAGGCTGGAGGGCTCGGTTCTCAACTGTCTATTTCGATGATGGCTTAGTTTTGTTGCAGCGCCAGATGATACCTGCTACACGAATTGGTGTCGTATTTGGTGCAGATGCTGACACTATGCTCCGCCGTATGCTCCATGAAGGAAAGGTGGTAGCGCCAGTGTATGCTGAAACCACCGCTGAATTGTGGCGTCTGTTTGCCTGTGATGCAGTAGATGCGGTTATTGTTGAGGAGACACTAGCGTGGGCAATGCAAACGCGTGATTCATCAATTCGGCGAGTTGAGGCGCTTTCGTATGTGCCATATGTTCTTGTGGTTCCCCGCAATGCGCCGTTGCTCAATGAGGAACTCAATCGTTTTCTCGCTGTTGCAGATGATGATGGTACCTTTGCCACATTGCGACAAAAATGGCTGGTTGGCGCGATTCCCAGTTCACCCGTACAATGTAGCGGAAATTAGGGCGTTTCGATGATGAAAGGAGCCAACGATGAGTGTTGTGCGCTTTGGGATTGTCGGATTAGGTGGCATGGGGCGGAATCACGCCCAATACTTGATGGCTGGTGCGATTAAGGGAGCGGTGCTCAGTGCCGTTAGCGATACCAGTCCTGCCTCACAGGAATGGGCCAAGCAATCGTTACCCGACGGTGTGCGCTTTTTTGAGTCGTATGCGGCCATGTTGCAGTCAGGGGCAATTGATGCAGTCATCGTAGCTACGCCACACTACTTCCATCCCGATCTCGCAGTGCAGGCATTTCACCATCAACTACATGTGATTGTCGAAAAGCCTGCCGGTGTCTATACCCAGCAAGTGCGCCAAATGAACGAAGTCGCTGCTGCTAGTGGCAAAGTCTTTGGCATCATGTATAACCAACGCACCAATCCCGTGTTCCAAAAAGTTCGTGACTTGATTCAAAGCGGTGAACTCGGTCAGGTCAAGCGCTTTAATTGGATTATTACTGATTGGTATCGTAGCCAGGCCTACTATAACTCCGGCTCATGGCGTGCCACTTGGGCTCAAGAGGGCGGCGGCATCTTGATGAATCAAGCAACGCACAACATTGATCTAATGCTCTGGACATTGGGCATGCAACCCTCGCGTGTGCGCGCGTTTTGTCATTTTGGCAAGCATCGTGCCATCGAGGTCGAGGACGATGTCACCGCCTACATGGAGTGCGAAAACGGCGCCACAGGTGTATTTATTACTACGACTGGTGATGCTCCAGGTACTAATCGCTATGAAATTAGCGGCGAGCGTGGCAAAATTGTCGTTGAAGATAATAAAGTTACATTCTGGCGCTTACGCATGCCAGAGCCTGAGTTCAATGCTTCGAATACCTCGATGTGGGCCATGCCCGAATATTGGAAAATCGAGCTTCCTGTCGATAGTGGCGGTGGTCCACAACATGCTGGCATCACCCAAAACTTCACGGATGCAGTGCTTAACGGTACCCCACTCATCGCTCCGGGTCACGAAGGTCTCCATGGTCTGACATTGGTCAATGCTATGTACATGTCGACCTGGACCGACAACTGGGTTGATATTCCATTCGATGAAAACCAGTTCCTTACGTTGCTGAATCAACGGCGTACTGTGCGCGGGGAGGCATAATCATGCTTCATAAATATGCAGCTCAGCTCTATACGGTGCGCGATGCCCTCGAGAAAGACTACAACGGTGTCCTAAAAGCGTTGCGTGAGCAAGGTTGGCAGGCGGTACAGGTGTCGGGTACGCGAGGCTACACCCCCGAGCAGATTGCTGGATTTTTGCGCGATCATCAACTCAAAACTGCTGGCATGCATATCTCGATTGCCGAGTTGACCAACGACATGGCCGACGTGATGCGTCAAGCCACGCTCTATGGTACGCGCGACATCATTGTGCCGTATCTAGCACGTGAGTATCAAAATGAATTGGGCTATCAGATGTTCAAGAGCCATATGAATGCGCTTGCCAAGCCCCTGAATGCTGCTGGATTCCGCTTGAGCTACCACAACCACGATTTCGAGTTTGCTACGACGATCAACGGCGTATCAGCCCTTGAGTATTTGCTCGATCCGAGTTCTGATAATGCAATCTTGGCCGAGATTGATGTCTACTGGGTCAAAAAAGGCGGTGCTGACCCGTTGGCGTTTATTGCACCATATGCCCAGCGTATGCCGATTATCCATCTAAAAGATATGGCGGCCGATGGCTCGTTTGGGGCAATTGGCACGGGCAGCATTGACTTCGTGCCGATTTTGCGTTGGGGCGAGGCTAATGGCATTGAATGGTATGCGGTTGAGCAGGATACCTGCCCTGGCGATCCACTTGATGCCCTCAACACCAGTTTGACCAATTTGCGTGTAATGACACCACAGGTGTAGGGCAAAGGAGGATCCATGTCAGATGGAATGAACTATGCGCCCAAAGGCAAGCCCCAACCGGTCGTAAAACCGGGTGAGTTTGTGTTTGCGACGATTGGCCTCGATCATGGGCATATTTACGGCCAGTGCAATGGTCTTGTAGAGGCCGGCGCTACGTTGGCAGCGGTGTATGATCCGGATCCAGCTAAGGTGACGGCATTTGTTGAGCGATTCCCGGGGACACGCATTGCCCGTAGTGAGCAAGAGATTTTGCAGGATTCTACGATCCAGCTAGTGGCCGCTGCTGCTGTGCCAGCGGATCGGAGTGCCTTGGGTAATCGGGTGATGCGCCACGGCAAAGACTACTTTACTGACAAATGCCCATTTACCACCCTCGATCAACTCACTGAAACCAAGCAGGTAGTAGCGCAAACTGGACGTAAATATGCCGTGTACTATAGCGAGCGGTTACACAACGAAAGCGCGTTATACGCTGGTGAGTTAGTCCATGGGGGAGCGATTGGGCGCGTGCTTCAGGTAATTGGTCTTGGCCCACATCGACTCGGGGCACCAAATCGTCCAGCCTGGTTTTTTGAGTTAGCCCGCTATGGCGGTATTTTGTGCGATATTGGTAGTCATCAAGTCGAACAGTTTTTGTTCTATAGTGGCGCAACAGATGGCCACGTCATGCATAGCAAAGTCGCCAATTATGCGCATCCCGAATATCCCGAGTTGCAGGACTTTGGCGATGCAACAATTGTTGGTAATAACGGTGCAACGAACTACTTCCGTGTGGATTGGTTTACCCCTAACGGTTTGAGTAACTGGGGCGACGGTCGTACCATTATTATGGGCACACAGGGCTATATCGAGCTACGCAAGTATGTCGATGTGACCCGAGGTAAAGGGAATCAAGTCTATTGGGTTGATCAGCAGGGTGAGCATCATGTCGACGTCGATGGCCAGATCGGCTATCCGTTCTTTGGCCAACTGGTGCGCGATTGTCTGGAGCGTACTGAGCGATCCATGACGCAAGCACATACATTTAAAGCGGCTGAATTGTCGTTGCAGGCCCAAGCGCAGGCCCAGCATATTGGTGCGTAACGAGTGCGCTATCCATAAATAACGGGGTGCGGCATGTGCCGCACCCCGTTTCGTTTGCATTAGAATCGGCGACGTGGTCGTGCACGATCACTGCCGAAGCTTGATGAATCATCACCGTCACGACGAGGTGCATCACCATCACGGCGAAA
>JBMTAN010000068.1:0-10951 GCA_049428765.1 Roseiflexaceae bacterium
CGATCTCCTCAGGAGAGATGCACAACCTGCCCATTCAGTGCACTTTCATAAGCCGCATCGAGGATGCGCATGTTAACGAGGCCTTCCGCGATACCGGGCGACGGAATGCGCTTGTGGGCCACACATTCCACGAAATACGCCATCTGCGCGGTGTACATCTGTTGTGGGCAATGCACGTCACGCGGATGCACGAACCCACCTTCAAGGCGATTTGCATCATTGGTGTGTGCATCGATGGTGGTAAGAGCGGTAGGAAAAACCGAGCCAAGTCCATGCCTGCCATAGAGTTGTGTGGCCGCCTCAGGGCCATCCATGTGCGGTTGCCACCAGCCAGACTCGATAAAGGATGATGTGCCGTTCTGCCACGTGATGATCAGCATCCCAGTATCATCGACGTCGTGAGTGGTGTAGTGCGTACCAAGCGTGGCATACACCGACGTTGGTTGGGGATCGCCCAATAAAAAGCGCACCGTGTCAATGGCATGGACGCCCATGTCAACAAGTGCGCCACCACCGGCATATTGCTTTTGGGTGAACCAGCCACTTGGTCCCCACTGTGCATGCACGCCCAATCCTTTGGTGCGAATAATGGGGCCAATCTGCGCGACACGCTCTTTGAGCCACAAGACCTCTTCATCGAAGCGCCAACAATGTGCCACCATCAACGGCGTATTGGTGGATGTGGATGCATGTGCCATGGCCTGTGCTTCGGCTGCATTCAGTGCCATCGGCTTTTCGACCATGACCGCAATCCCGGCCTGCAACGCTGCAATACTTTGTGGGGCATGCAGATAGTTCGGTGTAGAAATGACAATCGCGTCGACACCACCGTCAACAATCAACTGCTCAATCGTGTGGTATTGGCGGGGAATGCCGAATTGCGCTGCAAACGTTGCCATCGAGTCTGTTTTGTGGTTGACTACGGCTACCAGCTGGTGCCCAAGCTCTTGCACTGCATGTGCATGAATCTTGCTGATGTATCCGGTGCCTGCAAATGCGATATTCATTGTTCACCTCCCACATGCTGATATATTTATCATACATTGTGACGCAAAAGAATTGAATATCACTGTTTGGCAATTGCGCAACGGATCCGTTCTCAAAAAAACCACGGGAGCCCTTAGCATAGCGACACAGTCGGCCCTACAATGGTTCGAAATGCTCCTCCGACCAATTACCCCCTGCATCGCGCACAATATTATTCACCCCAAGGATTCACCACATCCACCCCAGTTGCCACAAAATCGCTGACATTACGCGTCACAATCGTCGCCTTGAGTGACAACGCCGAGGCCGCAATCAGGCTATCAATGGCCGGCAACGGACGACCACGACGCTCACACTCTACCGTCACATCAGCCCACACACGCATCACTGCCAACGACACCGGCACAATTCGGTCGGCAAATCGTGGCACAAGCTGATCATGTACCCAGGCTGCAAGAACTGCCTGGCGTGCCGGTTGGGGATGTTTGGCAATGCCACGCAACAGTTCACCAATTGTTATCACACTCACATATAGTTGCTGTTCATCACGCGCATCTACCCAACGAACCACGTCCTGATTTGGCATGGGCTTGACGAGTTCAGCAATGACATTCGTGTCGAGCAAGTACGTTACCATTGCAGATCATCCCGCAGTGCCGAATCATCACGGTCAAATGTAAGTTCTTCACCATCGTGTGGGAATGTCTGCATGAACTCGCTTAATCGTCGCGCTGGTGCCGTTAAACGCTGATACTCTGCATAGGAGATGACGACCGCCGTGGCCACACCGTGCTTGGTAACGACCTGCACTTCTCCTTTCTCGGCGCGAGAAATTACCTCGCTCAATTTGTTTTTGGCATCTTGGAGTTGCCATGATTGGCTCATACAACCTCAATCTAGCTAGACTGTCTAGATTTATTGTAGCATGTAAACAAACGCTGCTAGGGGCGCCGTGAGCGACGCCCCTACTGCACACGACCACACAGCCATACACCCACCCCAGCGTCACTGCATGCCGGCCATGATACCTAAGGAGCGCATCACTCTCCCCCGGCGTGCAGCCTTCTTCTTGGGATCTCTTTATATACCAGAGGAGAAGATTGGATAGACCTGCCGGCCATACAATGACGGAGTTGGCTAATGCAGGTGAAACTACCCTCTCAATCCTCAGCGTGCAACATTTCGAATCCATAGTATTTTTGTTTTTCGAAAGAGAACAGTGAACCCAACAGAGATGGTATAGTCATATATATCAATCACAACGCAGGAGCACATTATGCCAATCAATCGGTGGAACGACGCCGACAAACACCAACTCCCAGCCATTGACGGCCTAGTTTATCGCAGTCGGCTACTCGGCAGCGACCGCACGGTCGTCAACATTTTCGGTGGCAACACCAGCGCCAAGACGATGGAGCGCGATCATGTCGGCCGCGAGGTACAGGTCCTCTGGGTCAAGGGCTCAGGCAGTGATGTGGCTACCATCGGCGAGGGCGGGTTTGCCGCCTTGCGCATGCCCGATATTGCTCCACTCATCCAGCGTGCCGAGATGAGCGACGAGGAGATGGTCGCCTACCTCAACCGAAGCGTCTTTTTGCCGGATCGCCCACGTCAGTCAATTGAGACGCTGCTCCACGCCTTTATTCCAGCACCACACGTCGACCACACCCATCCCGATGCCGTGATTAGTTTGGCCTGTGCAGCCAACGGCCGTGAATTATGTCAACGACTATGGGGAACCCGTATGGTGTGGGTCGACTACATCCGCCCCGGATTCACCTTGAGCAAGCAAATCGGCGAGGGCGTGGCCAACAACCCGCAGGCCGATTTGGTGGTAATGGGCAAGCACGGCTTGACTGTCTGGGCCAATACCAGTGCCGAGTGCTATACCCAGAGCATCAAGGTAATTGGCGAGGCCGAGGAGTTCATCCAAAGCACGCGCAACGGCCGAGTCATCTTTGCCGGGGCTGCGGTGCCAGCCATGCCGGCCGAGGAGCGCGCCCAGGTGTGGAGTCACGTGCTACCAGTGATCCGTGGCGCCTTGAGTCAACAGGGGAGTCAGATTCTGCAAGTTGATGAATCGGCCAATGTGCTTGAGTTCATCGGCAGCGAGGGGGCCGCCCAGTTCAGCCAGATTGGCGCTGCCTGCCCTGATCACCTGGTGCACACAAAGCGCTTACCGCTCTTCATTGACTGGCAGCCGAGCCAGGGTGTCGCGGCATTAACCGACGCCATTCGCACGCAGGTCGCCCAGTATGCAGCTGACTATGCCACCTATGTTGATGCCCACAAAAGCGCTGATGACGTGATGATGAACCCCTACCCGCGCATTACCCTCATCCCTGGGTTAGGCATGGTGACCGCCGGTGCCGACGCTCAAGCAGCCGATATCAGCAATCAGCTCTACCACCGTGCCATCGCCGTGATTGGAGGGTGTATGGCCGTCGGTGAGTACACCAGCCTGAGTGCCGCCGAGGCTTTTGCGATTGAGTACTGGCCGCTCGAGCAGTATAAACTCAAGCTCAAACCGGCGCCACGTGAGCTAGCCGGCAAGGTGGCGGTGGTCACCGGAGCAGCGAGTGGCATTGGTCGGGCAACGGCGCGGCGATTAGCGGCCGATGGTGCGCATATTGCGATTTTCGATATTAATCTGGCCGGCGCCGAGGCCGTCGCCAAAGAGCTGAATGACACCTACAAGATGCGCCGCGCCATCGCCGTACATTGCGATGTGACTAGCGAGGCGGCGGTCATCAACGCAATGGCACAGGTTATTCAAGCCTTTGGTGGCGTCGATATCGTGGTGAACAACGCCGGGTTCGCCATTGCCAAGCCGGTGACCGAGACAACTGCAGATGATTGGGATCGCATGTTGGGCGTGCTCGGCAAAGGCTACTTCTTGATCTCACGTGAGGCCTTCAAGATCTGGCAAACCCAAAAGGTCGGCGGCTCGCTGATTGTCATCGCCAGCAAAAACAGCGTGATGGCTAGTAAAGGCAATGTAGCCTATAGCGCCGCCAAAGCTGCCGAGTTGCATATGGCGCGCTGTTTGGCCGAGGAGGGCGGCGCTATCGGCGTGCGCGTCAATACGGTGCTGCCCGATGCGGTGCTTGAGGGCAGTGGCATTTGGGATGCCGGTTGGCGGGCAGCCCGAGCGGCGGGCTATGGAATTAAGCCTGAGGAGCTCGAAGACTTTTATAAGGCGCGTACGGTACTCAAAATCAACGTCCGCCCTGAGGATATTGCCGAGGCCGTCAGCTTCTTTGCTGGCCCACGTGCGAGCCGTACCACCGGCGGCCTGTTGACCGTCGACGGCGGCGTAGCAGCGGCGTACGCACGCTAAAGGAGAAGATTATGTCATTACGCATTGGCATTATCGGTTGTGGCGGCATCGGCCGCACTCACTTCAACGCCTGGAGTCAGGCGGGATATACTCCGGTAGCCCTCGCTGATACGGTGCCCGGTGCAGCAGCTGCATTAGCCGGCAGTAGTGGTGCCCAAGCCTATACCGATATTACGACGTTTCTGGCGGAGGCCAAACTCGACATCGTCAGTATCTGCACGCCACCCTCAACCCATCGTGAATTGGTGGTGCGTGCGCTAGGGGCTGGAGTACATGTGTTGTGCGAAAAGCCACTTGCGCCCACCGTCGCCGATTGTGAGGCGATGATTGCGGCAGCGAGCGCAGCCAACAAGTTGTTGAGCGTCGGCTTTTGTCACCGCTTCCAGCCTCATATCGAGACGATGAAGCAAATGATTGACGGCGGTGCCATCGGCGAGATCATCATGTTCCGCAATCGCTTTGCCGGGCACATGGCCAATGTCGAGAGCAAGTGGTTTAGCGACCCGGCTCTGGCCGGTGGTGGCGTGATGATGGACACAAGTGTGCACTCGGTCGATTTGTTCCGCCATCTCATCGGCGACGCCACCAGCATTCAGGCGAGTGCCGTGACGCGCACGACAGAGCTAGGGCCGGCCTTGCAGGTCGAAGACACGGCAGTCATCTTGCTGACCAGCGCCGACGGCGTGATTGGCACCATCGAGGCCAGCTGGCGCACACCGCCCGGCGAGTGGGTGGTTACCGTCTACGGCACGCGTGGATCACTCAGCATGGACTACGACAGCATGCAACTCTGGCACACCGACGCCACTGGCCAACGCCAGCAGGTAGCAGTAGCTGACGGCGATCGGTTTGTCAACGAGATGGCATATTTTGTGCGTTGTGTCAAAGGTGAAGCACAATTGCGCGTGACCGGTGCCGATGGGCTGGCGGCCACGCATATACTGACGACGGCGGCCGCACGGGCGCAAGGGTAACAAAAAAGGGTATGCAGATGGGGGCACAGCTGTGCCCCCATCTGCATACCTTGTTTACCCAAAGTAGTGCGCCGACTCGTCTTGGTAGAACGCCAACGTCTTGGCCAAACCCTCACGCAGGCTGACCTTGGGTGACCAACCGACGCGCCCGTGAATAAAGCGGAAGTCGCTGTAATAATCGCCGATATCGATTGCTTTGCGATCGGGTGGGAACGGCACAAGCTCGCAGACGCCTTTGCCATAAATGTCAATCATCATCAGTGCCAAGTCGTGTAAGTTAATCGTCTCATTGCAACCTAAATTGAAGATTTGGCCATCAGCGGCGGGCTCGGCCGCTACCATCAACATGGCATCGACGACATCATCTACGTAATTAAAGTCACGGATTTGCTTGCCGTCACCGAAGATGTGAATCGGCTCGCCCTCGATCAAGCGCTTAATCCAGATGCCCAAGAACGTCTGACGCGCATCTTTGACACGCATACGCGGCCCATACGTATTGGTCAGGCGCAAGGCCGTAGCACGAATCCCATAGACGTTGTTATACAGGATGTGGTACCACTCGCCGGCCATTTTGTTGATGCCATTAACATCGACGGGCTTAAGCATGTGACGCTCATCAACCGGTAAGTAATCGGGCTTGCCATATATTTGCCTCGTCGAGGCATAGACCAACTTGAGCGTCGGGTTATGCTTGCGGCAAGCCTCGAGAATCGATAATTGGGCTTTGCAGTTGATATCAAGGTCACTGTATGGATCAGTCATTGAGTCAATATGCGAGGTCTGACCCGCTAAGTTGAATAGGTAGTCTACCCCTTGGACAAGGTGGTTCATCGAGTATTCATCACGCACGTCGGCAATGTTGACCCGCACCTGATCAACGATTGGCGCAATATTGCGGTCGTTTCCGCCGTAAATGGGAATCAGCGAATCGACAAGCGTCACCTTCGCACCCATATGAACAAGACGATTGGCGAGGTTAGAGCCAATGAAGCCCATGCCACCGGTAATCAAAATATTGGCACCCGCAAATGCAGTGTGATTCATCGGCATACCTGCTATTTCTGTCGCAAGACAATCAACTTCCACCAGAGCCCGATCAACTGCATTAACGTGCGCCAAATCCGTGGAAAGTTGAAAAATTGGCTCTCGCCGTAGGTACGATGATAATGGTGGACGGGCACCTCAGCAAAACGCTTGCCAGCATCTTGGAGCTTTTTGACGAGCTCCAGACAAATGGTGCCGCTATCAGACTCAAGCGTTATGTCGTGCATCGCTTTGCTTCGAATTAAGCGGAAGTCACAATCGACGTCGCGTAACTTGAAGCCGAACAAGAACTTGACGGTGTGGTGATAAACGCGACCAATGATTTTGCGGTGGAACGGATCACTGCGATCGATTTTGTAGCCGTTGACGATATCGACGTCATCGCGCAAAGAAGCTAACAATAGTTTGAGTTCGCGTGGGTCGTATTGAGCATCACCATCGGTATAAAAAATCAGCTCTTTGCTACAGGCAGCAAACCCTGCACGTAAAGCGCCACCATAGCCGAGTGGCTCACGGTGTGCTTGATAATGGAAGTGTTCATACTGCCCAGCCAGCTCCTCGAGTACTTGCACCGTATAATCTGTGCTGCCGTTCTCGATTACAATCACTTCATAATCGTCGGTGACTTCAGCAAGCGTTTGTAGCGTCGTGACGACAAGGCTACCTATCGTACCGCCATCGTTATATGCCGGGAAAAACGCTGAAATACTCGGTCGCTTCGTCACCATGCCACAATTCCTCATACATTCGCCCTTATTCGCTTTAGTATACCATGCAGATACGTGATAGACGCATATCACTATTATTTCGCTTTGCGCTTTGCAGCAGATATATCATTATTTTGTAAAGGGATTTTAACGATAACAATTATGTATTTTTCGACATTACAATACAATAACCTTAGGCAAAAACAAGGGAAAATTACTTGACTTTTAGCCAGTGTGACTATACTCTGTAGTAAGAACTACTCTAAATCGTACTACGAATTGTGGGGATGCGTGTTATGGGGTACAAGCCGACAATTTATGTGCACATCGGTGCAGGCAAGACCGGCAGTTCAACCATTCAGCGCTTTCTCAAAATGTACGAAGAGAACTTGAAGAATGCCGGGTATTTGATTTTTAATAGTAACTTTCAGCCACATACCGGAAACGAGACGCTCAGCATCCAGCAGAGCTATTTCGAGAAGCTCCATATCAACAACCCAGACCGCGTTGGTATATTTGTCAAACAATTTCAAGAGAATCTGCAGTACATGCAGATCAACGGCTACAAAGGGGCAATTATCAGTGCCGAGAATCTGTTAAACGATTGGGAGCAATTCATTGATTTGTTCTTGCCGTTACGACATCTTTGTCACTGGCGAATTATTGCATACGTACGCAACCAACCGCAATATCTCGAAAGCAGTTGGAAAGAGTGGGGATATCTCAATAACACCAATATGCAACATTGGTTCGAAGGTGGAATCGGCAAAATCGCCAACTGGACAAAACAACTGAGCCCTTGGGAGCAGGCGTTTGGTATAGACAGCGTAGTCGTGCGTGTCCTTGACAAACGGTATATGCTCAAAGGAAGTTTGGCGAGTGACTTTGCACGCCAAATCAAATTTGATTTTTTGATAAATGAAGAGAGCAGTGACGTTTATGTCAATAAATCGCTCTCGAATCGTACAATTCGCGTGCTCGAATATTTGCGTGACGATAACGTCATCGCTGCCGAACGCGAACGCGTATTTGCCGAGGCACGACCAATTGAGACCACAAATAACAAGGGTGTAGAGTTACGCATGCACCTGAATAAGGTAGTCCCCAACTACAAAAACTTATTGAGTAGGACGAAACCAGCTGCAGCATTTGATGATCAAGATGAAGTCATCGATTTATTCCCCGCCGAGTGGTATGTGCGAATTCATCAAACCTATTACGAATCAAATCGTATTTTGGTAGAGCGCTATTATCCAGGGGTTGCAGTTGACGACATATTCCCACCCAAAACCAAGGTAAACTATCGCCAACTCTCCGAAGCAGAGCTCCAGCGGCATGCACTTCGATTGACATTTGAGAACATGCGGATAATTGACCAGATGGTTCAAGCACAAGCCACTAGCCAAGAGGCAATACGCACTGATATCCAACAACTGCGGAGCGAACATAGTGTCCAAATAGCTCACTTATGGCAGGCGCAACAAGCGATTCAACAACAAATCGTCGCCTTACAACAAGCGCACCAGACGACATTACAATCAAAAATGCGCCGCGTGCTTTCTCGCGTGTTCCGACCGACGGCGCGCAAAACGCGCCAGCCAGCGCCTAATCTTACCCCGGCACCGATCCCCCGCACCGAAGAGTTACGCCTCGCCATGTTGCGTCACCACACCTCACAACAATAAATTCTTGCACAAACTATCATACCAAAACGCCCGCAGCAGTGGCTGCGGGCGTATGTTGTCGTAGTGTCAGACCTAGGCGAGTCGTCGCCGCCAGGTGCGCGTAGGCCGGCGCATAGGCATACGTAACGGACGAACCGTGACACGTTCACGTGGCACGATATCATCATCGGCACGCTGTAAATCAAGAGTGTCACGCTGATACCCTAACAACTGCATAATGTCGTTGAGTTGTTGAGCGGGTACATCGCGTACAACCAAATTATCACCATCGACCTCGATGACGACACGCCGCATCTCAGGAGTCAAACAATGGTGTGCACCACCACGGCCAGACAACATCTGCTGATAGGCACCAATTCCAAAGAACGCCAACACCATGCCCTCACCACCATTAGGCAACAATAACGGTGGTTGACCAGGACGCGGGTAGTAGTCATCAGTATCACAGGTATAGCGACCAGCCAAGCGCACCGGGCGCACCGGCTGATGCCAATCATCGAGTGGCAAGACGATGAACGACTGCCCCTCAACAATCAAGGTATCGGGTAATGTGACCATCAAGCTACCGTTGAGGAGCAACCAATCAGGAGCACCACCACGACCGCTCTTGACTGAGCCAACTTCCATCAAGTACAAGCTGTGTGCAGCCACAGTATATCGGCCAAACTCGCCGACTAAGTCGGGAGCAGGAACACCACGCAAGGCACACTCGTTGGACATAGCCTGCATGATGCCACGCAAAAAGCCGTCGTAGTCAAACGTAAAGCCGATATCGTATGCATCCGTGGGCATACCGCCACCAAAGTTAAAGAAGCGCAAGCTCGGGACCCGTGCAGCCAACTCAGCATAGCGCTCTACAGCGGCACTCAAACGAATGCGCCAGACGTTGGCATCCTCCATTTGACTACCGACCATCACGTGATACAGCACAATCGAATGCTGTGTCCCAGCGACCATTTGCACAGCCGTATCAATCTCGGCGTGCGTCAAACCAAAACGCTCACCACCTGGGTGATCAGGATCAACATCACCAATATCAAAGCGCACACGCACACCAATTTGGAGTGGTGCATGGCAGTGACGAATCAAATAGTCGAGCTCATCGAGATCATCAACAATCGGAATCATACGCTCATACCCGGCCTCGCGCAATGACACCATAGCATTACGATAGGTGGCATCCTTTGAGCCATTACAGAACATATACCGATCGGCCGCCAATACCCCTTGACGCCATAACTGGTGTGCAATGATGATATCAGCCGAGGCTGATGTCTCATAGTGCGCACCGGCCTGTAGCGCCACACGAACAACCTCTTCAGCGAAATTCGCTTTGGTAGCGTAGGCATAGTAGAAATCGCCAGTGTAGTCAGTGACTGCACGTGCTTGCTCAGCCCAGCTGACCATCTGTTGTACCTGACGCGTAATCAATGGCAAGTAGGCAATCTCAAGTGGCGCACCATAGCGTGACATCAAATCATTGAGATCGATGCGGTCATCGAGCATCAGGTGGCCATCGCGACGGCTAATAAAACTATTAATTTGCCCTTCGGCAGGGGTACCATATCGCAGATTGAGGTGATCAAGAAAGGTTTGACCGTTCAATGTTGTGTGTGCTCCTTGACAATAAAATCATTCACTATGGCAGCAACGTCTAGCCCTTTTGGCGAAGACGGACAATCACGAGACTTGCACGCCGACTGGTTAACCACTCACGATGAGTGGTAACTGGGGTTGGATGCACAAGTCGACGAAACCATCGTAAAAGCATGGCAATCCTCCTGTGATAACAAAAAACACCCGCATACATAGGCAAGTACGGGTGTCTAGGTCACAACGAGGTCGTGATGAAATTGTCAAGCACTAACAATCATGGAATAGCGGGGATTTGGAGACAGACGCCCGCAACACACACAGATTGGGTCGTGTGACATAGCCACCCAATAGTTTGTTTGCGTTTGCGTCCATAATCCCTCACACAAGCCTGACCGGACATCTCACACGGCACAACAATGTGCCCAACAAGAGTATCAGTACTCGCCCACAAGACAGGCAAGTCCGCCGGAGGCGCGAAAGTAGCATTTAAATACTACCGATTCATAATAGTAGTGATTTTTGGCCAAATGTCAAGTAAATTTGTGGATGAATTTTGCATGTATTTTTCAATCAAAAAATTCATGATTGGATTACGGGATTTTACCCCCCGTAGAG
>JBMTAN010000069.1:0-10466 GCA_049428765.1 Roseiflexaceae bacterium
CAGCGCGTCTCACAACCTCAATTTATTCCTCGTCGGTGTCGAAGCTCCATGCATGTACACCCTGCGTGGTAAACGAAAAGTGGCGCACTTGCATGCCAGCCTCAGTCAATACTCGTTCCATCTCGAGACGACGATCGAATGGACAAGCAATCACCATGAACCCGCCACCGCCAGCACCGGTAATCTTGCCACCCCAAGCACCATGTTTGCGCGCCTTGGCATAGACCTCATCGACAATTGGCGGAGCGATGTATGGAGAGAAGGCTTTTTTGACCTCCCAGGCATCATGTAACAACCGCCCAAAATCATCGATCTTCTTGGCGCGCAATAATTTGACTGACTCGTCGACAAAGGCCTTGGTCTCGTCATGATAGCGCAGAGTATCACCTTGCTTGAGGCGCTTGACCTGGTCATCAACCAGCTGCTGGGTCAACAACTTGCGACTACCGATATAGCCGATGAGCAAACAACTCTCGAGCTCAAGCAGCGCCGTCGTATCACTCAACACAGGCTCCACAATCACGCCATTTTTGCTGAAATGGTAGACCGACATGCCACCAAATGCCGCTGCATATTGGTCTTGGCGACCACCCGGGATACCTAGGTCAACGCGCTCGATTTTGTAGGCGGTTTCAGCCAGTTCGTGTGAAGTCATTGGGATGTTATAGGCCTCACCCATTAACTTGAGCATACTTACGACCAACGCCGATGATGACCCGAGACCACTCCCCGGTGGTACATCAGAGAACATTGTGACCTCGACGCCTTTGGCAAGTGGCACCGCATCAAGCACAGCTTGAGGCAAGCTCAATTTGCCGTCCCAGTGGCCGGTCACATTGCGACTCACCTCTTCGAGATCGAGTGAACGAATAGTGAGTGCACCGTCATCACTCGGCTTCAACATACAGCGTACATATTTGTCGATTGTACAGTTGAGCACCTTACCGCCGTGCTCCTCGGCATACGGGCTGACATCCGTGCCACCACCAAAGAAGCCGATGCGCATCGGCGCTTTTGCTTTGTAAATCCGCATTACTCTGTTCCATCCTCAACAATCCACAAAGAGTATACCACGCAGCTAGTTGCGTTTGCCTTTGAGGGTCAAGACCAAATCCTTGGGAAAGTCGGTTAGGCTCTCAAACGCACCATCGGGACGACACCAGTAGGTATCTTCGATACGCACGCCATACCCCTTACTTGGGTAGTACAAACCTGGTTCCACACTAAACACAGCCCCTGGCACCAACACATCACCACGATCAGCGAGAGACGGGAAACCGAAGTCTTCGTGGACCTCGAGCCCAAGACCATGCCCAAGCGAATGAACGTAGCCTTCCTCGATAGGATATTTACTACCAATCGTCTCGTGGCCGCGTTGTTCGAAATAATTGCAAACCATAGTCTGATATGGCTTGGTTGGCGCGCCCAACTCGAACTCTTGCACCACCTCGTTAAATGCCCCCATCACGTGGTCATAGGCCTCTTGCAACTCGGGCGTAGCATAATCAATTGCAAACGTGCGCGTCATGTCGTGATAGTAGCCAGATGCGTCCTTGGGGAAGATATCGAACACAATCGCTTGGCCACGGTGGAGCGCCATGCTATCCTCGCCGCGTGCGTGAGGTAAGCCTGCATCGCGGCCTTGGGCGAAGATAGTGCCCTCGCCTACAAGGCCTCGCGCAGCTAACTCGCGATCAATCACACCCCGCACATCACCAATCGTCATGGGGCGTTGAGTCGCAGGATCAACCACATACTCACCGTCGGCATAGCCGCTAGTAATGTAATCAACAGCCGCTTGCACCACCTCACAGGTTTTGCGACCAACCTCGCGCATGACGGCCACTTCGTGGGCGTCCTTGGTCAGGCGGGCAGCACTAATTACGTCTTTATCGAACTCGGCCACAAACGTGACATCAGGCATGACAGACTCGAGACCACGGAGCAGTGCCAAGAACGGCCCAGTTTGCACGGTACCGTACAAACCCACACGTCCGCTAACACTAAGGTCGGTATACATCTGACGCCGCAGTTCGACACGGGCAGCTAGGCGGTCAGGGATACGGGCCGCGATGTCACGCAGATTCCAACGACTCGACGAGACACAAACAAGGCCGGTCTCTTGGGCCTGCAAGACCTCCCAGTCGCTATGGATGAGCATAGCAGGTTCGTTACGCTTTTTGATGACGAGGCCAGTTAAGTGTGCCCCACGCACAAAATAGTTGAACGCCGGATTGGCTGAGCCGAGACCATCTGGGCCTTCAACCACGATGGCGTCCAAATTACGTTCGGTCATCAAACGATCGAGATCAGATTGCATTGCTCGTCTCCTCTGCAAGGGCACGCAGGCGTGCCAGATTGTCGATATCGTCTTGGGGGTCATTCTCTTTGGGAGTCTCGAGAATCATCGGCACCTGGCGGATGTCTGGCTGGAGCATCAGGCTACGGAACCCATCGATTCCCACAAAGCCGGCGCCAATATGGGCGTGTCGGTCCGTTTTACTACCGATATCTTTTTGGGCATCATTAGCATGGATGATTTTGAGGCGCTCAATACCGATAATGCGATCAAAATCAGCCACTAACTGGGCGGCTGACTCAGGTGTGCGGAACTCGTAGCCGGCGACCAAAATATGACAGGTATCGAGACAGACACCGAGACGTTCAGGGTATTGGCAGGCGGCAATAATCGCTGCAAGCTCTTCAAACGTACGCCCAAGCGTAGTCCCCTGACCCGCGGTGGTCTCAAGCAGGACAGTGACGCCCTCACCGACTCCACTGGCAAAAATTGCATTGAGGGCCTCGGCGACACGGGCCAAACCGGCCTCAACACCACTGCCGACATGGGCACCTGGGTGCGTCACCAAATAAGGGATACCTAATCGGGCACAGCGATCGAGCTCATCGGCAAAGGCCGCCCGCGATTTGGATTGCAACTCGGGATCTGGCGATGCGAGGTTAATCAGGTATGAATCATGGACAACGAGCGGATTAATACCACTTTCGACATGGGCCGCACGGAATTGCGCTGCCTCGGCATCGGTAAGCGGTTTACCCTTCCACTGCTGCTGATTCTTACTAAAAATTTGAATCGTGTCGCAACCAGCCGCTTTGGCGTTGATAAACGCCTTATGTAAGCCACCTGAGGTCGACACGTGTGCGCCAAATTTCATGGTTCTCCCTTTCTGATGCAACACTCTGATAGCTTAGGCCTGAGTGCGGCGATGATACTCAAGCACGCGCACCAAATCGGCCGGTAATGGGCTTTCAAAAGAAAGTGGCTGGTGCGTCCGTGGATGGACAAAGCCAAGCTGATAAGCGTGCAGAAATTGTCGTTCCAGCTTAATCGATCCAAACTGAGCCCCATACACCGGATCACCCACAATCGGATGTTGAATATACTGGCAATGCACCCGAATTTGGTGGGTACGGCCGGTCTCAAGCGTGACACGCAACAAGGTCAACTGGCCGATCCGCTCAAGCACCTGCCAATGCGTGCGCGCGCTCCGACCACCGTTTACCACAGCCATGCGCAAACGGTCGCGTGGGTGACGAGCAATCGGCGCATCAATCACACCGCTCTCCTCGCGCATGCCCCCCATCACCAACGCCATATACGATTTGTGCATCGTGTGCGCAAGTTGCTGTTGTTGCAAATTGGCCAAGGCAACATCATTGCGGGCAACCACAAGCAAGCCACTCGTGTCGCGGTCAATGCGATGCACAATACCAGGTCGCATTCCACCGCCAATCACCATACCCGGATAGTGCCACAGGAGTGCATTGACTAATGTACCACGTGGATGTCCAGGCGCAGGGTGCACTACCATGCCTGCAGGTTTATCCACCACGATGATATCGTCATCGGCGAAGACGGTATGCAGAGGAATCTGCTCAGGCACGAGAGTTGTATCAACCGGATCAGGCACCATCACGCTAATCCGGTCGCCGACGCGCAATGGCTCGGCCGCCCGTGTGGGGGCGTCGTTGCGCAAAATATGGCCATGTTCGATTAAGCGTTGGACTGCACTACGCGAAACATCGGGCAAGGCATCGGCCACGAATCGGTCGAGACGCATACCTTTGTCGGTAGCATCCACAATCAACAAGACACTCTCATCATCATGCGTTGTCACGTGGTTGCTCTGTTTCTTTTGAAGCGGGCTCAAGCTCGTCGCGCAACGACGCAATTACCAAAGCAATGACACTCACCGTAATCGCGCTATCTGCAACGTTAAAAATCCCAGGAAACCAAGTCACATGCACAAAGTCTGTGACGAACCCCTGACGAATGCGATCGATGATGTTCCCAACTGCCCCACCAAGAATCCCGCCCATGGCCAACTGCGTCACCAGCGTGTGACTCATCTGGTAACGATACATGTACATGGCACCGATCGAGATAAGAATATTCATCACAGTAAAAAAGTGCGGCACGCCTTGGAACAACCCAAACGCAACGCCGGTGTTTTTGACATAGGTCAAATACAACCATGGTGGCAACACGGGCATACTTGTGCCCTCGATGGGCCCAAGATTCGTGTCAATCCACCACTTGGTTAGGCGATCGATAACTACAATTAAACTAAATACAATAGCTGGTATGCGCCAATACTGGCGGAATTCACTCATCATCAAAACTCCTCAGGCTGATTCGACGGCACGATACCCGCCCACGCTCCCTGGATTAAAAGTCTCACCAAAGGCTAAGACGAGCGCTGCGACCATACTGCACTCTTCGCGGAGCACAGTCTGTAACGCCTCGCCCCCCGAGGTGAGCAGTACCTCAGTAATATCACTCGTTCCCGATGCATACAGTTGTAACGCACTCACACTCCGACCATCAACTGCAAAGGCTCGACGTATCTCGATGGCGAGCACATCGTGCCCTACATCTTCATTGAATAATCGGCGCACCACTTGACGAATCAGCGTATGAGCTGCCTTGACAATCTCTTGGTCGGGGCGCTTCTCGCCGAGGGGCAACGGAATCGTATAATTCCACTGAATCTCGAGCGGTGACTGGCTTGTCAGACCACCATGATATAGATGGTGCGCTGGTCCCCATACAACCGTCGCCTCGACCCATGGCGGCATATTCGCATTGGTCAAGGGTTCACCATGATCTGGAAAAAGTTGGACACGAAAGGTGCGTTCGAGGGTTGCGGGAGTGATGTACTCGATAATATCGTGTTCGTGGAGTCCAACTTGTTCCCACGTCGACTCAAACGTATTGATTAACTCTTCATAGCTCAATGCCATAGGTGCCTTATTCACGCTCAGCCAACATCATATGTATCCTCGTTCATTCTATCATCTCTCACACAAAAAAACCGCCTACAAAGCACAAGCATCCTACTAATGCGTGCTATACTACATCGTAGATTACAACTTGGTGAACAGCGCATGTCAGTGACGATTATTACGACTCCACAACATCACACACACAGCAATTCACGCCACCCAGAACATGCTGCACGTGTTGATGCAATACTCACCAACCTGCACGATTCTGCGTCAAGTTTTTGTCACTTCGTACCTGCCACTACACAGGACATGGACTGGCTCAAAACTGTCCATACTGACCAATACATCGGTTGGCTTCAACAGAAAGTCACTGGTATCGCAGGACAATATGGCTGGATCGGCGAGGATACCTACGTAACTGCTGCCACGTTTGATGTAGCCTTGCAGAGTGTCAATGCAGCCTGTACCGCTGTCGATGTAATCATGCAAGGCAACCGTGCCTTTGCGCTTGGACGACCGCCGGGTCATCATGCGACACCAAGTAGTGCGATGGGATTTTGTTTTTTTAATAATGTTGCCATTGCTGCCCGCTATGCTCAACAAAAACACGGGCTCGCCCGGATCGCAATTGTCGATATTGATGTACATCACGGCAACGGCACTCAAGACACATTTTATAGTGACGATAGTGTACTCTTTATCTCGAGCCACGGATCGCCACTCTACCCATTCAGTGGTACGCTCAACCAGACGGGTAAAGGCATTGGAATCGGCACGACACTCAATATCTCGATGCCAGCACAAAGTGGTGATGCGGCGTTTTTACGGGCATATCAGCAGGTGGTCGTGCCAGCGTTGCAGGCCTTCAAACCTAATCTCATCTTGGTTTCAGCTGGGTTTGATGCACACTGGGACGACCCCATCGGCAATTGTCGTCTTTCAGCACACGGCTATGCGTCAATTGTCGACACATTGATTACTGCAGCCAATCAGCTGTGTGGCGGGCGGATTAGTGCCGTCCTTGAGGGTGGTTATAGTCTGCAAGCACTCGCAGCCTGTGGGCATGCTGTTGCAGCGCGATTGGCCAATCAGCCACTCCCCGAGGATCCACTTGGAACGCGCCCAAGCAACCCAAACAGTGCCGATCAAGCTATTTCGTGGCTACTAAATCATCATCCTCTTCTCCAACACGCCAAAGGAGTCTCGGCATGACCGTTGCAGTGATTGATTATGGTGCAGGTAACCTCCCCAACGTCGTACGGGCACTCAGCCATCTCGGTGTGCCATTACAAGTCACTGACAACCCAACTGTGGTTGCGAGTGCTCCGGCAGTGGTGTTACCTGGTGTCGGGGCCACACTTGATACAATGACGACGCTCAAACGTACCGGGCTCGACGAAGCCATCCGCGATGCAATTCAGCGTAGCGTCCCTTTTCTAGGGATATGCGTAGGGATGCAAGTATTATGTTCAAGTAGCGATGAGTTTGGTCGCCATGCGTGCTTGGGTGTCTTTGACGGCAACGTAACAAGATTTCCCGACACTGACAAGGTGCCGCAAATTGGTTGGAATCAAGTACACTACACGCCTCCATTTGCGCATCATCCATTATTTGATGGTATTCCTGACGGCACAGATTTTTATTTTGTGCACTCATACTACTGTGATATCGACCCAGCGATTGTGGCTGGCACAACACAGTACTCGTGCGAATTCCCCAGTGTACTCGTGCGTGGCAATGTGGCTGCCGCACAATTCCACCCCGAAAAGAGCGGTGCTGCCGGGCTGCGCTTAATGCGCAATTTCGTGACGCACATGGCTAAGATTGAATGCGAGCCAACCAATGTTTGAACTCTATCCAGCCATTGACATCCATCAAGGACGTTGTGTGCGCCTGACCCAAGGTGATTTTGCCACAGCAAACGTCTACGACGAATCACCCGCTAATGCGGCACGTCGTTGGGTTGCCGAGGGGGCCACGCACTTGCATGTCGTTGATCTTGACGGAGCCAAAGCCGGTCATCCAGTCAATCTCGAGGCAATCTCAGCGATTGCACAAGCGGTTGATATCCCGATTCAACTCGGCGGAGGTATCCGCACGCATGCTGACGTGGCACAGGTGCGTGCGTTAGGCGTAACACGTGTCATCATCGGCACCAAGGCTGTCCAGGATGCGCAATTTGTGGCTGATTTGGTTGCATCACACGGTGACGCAATTATCGTTGGCGTCGATGCGCGCGACGGCTTTGTTCAAACGGCCGGCTGGCTCGATGGTTCAGCAGTCCAGGCCAGCGACTTAGTCAACCAAATGGCACTACTTGGCGTTGCTCGGATTATCTACACCGACATCAGTCGTGACGGCACACTGAGTGAGCCTAATTATGAGGCAACCGCTGCACTCCTCTCACCTGCTGGTCCCAAAATCATTGCCTCGGGCGGCGTCAGTCGCACTGAACAACTGGTCAGGTTGGCACGGCTTGGTATTCATGGGGCCGTGGTAGGGCGAGCGTTATACACCGGCGCAATTATACTCAATGATGCACTCCACACCTTACAACAGGAGGACGTATGACCAATTCAATGAACAGTATCAGCGATAAAATTGCTGAAGAGCGTCAACGTGCGGCTGGTCAAGCCCAAATTGCCCAGTTACAGACACAAATCGATGATTTGCGTCGCGCCATGAACGACCAAAATCAGAAATACCAGCTAGCAATCGAACAACTCCGTCATAGCGAGAGCCAAGTCTCGGAATTGCAAAATCAGTTTGTGCGCCAAGCCCAAGATACAACACAGACCATTGAAAGCTTTCGCCGTGATATGAGCACGTTGCGCAAAGAAGTAGCGAGTAGCCTCGTCAAAATCGACGACGGCATTCGTCCTATTCGCGACATGCAAAACCAAATCCAAGAGCTGGCCGAGGCTCGCAAAGCAGACCGCATTACGGTGGCTGGTTTGATTAATCGTCTCAACGAATTTGACCAAAAAATCGGCTCGCTGTTTGCCCTCGTCAAAGAGACCGAGGAGCGCTATCGTACCTTGATCACCCGCGTTGAAACACTCCAAGGTACCGAAGATACGCGCCGCTCTGAACTCCGCAAAATCCTCGAAGAAGTCCAGATCGAGAAGCAACACCTGCGCCGTCAGGCCATCGAGAATCAACAGCTCGTGGCCGATAGCAAGTTGCTCGTCAGCGAACAACAGAGCCGCATGCTCCGTATCGAGGACTTTCGCGCACAAATTGATAAAGTCGTCAACGAAATGCCCGAACAGATGGTTGCCCTCTCCAACCGCATCACCGAGTTGCTGCAGGAGAGCAAAAAGATTGAACGCACCTCGACCGAGCGCTTCTTGGTCAATCAGCAACGCATCGAAGAGATTCGTATCCAACAAGACGACAAAATCACCTCCATCCAAGAGATGGAAGACCGCCATATTCGCCAAATTACTGCCTGGATTGAGCGTATCGACAGTCATGTGCGCGATTTGGAGCAACGACTGACCAAAACCAGTAATCGCCTTGAAAACTCCCAGCACGAACATGTAGTACTGATGCAAGACATGGAAGAACGTGAAATGGAGCTCCTCGGGACGATCTCCAAAACACTTAGTGGTATGCTTGATCGGATCAAAGCAGGTCAAGCTGCAGCAGCCGAATCAGAAGGAAAGACTCGCTAATCATGCTCAAACGTCGCATCATCCCGTGTCTCGATGTCAAAGCTGGGCGTGTCGTCAAAGGGGTTTCGTTTGTCGATCACCGCGATGCCGGCGACCCCGTTGTACTTGCCGCCCACTATAACGACAGTGGCGCTGATGAGCTCGTCTTTTATGATATTACGGCAAGTTCCGACGAGCGCAATATCATGGTCGATGTCGTTGAGCGTACTGCAGCGCAAGTCTTTATTCCTTTGACCGTCGGTGGCGGTATCCGCACCGTGGACGACATGTATCGCATGTTGCGCGCCGGTGCCGACAAAATCTCCATCAACACGGCAGCCGTGCTCAACCCACAACTCATCAGTGATGGCGCCAAGCGCTTTGGTAGCCAGTGTATTGTGCTCTCGATTGACGCTCGGCGTGTCCCACACCCCGACAAGTCACCACATTGGGAGGTATTCACTCACACCGGAGCCAACGCCCGTTCAACCGGTCTTGACGCTGTCGAATGGGCGATACGTGGTGCCGAACTAGGGGCCGGCGAGCTAGTCATCAACAGTATGGATGCAGATGGCACCTATGCCGGCTACGACCTTGAACTCTTGCAGGCCATCTCAAGTCGTGTTGGCATCCCGGTGATTGCCTCGGGTGGGGCTGGAACACCCGATCACTTGTACGATGGCTTGATGGTGGGTGGTGCTGATGCGGTCCTAGCTGCGAGTATCTTCCACTTCGGCAATTACACGATTCACCAAGTCAAAGATGAGTTGCGCCTACGTGGCGTACCGATGAGGTAGGTATATGCACATCACAGTGCGGTATTTTGCCGGACAACGCGATATCACTGGCCAACAAAGCGAACGGATTGAGATTGCAGACGGGAGCACATTAGCGACCGTCTGGCAGCACCTCGAGAACACATATCCTACGCTTGCACCGTTTCGGGGGCGTGTCCTTTATGCCCAGAACGCACGCTTTGTGCCAGCTGAGACGATACTCAACGATGGCGACACAGTGGCATTTATCCCGCCAGTCAGCGGTGGGACATTTCGACCGTTTGTAGTGACTTCAGTGCCACTCGAACCTGCGCCACTCGTGGCACACGTCAGTGCTCCCAATATTGGCGCGATTGTCACCTTTGCCGGCACGGCTCGCGACCACTTCGGCGATCGTGTTACGGCTCGTCTCGAGTACGAGGCCTATGTCGAGATGGCCGAGCAGGTCCTTGCTGACATCGCCGCCGAGGCCATCACGCGCTTTGGTGTGGTCAATGTGGCCATCCACCACCGTATCGGCATCCTTGAAATCGGCGAGACTGCCGTGCTCGTCGTGGTCGCCTCAGCCCATCGTGGCCCGGCCCTCGAGGCCACCGGCTGGATCATGGACCGCATCAAAGAGATTGCCCCTATTTGGAAAAAAGAGCACTGGGCTGATGGTGCCCAAGAGTGGATTGGCCACGAGAAGGACCGGTAGCACACACATATATCCCGGCGGTAGAGCGGCATTGACATGCCAGATCGGAAGAGCGTCGTGTAGGGAAAGAGTGTATGAGGACGTGTAGAT
>JBMTAN010000070.1:0-8862 GCA_049428765.1 Roseiflexaceae bacterium
ACGCGGAACGACTTTTGCAAATCGGTGACGTTCATGGCGGTTAACGCACGAATATCGGCTTTCATCGACGATAACGCTCCTGTGGCTCAGTGGGTTTGTGAGGGAACAGACGTTGTTCGAGGGTGTCATAGGGCGCATCCAATGGGCATTTATGCGCTAACGGGCAGGTGCGACAAAAGCGCTGATTGGTGTAGCGGGCTAGGTTTTCTTTGTTGAAGAAATACGGCTTGTGGCTAAACGTACTCGCCACCCACTGCCACGACAAGTTATTGCTAGCTGGATCGCCGTCGAGCAGATGTTGCAAAAACCAGCGGGCACCGGCTTGCCAGGCCACTTGGCGCCAATGGATGATGTAGGCAGCTAGCCACATGCGGGCGTGGTTGTGCAGATAGCCGGTGCTGGTGAGTTCGTCAGCAAAGGCATCCATGCAAGCGAGGTTGGTCTGGCCGGTGCGGATATCGTCTGGGAGCTCGCGGGCGTAGTGCTTGGCCGAGTAGCCGGTTTTGTAGGGCTCGCGGTCTTGCCAGATGCCATCGCCGATTTGGGCGTAGACGCGTTGCCAGTAGTCGCGCCAGGCCAACTCGTTGATGAGCTTCTCGCCTTCGCTGGCATATTTGATGCGATCCCAGACTGCATCACGCACCTCGGCGAGGCTGAGCACGCCATGGCGGATATAGGCGCTGAGGCGCGTGACGGCGCCATCGAGGGCATTGCGGGTGGCGGCGTAGCGGACCGGGTTGATGGTGGCGAGTTGGCGCTCTGCGGTGGCTCTGCCACCGATGGTTGGTGAGACGGTGGTATCGTCGCCGACGATGTCGGCGAACTCGTGGTGCAGGTAGGCGACAAGCTCCTCACGCGAGGCGAAGTCACGTTGCATGGGGGGCTGACTCATGCGGGATTCCGTTTCGTTGAGGGCGGTTTGCCGCCGCTGTTTTTGTAGCGGCGACAGGCGTCGCTACAGTACTTGACCTCGTCCCAGGTTTTGGCCATGCTTTTACGCCAGGTGAAGGGGCGGCCGCAGGTGACGCAGGTCTTTTCGGGGAGGTCTTGTTTTTTGACACCGCGCATGCTGATGCGTCCTTTATTCGATATGAGAGAGCTGATCGAGCCAGATGGTGGCCTGCTGACGAATGTGCTGACGCTCATCGGCACTAAGATGTTTGAGCCCAAGAACGGCAGGACCCATGCGTGGGTTAGCACGCAGAGTTTGCTCGTGGGTCAACAAAAAGTTCCAGTAGAGCAGGTTGAATGGGCAGGCAGCTGTGCCGTGACGGAGTACGGGATTGTAGTGACAGCTGCCACAGTAATCGCCCATCTTTTTTATATACGTAGCAGAGGCGACATATGGTTTTGTGGCAATCAAGCCGCCGTCGGCATTGAGCCCCATGCCACTGACGTTGGGCCACATCACCCAGTCGTAGGCGTCGATGTAGCCGGCCAAAAACCAGTGATTGACGGCCACGGGGTCAATCCCGGCCAGCACACAGAAGTTGCTAATCAGCATGAGGCGTTCGATGTGGTGCGAATAGCCGTGGCGCCAGACATTGGCGATGGTGGTGTCGAGGCAGTTCATGCCGCTCTGACCGTGCCAGAACCACTCAGGCAACGGGCGTTCGGCCTGCCAATGGTTGCGCGTACGTAAGCCGGGCATGTGCCGCCAGTATTGTACGTACATGTACTCGCGCCAGCCGATGATTTGGCGCACAAAGCCCTCGACGGCGTTGATGGGTGCTAAGCCGTCGTGATAGGCCTGTTCAGCGGCATGGATGCACTGCATGGGAGTAAGCAATCCGAGGTTGAGGTATGGCGACAGCACCGAATGGAACAAGACGTGGTCGCGCTTGCTCATGGCATCTTCGTAGTCACCAAAAAACGGCAAGCGATGGTGCACAAAATGCTGCAAGGCTGCTTGTGCACCGGCGTGATCCACGGCTAACTCAAACGGGGCTGGAATACCGTGGGTGTGAGGCATGGCGGTTACCTCGGCGATGACTTGTTGGGTGATGGCATCGGGTGGGATATTGAAGTGGGGTGGGATGGCACGGGTGGTAGGGAGCGGTTTACGATTAGCGGCATCGTAGTTCCATTGGCCACCAACTGGTTGGCCATCCACATCCATCAGAATGTCGAAGTGTTGGCGCATGGCGCGATAGAACGGTTCCATCACAGTGCGCTTGGTGACAGGTGTATTGGCGATAGGATTGTGATTACTGACCAAAAACTGCTGATTGTCGAGGATCGTCACCGGGCGGTTGCACCATGTTTGCCAGCGTTGTTGGGCTTGGCGGGCGGCGTATTCGGCGCCAGCCATGGTGACAATGTGGGTATCAGGGTTGTCATTCACATGCTGTGCTAACGCTGTGCGCCAATTAGGTGATTGGTAGTAATCGACGGTAAATCCGGCCACTTTGAGCCATTCGGCATAGTGGCGCATAGCACTGATAACGAGGGTGAGTTTGTGGTGTTGGTAGGCGCGGAGGGTAATGCGGGCTTGGCTTTCGACCAGCATGATACGGATATCGCCCGGCGCAGCCAGTGACTGGGCGTGGGCGATAGCTGGATGGTCGACGAGTAGTTGATCGGCCAAAATAGCCACGGTAATCGTCATGACGTGCCTTTAGTTCACGAGCCATGCAGTGTATCTGCATGGCTCGTGTGTGGTGTTATTCGTAACGCAGGGCCTCAATGGGCAAGAGCAGCGCGGCGCGTTTGGCGGGGTAATAACCAAAACCGATGCCGATTCCGAGCGCAAAGACAATCGAGATAATCACCGCTGGAATAGAGAGAATCATCCCGAGTCCGGCCGCGGTGGCCACCAACAAGACTAGTGTCACGGCAAAGCCGATTCCAATCATGCTGCCGATGAGGCTAATGGTAGCTGCCTCGATGACGAATTGGCCGAGGACATCGCGGTCCGTTGCACCGAGTGCCTTGCGTACGCCGATTTCGCGGGTGCGTTCGGTGACAGCCACGAGCATGATGTTCATGATACCGATACCGCCGACGACCAAGCTAATACCAGCCACGATGGCAATAAAGCCGGTGATGGCGCTATTGATACCGTTGAGGATGCCGAGGGCTTGGGTGGGTGAGTTGAGTCGGAAATCGTCGATAGCGTCGGCTGGTAGATTGCGAGCGTCGCGCAAGGTGGCTTTGATAAGCTCCTCAGCTTGGGTGACTGCACCCTCATTGCGCAGGCCGATCAGGATTGACGACATCTGTAGGCCGCGCCCAGGCAAATCTTGGTTGCCGGCGATGCGTAGGCGAGCGGTGCTGGCTGGGACAAGGATGCGTTGATCGGACGAGAATGGTCCGCCTGCTGCACGGATGACGCCGACTACAGTCAGGCTTTGGCCATTGATGACGATGGTTTGGCCGACTGCGCGAGCTTTGTTCTCGTCGCCTTCGCCGAACAAATCTTCGACGATGAGACCACCGAGGACTGCTACGCGGGCGGAGTCTTGCTCTTCGGCACTTGTAAAGAATCGACCGTAGTCAATCGGTACGGATTGCACCTCTTGATAGCCTTTGCCGGTGCCGACCACAAGTGAGCCGACTTCGACGGTGCCAGCACGGGCACGTACTTGGATGGCGACTTCGGGCACGATAGTGCGGAAGATGTCACTATGGCGTGCGCCCATTTTTTGGAGCGCCTCAAAGTCTTTGATGGAGAGCAAGCCGTAGCCTGAGGTAATCCGAGCGCCGAGGGCGTCCGGGTCACCAGGCAAGATGGCGATACGGCGCGTGCCAAGGTCGATGAAGCGCTCAAAGACCTGGCCTTGGAGGGCGTTACCGAGTGACAACACGGTGACTAGCGTTGACGAGCCGATGATGATGCCGAGCATGGTGAGCAGTGAGCGAAATTTGTTGGCGCGCAGGCTTTCGAGGGCCATGCGTAATTGTTCACCCCACATATGAGGCCTCCCGTTGGTGTGAAAGCACGCGCCCGTGGTCATCGGTTTGGATGCCGTAGTAGTCATGGAGCGCTTGTAAGTTGAGTTTTCCGTCGCGCAGGCTGACGATGCGATCCATTTGTTTGCCGATTTCGGCATCGTGGGTCACGATGACGACGGTAATGCCTTGTTCGCGGTTGAGCGTGCGAAAAAGCTCCATAATCTCGTGGCCGGTGCGACTGTCCAGGGCACCAGTGGGCTCGTCAGCGAGTAACAAGGCTGGGTTATTGACAAGGGCACGGGCAACGGCGACGCGTTGTTTTTGACCGCCTGAGAGTTCATTCGGGCGGTTACTGAGCTTGTTCCCCAGCCCGACTGCCTCAAGGGCTGCACGGGCGCGGGCTTCACGCTCAGCAGGTGGGACATTGGCATAGACCATGGGCAAGGCGACGTTTTGCAAGGAATTCAGCCGTGGTAGCAGGTTGAAGTTCTGGAAGATGAAGCCCAGCTTCTGGTTGCGCACGGCTGCCTGTGCAGTTCGATCTAACTCGCTGGTATCGATGCCATCGAGCAGGTAGCGCCCGCTGGTGGGGACATCGAGCAAGCCGATGATAGTCATGAGCGTGCTTTTGCCGCTACCGGATGGTCCCATGATTGCCAGCATTTCGCCGCGGTCGACATGCATGGTGACATCATCGAGGGCGACGACGCGATTATCACCGCCGTCGAAGATTTTGCTGACGTTCGAAATCGAGATTACTGGTTGACTCATTGGGTCACCTCGACAACGTCGCCAACGCTCAGGCCACTGGTGATCTCGATGAGGTCGCTGTCACGGACACCGACGGTGACAGGGCGATCTTCGCGGGTGTCGTTTGTGATGACGGTGACCACGGTTTGGCCATCGACGGTGCGGACGGCGCTACGGGGCACGCTAATCACATCAGTGGCTGATGACGTGATGATCTGGGCTGAGGCGGTCATACCGGCCTTGACGGCACGATCATCGGGCGTGACCTCAACGGTGATTTCGTATGAGACGACGCCGCGATCGCTCTGGGCCTCAGGCGAGATGCTGACGACGGTACCTGATAGGATTGGCGCACCGAGGGCATCGACGAAGACCTCGACTGGTTGGCCGACGCTGACTTTGGCGACGTCGACTTCGTCGACTGTCACGAGTACTTCGAACTTGGTGACATCAAGGATACTGACGACTGGGGCATTGGTCACAAACTCGCCGGCCTTCGCATCAACATTTGCGACAATGCCAGCAAATGGTGCCTTGAGGGTAGTGTCATCGATGCGCAACGTTGCCATCTCGTATTGGGCTTGGGCTTGGGCGACGCGGGCATTAGCGCGATCAAGACCGGCTTTGGCGGCGACGACGTTGGCCTCTTGGGCTTCGACTTGGGCACTACGTTGATCACCGAGGAGCTTGTTGAGGTTGGCCTCAGCCTGTGCAACGGTTGCTTGGGCGCTGGCGACATCAACGGTGGCCCCGCTTGTGAGTGCATCAAGGTCAGCACGGGCAGTTGCGAGACGGGCCTCGGCACTAGCAATGCCGCTGATTTCGTTTTGACGGGCAACTTCGGCATCACGGGTAGCTTGGGTCAAGTTATTCTCGGCGTTGGTCAAATTGAGTTGCGCCGATTCAAAGGCATTTTGATAGTCACGACGTGCAGGATCACTGAGGCCGCGACCGGTGCGTGGATCGGTGTCATCTTTTTGGACGTGTTCCCAATCTTCGCGGGCGGCGGCAAAGGTAGCCTGGGCCTCACGGACCGCGTTGGCTCGCTGAGTGACGGTGATGTCGGCCTGTTCTTTGGCTACTGCGAGGTTTTTGCGTTGTGAGGACAAATCTGCCTCAGATTGCGCAACAGCGGCTTGGGCGCGGGCTACGACTTCGGCGCGCGTGCCACTGCTCAACAAGGCCAAGCGGGCTTGGGCTTCGGTTAGCGTTGCGCGGGCAGCGGTGACATCGTTGGCAGTGACGCTACCGAGCGTCTGCTTGAGGGCAGCCTCGGCGGCGTTGACCTGAGCTTGGGCAACAACGGCATCGGCCTTGGCCTGATCGAGGGCAGCCTGAGCTGCGGTGGCATCAAGTTGGAGCATGGCGTTGTCTAAAGTGACGAGTGGGGCCTGGGCGGTGACGCTGTCACCGGTGTTGACTAAGACATCGGCAACTTTGCCACCGCTTGCAAAGCTCAGATTGGCGCTTTGGAGTGGTGACATTTTGCCGGTTGCAGTTATCGTGCTGCGAATATCAGCGGTTGTAACAGTATACGTCGGCCCAATTGTTGTTGCACTGCGGTTGCTTTGTAATGCAGGGATCACAATTGCTGCAACGAGGGCCACGATTGCTACGCTAATGATGATGATTGTGCGCTGTGAAAGCGCTGGAATCCGACTGCCTAACCCTTGTGATGTTGTGGCCATGATGTCCTCTTTTTGTATGTGACGATTCAAAAACGAAATAAACGAACTTAGTTGTGGGCGACACCGTGCAAGAACAGACGACTAATTTGTCCTGCATCGAGTTGGAGCTGGAGTGCCTTTGCCTCGGGTCCTGTGTAGGCCTCAATTAAACAGAAGAACAACATGGCGAGATCATCAGCACTCCGCTGGCGAACCTCTCCTATGTCGAGTCCATGTTGCATCAGGGCTACAATTGGGGCCATCATATTGTCATAAAAGTGGCGAGCAAGGTGCTGTTGTCGTTCAGACACCAGATGCATCCGGATTTCGTGACGCATCATACGAAAGTCTTCGTCAGCGTGTGACTGAATCGTACGGATGACTGCAGTCAGCTGGTCGACAAACGGTTGATTTTGGTTGGCAGTGGCGGCGGTTAGTTCATCGCCCATGATACGCAACGCACGATCTGCAACTGCAGCGTAGAGGGCCTCTTTGTCACTAAAGTGGTAGTACAATGTCGGCTTGGTAATACCGACTGCACTGACCACATCATTGACTGATACGCCAACATAGCCACGCTCCATGAATAAGCCGTGTGCTGTTGCCAGAATCTTTTCGGCTGTTTGGGCGCCGTCTCTAACCATTGTGCTCCTTTGGATGATTCGTCGCATAGACGAATTGTTTTATATACCTAACGGTAAGTATTGTAGAAGTGTTTCAATGTTTTGTCAATGCTTTGCAAACTATTTGTTCAATGAGAGTTTGATGAGTGGGTTTGCCAAAAGGATTCGCCGCTGGAGGAGTAAGCACCAGCGGCGAACGAAGGATGAAAGGGGGCTAGGTTACGGCAAATATGAGTAGCCGTTGCGAGTCTTCCAGAGGAAGTACTTCTCGAACAGACGTTTGCCGACATCGAAGAAGACATTCGGGATCAGGATGGCGAACTGACGAGGCTTGAAGAGGTGATTCGAGATGAGAATGACCTCTTTCTTGCCGGCATCCATGATGCACATGCCAGGAATCTTGCCGAATGGCTTGCGCACGAGTTCTGTTTCACCGTTGCTGAGACGGATGATGTTCTCTGCCACCACTTTGCCTGCTTCATCGGCGGGGAATCCGGTCTTGGGTACGCCGAACGGTACTTTGCCTTGGGTGAACGGTGCCGGTACATTGATGGCGATACCGGCTGCCCAGATATGCGGATACTTGTTGTGTTGATAGCTGTCGCTGACCTCAACATACCCGGTTGGTGTGGGCTCGAGATCTTCCGAGTCTTTGACAAAGTCGACGCCCAAGAATGGTGGCATGAGCATAGCAAACTTGAAGTCAACAACTTGGCCGTTGGTGAGATACATGCGCTCCTTCTCGACTTTTTCGATACCAGCCTCAGTAATGGGCTTGATATGAAACATCTTAAAGAAGCTCTCGAGCATCTCTTTGCCTAAAGGCATACCATCGATACCGAAGTGGCCGAGGTATGGTTCGGGAGTAATCCAGTAGAGATCGACTTGATTGCGGATACCCTCCTCGCGGAGCCACTTCTCGACATTAAACAAGAACTCATAGGCGGCGCCCATACACCCTGCGAACTGGGTAGCACCGATGACAATCGGGCCTGGGTTCTGCTTGAATTCTGCGAGTGCTGCCCGTGTGGCCATAGCGCCATTTGGACTGCCAATATAGTGCGTGTATTCGCGCACTCCAGGCGCGACGTCAAAGTGCACCTTCGGCCCGGTTGCTACCACAAGGTGATCAAATGGCATGTCGCCTTTGTTGGTGTGCAATATCTTGGTCTCTGGGTCAACGGTAATGGCCTCGGCTTGGACAAATTTGACACCAGCTTTTGTCAAAATAGGTTCGAGCGGAATCGTAATGTCCTTGACTTCGCGCCAGCCGAGTGGCACCCAGATGAGCGATGGGATGAAAAGGAAATCTTTGGTCTTGCTGACTACTATCACCTCGTGTTGATCCTTGCCACGCCGCTTCAGCTCGAGTGCTGCTGTGAGACCGGCAAAGCTACCACCGACAACAATTGTGCGTACCATGATGTACCTCCACTTCTTTCCTTCGCCCTCATACTACGCCCTCTATGCTGAGAAGAGGATAAGAATAAAATGAGTATTGTGATGAAAAGTACAATATGTTTTTGTGTCGTATCAATCAAATAAAATCATTTTGTGCTTTTGTTCACAAATTGTCTTTATTCTGCACAGTTTTTGGTAAAAAAGGGGTAACAAGGTTTGACCTTAGTCACCCTAGTTAGCAGCAACAGCAGTCATTATTTGAGGACATACTCGCTGATGATGCGATTAAACGAGACGATATCGAACTCACCACGGATTTCGAAGCGGACACGACCGACGGCACTAATAAAGAAGTCGATTTCGCAGTCAAGGTCGAGGGTACCAGCGGTTTCGACGGAGAAGGTTTGGACTTTGCTATAGGGAATCGAGGTAAAGTCGATTTTTTTGCCAGTCAGGCCTTGAACATTGGCGGCGATGACGCGTTTGTTGGTGAAGACGACCTGATCACGGATAGTTTTGAAGACGGC
>JBMTAN010000071.1:0-8823 GCA_049428765.1 Roseiflexaceae bacterium
ATTAGCCGGCAGTCCAGCCACCATCGACGGTGAGGGTAGTGCCGGTGACGAATTTGGCGTCGGGCGAGAGCAGGTAGGCAACGGCGGCGGCCACGTCATCGGCTTGGCCAAAATCTGCAGTGAGCGGTTGGAGTTGGGCGAGACGTGATTTGATGTGATCGTCGCCTTGTGCGCGCTGACTCATTGGTGTGGCAATCAGCCCGGGGGCCACTACATTGACGCGCAGGCCATGGGGGGCGTAGTAGGTTGCCATGGCGCGTGAGAGGCCGATGATGCCGGCTTTGCTCGCGGCATAGGCGTGGGTGGCAAAATCGGCGTCACCGCCGACCATACCGAGCACAGATGCGACATTAACGATACTGCCACGGCAGGCGAGCAGGGCGGGAAGGCAGGCTTTGCTGACCAAAAACTGGCTGGTCAGGTTGAGTTGGAGCGTGTAGTTCCAGCCATCAAGGGTACACGAGTCCACGGGGCCATCACCAGCCCGGCGTCCACTCCCCCCGGCAGCATTACATAGGCCGTCGAGGTGGGTGATTGACGAAAGGGCATGCATCACGGCCTGTTCGTTGGTGATATCAAGGGTAATTGGTGTGATGGTGGCCTGTGGGTGCGTTTGACACAGTGAAGCGAGTGCCTCAGCGTTGCGATCGACAGCGATGATGTGTGCGCCCTCGGCGAGCAGGCGTTGGGTGGTGGCAAGACCGATGCCGCTAGCGGCGCCGGTGACAAGGATGGTGTGGTTAGTAAATCGTTGCATAGATAGATGAATCCCAGCGTCGATATGCAGGTGTGCACACCAACGCTGGGACACAGGATTGATTATCCGCGGGCTTGAGCGACGGCTGCGCTGATAGCGCGGGCGGCGTAGACCTTGACCATGGCGCGGCGGTAGTCCTCGGATGCGTGGATATCACCGAGGTAGTCCATGTCGTCACCGGCTTGGGCAGCGGCGGCCTTGATGGCGGCATCGCTGCCATCGGTGCCGATGAGGGCTTGTTCGGTGGCGCTTTGACGCACGGCTTGTGGTCCTGCACCAGTGACGGCGACGCGGGCGGCGCTTACTTTGCCACCGCTCATGCTGATCATGGCAGCGACGCCGACGATAGCATAGCGTGAGGCGGGGTGCTTGAGCTTGGCGTACGAGGCACCTTGGCCGGCACCGATGACAGGCACATGCACGGTGGTGATGACCTCGTTAGTGTCGAGGGCTGTAGTGAGCATAGCCACGAACATGTCGTCGGCAGCGATTTGACGGGTGCCATTGGCGCTCGACACCGAGACCGTGCCACCAAGGGCCAAGAAGACGGCGGTCAAGTCGGCTGCGGGGTCGGCGTGGGCCAAGGCGCCGCCGATAGTACCGGCGTTACGGACTTGGATGTCACCAATTTGACCGACGCAGTCGGCAACGATAGCGCAGGAGCTTTTGACGGCGGCTGAGCTGGCTATGGCGTGGTAGGTCTCACCGGCACCGATTGACAAGGTGTTGCCGTTGACGGCGATGCCCTTGAGGTCCTTGGCGGCGGCGATGTCGATCAAGACGGTGGGCTGACTGAGGCGCAACTTCATGGCGGGGAGCAATGAGTGGCCACCGGCAACCAACTTGGCGTCTTCGCCGTGTTGTTGCAAGAGCACCAAGGCTTCGGCCACACTGTTGGCTTTCACATATTGAAAGGCAGCAGGAATCATAGGACTAGTACTCCTTTCGCACGCGCCTACTTCTGGGCGTGCATGGCTTTCCAGACGCGTTCGGGTGTGGCTGGCATTTGCATATGCTGGACACCGAACGGTGATAAGGCATCAATGATGGCGTTCATGACACACTGGGCGCTGCCGATAGTACCTGCCTCGCCTGCACCTTTGACGCCGAGGGGATTGACCGGACTGGGGGTCACGGTGTGGTCGATCTCGTAGTTGGGCAGCATGGCGGCGGTTGGCACGGCATAGTCCATCAATGTACCGCTGAGCAACTGACCATTGTCATCATACACTGCCTGCTCAAAGAGTGCTTGGGCGATGCCTTGGGCGATACCGCCATGGAGCTGACCGTGCACGATGAGCGGGTTGATGATGTTGCCCACGTCGTCGACGCCGACGTAGCGTTTGAGCTCGATGGCGCCGGTCTCTGGCGTCACTTCGACGATACAGATATGGGTGCCAAAGGGGAAGGTGCAGTTGGGTGGATCGTAGTAGGTGGTCTCGTCCAAAAACGGCTCTTCGCCGTTAGGCATGCTGGCGCCAACCGAGGCGTAGAGGGCAATCTCACCGAAGGTCTTCGACTTGTCGGGTGAGCCTTTGACGTGTACTTTGCCATCGGCAAAGACCATGTCATCGGGGTTGGCCTCGAGCAGGTGGGCGGCGAGGCGCTTGGCCTTCTCTTTGATTTTTTGGACGGACTTGACCATGGCGGTACCGCCGACGGCGAGGCTACGTGAGCCGTAGGTGCCGTAGCCGAATGGCGTACCTGCGGTATCAGAGTGTTCGATCAAGACGCTGTCGTAGGGCACGCCGAGTTCGTCGGCCACGATTTGGGCGAAGGTAGTCTCGACGCCTTGACCGTGGGGGAGCGAACCGGTGGTGACGACGACTTGACCGGTCAGGTGGATGCGCACATTGGCGCTCTCCCACAAGCCAGCGCCCCAGCCTTGGCCGTTGGCCCAGGCGGTAGGTGCGACGCCACAGATTTCGACGTAGGAGCTGATGCCGATACCGAGGTAGCGACCTTGCTTGCGCAACTCGGCCTGCTCGCGGCGCATGTCGGCATAGCCGATAGTGGCGAGGGCTTTGTCGAGGGCAGGGGCATAGTTACCGCTATCGTAGGGCAACAGGCCGAGGCCGTTGTCGTAGGGGAACTCGTGGGGTTGGATGAAGTTGATACGCCGTACCTCGGCTGGATCCATGCCGAGTTCAGCCGCCCAACGATCCATCATGCGCTCAATCAGGTACGAGGCCTCGGGGCGACCAGCGCCACGGTAGGCGTCAACCATGGCGGTATTGGTATAGGTCGCGATGACATCGATTGAGACGTTGGGGATTTTGTAGACGCCGGTGACGATACGCCCATACAAGGTCGTTGCGACACCCGGGGCGATGGTGGAGAGGTAGGCACCGAGACCGGCATACGTCTTGATGCGTAATCCGGTGACGCGGCCATCGCGCGTGCCACAAATCTCGACGTCCGTGACGTGATCGCGCCCATGGGTGGACGACTTGAAATTCTCGGAGCGATCCTCGACATACTTGACGGGGCGCCCGAGTTTGCGCGAGGCCCACATACAAAAGACCATGTCTTGGTAGACGAAAATCTTTTGGCCGAAGCCGCCACCAACATTGGGTGCAATCACGCGTAATTTGGTCTCGGGGATGCCGAACACAAATGCGGTGAGGAGCAAGCGGTGGACGTGGGGGGCTTGTGAGCTAGTCCAGAGGGTGAACTCACCGGTGGAGCTCTCATACGTGGCGATTGAGCCACGGGTCTCCATCGGCGTGGGCATCAGGCGTTGATTGACGATGCGCTCTTTGACGACCACTTGGGCATTGGCGACGGCGCTGTTGGTGCCTTCGCGGTTGCCGGCGTTCCACTCGACGACAATGTTATTGGGGGCATTTTCGTGGAGCTGGGGAGCACCGGGATGGGTGGCCTTTTCGGGGTCGACGACGACCGCGAGCGGTTCGTAGTCGACGTCGATGAGGTCAAGGGCGTCACGGGCGATATAGCGGTCCTCGGCGATAACCACCGCTACCGCCTCGCCGGCAAAGCGGACGACATCGACCGCAATGGCGTGAGGGGTATTGAGGTTATTCTTGAAGCCGCCGGCGGGCCAGGCACAGGGGAGTGGATTGACATCCGTCATGTCTGTGCCGACGTAGACGGCGACGACGCCAGGGAGCGCTTTGGCTTTGCTGGTGTCGATAGAGCGGATGCGGGCGTGGGCATAGGGACTGCGCAGCACTGCTGCGTGGGCCATACCGTTGAGTTTGACGTCGTCTAAGAAGTTTCCATGGCCGGTGATAAGTTGGGGGTCTTCACGCCGTTTGAGAGCGCGACCCACCATACGCGTCGTTGCTTCTGCCGTCATTGTTGTTCCTCCAACAAGCGAACGGATTGCCGTGCCGATGAGAAAGGGATCTTCCGCGGGTGTGTGGACTCACTACGCATCCGTCATGCGCTAGGCGTTGGGCGAAGTGACCTGCTCACCGCGCATCTTGGCGGCGGCGTATTGCACGGCGCGCACGATGTTGTGGTAGCCGGTGCAGCGGCACAGGTTGCCCTCGAGCCCATGACGAATTTCGTCGTCGGTGGGGTTAGGATTTTGGGCGAGTAAGTCGGTTGCAGCCATAATCATGCCTGGGGTACAGAACCCGCATTGTAAGCCATGACACTCCCAAAAACCCTCTTGGAGTGGGTGCAGTTGACCATCTTGTGATAGACCTTCGATGGTGGTGACTGATGCACCGTCACAGCGTGCTGCCAAAGTGGTGCATGACTTCACGCTTTGGCCGTTTACCACGACCACACAAGCACCACACTGGCTCGTGTCACACCCGATGTGTGTGCCGGTCAAGTTGAGGTGCTCACGTAGGTAATGCACCAACAGCGTGCGGTCCTCGACATCACTGGTGTGGGTCTTTCCGTTGACCGTTACCGTAATCTTAGCCACGAATAGCCTCCTTTTGCGTCACGTGATTACGTGTCGTATCTGTAACTGCAACAAATGCAGTAGACAGCCATTAAAAATCTGACGAGTCGGATGCGTTATTGTAACGACCGACCAATCAGAAAGCCAATTAACAATAATACTACCGCAGCAATGATGCGACCATTGGTGGTATTGAGCATCTCACTCATCATACCCGCCACCAGCGTCTCGGGCTTCATTTGTTCAGCCTCACTGAGGACGACCTTCTTGGGGGCTGCTGGTGCGACAGGTGGAACCGGGTCATTTGACACCACTGCAGCTGGAGTTGCAACCGGGTCGCTGGATGTATCGGGTGTTGATGATTGAACTGGATCCGCCACTGCTGATTCTGCTGGGATGCGTTGCAAAATCTGCTGTTCTAGTGCTTTAAGTGCTTGACCGATGAGCTGCTTGGATGCGCCGTCGATGAGGCGCTGACCAACGCTGGCCAACATACCACCGATTTGGGCCTCGCCACTGTACTTGAGGTTGGTCTTGCCGCCCTCGAGTGGTTCAAGCTCAACAAAGCCAACTCCGTCGACAACGCCATTTGAACCCTTGCCAGCCGCTACGAGTTTGTATGACTGTGGTGGGTTGACGTCTTCAAGACGGATTTTGCCGCTGTAGACACCTTTGATGCCGGCGATGCCGATTTTGATGGTGCCCTCAAACTGGTTCTCCCCGACTTCGGCGAGTGATTCACAACCGGGGACCACGCGAGCGAGCACCTCGATGTCGTTGAGTGCTGTCCATACCTGGGTTTGGGTTGCGTTGATGGTATAGTTCCCTGAAATTTTCACCGGACACTCCTTCGCATGATAAATTCACATTCGCACGCTACGAAACGATGAGGTAATTCGGTGCGAAGATAATCTGCGTACTATGTATTATATAGAAGTTGTCGGTTGTGTACACACCATTTACCGTTTTGTGCCAGATATGTAACGTGTATGACGCTGGTAGGACTGGCTATGCCTGACTGCGTTGGTTCATTTGAATGACAAAATATGTTACTTCCTAATGCTATGCGTAAAATGATACATTGTCAACCACTATTTTGTGGTAGAAAGCTGATAGATATGCACCAAATTGAGGATTCGATGAATAATTCGATAACTATTTGTGTAGTTGCCGATGTCACAACCCAACCCGTGCAGCTCCCCCAACTCCCAGATGTTGCACAACATCCGATGCAAGGACTGATTTATCTTTTGGCACATTGCACAATTCTGACATTTAATGGAATCTGTCGCCGACAACGTGCCATGATTCATCGGTATGCGTGCACAATTACCGCACGCCAACGGCGCATGCATCCACAAATCTACGAAGAGGTGTCTGTACAGATGCGTGTGGTTGGTGTTGGGTTGCAATACGACCGCCTTTTGCATGGGTTTCATCTCATTCCAAAGTATTGCCCAGTGCATGCTACACTGGCAGCAACATGCCCAATACGCCATCACCTATTGATTGATCTGGAGACATCCCCATGAATGTTGTGATTAAAACATCATTTGGAGAGATTGAGGTTGTGCTTGCACCAGCGCAGGCACCACAGACAGTGGCAAATTTTGTGCGCTATGTGCGCGCCGGTGCATATACTGACGGGTGTTTTTGGCGGACGGTGGTGCTACATCCGGATAATCAGCCAGCGAACGACATCAAAATCGCGGTAATTCAGGCAACATGTCGGGCTGATTTTGTTAAGTATGATGCGATTGCGATGGAGCAAACAGGAACGACCGGCTTGATGCATCGTGACGGCACCATCTCGATGGCACGATTTGCACCTGATTCGGCGCAAGCGGACTTTTTTATTTGTATTGGGGATCAACCTGAGCTCGATCAAGGCGGGCGTCGTAATCCTGATGGCTGGGGGTTTGCTGCGTTTGGTGATGTCATACGTGGTATGGATGTCGTGCGCCGCATTCAAAGACAACCACAGGAGGAGCAACGATTGACGCCTGCAATTACGATTAATCGGGTGCACATAGTTGAGTGATTTGACGTATTTCGATATCGTTGTATAATCGGTGCATATTTCACCAAAAATCTTTCGCATCTGCGGCCTGAGCAATGGCGCACGACACGGCAAAGTTGGCCGTGACGCACCTGCAAAGAACTCACGTCATTTATGAGGTGTTTTAATGCAGTATTTGTGTGGCGCAAATTTACTTGAATTAGTCCAAGGCGATATCTGCGTACAACGCGTTGATGCAATTGTCAACGCGGCTAACGAGTCGTTGGCAGCAGGTGGCGGCGTGTGTGGTGCTATCCATCGTGCAGCTGGCGCCGAGTTAGCACGGGCATGTGATGAAATTGGCGGTTGCCCAACCGGCGAAGCGCGCATCACTCCAGGTTTTTTGTTGTGTGCCAAGTATGTCGTGCATGCTGTTGGCCCACGTTGGCATAGTCGTACTGAGGATGCCTTGATGCTTGAGACGGCGTATCGTAATGCACTTGAAATCGCGAGTGAAAACGGTGTTGAGACTATCGCCTTTCCTGCGATTAGTACAGGTATTTTTGGCTATCCACTTGACGAGGCCGCCACAATTGCCGTGCGTACGGTGTCGCAATTCTTGGAGCAACAAAGCCAGATTAAATTGGTGCGATTTGTCTTTGTCAACGAAGAGGCCTTTGCGGCGTTTCGCTATGCGGCACGGCGTCAGTTGGTGAATGCGTCGGTTGCAAGTTAGTAACTGTGACTCGTTGATCTGGTGAGATGGCGGTAGACAACGTCTACCGCCTTGCTGTTTTGAGGGAACGAATTAATGGGTGTGTACGTCGTAAGCATACGAGGCAATTCTGGATCGTGCGTTTGTAATTACCAGGATGAGGGCAATAATGCGTCGTTTACTTATACTTAGTATGATGGTGTTGGTGAGTTGGGGGTGTGCATTATCCTCCGCAGAAGTAACGCCACAAGCAACTGTCACCAGTGCAGTGGATACATTGAGTGGCGAGTGGTTGTTGCAACAGATGAATGGTGAGACGCTTGCAGAATTGACGGTATCGCTTGAATTTCAAGCCAACCAAATTGCGGGAGTGGGTTTTTGTAATAATTACAGTGCCACTATTACTGTTGATGAATCGTCGTTTGTTGTAGACCCGGCAATTAGTGCAACCCGTATGATGTGTCCTGAGGGCGATACAATGCAACAAGAGCAGGTGTATTTTGAGACGCTAACAAAAGTTGCCTCATTTGCAGAGGTTGATGGCCGTTTGGAATTGCGTGATGAGACTGGTGCAGTAGTATTAGTGTATCAACGATAGAGGTGATTTATGAAATATATGTTACGTGTATTTATGCTGGTATTAGTAGTGCTGATGATTGTGAGTTGTGGCCAAGCGCCAAGCCCACTCAATAATACGGACTGGCAACTGGTTGCGCTGAACGGCAATATGGTTGAGGAACAAATGATTCCTTCGTTGCGCTTTGCTGACGGGAAGATCGAAGGAAACGGGTTTTGTAATTCGTATTCAGCAGAATATCAACTTAATGGTGATGCACTGACGATTACGCCTGTTGTCGCGACCGAGATGGCCTGCGAGGATATGATTTTGAATATTGTCGAACGCGAATACTTTACGACGCTTAATGCAGTGACGCGATATGCGATTGAAGGTAATGAGTTACGATTCTTTGATCTGAACGGCGTCGTGGTTGTGCTCTTGCGTAAATCAACATAATGAGGACTGCTATGGCGCTACGATGGCTAGCGTGGTTATTCGGGGCGATGATGCTAGTTGCCTGTGGTCCATTTGCTACGAATGATTTGGCCGATACACACTGGCAATTGCAGGTGATGAATGGACAATCTGTGCCCACTAGCATAATAGTGAATATGGACTTTACTGCTGACACGTTTGGTGGCACAGGCTTTTGTAATAGCTATGGCGGGAATTATCAGGTAAGTGGTAACACATTGACACTGACCCAAACCGTGATGACAATGATGGCATGTATGGGCGATAACCGCGATCAACTCGAGCAACAACATATGGCTGCTCTCGGCCAAGTGGTCACTTACCGTATCGAAGCAGATACTCTAACGATGTTTAATCAGGTGAATGTGCCAATCCTACAGTTTGTGCGCGTTTCGAGGTGATTAAACGACGTGGTATGCTGTGTGCGTAGCAATGTGTA
>JBMTAN010000072.1:0-7807 GCA_049428765.1 Roseiflexaceae bacterium
TAGAGACGCAGCATGCCACCGGTAGAGACGCAGTATGCTGCGTCTCTACGGGGGTGGATATGGTAGGATACACTCAATCAATGAAATTCAACAACACACAAGAGGCCGAGCATGCGCATCGTAGTTTTTGGCAGTATTAACATGGATCTCGTGGTGCGCGCACCGCATATTCCTACTCCTGGGGAAACGATACTTGGGAGCGATTTTGTGATGGTACCTGGTGGCAAAGGCGCCAACCAAGCCGTGGCAGCAGCACGATTAGGCGCACATGTCTATATGGTTGGCGCCGTAGGAGACGATGGCTTTGGCCCACAATTACGCCAGAGTTTGGCTGACGCAGGTGTTGATATCACCTATGTACGCCAGAGTGATGCGGCTTCAGGCGTAGCCCTGATCACCGTTGATGACAAAGGCGAAAATAGCATTGTCGTCGCCTCAGGAGCCAATATGCGCCTGCCAGCAGATATCCTTGACAGCCTCGACCTAGCGCTTCAGCAGGCAAACATCCTACTGCTCCAACTCGAGGTTCCATTGGATTTGGTGATTACGGCTGCTCGCCTCGCCAAAAAGCGGGGAGTAATGGTCATTCTTGATCCAGCACCAGCACCAGCGAAACCGTTACCTGTCGAGCTTATGCAATCGATTGATGTGATTACTCCCAACGAAAGCGAAACTATTGCGTTGACGGGCATTCAGCCCGACGATATCGAACATACCCTACAGGCTGCGACCACGCTCCATCAATTGGGAGTGCCGAATGTAATCATCAAACGGGGCGGTCAAGGTGTATTGTGGAGTAATGGCAACAAGTCTATAGCGCAACCGGCGTTTGTCGTACCTGTTGTTGATACGGTGGCGGCAGGCGATTCATTTAATGGTTCACTAGCTACCGCTCTTGCTGAACAACAGTACTGGGGTGATGCATTGCGCTTTGCAGCTGCAAGCGCAGCCATCTCGGTAACGCGTAGTGGGGCCCAACAGGCGATGGCCACCCGCTCCGAGGTCGTAGACCTGCTACGTCATTAGTTCGTACATTGCTACATTGTGGAGACAATCGTCACAATAACAGCGAGCATGGTCACGGTGTGTATTTGGATTTTTCCAGTACGCGCCGTTTCGCTTTCGACTGACACGCAAAGTGTTCCTAGCCTGTATTGAGCCCGTTGCGTGCCCAATACTATGGCATGGATTGGTATTAATCCAGTGCACGCCGTTTCGCGTTCTGCAAGCGTTGCAGTCGACTTGGAGGCACATCAGGACCCTCGCGTAATGGAGGTGGCACTGCAGGAGGCTCGTCTGGAGGAGCCGATATCTTGGTTGATGCGGCCCGCCAGAGTGGCAGACGGAATGGTAGACGCCGTAGCCCGATCTCACTAACAAATAGTACAGCTGCCACAAGTACAAGCCACGGTGTCATGTCTTGGCGTCGCACTGTCATGTTGGCAGGCGTAGACCAGAGTGCATCATTAATGACGTCAAGAACTCGACCACCTGTTTGCGTTGCGATTTGATTGAGCACTGCGAGACCTTGGCCATCGTTGCGCAATTCACTCCGCCCGTCGATAACGACGCCACGCACCACTTGCTCGCTACCGTCACGTACTTGGATTACGTACTCACCACTCGGCAGGTCTCGCACACGCGCTTGCCAGCGTTGGTCAGTACGTTGGTCAAGTGGCAAACGCGTGGTTTGACCGGATGCATTCGTGACCACAAGATCGGGTGGTGTCTCACTCGGCTCACGAAGTGTTATGTCTACATCAAGGATGTCGTCGTACCACTGCCAACTCACCGCCACATTATTGGTGGGTTGTGGCAAAAGCGGTGCCAACAAGGCTGGAATGATGGTGCGCACGCGATCACTCGCCACCCAGTTAGCGCCCCACCGTCCACCCAAATCGCTGGCCCAGACAGCAGATTGACCACGCCCGACCAGACGCATCGCCCACAGTGGTGTCTCGGCATCTATTTGCATGATGACCCGCGTATCAGGCAAGAGAGTGGTGCGATTGTAGCCGAGTACGGCAGGCATGTCACGCACTCCAGTGGGGAGGGCATCGGGTGTCACCACTTGCGGTACTACGCGCTCCTCAACAAAGTCACGACCGCTCACGCGCGTCGTCTCATTCAGAAAGATACGGGGGAGCTCTTGGGGTCGCGACACGACGTAGTCAACACCACCGCCAAGGGCTGCCAAGCGTGCAAGTGGAGCCACACCGGCTTGACTGCCAAGTGCAATCGTCGATAAGGTGGCACCACTCGCGGCAATTTCCATGGCGAGATCGTCACTACTATTACCATCAATACCATCAGAGAGTAAAATCACATGGTGAATGTCACCTTCAACCGAATTGCGTGCATCATGGGCAAGCTGCAACCCTGCGCGAATTGAGGTGCCACCACCCGGAGCAAACCGACCGAGGGCTATGGCAATAGCTTCGGGGCTCGGCAACGGTTGTGGCTCAAGCGCCCATACAGCACTATCATCAAAAAACACCACACCCACGTTGTCTGTAGGGTTGAGTTCAATAAGAGCCTGATAGGCGGCCTCTTTGGCCAAATTGAGGCGTGAAAGACCAGTATCGCGCTCCGCCATACTCCCACTACGATCAATGACAAGGTACATAGTTAGACGCTTTTGTTTAGCGGGGGTTAGCGGATCGAGGCTGACGGCGGCGATGTCGCTTAGTGGCGAACGACGGAACCCACCTGCACCAAGGCTCTCGGCACCACCAATCCACAAAAAACCGCGCCCATGTACGGTGACGGCAGTCACAATCAACTCCATCAATGACGTAGGCATTTGAGTCACACTCGTATCAGACAAAACAATCACGTCGTAGCTGACAATATCGGTTAAGCGACCACTTGCGTCACGTGGGCGAACTGCAGTGACGGTACTCCCTGTCGCAGCAATGGCATCACGGAGAGCGGTGGCGTTCTCAAGTGGATCAGCCAACAACAACACGCGCGGAGCACCTTGGCGTTGTACCAGTAGTACTCGTCGATTGTCAGGCAGTGTATCATCTTGAGCGGCTTGGAGGAACACCTCTAGTCGATGCCAACCCGTCGGGAGATTAGCGATTGGTACCAAGAGTTGTTGTACTGTACCATTCAACTGGATGGTTTGTTCAACAAGTAGGCCGTCTTGATTGCGTACTATGAGCTGGGCCGACTGCGCAATACTGCTCGCCACGTCGACAGTCATGATAATGTCGCCTTGCCCTTGACTTTGTTGAGGGGCCGAGACTTGACGGAGGGCGGCAATAGGTAGGACAAACTCGCTGTCGAGTGGATACACGTCAACCTGCACACCACGGGCTCGAATACTTTCGATGCGCTCAATCACCCGACCACTCGTCTCTAGACCATCTGAGAGCACAAGAATACGCGGGATGTAGCCGGCAGGAATCAAGGCTGCTGCTTGGGTCAGGCCATCAGCCAAGGCCGTCGCATTACGATCAGTCAATAGCGCTAACGAGGTATCACTCCCGTCAGCGCTCGGCACACGAGCCACCTGTGCATCAGCCGCTACATCAACAATACCAACTAATGCATCGGTAGGTTTGGTCGCTAGCACTTGCGCAATAATCGAGGCTTGTTGATCTGCACGTATACCAGTCGAAAGCGAGCGGTCGCGCACAATCACGAGCGCCACGTGCTCGGCAGTTACACCAATCGAAGGCGCAGCCACGGCAAACACAAGCGACATGAGCGCCAGACCACGGAGCAGTAATAACCAACGCTCACGCGATGCAGTTACCACTCGCCACCACCAGCCAATTATGGCCAAAATGGGAATAATCAGTAGTAAAAGCCACACATCACGCCAGATGATACTACTCATGTGACCCTCCGCTGTATCAACGCTAACCAACGCTCACCGGCCAGCAAGAGGAGTGCCAAGAGCACAAATCCTTGTGTCAATGTAAATCCGCCAATCGTCGTACGTGCGATATCAATCGTTGGTGACTCATCGATCCGCACAATATCTGATTCAACGCGGCTTTGAAGATTAACAACCAACGTGCGTGTTGAGAGGTTATAGAGTCCGGGAGTTATAGCATCAAGCAGATAATATTGACTTCCCACCTGCTCAATACGAGCAGTACTTCCAGTCGGTGCACTCAATAGTTGGGGAGGCGTATCACTCGGACCGAGCACAATGCTCTCACCGGTCTGCCAACGAGACTGGCGCGTAACCGGTGTCAGATACTCAATGATATTACGAACTACTAATGGGAACTCGGGGCGGAGCACGAGGTCACTCTGACGCACATCAAAACCAAAAACAATGGTTGGATAGCCGTTGTAGGTACCGAGATATGCATGTGTCCCACTGTCACTTGACAACCAGCGTTGTCCCCACAGTGGGACATCAAGCACTGTAGCGGTCAATATTTGCGTGGCAGTCACATCGATGTCGCGATTAATTCGGCTCTCAGCACCACTCAACGACAGACGCTGAATCACCGGGCGATTGACACGATTCGGATTATCAACTTGCATATCAATCAACCACATCGGCGCAGTTGGAGTCGTAGGCAGTGTCTGTCCCGAGAGAATCAGCAAATCGGCTTGTTGTGTATCAGTCACAAGTTGAATGTTCGGCAGAATCGACAGAGCAGCCGGTACAAAGCGTTGATCATCGCTTTGGAGAGCCACACGGATGGGTTGCGCATCCTCGCGATACCAAAATACAACATCATCGCTCGCTAGGCCATCAGTGTCATCCGGTGCAAGACGGAATTGCAGTGTTTGCACAGGTTCAGCCAAATCAAAGGCCCAGACAAATTGATTGTCTGAGTCAAACTGCACTTGATTAGCACCAACTAATTCCCCCTGTGCATCACGCACTTCAACGACGCGCGATGTAGTAGCAGTAGGACCGTAGCGACGTACACGCACGCGTACGTTCCAGCCATCCGGTTGTTGGGTGACAAGCACATCGTCAATAGCATCATTGCGTACCACACCACCGATACCAATCCGTTGCCAGAGCGGTGGCCAATCAAATTGCGCGAGGCGCACATCATCACTAATCACGTAGATTTGACTGTTGCGCCCCTCAAGGGCAACCAACCACTGTGACAGCAGATCAAGATTGCCAGCCACAGGTCGAGCAGTAAGCAATTCAATCTGCTGGTTCAGTCGCGTACGGTCAGGTTCACGACTAGCAATGACCTCGACATCAGTATCGACGCGCATCAGCGTCACATCACTGCCAACTGGTGCGCCAGCCACAAGGGTTTGGGCAATGCGCTTGGCCTCATCGATACGTTGTACGGCATCAACGCGCGCTGCCATACTTGCACTGGTATCGACAACGATAATCAAGTGTTTTGGCGTACTATCAGCCACCACAATCGGGCCAGCCGCAGCCAGTGTCAATACCGCCACAATCAGCATACGCATGAGCAAAACCCACCACGGTTGCGGTGGGTGAATAGGGCGATATGCCTGTGACTCCGGCATCAAATCACGCCACAATTGGAGCGATGGGATCATGCGCATCTGACTTTTGGGGCGCAAAATGTGCCAAAGAACCATTAACCCCAAAAACAGTCCCCCCACACCCAAGACCCACGGATAAAGCAGTGTCATTGCAGCACCTCAGTCATGATGCTCGGCAATGATTGTTGATCGTGACAGGCAACATAGTCGACAGCGAGTGAATGACAGTGCTGGCGCAACGTCGCTCGCCATGTGGTGAGCTTTTCTTGATAGCGCGCAATCAGTTGAGGTGTTAGTGTCACTGTCAGTTCGGCATCACTTTCGCTATCGCGTAGGGTAATCTCGTCACCGGGTGTTGGCTCGACTTCGGTCTGCGCCAAGAGATGAATTACTATCAGGTGCGGTGTCTGCCTGGCAAGGTTGCGAATAATCTCTAGCGCATCAGTGTGCCACAAATCACTGATAAACACGGTCATCTGATTCTGCAAAAGCCCAGTCGGCAAGACAAATGGATCAGCACTTGGTTGCACAGCGCTAGCCCAATCGATCCACGTACTGGTGTCGATAATCCATGGCGATACAACAGCTCCATGCGTGCTTGCTACCATATCAGCGTGCGCTGTGGTTACCACACCAATGCTGGCATACAGCTGCCGGGCCATCTGCCATTTGGTAGGCATGACGTGCATCGATGGGCTCGTGTCGAGGATGACCTGCAGACGCCCTGGCATGACTGCCAACGGCTGGCGGACAGTTGGGCGTTGTAGGCGCAAGGTGGCTGGCCAGTCGATACGCCGTACGTCATCGCCGTACTGATAGCGTCGCAGTAGCTCGGGTTCATTGCCACGGCCAGTCATCGATCGACGCTCACCGATAAGTCCTTGGGTGGCAGTGGCACGCCATGGCAGCTGCAACTGGCGCAGCCATTGTAGCTGTGTATCCGTCAAGACGGCCGTGATGTCGGTGCGCACTCCATCCATGAGTTGACCTATCTAGATTGCAGTGGTGGTCGCAAGTACCTGCTGAATCACGGTGTCAGCGCTGATGTTAGTGATACGCGCCTCACGGCGTAATACCAGACGATGGCGCAAGACCGGCAATGCTACCGCTTGAATATCAGCAAAATCAACCTGCAAACGCCCAGCACGCATCGCCTCAACTTGAGCCGTACGAATCAAGGCTTGCACCGCACGCGGCGAGGCACCATACTGCACAAATTCACGCACCAATGCCGGACTCTCAGCAGTCGTTGCGTGGGTCTGTTGCACAATCGTCGCCGCATACTGCAACACTGGTTCGGCCACGAGCGTCTGGCGCACAATCGTTCGCACGCTGGCAAGTGTGGTTGCATCACATATCGGCGTCACCGATGGTACGTTAGCAGTGGCTTCACGTCGGGCAATTTCGACCAAATCGACTGTGGTCGGATAATCGACCAATACCTGATACAAAAAGCGATCACGTTGCGCCTCAGGGAGGAGGTAGGTGCCCTCCATTTCGATGGGGTTTTGTGTGGCCAATACCAAAAATGGCTCAGGCAAGGCATGGGTTGTTCCTGCAACCGTGACCGTGCGCTCTTGCATAGCCTCAAGCAAAGCACTTTGGGTGCGAGGCGTAGCGCGATTAATCTCGTCCACAAGCACCAGCGAGGCAAAAATCGGACCAGGCGCAAAGACCAAGTGATAACGACCCGGCTGATCATCGGCCAACACCATCGTACCAGTCACATCACTCGGCATTAGATCGGGAGTGCACTGAATGCGACTAAACGAGACATCGAGGAGGCGTGCCAACGTCCGCACCAATGTGGTTTTGGCTAACCCAGGTGCCCCTTCGAGCATGACATGACCGTCAGCTACTACGGCCGTCACTACCTGATGGATTACCGTCTGTTGTCCGACAATGAGCTGTGACACGCCTTGGTGCAACGCCTCGATGACCTGTTGTGCATCTCGATGGTTCATGGTTGCTCTCCCTGTAGTTGTCGAAAGTAATCACGCACAAGGCCTTCACTTGTCCATGGAATCTGCGCCGACTCAATGGCTTGATTTGCCTGTTCGCTCGCTTGCCGCACGACATCAACATATGTCAATGTGATTTGGCCATCCGCCCCTGCCGTATCCGTAATCTGGGTATCGCGCCCACCTCCGCCATCGTTTGCCGTAGAGATATCAAGCATCTCATTCTGGTTCAACCCTGGTACAAATAACGAAACCGTAGTATCTCCTGCGCCACTACCGGTCCCAACGCCACCACCCTGTTGACCTGCACCGGCTCCACTCGCACCTTGTTGCCCAGTACCTTGTTGCCCAGTACCTTGTTGCCCAGTACCTTGTTGCCCAGTACCTTGTTG
>JBMTAN010000073.1:0-5737 GCA_049428765.1 Roseiflexaceae bacterium
GCCGAGAGTGCGTCTGATAGCAATCGTGCTGCTCCAATCGAGGTGCCGATTGCAGACATGGGATATCAACAATACGATGATACATGGTTCAATTGGACGATTACAGGTGTGGTGATGAGTGCTATTGCATTTGCACTATCGCTCCGTTGGTTGATTCAGGTGTGGTGGCGCCAACGTCACCAGAGGTCGTAGTGACATCACGTTGGCCTGCATTACTACTGATGATCGTCTTGTTGATTTGTATCAATGTCGGTTTCTACTTTGTTCCCATCGATTATACACAGCTCGCCGAGTATGCAATTCCTGGGGTTTTTGCGCTGACCGCGTTGGCAACCGCGACTATTGTCGTACCTGTCCCCTATATCCCCGTGATTCTTCGTATTGCCGAACAAACTTCTGATATACCCACGCTTATTTTGATTGCAGTGGCTGCTGGCGCAGGATCTGTGGTTGGCGAGATTAGTGGGTATATGGTGGGGCGTGCTGGGCGCCATGCATTTGAGGACACGCGCCTGTCACGCTGGGTAGCTACGCAAATGACGCACCCAGTGCGTGCATTTATTGCGTTGTTCGCTTTGTCTGCTCCGCCGAATCCGCTATTTGATGTGGCAGGCATAGCGGCTGGCACCTTTGGTGTGCCGTTTTGGTTGTTTGCGATTGCCGTCTTTTTGGGGCGGATGTTACGCATGTTGGGCTTGGTCTTTTTGGGAGCATATCTCGTCACATGACGATATACGAATAAACGTAGTATAGTAGTACAAACGTACGATACAAGAGGAGGGCGCCATGTCCGATCCACCACGGATTGTGACTCCGAACGCCTCGGATGACGAACAATACGATGAAAAGAGCCTGCGTCCGCGCAAGCTTTCGGAGTTTATTGGCCAAGAAAAGGTTGTCGATCAACTCAAAATCAGCATTGATGCTGCCCGTGGACGTAGTGAGCCGCTTGACCATACTCTGTTGTATGGTCCTCCGGGACTGGGCAAAACGAGCCTTGCGATGATTTTGGCCAATGAGATGGGCGTGCAAATTAAAATTACTTCGGGCCCGGCTATCGAGCGTCAAGGTGACTTGGCAGCGATTTTGACTAATTTGCAACCGGGTGATGTCTTGTTTATCGACGAGATTCACCGGCTGAATCGCGCTATCGAAGAGGTGCTCTATCCTGCTATGGAGGATTTTGCGCTCGATATCGTTGTCGGTAAAGGCCCAGGCGCCCGTAATTTACGTCTGTCACTACCCAAATTTACTGTGATTGGTGCCACCACGCGGTTGGCTTTGCTGACATCGCCATTGCGCGATCGCTTTGGCTTGGTGCAACGCATGGAGTTCTACTCAGTGCCAGCACTCAATGACATTGTGCTCCGTGCCGGTGCGATTTTGGGTGTGGCCATGACTCCTGAAGGGTCGCTTGAAATCGCCAAACGTGGTCGTGGTACGCCGCGTATCGTCAATAGACTCTTGCGTCGTGTCCGTGATTACGCTCAAGTCGTAGCCAACGGTGTAGTGACTCAAGAAGTGGCGTCGATTGCCTTGACTAATCTTGAGGTCGACTTTATGGGCCTCGACGAAAACGATCGCCGCCTGTTACGTACGGTGATTGATTTGTTTGGTGGTGGGCCGGTTGGGTTGTCAACGCTTGCTGCTGCACTTGCCGAAGAGGTCGACGCAGTTGAGGACGTCTACGAGCCGTTTTTGCTCCAACTCGGTATGATTCAACGCACTCCACGTGGCCGTGTAGTTACGCGCCGTGCCTACGAACACCTCGGTATTGTGGTGCCTGATCACCTTAACCCACCAGGCCCCAAAGGTGAACAACAGCGATTGATATAGGCAATGCTTCGTGTGTCTACTCTGCAAAATCCTCTCAGTACACAAGTGCTGTAGAGGATTTTTGCTGATGTAGAACATAATTTATCAACAAATATACACAGTATTTGTGTTGCCTAAACTATGAATAAATACAGCCGGTTTGCTCATCAATGATTTAGGGCATTTTTAGCAGAAGATTGTATAGTCACTATTGTCCTCGTATTTTTTGCATCAGCACAGCGTTTTAGCACTGAGGAGGTTTGAGTGTTTGGTCGTATGTCGATACTTCAATATATACGGATGTGGTCGTGGACTGCGCGTGTGGTATATGGGTTGACTGCGGTTATTGTCGTGAATTCGGTCATGAATATTGTTGATTCAATCATGTATCGTCTTGCACAAGGATCTTGGTTTTTTGCTGCGGACAGTGCTGATCCCCTCTATGAGTTGGGCACCTCCATGGGATTTTGGGGGATGCTCTTTTTTTGTCTGAATTTTATTTTGGCCACACGCTGGCAATGGGTCGAACAACTCAGTGGTGGGCTCGACAAGGTCTACCACCTGCACGGCTTTGTCGGCAAAAGTGCGTTGACACTGCTCCTCCTTCACCTGTTTATTTTGCTGTTCCAAGCCATCCCTGACTTGCGTACATTAGTGGCCTACACTGTGCCTGGGGTGGATCTCTCATATACGCTCGGTATGTTTGGTTTGATGGGGATAACGGGTCTCGTCATTGTCACATTGTGGCTCCAAATGCCATATCAGTCGTGGCTGAACTCACACAAATACATGGGTATCGCATACGTGCTTGGTGGCGCGCATGCGCTTGTTGCACAACTTGACTGGTATATCGCACTCATGACAGCAGTTGGTGGATATGCCTGGATCTATTCATTATTTTTGTATCAAAAACGGGCCCCCCATGCGCATGGGCGTGTGGTACAGATTCGTCACGAGCAGCGCATCACTGAGTTGGTGCTACGTCTCGAAAAACCGTTCCCGGCCCAGCCAGGCCAATTTGTCTTCTTTGGGGTGACCAAGAGTGTTGCCGGCCTGCCAAGTGAGCTCCACCCGTTCTCGGTATCGCATATCATCGATGCATCGACCATCCGGATCTCGGCCAAGGCCATCGGTGATTATACGAGTCTGTTGCCCCAACTCCACGTTGATGATCAGATTGTGGTCTATGGGCCGCACGGCATGTTTGGTCAGCAAGGGGCACCAGGTGGTGCCCAGATTTGGGTGGCTGGTGGTATTGGTATTACGCCGTTTTTGAGCCTGCTCCAAGCTGAGGTGCGCCAGCCACGTGCAGTCAAGGTCGATGTGATTTGGGCGGTGCGCCAGCGCGACGAGGCGATTTATGCCCAGGAAATGCAGGATTTGGTGGCTAAATCCTCACATATCACGCTCCACATTCATCAAGGCGTATTGACCGCAACTGAGGTTGAACAGATGACGGGGCTCCCAATGACACCGACGACGACCGTCTTTTTGTGTGGACCATTGCCGATGATGCGGGGATTGCGATCACAATGGCGCGTGCGTGGGGTGTCACACCATCAAATCATCAGCGAAGAGTTCGGCATGCGCTAATACCTGTGCACCTTGTATGATATGGTGCAAAATAGTGCTACACTCGATACAGCATTGGCATATAACATGTATGACGGCATGAGTGACGCACTATTTACCAACAAAGATGTCTATGAGCTATTTGATGCAATAGCTGATTTAATGGAAATACTCGGCGAGGATCGCTTTCGTATCCTCGCCTATCGACGTGCGAGCCAGGCGTTACAAGTCGTTGAACTCCCGTTGTATGAGATTTTTCAACGTGATCGCCTACAAAAAATCGACGGCCTAAGCAAAGGCATGGCCGAGAAGGTCGCCGAACTCTTTATTACTGGTGATATTGAATATTACTCACGACTCCAAGAACGGATGCCAGTTGGTGTGCGTGAATTATTGCGTGTGCCACATATTGGCCCTCGTACAGCAGGGCGTCTCTATAACGAGTTGGGTATCACCGGGTTGACTGACTTGCAATTTGCCCTGGAACAAGGGCGCTTGCGCCAAATCAAAGGCATAGGTGAACGTACATTAGCAGGTATTCGTGATGGTATTGCTGCAGTATCCGATCGTGAGCAACGCACACTCTTGTTGCATGCCTGGGAGTCTGGTCTGCGCCTGCAACACGAGATAGCCGACCTGAGTCATGTATTGCGTGTCTCGTGGGCAGGGAGCTTGCGTCGTGGTCAAACCACTATCGGGGACCTGGATTTAGTAGTCATGAGCGATCAACCGGACATAGTGTTGCATCAGTTATATGCCATGAATTTATGGATGCGGGCGCATATCGATCAACAGCATTTGAGGGCAATACTCCCGAATGGTATGGATTTGGATGTGATTGTTGTTGAGCCACATGCATGGGGCGCTGCATTGTTATTGAGTACGGGGAGTCGTGGTCATACGACATGGATTCAGCAACGGGCGCTAAGTCGTGATTATGAATTGTCGATTCATGGGGTGATGCATGCCGCTCGACGAGTGCCACTGGCTGATGAGCATGAGATATATGCTGCGCTGGGGTTGCCATGGATCCCCCCCGAGGTGCGTGAGTGGTATCAAAGTGATGTCGATGCAATGATGCCATTACCGCATCAGTTGATTCAACACCGTGATATGCACAGCGATTTGCATATGCACACGACGTGGAGTGACGGCAGTGCGGATATCCGCACTATGGCGGAATCGGCGCGCGCGCACGGGTATCGGCATATCGCAATTACTGATCATGGTGCGCTGATTGGCGTTACCAACGGTTTAGATGTCAAGCGCTTGCGTAAACAAAAAGTTGAAATAGACGCAATCAATGCAGATTATGTAGCCGCCGGGATTGATTTTCATGTGTTGACTGGCGTCGAGGTCGATATTTTGGTTGATGGTAGTTTGGCGCTCCCCGATGCAATATTACATGAACTTGACATCGTGATTGCCTCGCCACACATTCATTTGCGTCAAACACCAGAGATTGCTACACAACGTATTATTCGAGCGATACAGCACCCCGCTGTTGATATTATTGGCCATCCGCGTGGGCGCATTATCGGTGGTCGTTTGGGTGCACCAGTTGATTTACATGCGGTTATTGATGAAGCGGTACAACACGGCGTTGCGCTTGAGGTTAATTCGGGACCTGATCGACTTGATATTGATGGTGAGTGGGTCCGTGAGGTGATGCAACGTGGAGGTCTAATAAGTATCAATAGCGATGCTCATGCCACAGCTAATCATGCGTGGATTCATCAAGGTGTGGCAACTGCCCGTCGCGGTGGGGCCACGCCAGCACAGGTTATAAATACGTGGGATGTGGATCGGTTACACAATTACCTCCAAAGGAGTCGATGATGGCAACGATTTTTAGTCGTATTGTGCAAGGCGAAATCCCCTCAATCAAAATCTACGAAGATAATCTTACCTATGCGTTCATGGATATTGCTCCTGCTTCTCGTGGTCATACGTTGGTTATTTGCAAAGCTGAGCTAGCAAATCTCTACGAGATTGACGAGATGTCGTTGGTTGCAGTGGCCAAAACAACACAGCGGGTCGCTCAGGCAATTCGCGATGCACTGAATCCGGATGGACTCAATATCATTCAGAACAATGGTGTAGCCGCAGGCCAAACAGTCTTTCATTATCATGTGCATCTGATTCCTCGTTGGGATGGTGATGGGGCAGTTGGGCTATGGGATCCTCATTCAAGTGATATTGAGCAATTAAAAGTTGTGGCTGCCCAGATTCAACGAGTACTGTGATAGGTGATTGATAGATCGCCGAGGTTGTTAGAATGTATCCGCGGTGCAATGAGCCGTGCAGGATTGAGTCGGTGCAAAGCGGGACGCCTGGGGCGAGTGAAAAG
>JBMTAN010000074.1:0-5427 GCA_049428765.1 Roseiflexaceae bacterium
CACCACCGCATCAATCTGGCCCGTGATATGTGCAAAATCGGCATTGAGATCGAGCGATGTGACCGCCAGCCGGTGGCCACTCACGTGTACCGTCGTGTCGGGCGTGACGGCGGCGTCGGTTTTGGCGTACAAAATCAGGCCGCTGAGCGCCGTCAAATTGCGGGCATCGTAGTTTTTGAGATAGGTGAACATCTGGTACAAATGGCTCGAATGCAACTTGTAGGTCTGGTACTGCTGTTGCATGCTCTGGGCATAATACTTGGTGTCAATAATCAGCGCGCGCCCGGCATACGTCAACACGATGTCGCTTTGCATGCGCGGTAATTGGTGGGTGTCGCCGTCGCTCACCTGCCAGTCGATTTGCGGCGTAGTGACGGCGATATGCGGGTAGTGGTAGCGCACAAACTCGCGCACGAAAGACTCGTACAAGCGCGACATGCGTTGCTCATCGAAGAACGACGCCAGCGTGTACTGCGCCTGCGCCGTGTTCATCAATGTGCCGTCGATGATGAATCTGCAGATCTGCATCAACAGCTGATAGCGCCGATTGCGTTGGTGATACGTCAGTTGCCGCCAGTTGATGCGTGTGACGTCGATGATGCTGACGTCGCCGAAGTGGTTAAATAACTGCTTAACCTCCGCTTTTTGGGCCAATTTAACGCTTTTTTGGCGTAGCAAAATCCACAACGTCGATTTGAGAATCTGGTTGTACAGATTGTCGGCCGCAAACTCGTCGAACTCGCACACCAGCGCCCGTCGACGCTGTTGCATCACGGCGATACTTGCGTTGATGTCGATTTTGCCACGCACACTGGCCAGTGTCTCGTGGTTGGTCACATACGTGCGGTACAACCCCTGCGTCATCAGCGGCTTGATGCCGATAATCAGGATGGCCGTCAGCAAATCGTAGACGTGATCGAACTGCTCACGCCCGACCTCGGCATACTGCGCCTGCTTCAGCTCTTTGAAGGCGTAGCTGAGCATGTAGTAGATGTTTTGGATGGGGATGGTGTTAGCCACGCACCGCACCTTTCAGCCGCTGTGCCCACTGATCAACCTTGGCCTGATCATCGAACCAATACTCGCGGAGCAAGGGGATAATGTCGTACTCCACGATCTGTCCGAGGCGCTGTGTCAGATTGGTACTGCTCAGATTACACACGGAGCTGTGGCCGATGCGAAAGCCGGTACCGAGCGCTGGATCGCTTGCAATGTCGGTATTGAGCTCTTTGAGAGCAGTGATGAGATCATCGAACGCCCGACTGTTCAGGCCGCGCTGGTATTGGCCAAAGCCGTCCGTACCGAAGCCGGGTTGCATCTCGAAAAAGCTAAATCTCCGGCGCAAGGCGTAGTCAATCAGTGCCAAACTGCGATCGGCCGTGTTCATCATGCCGATGATATACAGGTTTTGTGGCACGGCAAAGGGTTGTTTGTCATAAGTCAGCGTCATCGCCGTACCGCGATAGTCGTGCTCGATCAGCATCAACAGCTCGCCGAAGATTTTGCTGATATTGCCGCGATTAATCTCGTCAATAATCACAAAGTAGGGCTGCGCTGGATCGTTACTCGCACGCTGACACATGGCATAAAACGCCCCGTACTCCAGCGCAAAGCCATCGTCGCGTGGCCGGTAGCCCATCACAAAGTCCTCGTACGATGAGTTCTGGTGGAACTGCACCGACAGTATACGTGCGTCATCCTTGGCGCCCATGATGGCGTAGGCCAAGCGTTTGGCGGCAAAGGTCTTGCCGACGCCCGGCGCTCCCTGCAGAATCAGGTTGTGCTTGTACGTGAGGAGCGCTTTGAGGGTGGCCAACTCGTCGGCGGCGAGGTAGACCTCACGCAGAAAGTCGGCATCCGTGTATACCGGTGGCCTGACAACGGCTGGCGTGGTTTGTGGCTTGGCTGTGCCGTCGATGTAGGCGATGAGCGCATCGTACTCTGGCTCACGCAGGTGGTACAACGTGGCCGACTCGATGTGCACATATTCGCAGTCGTCGAGGGCAGGGGTTGTGGTAAAGAGCTGGTCATCGAACGCTTTGTCGTACGCTTTGCGTTTGGTGAGGGTGATGGCGGTGCCGTCAAAGTCTTGGGCGATTTTGGCGAGACCGACAATGCGCGGCGTGGGTGCTGATGTATAGCAGAGCACAAATTCATCGAATTTGACGTCCTCGAAGTGCTGTTGCATCCCGCGTGGATTGCCGTGTGCGTCGAGCGCCGTGTACGTGAATGTGTCGCCGATGGCAAGCGTCGCAAAGGTGGGTGCGCTGGTGGTGACATCGAGCCACCAAAACCGCGGTTCGCTGGGGTCGTACAAATCGATGTGCGAGAGGTCGGTGCGGCTGAGCGCCTCTTGGAGCTCTGGGCGTAACCGCCACTCATACACTCCCTTATCTTTGTTGTCTACGTGCCGCCCGAGACACACGATGGGCCACCACTTGGCATTCGGTGTATCGGGCGGTTTAGGGCAGTTGGTCTGGGTATGGACGCGTTGGGCGAGGGTGCTTATGCCCGTGTTATAAAAGTTGGTCTTTTGGCCATAAATCTTGGCCAAATTGGAGCAGGTAGCAGCACCGCCTTGATCCATGAAGCGATGCATGATGGCCAGACTACTGCGCGTAAAGACGCTCGGGTTCTGCAGGAGTGTCAGCCATTGGTCGGTGCTGATATTGGGGCTGTAGTCGGTCGGCCACCATGCGTCGGATGTGGTTGATGGCGGTTGGGCGCTGGTTTTGTTGTACTCCCGACTAATAAAAAAGCCCACATCCACTGTCAAGGTGCGGAGTGCGGTATCGGGGTAGCAATCGGGCGTAAGGGCGCGTTGCATCATCTGCACGAGCTCTTTGTCCTCGGCCAGAGCGGCGGCAATCTCGTCGTACATACGGAAGCCGTTGATCAAATTGTGCTCGTTGTCGCCGCGCTTGGGCATAAAGTCGCTATCAAGGGCTTTGGCCACATCGAGGAACTCGGTGAATTTGTAGATGTAGTATTTGTCCGGGTAACGTAGCCACAGATAGATGCTGATGGGGTTGGCATGTTGGTAGTGTTGTGCGCCGACGTACCAGTATTTTTTGACGGTTTCTTCCGATTTTTCCATAAAATAGCTGATGCGTTTTTCGACTGGTTGCGATTCGTCGAAGAGCGTGCGAAACATCGTGCGCATGGTCTCAGGCTCTCGTCTCGAGAATCCTTCGAGCATGCCCAACGGGAAAAATCGTGCGGCAATCAGCATTTTGTGCGATTTGCCCATCGCTTGCGTGATCATGGCCTCGATATTTGGCGCCTCAAGATCCCAGTGGGTTTGGAAGTGCTGAATGGCCTCCCACTTGAAGCGTTCGTTTGGCCAGCGTTGAGCGAATTGTTGTTTGTAGGCGGCCACGACGGCATTGAGTTTGGTGCGATTTATCATGTGTGTCCTCAAGATTTTGTGGTGAATGGTCGAATTGAACCGATTATAGCATGCACAATCTGACGTGTGACGTGATATGTTTGCCGATACACAGAGACGCATGGCATGTGTCTCTGTGTATCGATATGATGCACGATAACAATCAGGTAAGGGTGTCCGAAAGGGCGCCCGCTCTGGCTTTGATTGGTAGACAAATGATCCACAGTGCCGTGCAATCTCATCCCTTGTCACAAACATCATCACGTTGACAATCTGACCTATATTCAATATAATTACAGTATTACGTATTTAATGATTGAGGTGATGATATGTCTACAAACGATACCCCACAAAACCCAGGGTGTGGCAAGATGATTCTGAACGTCTTAGCCTGGATTTACATACCATTCATTATGATTTTTGTGCGCTGGCAGACATATGATACGCCGCGGCGAATCCTCGGGAGTATCTGGGCCTTCATCATGTTTATGGCGCTGTTAAATAGGTTTGATGGTGAATCAAATACGTCGAGTACGACGCAATCGCTTCAGCCGACCCGTCGGCCGGCTGCAGAGATGCAGGTGGCCACCGATGTGCCCCAACGACAGTCGGTAATTGATGCGCCAGCGGAATCACAAGCGGATCCAACTGCTCGCACGGCGGTTGACCCATGCACGTTTGAGACGAATCAATTTATTGCGGAGATTACTGTGGTGTTGAATCGGTCAGCTGCTGCTACATCCGTGATGCGTAAATATCAAAATGCAGAATCAACCGGCTATCAAATGAGTGACCGCGAGGCCAAAATACCTGTCTCTAATGCCTATAGCGAGATCCAGATAATCTATATCCCGAGTTGCCGCTCCGAGCCCGACCAGATTGTGAATGCACTGTATACCATTCGCGATGCGCAGCTCAAGGCATTTGCTGCAATGGGTCGCCAAGTTGACGGCCTAGGTACCGTGGATGCTGCAGTGCGCGAAATCGAGAACCAGTTGCCAATCATCGATCGCGAGGTGGCCAAGATTAAGCGCCTTAAAGATGCATTGGAGTAATATCGCAATAGGGTGACATAACATGTATCAAGCGAGACCTAGGTGCTATGGCATCTATAAAATCTGTTTGGCCTGCCGACATGTCATGATTCGATCGCTAGCCCCTGCAGATGTGATATTTGTCGAGTTGTGGTCGGACGGCAAGTCTGAGACACAAATAACGCGTGATCACCAAATTATTATGAAGTGCCCATATTGCCAGCGACTCGTGTGGTTTGTTGAATTATGGGATAAGAAGTATGAGATTAATTTTAATCAATTTGATGTGGAATTCGTTGATGTGGCGCATTGCCAAGTGCCAACCTTTGATGATTTTGACATCTATTTACGACATACCGAGATGAACGCGCAAGTGGAACGCTACGTGCGTATTCAGGCGTGGTGGGCGGCCAACGATGTGCGACGTGGCTCAAATCTGACACTGCCACAACGGTATGAACGTTTGGCCAATCACCCAATCAAACCATCTCCTCCGCCACCTCGCTGGCAATGGTGGAAACCGGTTGAATTACATAGTGTGTTTTATATCCATATTCCATTGACGGATCGAGAGCGCGAGAATCTTGAGCGCCTTGCGACATTGTTAGACGAAGCCGATGAATCTCAATGCCTGACCAAAGCTGAGGTACTGCGCCAACTTTCACAGTTCACCGAGGCCCGTACCCTCTTACGCCGTGTGCGGAGCAAAAAGTACATGCCGTTTGTGCATGTGCTTAAACGTCATATCAAAAAGCGTAATCCTGAACTGGTGTTGGTGGCATGAACTTATCGCGATGTGACAGGATGCATGTCGTCGTGACGTAACGCGCTCTATAGATGTGCTAGCCAGAATGCAGAGACGGTGATGGCTGGTGTGATTCGGGCACCCTTTCGGACGCCAGTACGAGTACGAGTGGATTCTGGGTTGTTCGTCGCAGCGCCCGAATGCAATGATGCTAAACCGTCATTTCATGGCCAGCAAAGGTAGTGGGTAAGGGCGTCCGA
>JBMTAN010000075.1:0-3888 GCA_049428765.1 Roseiflexaceae bacterium
TGCATATACGTACGCTCTGTTGTTCAATATGATAATGTTCATATAATACCGTGAAATCCTCTTTTTTTGCAAGTGATTATGTGAAAACTGCTTAACTATTTCGTCAGTGCTTATAGCCTACGGTATATTGTGCTTTCATATGCGTTATCTGATGCAAATACGCTGTTTTTGTGACGAATGAATTCGTATTATTATCACTAATTGTGATAATACATTATTGTTGACTAAACTAAATAAATTGTTTGTATATAAATATAATTGATTTAATAGAGAGGATCAACGATTAATATGTGAAAGGATAGTATATTGAAAGAATGGTAAAATCTGTTGATATATGGTAAGGTTTAGCCATAATAGTGATGGTAATACGTTAAATATTAATTGAAGGAATATATGACAAACCCAATGTTGCAAGTTGCACAGGTGAGGAGTGCACTCCGTGGTCTTAGTGTGCATCCAACGCGTGCAATGGGGCAGAATTTTTTGATAGATGGTCAGGCACTTGCCACAATTGTTGCTGCCGGTGAAGTTACGGCTGATACCCTTGTGATTGAGGTAGGCCCCGGGTTAGGGGTATTAACATGGGAGTTGGTGCGGGTTGCAGGACAGGTGATTGCAATTGAGCTTGATAGCCGGTTGGCAGCGCGTTTGCGTAACGAGTTTGTGATACATTCCAACCTAGTGATCCATCAGCAAGATATTCTGACGGTCGATTTGGCGCAGATTACACAGGGGCGTGATTACCGAGTAGTGGCCAATCTGCCATATGCGATTACATCACCGGTGCTGCGTCACTTCCTTGAGTCAGCACATCCACCTGAGATGATGACGGTACTCGTGCAGCGCGAGGTCGCACAACGTATCTGCGCTGAGCCGGGTGACATGTCTGTCTTGGCTCACGCCATGCAAATTCGGGCTGTGCCTGAGCTAGTGGCAATTGTGCCCCCAGAGTCATTCATGCCAGCTCCTGAGGTGTATTCGGCGGTGTTGCGCTTGCGTCGTCGATCGATGCCGCTAATTGCGCCCCATGAAGAACCGGCGGTAATGAAAGTCATTAAGGCGGGATTTTTGCATGCACGCAAGCAGTTAGGTAACAGCTTGGCGAGTGGCCTAGCAGCCCATGGAATCCAGCGCGATCGGATTGCAGTGCAAGAGTTGTTGCGCACATGCGATATTGATCCGATGCGCCGAGCCGAGACGTTATCATTTGATGAATGGGTACGTGTGAGCCGAGCGCTTACTCGTTAAGCGCTGCTTGCGTGGCGCGAATATCATCAGGCCACGAGGTTTTGATGTAGGCAAGAATAGCCTTGACATCAGTCTCGCTCAAACTGCCGGCAAACCCAGGCATGGCATTTGTTGGTATGCCAGTCACAGTTGCACCACCGTACAAGGTTACTTCAATAAAATATTGATCGTTGTGGTGCCATGTATGTCCAGTTGCATCGTGTGGTGGCGCAGGGTATGAACCGTCACTGCGGGCGCGTTGCCAGTTGGGTTGCCCTTGGAGATTACCACCGTGGCAGACGGCACAACGCGCATCATAGAGGAGTTTGCCGCGCTCCTCGACGGAGATACTTGTGGTTGGTGTTTGGGTTGGTTGGCGATTTAACTGGTCGATTACGACGATTGCTCCGACAAACACAACAATCACAATAGCTAGAAGCATGGTTGGTTTCATAGGTATGTCCAAATGCTGACGACCCCGTCGCGTATAAGTAGTCCGCCTAATACAACCAGCAAGGCTGCACTAGCGAGTAATATACGTTGATAGAGCTGTGGCGAGAATGCACTGCGGTTGCGTCCAATTACATAGGCAAGCGTCATCCGCACACCGACAAGCATCAAATAAAAACCGCCGATAAAGGCTACGCCGCCGAGGATGCCGTGTTGGGCATACGCCTTGACGAGATTGGGTGCGCCAGCGGTCCCCCAAAACAGATAAGGATTGGGATTGAGGAAGTTGACAATCATCGCTTGAAAGAGCGACCGCCAACTGCCGTCGTCACTACTGCCGCGTTTGGCACTCAAGGCGGCGAGGTCTATTTGGCGTCCCCACGCCTCGCGCCAGCCACGTACCCCCAATGACACAATATATGCACCACCAAAAATACCTAGCCAGCCGAAAATAGTCGGGGGGAGACTGCCCACAAGTAACGCTGCTGCGGTAATAATGGGAGCGTCAGTGAGCAACGGAGCAAGTGCTACTAACATGCCAGCGCGCGCTCCATCACGTAGCGATCGCGATATACCGAGTGTCAATGAGGGACCTGGGTTTACACTGGCAGAGAGACCAAACGAAATCCCGAGAATCAAAAAAGCCAACATTACGGTGCATGCCCTCGATATGCATAAATCGCATCCATTGTACCGTAGATTGGAATTATGCATGCAATGACAAGCGAAAACACGCACCATGAGGCTTGTTGTCGTGGTAACTTAGCTTGGCATGTAGAGCTTTACTGAATGCCTGAGCCATACTTAAGCCTACACCACTCCCGCGGTGATTGGTGCCACGTCTAATTGTCACAAATGGTTGGAAAATTTGACTGACCTGGTCGGCCGGAATGCCTGGCCCATCATCGCATACACTGAGTTGGATACCGTTTTTGTTTTTATGAGCATGAATTTGTATCGTACAGGTCTCATCCGTATGCGCAATTGCGTTGTCAATCAAAATTTGGATGATATGACGTATATATGAGTAATCGCTGGTGCTTATGTAGGTATCGAGCGTCAGGGTATGGCTTATTTGCCGGTGAGGATGTCGGTGATGCATGGTTGCAACGATTTGGTCGATGATCGGTGCTAAGTCGTAGGGTGGTACAGTTTTGGCAATAGATTGAATGCGGGTCATGGTCAATAGATTATCGAGGATTGTTGACATGTGTCGATTCTCGTCGATGATATCGGCAATTAAAGGGGCTACTGGATGATTAGGTTCCAAATCAAGTTGGGCGACTTCGGCCGATGAGCGAATGATACTGAGTGGTGTGCGCAGTTCATGACTCGCATGGGTAATAAAGTTTTGTTGTTGTTCGTAGGCGCGTTCTGTGGGGGCCACAAGATAGCCAGACAACACCCATGCCAAAACGCTGACTCCAATAACAATAATCAAGAATATGAGGGAAATCGTACCGTAAATTTGGCTTTGTAAGAGCAGATAGTCTGTCATAGGCCGACCGACTTGCAAGTAATGGACGTCATCTTGTTGGACATGATATGAGAGGATGCGAATCTGATTGCCTTTGTCATCGGTAATCGTTCGTACATCAAAATTACTACCGCGTAACGTACCTATCAAACTGTCGTAATTGAGCGGTATCGGTGGAATGCCGAGTTTATCACGGATTGCAATCCCTTGTTCATTGACTGCAATAACAAACGTACTTGTTGCGCTAGGACTGCTCGCCGATGAGGCAATATAAATAGGCGTTTGACTTGGGAGATATGGTGTGAGTGTGTCGATGGTCAGGTCATAGAGTTGATCGTCATCTGCCTCATAAAGTTTGTAGTAATTGATAAGCGCTGTTGGGATAGGCAAGTCACGCTCTTCGAGCTCACGAGTCATGCGCATATACAACGCTTCATCAGCCGCTTGGGTAAATTGTTGGTTGAGCCACCACATCATACCGATCGCAACAATACTCAGTAATATGAGTGTTGCCCCTGCATATAAGAGTGTGAGACGTTGACGTAATGTGCGAAACATTGAAGTGCGTTTCATCGCTAGGCCTGCCACCGATACCCAATCCCACGCACTGTCTCAATGTATTGATGTGCATGAGGATGAAGTTTGCGTCTGAGATATGAGACATAGACATCGACTGCTGTGTTGAGGACATTGTCATCATCGCTCCAGACGGCATGCAAAATTTGGTCGCGCGT
>JBMTAN010000076.1:0-3589 GCA_049428765.1 Roseiflexaceae bacterium
TGGTACAGCAGTGCTGGTCGGTGGAATAGGTGAGGTAGTTGGTGGCACTGGTGTACGTGATGGTGTACGAGTGAATGTAGGTGTCAATGTTATGGTATTCACACTTGTGGCCGTAGCCGTGGTGGTACTGGTACTCGTTGCTGTGCTGGTTGCTGTTATTGTTGGGGTCTCTGTACTTGTTGCCGTGGCTGTTTCGGTAATTGGTACGCTGGTTGCGGTATCCTCAGGTGCATTTGTGACACTTGGTACAGGGGTGTTCACCACTGCAGTTGCAGTACTTGGGCGTTGTGTAGGTGGGTTGGTCACTACTATTGATGTGGCACTTGCTGCACTAGTGGGTGGCATCACAATCAGTTCGACCGTCGGTGTTGATGTCTGAGTGTTGGTCGGCGTTGTTGATTGCGTAGCTGTTTGGCTTATCTGAGGAACAACAGTGCTTTCTGGCACTATCGATGAATTCGCAAATTGTGCATTAATCAAAATGATAAATGTGACGATGATTCCCAGTCCAATTGGCAGAATTATATTCAATGGAATAGTTGCGGGTTGCAATCCAGGGCGACTTGGCAAGCCGCTACGTGCCTCAAGCATATTGCGTCGACGTGGTTGGGTTACCCCATCAGTGGTCACCACTGAATGCGCAGTCGATTGTTGAGTAATAAATGCGTCGTTATCCGCTTGTGTCGACTCGATGGTCTTTGTTGCCTTCGGTGATGAATGCCGTGGCTTTGCTAGTCCAGATACTAACAACGCTGCTTGTGTGTTACTTGGCACAGCGCTAAATGCCATGTCAATAGCATCACTGAGCTCAAGCCCTGTTTGATATCGATCGGCAGGATTCTTAGCAAGTGCTTTATCGAGTACATCAACCAGCCCTTCGGGTAGCCCGTGTAGATGTACTGGGAGTGGCGGGGCTTTCTTTTGAGCGTGTGCGACTATCAGCTCAGGCGTATTCCCGGTAAATGGTACATCACCACAAAACATCTCATAGGCTGTGATAGCCAACGAGTATAGGTCGGTACGGTAATCAACAGCCGTACCAGATACTTGTTCGGGCGACATATACTCGGGTGTTCCCATGAACAAGCCAGTGCGTGTGAGCCGGCCACTTTCGTCGTCAGCAGACACTGAAATGCCAAAATCTGTTAAAAGAATACGACCATTCGTGTCAATCAAAATGTTCTGAGGCTTGATGTCACGATGCACCGCACCATGACTATGTGCATAGTCGAGCGCCGATGCCACAGCTCGAATGATGACTGCAGCAGTCTCACCAGGTAGTGGTCCGAGTTCTTTGATTGCAGCATAGATACTTCGGCCGTTGATATACTCCATCGCCAAGTATTGAATGCCATCTATCTCACCGACATCGAATAATGTAACTATATTTGGATGTTGTAAAGCCGCAACAATTTTGCCTTCACGACGAAATCTGGCCGAGAACTCAGGCTCGGTTGCGAGTTGTGGCGCTAAGACTTTGAGCGCAACCGTACGACCAAGAATGGTATCGATTGCGCGATAGACGCGTGCCATACCCCCTCGGCCAATTTCTGCTTGGATTTTATACCGGTCGATGCGTCGGCCAATAAGATTTAACACGTACCATCCTGTCTGATTTTATATCAGTGTGGTATAATCGGCATTAGTTCGCACATTGTACCATATGCACTCGTGCGTGTGTGTCTACAACGCTTTGTATCGGGTACATATCGAATTGGAGGATGGATGTGAACAAATCCAATCCCGTGCCTTTACTGCGCATACGTCATCCAAATACCCCTGAAGTCCAAATTGAATGGCATCGCGACATCATCTCGATTGGCCGCGATCAACTCAATGATATCGTTATTCCGCATCCATTGGTATCACGGCGTCATGCAACGCTCGAACATACTGACGGTGCGTATGTGATTCGTGATCTCAAGAGCACCAATGGTACGTTTGTTAATGATACTGCGATTGCTGACCCGCATATCCTGAATAATCAAGATGTCGTGCTCATCGGTGAAAGTGAGATTATCTTTATTGATCCTGAGGCTACGGTCAAGGGTGATTTACAGCTTTTCACATTTCGGCGTCCTGCTGAAGGCGATATCGTCATTGATGACGGTGCCAAGACTGTCCAGATACGTGGCACACTGCTCGAACCGCCACTGACCGTCAAAGAGTTTCAGCTCCTCTATCTGCTGTATACTCGTCAAGGATTAGTTGTGAGCAAAGAAGAGATTGCCAAATCAATCTGGGACTACGAGGTGTTTGACTTCAACTCGATTGATGCGCTTGTCTATCGTGTGCGTCAGCGCATTGAGATTGATCCTGCGTTGCCACGTTACCTTGTGACGGTGCGTGGATTCGGCTACAAGTTGATTATCAGTCCTGAGGCTATACCTACTGCGTGATATCTTTTGGATGATGCGTCTGGAACCACTGCAATGTGTTTCGTTGCAGTGGTTCTGCTGTGTATAGACCTGTTATAATCGCAGTGTTTAGCAATGACGCTCAATGTCCCATCGTTTTGTAGAGATGCACCACCGCATCGAAATGAGATTGCCGTGGTCTGTGTGTGGAGGTGTGCCGATGAAGATTCTGGTGACTGGTGGAGCTGGGTATATTGGGAGCACTGCAACTGCTGAACTAATTGCAGCCGGCCATGATGTGGTCGTCGTCGATAATCTGTATCAAGGGCATCGCGAGGCTGTGCATCCTGATGCGCAATTTGTCCAAGCAGACCTTACTGATGAGTCACAGGTCAAAACTGTTTTTGCAACTCACAAAGGTATCGATGCGATTATGCACTTTGCCTCGTATACACTGGTTGGCGAGAGTATGCACCATCCGGCTAAGTACCTGCGTGATAATACTGTTGCTGGTGTCAATCTATTCGAAGCAGCTGTCGCAGCTGGTGTGGGGCGGATTATCTTGTCGTCAACGGCGAATCTATTCGATGAACCTGATATGATGCCAATTGAACCCGAATGCAAAATTGTGCCTGGGTCCCCATACGGTGAGTCAAAATTCTTCCTTGAGCGTGCACTGCATTGGTATGAGCGCATCCACGGCATCAAATACGCATGCTTACGCTACTTCAATGCCGCTGGTGGCACACCACATCGTGGTGAGGATCACACACCCGAGTTACACCTGATTCCTGTGGTGCTCCAAGTTGCTCTCGGTCAACGTGAGTCGATTACGCTCTTTGGTGGCGATTATCCGACTCGCGACGGTACATGTGTGCGTGACTACGTACATATCGTCGATCTTGCATCAGCGCATATTTTGGCGCTTGACGGCATTGCCCGCCTCGGCAGTCGTAAATACAATCTTGGTAACACGAACGGCTTTACGAACCTTGAAGTGGTCGAGACCGCGCGCAAAGTGACTGGTCATCCGATTCCTTGTACGATAGGGGCACGTCGTCCTGGTGATCCAGCGATTTTGATAGCGTCAGCCCAAAAAATTCGTGACGAGCTGGGGTGGGAACCCAAATATCCACAGCTTGAACAAATTATTGGTAGCGCATGGGAATGGCATCAATCACATCCACAAGGGTATCGCACCAAATAACTAACGCAAAGCAGGGGTGGGGGGG
>JBMTAN010000077.1:0-3083 GCA_049428765.1 Roseiflexaceae bacterium
CGAGATTTTTTCGTCAAACAAGGTATCACGCATCGGATTGGTAATGTATGGATTGACGCCCAATGACCATTCGCCGAGGTAGCGTGCACCTGCATCGGCGTCGAGAATTTCATTGAGTTTGGCAGTATTGGCGCCGGCATCCGCCTTGACAATCTTGCCTTGGGTGAACTCAAAACGCACATTGCTAAAGACCGTCCCTCGGTAGAGCGATTCACAGTTGTAGGTGACATGCCCCTCGGCCGAGTCAACCACTGGACAGGTGTAAATCTCGCCATCTGGGATGTTGCGCTCGCCGTAACAAGGTACCACGCCAATTCCTTTGATACTAAAGCGTAAATCGGTGCCAGGACCCTTGATGTGCACACGGTCAGTACTGCGCATCAACGCCTCAAGTGGCTCCATGGCTTTTTGCATGGCAATATAATCAACGCCCGTACACACATTAAAGTAAAAGTCTTCGAAGGCCTCAGTGCTCATGCCTGCTGATTGTGCCATTGATGGAGTAGGCCAACGCAATACAACCCATTTGGTGTGAGGGACACGCACTGCGCTGTGGACATGATTCCACCAATGTTTTTCGTACAAATCCATGCGCTCGCGCGGCACATCGCTCATCTCCGTCGTGTTATGTGATCCGCGCATGCCGACATAGCACTGTACTGCCTCCATACGTGCACGCTCAATGGTACCAATAGTCTGCATTTGTTCGAGGGTGGCCGATTGATACAAGGCTCGCAATACAGATTGCTGATATGTGCTGACCAAAGGGTGACCGCCGATATTGGCCACGGCACGCACCAAGGCAACAGTCATATCGCTGGGTATATCAAATGCCTCGATTAAAACCTTCTCTCCCTGTTGCACTCGCATAGAGTGGCTCACCAACAGTTCGGCTAGCTGTGTCATTCGTGGATCGAGCATGGGTGTCCTCTTTTTATCTGATAAAGAAAAGAATGTGAACACGTCAAGCATAGCATAGATGATACCAATTGTGTGCTATACTGACCGACCGGTCAGTATAGTCTTGAGGTGTCGAATGGAGATGAGTGATCGTCAGCGCAATCAGTTACTGTTGGTACTCTTTTTGGGAGTACTCATGGCCGCTATGGATATTGCTGTAACGGGGCCTGCATTGCCGGCGATGCAGAGTCAACTCGGCATGGATGTCACAACAGGTGCGTGGATTTTCGGTATGTATATTGTGGCAAATCTGGTTGCGACGCCATTACTTGCCAAGGCTTCTGATAGATATGGTCGCCGGATGAGTTTTCTGGTGAGTGTGTTGATATTTGGGGTAGGGTCGGTTGTGGTAGCAAGTGCAACTGATATAGCGGTATTGCTGGTGGGGCGAGCTATTCAAGGGTTTGGCGCAGGAGGCATCTTCCCAGTGGCGAGTGCCGTGGTCGGCGACGTGTTCCCAGTGGCGCAACGTGGCCGAGCACTTGGATTGATTGGTGCTGTGTTTGGCATTGCATTTTTGATTGGTCCCATCATTGGTGGTGTGCTGTTGTTATTTGGGTGGCCGTGGTTATTCTGGATTAATATTCCGATTGTTGTATTGATTATGGCTTTGGGGATGCGGTTATTGCCGATCGGTGGTGGCAAACAAGGAGCGCCATTTGATTGGTTGGGAAGCATTGTGCTGAGTGGTTTTTTGATTGCCTTGGCTTTTGGCTTACAAGGACTTGGACGATCCTCGTGGATACTTTTAGTTGCATTTTGCCTGATTCCAGTCTTGGTGGTAGTTGAACGGCGCGCCATTGACCCGGTGGTGCAGTTGCAGCTATTCTTGCGTGGGCAAATCGTAATTATCTTGGCCTTAGCGTTTGGTGCTGGCATCGCCGAGGCTGTCACGTTGTACTTGCCTTCGTTGTTGGTGAGTGCCTATGTTATGAGTGAGTCTACGGCGAGTTTTCAGTTGATTCCGTTGGTGTTTGCAATGGCTGTGGCATCGCCGTTGTCTGGACGTATGCTCGATAAAGTTGGTGCGAAGCCCGTGGTGTTAAGTGGTGTGGCTTTGATGATTATCGGCTTGACTGTCCTTGGTGTATGGCCAACCTCTCTGTGGTGGTTTTATGTGTTTTCCATCTTATTTGGCTTTGGGATTGCGGTCTTGTTAGGGGCTGCCTTACGCTACATGATGCTCGCCGAAGCAAGTGACGCAGAGCGAGCCCCTGCGCAGGCTCTGTTGACCATTACGATTAGTGTAGGGCAGATGATTGGTGCGACCATGATGGCAACGGTCGCAGCTGGTAGCGCTGATGCCACGAGTGGCTATGCGATGGCGATGTTGGTCACAGCCGTAGTAATGACGGTGGTGTTGTTGATGGGATTTGGCATTCGTCGTCGCGCGATGCATGTCGCATAAATGAGGAGATGGCGCTGAACAACGATGCCGTATGCGTGTCGTGCGTGTGTTTTTGTGAAATTCTCCAAAATGGGGGATATAAATCCGTGCGAATGGGGGATACACAACGATTCAATCATACGATAGGATACATCCATCCATCCCTACTGGTAAGGTGGCTTTCAGCACGAGAGGAGTCGCGTATGCATGGTGCGTCGATTGACTACTACGAGGTTGGATTGCAGCAGATCATGCGATCGGGTGGTATACACCAGTTACCTGAGGTCGTCACGATGGCCGAAGTTGTCGTCCATTGTGGAGTGCCGCTCAGCTGGTTAATGCAGCTGTGGAGTGTTGATGCATTGCCTGGGACGAGTTTTGTGGGAGTGCATAGTTGGCGTTGTCGCCGTGAGACTCTATTAGAGTGGCTAAAGGAGCATGCCGATGAACAACGATACCTCATGGCCTGGACTCAACGCAGTGATCCACCACACTCTACGTCACCATACCCACATAACTGTCACCGAGGCCGCACAACGCTGTCGCATTAGTCAATCACAACTTTGTCAGTGGGCTCAGACACATGGAATCCCACTCTATGTCTCATTGCACGGATTTATGATTGACGAGGCTGCGATTGAGAGTGCATTGAGCCACCGTTCATGGCAATCGCGTCCACGTCATCAGCGTACAGGTAAGCAATAACCTGTATACACACGAATCGCTCCACGGTATT
>JBMTAN010000078.1:0-2762 GCA_049428765.1 Roseiflexaceae bacterium
TCCGCTGGGCCGCTCCAGTTCGACACCTAACTTTATGCATCAAGATCCATTGATTTGAGAGCAGCAATTGAGCTTGAGACAGCAGCAGCACTTGCAGCCACCAATGCTTTTTCATCATCATTGAGTGGCAACTCAATCACCTTTTTGACGCCCCCAGCACCGAGCACACACGGCACACCAAAATAGATATCGTTCAGACCGTACTCGCCCTCAAGGTAACAGGCAGCCGGCAACACACGGTTCTTGTCACGGACTACGGCCTCAACCATCTGTACGGTGGCAGCAGCTGGTGCATAGTATGCACTGCCCGTCTTGAGCAGGTTGACAATCTCACCACCACCCTTGCGTGCACGATCGACAATTGCTTCAAGCCGATCTGCCGAAATAAAATCAGTCACTGGAATACCACCAATAGTAGTGTATCGTGGCAACGGCACCATCTCATCGCCGTGACCACCCATCAACATGGCTTGGATATCCTCGACTGAAACGCCCGTCTCCATCGCAATGAACGTGCGGTAGCGCGCTGCATCAAGCACACCCGCTTGACCAATCACACGCTCCTTGGGGAACCCGCTAACCTGGCGGGCCAAGTATACCATCGTGTCAAGAGGGTTGTTGACCATGATAATGACTGCATTGGGCGACAATGGTGCAGCCTTGCTGATACAATCGCGCGTGATTTTGGCGTTGATTTTAATCAAATCCTCACGGGTCATGCCTGGCTTACGAGGGGCACCAGATGTGACCACAATCACATCTGAATTAGCCGTATCGGCATAGTCGTTTGAGCCAATAATCTTAAGGTCGTAGCCTTCAATTGGCGCAGCCTCGGCTAAGTCAAGACCTTTACCCTGTGGCACACCTTCGACAATATCGAGCAACACCACATCGCCGAGCTCCTTGGTGGCAATCCAATGAGCTGCCGTCGAGCCTACAAAACCAGATCCGATAATCGTAATTTTGGGACGCATCCTTACACCTCTCATGGCGCATACAGAACATCGCCCGATTGTACCATATCTTGGGTGCCTAACAATTTAGCGGTTATAATAGACCTGAATTATCCGCTACAGCTGATGGACACACCATGGCATTGACTACCCCCGACTACCGAATTACCGGTGGAACTCCAATCCGCGGTGAAATCACTTGTCTTGGCGCAAAAAACTTCGTCACCAAAGCTATGGTTGCGACCATGTTAGCTGAGACACCAACCACGATTAGCAACGTCCCTCCGATTGGAGACACGACTATCACTCGCGATATGCTCGTAGCGATTGGTGTGACAATCCACGAGAGTGATCAGTCCCAACTCACCATCGACCCGCGTACTATTCGCACGTTCGACATCCCACTGCCAGATTCAGGCAGTAACCGAATACCCGTCTTGCTCCTCGGTGCACTCCTGCATCGCTGCCAACGCGTCTCAGTGCCGGTGCTCGGTGGTTGTACAATCGGTGAGCGTAAAGTCGATTTCCATATCGATGCCATCGAAAAGTTCGGTGGCCACGTTGAAATTACAACCGAAGGTTATGTCGCCACCTGCAATGACCGCCTCCAAGGTACCCAAATCACCTTGCCATATCCAAGCGTCGGTGCAACCGAGACCTGCTTGTATTTGGGCGTCTTGGCCGAGGGCCGTACCGTCATTCATAATGCCGCCATCGAGCCTGAGATTTTTGAACTTATCACTATGCTACGGTCGATGGGTGCCATTATTTTCACTACACCTGGGCGAGAGATTCGCATTGAGGGCGTCAAAAAGCTCCATGGCACGCATATTCATGTACTTGGTGATCGCATCGAAACCGCCTCATGGGCCTGTCTTGCCGCCGCAGCAGACGGCGACATTACCGTACACGGCATCCGCCCCGAGATTTTGGGGAACTTCTTGTCATACTACCAACAAGTCGGTGGCGGCTTTGAACTCGTCGGATCTAACAGCATCCGCTTCTTCAGACAACGACCACTAACATCAGCAATCATCGAGACTGACGTCTACCCCGGATTCTCGACCGATTGGCAACAGCCGTTTGCGGTACTCCTGACACAGAGCCAAGGAATTTCGGTCATTCATGAGACTGTCTACGAAAACCGATTTGGTTACCTCAAGGCGCTCAGCCAACTCGGCGCTGTCACCCAACTCACTAGCCACTGCCTCGGCGGTGCGCCATGTCGCTATCGTGATGCCAATCATCTGCATAGTGCAATCATTGTTGGGGGCAACCAACTCCACGCCGTTGACCATATCGCTATCCCAGATTTGCGCGCTGGACTTGCATATGTCATCGCAGCCGCCGTCGCCCAAGGCTCAACCACACTAACCGGCACTCATTATCTCGAGCGCGGCTACGGCGACATCGTACCCCGTCTCAGCGACCTAGGGCTTGACATTGTGCGCGTCTAACTACAACATGCATAGGCACACTGTCGTCTCATCGTACATATCCATATCACCACATAAGGAGTCAATCATGAGTGACGAATTACCTATACAACCCACAGCCGATTATCGCAACAAGATTCGGCATCGACTCAAGATGCAACAGGTCTTCAAAATCTTCATGTCAATTTGGTTTAGTGTTGCTACACTTGTCATCTCCATCTGGTTCTTTACCACACCATTCGACGACTTTTGGCCTATCTGGCCGATGATTGGCATGAGTATCCCGGCTGTAATCATATGGTTAATTGCTTACGGACCACCCCCGCGTGAGATTACCGAAACTGACATTGATGCCGAGATTCAACGTATTCGC
>JBMTAN010000079.1:0-2460 GCA_049428765.1 Roseiflexaceae bacterium
TTCACGGTATTATATGAACATTATCATATTGAACAACAGAGCGTACGTATATGCACCTGGTCATTTTTGGGGCGAGTGGCAGAACAGGCAATCATCTGGTGCGACAGGCTATCGGTATGGGGCACGATGTCACTGCATTTGTACGAAGACCCAACAAATTGCCACTCTCGCACGAACGTCTCCGAGTTATTGTAGGAGACGCACGCGACCGGTTTAATGTTGATCGTGCCATACATCACGCAGATGCCGTTATCACGACCATAGCACCAGTCTTAGAAGAGCCAGAGGACACCCTAGCTACAATCGCTCACACAATCATTCAGTCAATGCACAAGCAACGAGTGACACGACTCGTCACACTAAGTGACTCCTACGTCGTGATGCATCCGCATTTTAAGATACCGCTAGGACAACGCATTAGTCAGTTATTTACCACACCAGCATCAGCACGGTGGCTCCGAATCGCACAACAATATGCGATAGCAGTGACTTCTAATCCAGCTATTAACTGGAGTATTGTGCGTACGCATCAATTGATCGAGGGGGACTTCACCGGCCAATATGTAGTTGACACCCTAAACCGGCGCCTTAATGTTAGTATCAAACGTGCCAATGTAGCAGACTTTATGTTGCGTATTGCTGTCAACGGCAACCATATTGGTGAGATGCCAATCATCAGTGAAAAGTAAACCTATTTACTTTGTAATCATGCGGTGTACAACCTGGTCAATCTGTTGAGTTGGCACGCCGGTACGAATCAAAAAATCTCGCATACTACCGTATGTTTGATAGATATATCGCAACAAATCGCGCATCGCTTGTGGGTGAGCCACTATTAATTGTTCAAACTGATTTGGTGTCAAATATGTCGGGCGACGCTGGCGCAGTATTGGTAGTCGCGGTGCCAAATAAATGTTTGTCCGCGAAAAATCACTGACAATCTCTTCATGGGCAACACCCGCTACGTCAAGTAAGATAGCCGTCAGTAATCCGGTTCGGACAATACCTAAACTACAGTGAAACACCACTCCATGATTTACTGAACTTGCAATCTCAAAAAACTTGGGAAAGAACGGATGTACTTGCTCAATACCCGAAATAAGTGCCTCAGAACGTGAACCAGCCGCCAGCTCATGTAATACTCGCTGCTGTGCAACCATCGGTATATGGAGCAAGTTGATGTCGAGTTCAACATCAAACTGCGTCTCTCCCTGTTCAATTATCTCCTCAGTAGTACGTATATCAATGACCGTGCGTACACCCAAATCATATACCTGGCGTTGGTCATCAGAAGTCATACCATATAACGCACTCGAACGAAAAAAACGATTGTATACGGTTGTATGACCATCAACAGTTACATAGCCGCCAATATCGCGGAATTGATAAATATTCTCAAACATGTAATAACGCAATCGCGTTAATGAATGATATAGGGACATAATTGATATCCCACTTGTGATTATGGCGTAAGTAAATACCCTGACATCGCTTCGCGCATTTCACCGGGCTGCAACACAAATACACCATGATCACTAGCACCAGCCGACATCAAATTAAAACCGTCATTGGCATTGGTAACAGGCTCTAGTGCGATAAATGATTGTCCTAATGGCATATACATCACCAGATGGGTATAAATAAAATCTAACCAGTGAACAATATGTACTTTCGATTTGCCGTATTCTAACATAATCTGCTGTGCCATATTACGACCTGTCAGACAGTCATCCACAAACACATCCCCGGCTTGGCGAAGCTGTTGATAGTCGAACGCTGCCGGCACTGCCGTAGGTGCCCCTGTCGGCATGCAATCTACTAACGGATATGCCTGCGTATACGGCAACTGTAACGCAAGGTGATCCTCTACTCCGGTCAACTGCCGTTGAATCATCGGGTGTGAGCCAAACCCTGCTGGCATCGCTTGTGTATCGACATTCTGTACCCCTAACAATGTCCGAAAGTCACTGCCCACGAGGTGATACTCAACCCAACACCGAAAGGCGAAAGGGAAATTTACATCATCATGTAGCCGCGAGTCAAATTCCAAACGAATATGCGTATCATCCGCCTGTATTACTTGCCACGGGTAATGACGCGCCGCTCCATGAATCGCTGTACTATCCGCAAAACTCGGGCGCAATTGATACTCTTGCCCCGCAAAACGAAACTTTGCATCGCGAATTCGGTTTGACCATGGCACCAACAAATAGCTTGCACACTCCAGCGGGTCGTGTTGCGCCTCGATTGGCGTTGGTCGCATAAAATCATGCCACTGCCCCTCGTGTTGAATCTGCGCAAACGCCAACGATGCAGCTGTCTCAGGGAGTACACCAACACGCCATGTATCGTTCTGCAAAAGATGCACCATATCATACCTCAATCCTACGACTGTTGATAACATGACACTATCTTACCGCATATTATATAGAGAGCGCCCATGCGATATTCGCATGGGCG